>DASVDF010000101.1:0-28334 GCA_036381215.1 Woeseiaceae bacterium | reverse complement strand
TGATCGACAACGAATCGATGGCCGTCACGCGCGCTTACACCTACGACGAGACGCAAGTGCTCGCGAAAGCGGCTGAAGAAGAGATCCTGCGCGAAGCGCTCGCCGCCGATCTCGCGCGCCGCGTGATGCAGCGCATCCAGGCGCTCGGCGCGACGGCGGCGGCCGGCCCGTCGCCGCAGTCGCAGCCGCTGCCGCAGCCGCAGTAGCCGGCCCGATGTCCGCCCAGCCCGCGCCCGTTATCGCGGCTACCGTGGTGACCTTCGCCGAGCTCGATCGGCGCCAAGTCGAGGCGGTCGTCGAGGCGTACGGCGCGCGGCTCGTCCAAGTCGGCCTCCGCGAGCCGATCCCGGGCTCGTACTGGGGCGACGCGGAGGCGGGCTTGATCGGCAACTCGGTCTACGTGCGCGGCGACACGCCGGCGCACTCGCTGCTGCACGAGCTCTGTCACTACGTCTGCATGGACGACGCACGGCGCGCCGCGCTCGCGACGGACGCCGGCGGCGACGACGACGAGGAGGGCGCCGTCTGCTATCTGCAGGTGCTGCTCGCGGAACGGCTCGCGGGCTTCGGCGCCGACCGGTGCCTCGCCGACATGGACGCGTGGGGCTACAGCTTCCGCGAAGGCTCGGCGCGCGCGTGGCTCGACGGCGACGGCCGCTTCGCGCGCGACTGGCTGCGCAAGCACGGCCTCGTCGACGCCGAGCAGCGGCCGACGCTGCGCCTTCGCTGACGGTTTTCAGAGCTTCGTCGGGTTCGGCGCGTCGCCGTAGACGACCTGCGGGTCGAACACCTTTTCTTTTTCGGTGAACTCGAGCCGCTTGCCGGCGCCCTTGCCGAGCGGAATGCGCCGATAGAAGCAGGTGCGATAGCCGACGTGGCAGCTCGCGCCGCTGCCGGCCACGGCCACCTTGAGCCAGACGCAGTCCTGGTCGTCGTCGATCATGAGCTCGACGACCTTCTGCACGAGGCCGCTCGTCGCGCCCTTGTGCCAGAGCACCTGGCGGCTGCGGCTGAAATAGTGCGCCTCGCCGGTCTCGATCGTGCGCCGCAAAGCCTCGGCGTTCATGTAGCCGACCATGAGCAGCTCGCCCGTGTCGGCGTCCGTCGTCACGGCCGGGATCAGCCCGTCCGCGTCGAACTTCGGCGCGAGCTCCTCGCCTTCCTCGACCTGCTCGACGCTCGTGCGCGCCGCGAATTCATTGGCCATTTGAGCGAAAGTCCATCCGTTGAATCGCGAAATTATAGGCGGTTTCGCAACCGGCCCGCCCGGCCGCGGCGGCCCGCTTGCTATGATGACGGCCGAAATGCGGCTTCCGAACCCTGCCCGATGGCGCTCGTCCTCCACAACACCCTGACGCGGACGCGCGAGGCGTTCGAGCCGCAAGAACCGCCCCGCGTGACGATGTACGTCTGCGGCCCCACGGTCTACAACTACGCGCACATCGGCAACGCGCGCCCGGCCGTCGTCTTCGACGTGCTGGCACGCCTGCTCCGTCGCGATTACGAGCTCACGTACGCGCGCAACATCACGGACGTCGACGACAAGATCAACGCCGCCGCCCTGGAGACGGGCAAGCCGATCGAGGAGATAACGGCCCGTTACATAGAGGCGTACAACGCCGACATGGCCGCCCTCGGCGTGCTGCCGCCGGATGTCGAGCCGCGTGCCACGCAGCACATCGCCGAGATGATCGCGATGATCGTGGAGCTGGTCCGCAGGGGCTGTGCGTACGAGGCGGAAGGGCACGTGCTGTTCGACGTCGCGGGCGATGCCGGCTACGGCCGCCTCTCCAAGCGCGACCTGCGCGAGATGATCGCGGGCGCGCGCGTCGAGGTCGCGCCGTACAAGAAATCGCCGCACGATTTCGTGCTGTGGAAGCCGTCCACTCCGGACCTGCCCGGCTGGGAATCGCCGTGGGGCCGCGGGCGGCCGGGCTGGCACATCGAGTGCTCGGCGATGTCGGAGAAGCACCTCGGGACCACCATCGACATCCACGGCGGCGGCCAGGATCTCGTCTTTCCGCACCACGAGAACGAGCTCGCCCAGAGCACCTGCGCGCACGACGGCGCACCGTTCGCGCGCTACTGGGTGCACAACGGCTATCTCAGCATCGACAGCACCAAGATGTCGAAGTCGCTCGGCAACGTGCTGCTCGTGCACGATCTCGTGCGCACGGTTCCCGGCGAGGCCGTGCGGCTCGCGCTGCTCAGCGCGCATTACCGGCAGCCGCTCGACTGGTCCGACGAGACGACGGACGCGGCGCGGCGCCAGCTCGATCGCCTGTACGGCGCGCTGCGCGGCAGCGATCTCTCCGCGGCAGCGGATGCGCAACCGCCGGCCGCGTTCCTCGAGGCGCTGGAAGACGACCTCAACACGCCGAAAGCACTGTCCGAGCTGTTCGCGGTGGCGCGCGCCGTCAACCGCGCGGAGAGCGCCGCCGAAAAGCGCGATCTCGCCGCGGCGCTCGCGGCCGCGGGCCGGGTGATCGGGCTGCTCGGCGCCGATCCCGAGGAGTGGTTTGCCGGTGCGGAAGAGGGCGCACTGCCCGCTGCGGAGATCGAGCGCTTGCTCGAAGAACGCAGCGAGGCACGCCGGCGGCGCGATTTCGCGGCCGCCGACGCGATCCGCGATCGCCTGGCGGCAGCCGGCATCGCGATCGAGGACGGTCCCGCGGGCACGCGATGGCGGCGCGCCTGATCACCTCCGTCGACCGTGCCCTCGCGCGCGGGCTGCTGGGTGGCGTATGGGTGTATCGGCACACGCTCTCGCCGTGGCTCGGCAGGCAGTGCCGCTTCCAGCCGACCTGCTCCGTCTACGCGGCCGAGGCGCTGCGCGTCCACGGCGGCGTGCGCGGCGGCTGGCTCGCGCTCTGCCGCATCGCGCGCTGCCACCCCTTCGGCGGCTCCGGCTACGACCCGGTGCCGCCGCGTGCCGAGCCGCGGCATTGAGCGGCTGCGGGAGCTCGCGCGGCCGGCGACGGAAAAGCCTAGTGATGCCCGGCGTGGGCCCTGCGCTGCGCGGCGTGCCGCGACAGGCGGCTGTTGTAATAGTGCGTGACGGCGAGCGCGAGCGAGCCCGCGACCGTCAGGCTGCGGTCCGCGGCGAGGCCCCAGCGCGCGTGCGCCACGGTGCCGCCGAGCGCCAGCAGCCCGAGCCCGAGGGCGCCGCCGGCGAGCACGGCGGTGCTGCCGTGGCGGTGAAAGCCGAGAGCGAACGCGAGCACGCTGACCGGGACGACCAGCAACAGCAACCGGGCATGCAGGTGGTCCGGCATGGCCTCGCTCAGGAACGGCACCAGCGCCATGAGGAGAGGCAGGGCGAGGCAGTGAACGAGGCACAGCCCCGAGAGGGCCACGGCGGCCTTGTCGAGGAGGTGAGGGGACTTGGGGCCGCTGTTATCCGCCATCGCCAGCCGTTATGCTCCCTGCATGGGCAGGTCATCGGAAGCGAAATGGTATAACATAACAAAAGCTGCCTCAATGCGACCCGGACTGCGCGGCTTTGCTCGTCGAAGGACATGGACAAGAAGCTTCTGTCGATACTCTGTTGCCCCGTGACCCACAAGGGGCTTGCGCTCGCGCGTGCCGACCTGTTGCGCAAGCTCAACGCGGCGATCGCGGCCGGCCGGGTCGTGAACCGCGAAGGCGCGGCCGTGGCCGTCACCCTGGACGAGGCGCTCGTGACCGACGACGGCAAGCTCCTGTACCCGGTGCGCGACGGCATCCCGGTGCTCCTCGAGGGCGAATCCATCGGGCTCGAGCAGCTCGAGGCCGCGTGAGGCGCCCGGCAACGGCGATGCACGACCGAACGGACCGGACCCGACGCGCGCCGCGGCGCACCGGAGCCCGATGAAGATCGCCGCCAAGGCGCTCCCGGCGTCGCTGAAAAATACTCTTCTGCCGTGCTATCTCGTCACCGGTGACGAGCCCCTGCTGGTGCAGGAGGCGCAGGATGCGGTGCGCGCGGCGGCGCGCGAGCGCGGCTTCGGCGCCCGCGAGGTGCACGTGGCGGAAGGCGGCTTCGACTGGCAGGCGCTCGCGGCGGCCGCCGGCAGCCTCTCGCTGTTTGCCGAGCGGCGCCTGCTCGAGCTCCGGCTGCCGACCGGCAAGCCCGGACGGGACGGCTCCGCCGCCATCGTCGACCTCGTGGCCCGGCTCGACGACGATCTGCTGCTGCTCGTCGCCGCCCCGAAGCTCGAGCGCGGCGGACAGGGAGCGCGCTGGGTGGAGGCGATCGCGGAACGCGGCGCCATCGTGACCGTCTATCCCGTCGAGCGGGCGGCGCTGCCCGGCTGGATCGCCGCGCGCATGCGCCGTCACGGCCTCGCGCCGGACAACGATGCGCTGGCGCTGCTCGCGGAGCGCGTGGAAGGCAACCTGCTCGCCGCCGACCAGGAGATCGAGAAGCTCAGGCTGCTGCTCGGCGAAGGCCGTGTGACCGCCGCCGACGTGGTGCGCGCCGTGGCGGACAGCAGCCGCTACGACGTGTTCGAGCTGACCGACGCGGTGCTGACAGGCGATGCCGGCCGCGCGCTGCGCATCCTCGCCGGCCTCAAGGCCGAGGGCGTGGAGCCGCCGCTCGTGATCTGGGCCATGGCCCGCGAGCTCCGGCTGCTCGCGAAGCTCGCGCACGCGCGGGAGTGCGGCGGCGACGAGCGTGCCGTGCTGCGCCGGGAACGGATGTGGCCGGCGCGCGAGCAGGCGCTGCGCAACTGCCTGCGGCGCCACCGCGCCGCCGACCTGCACCGGCAGCTCCAGCTCGCGCGCAGCACGGATGCGGCGATGCGCGGCCGGCTGGGTGTGGATCCCTGGCAGCTCGCAACGGACCTGGTATACGGCCTCGCCGCCAACAGGGTGCGCGCGGCGTGAGGAGACGACCGTGAGCCCGATGGGAATTTTTGGCGGCACTTTTGATCCGATCCATTTCGGTCACCTGCGCTCGGCCTTCGAGATCCTGCAGTCGCTGCGCTTCGACGAGGTGCGCTTCATGCCGACCGGCAACCCGCCGCATCGCGGCACGCCGGTGGCGAGCCCCGACCACCGGCTGCGCATGGTGCGGGTCGCGACGGCGGGGCAGCACGGGTTCGTGGTCGACGACCGCGAGCTCCGCCGTGAGGGGCCGTCCTATTCGGTGGATACGCTCGCGGCCTTGCGCGCCGAGCACCCGCTGCGGCCGATCGCGCTGATCATCGGGATGGACGCGTTCCTCGGGCTGCCGAAGTGGTATCACTGGCGCGAGATCCTGGCGCTCGCCCACATCGTGGTGGCGCACCGGCCGGGCTGGCGGGCCCCGGACATCGGGCCGCTCGGCGAGCTGCTCGCCGATCGCGGCACGCACCGGATCGGCGATCTGCACCAGGCGAAATCGGGGCACATCTACGTGCACGACGTGACCCAGCTCGAGATCTCCTCGACTGAGATCCGCGAGCTCGTGGCCGCGGGACGCAGCCCGCGTTACCTGACTCCCGATACGGTGCTCGACGTGATCGACAGCTCAGGCTGCTACGCCGCGCCGGAAGGCCCGGGCGGCTCGCCGCAAACGACGGAAGGTGCATGAACAGCGAACAGCTCACGCAAATCGTCATCGACGCGCTCGAGGATTTGAAGGCGCGCGACATCGTCAGGCTCGACGTCCGCAAGCTGACCACCGTGACCGATTACATGGTAATCGCGAGCGGCACGTCGAACCGCCACGTGAAGGCGCTCGCCGATGCGGTGGCGGAGAAGGCGTCCGAGGCCGGACAGCGGCCGATCGGCATCGAGGGCACCGACGGCAGCGAGTGGGTGCTGCTCGACCTGCAGGACACGCTGGTGCACGTGATGCTGCCGCGCGTGCGCGAGTTCTACAACCTCGAGAAGCTCTGGTCGCTCCCGCCTTCCGCGGACCGGGTCGCGCGCGACGGGTAGTGTCCTGCGGCAGCGCTTTTCGCGAAGCGGGCGCCCGGATGCCGCGCCCTTGATCCGGCGGCGCCGGCGGAGCCCTCTGTGCACATCCGGATGATCGCGGTGGGCGGCCGCCAGCCGGCCTGGGTCGAGACGGCGGTCGAAAGTTACACCCGACGCCTCCCGGTACAATGGCGCTTCGGGCTGGTGAGCGTTCCCGCCGCGGCGCGTTCCGGCTCGGGCGACGGGCGCCGCGCCGCCGAGGCGGAGGGCACGAAGGTGCTCGGCCTGCTCGGCCCCGCCGAGCGCCTGGTGGCGCTGGACGAGGGGGGGCGCAGCCTGTCGAGCGCGGAGCTCGCTGAGCGGCTGACCGGATGGCAGTCCGACGGCCGTGACGTGTGCCTGGTCGTCGGCGGGCCCGACGGGTTGTCGAGCGCCTGCCTCGCGCGCGCGGAGCTCCGCTGGTCGCTGTCCCGGCATACGCTGCCGCACGGGCTGGCGCGGGTGGTGGCCGTCGAGCAGCTGTACCGCGCGTGGACCTTGCTGTCGGGGCATCCTTACCATCGTGAGTGAGCGGCTCGGGACAGGACAACAGTGACCGGACGACGGCTGCACCTTGCATCGGCCTCGCCGCGACGGCGGGAGATCCTGAGCGCGCTCGGCATCGCGCACAGCTTCGCCGCCACCGACATCGACGAAACGCCGCAACCCGGCGAGGACCCCGGGCGCCTGGCGCTGCGGCTCGCCCTCGAGAAGGCTCGCAGCGCGCGGCCGGCCGTCGGCGACGATGCGCTGATCCTGGCGGCGGACACGGTCGTCGCGCTGGCCGGCGAGCTGTTCGGCAAGCCGAGCGACGAGGCGGAATGCGCGGCCATGCTCGGGCGCCTGTCCGGACGTGTGCACACCGTGTGCACCGGGGTGGCGCTGCTCGACGGCGCGTCCGAGCACAACGCGCTCTCCGTCAGCGAGGTCCGTTTTCGCCCGATCACCGCGGACGAGGCGCTGGCGTACGCGCGGACGGGAGAGCCCTTCGGCAAGGCCGGCGGCTACGCGATCCAGGGGCTGGGCGGGATTTTCGTGGAATCGCTGGCGGGCAGTCACTCCGGGGTGATGGGACTGCCCGTGTTCGAAACCGCGGCGCTGCTGCGCGCCGCGGGCCTCGACGTTCTCGCGGGGGCGGCACGGTGAAGGAAGAATCCTCCCGCGAAGAGATCCTGGTCAACGTGACGCCGCGCGAGGTGCGCGCGGCGCTGCTCGAGAACGGCGTGCTGCAGGAAGTGTTCATCGAGCGCGCCGCAAGGCGCGGCTTCATCGGCAACGTCTACAAGGGCGCGGTATCGCGCGTGCTGCCGGGGATGCAGGCCGCGTTCGTCGACATCGGTCTCGAGCGCACCGCGTTCCTGCACGCTTCCGACATCGGCCGCGGCAACGGCGGCCCGTCGGCGCTCGCGCGCGAGGAGGCGGAGCTCACGGAAGACGGCGACGCGGACGGCGCGTCGCCGCGCACGGAGGAGACCGGCCGGGCCGCCCCCGACATCCGCGATCTCGTGCGCGAGGGCGAGAAGCTGCTCGTGCAGGTCGTCAAGGATCCGATCGGCAACAAGGGTGCGCGGCTCACGACTTTCGTGACGCTGCCGTCCCGCTATCTCGTGTACCTGCCGGGCGGCACCGGCGTCGGCGTTTCGGCGCGCATCGAGGACGAGGCGGAGCGCGAGCGGCTGCGCGGCCTCGTGGAAGGCATCCTCGCCGAGGCCGGCGGGCCGGGCGGACTGGTCGTCCGTACGGCCGCCGAAGGCTCCGGCCCGGAGGCGCTGAAAGCCGATCTCGAGTTCCTGCAGAAGCTGTGGGCCGTCGTCCAGGAGCAGGGCAGCAAAGCGCCGGTGAAAAGCCTCGTGCACGAGGACCTGCCGCTGCCGCTCCGGCTGCTCCGGGATCTCGTCACCAACGAGGTGGAGAGCATCCAGGTCGATGCGGAGCCCGATTTCCGCAAAATGCAGTCGTTCGCCCGGACCTTCCTGCCCGGCATCGAGTCAAAGATCCAGCTCTATGCGCGGCAGCGGCCGATCTTCGACCTGCACGGGGTTGAGGACGAGATCGCGCGCGCCCTCGACCGCACCATACCGCTCAAATCCGGCGGGCACGTCGTGTTCGACCAGACGGAAGCCATGACCACGGTCGACGTGAACACCGGCGGCTACGTCGGCCGGCGCAACCTGGAGGAGACGATTTTCCGCACCAATCTCGAGGCTGCAGTCACGATTGCGCGGCAGCTCCGGCTGCGCAACCTGGGCGGCATCATCATCATCGACTTCATCGACATGGAAGTGGAGGAGCACCGGCGGCGCGTCATGCAGGTGCTCGAGCAATCGATGCAGAACGACCATGCGCGCCACCAGATCATGCCCATGTCGCCGCTCGGCCTGGTCGAGATGACGCGCAAGCGCACGCGCGAGAGCCTGCAACACATCCTTTGCGAGGACTGCCCGAATTGCGGCGGGCGCGGCTTCGTCATGACGACGGCCACGGTGTGCTTCGAAATATTTCGCGAGATTCTGCGGCAGCACCGCCAGTTTCGTTTCGACGAGATCCTCGTGCTGGCGCACCAGGACGTCATCGAAATGCTGCTGACGGACGAGTCGAACGCGCTGGCGGAGATGGAGGCGCAGACCGGCAAGCCGATCCGCCTGCAGCCCGAATCGCTGTACCTGCGCGACCAGTTCGACGTCGTGCTGATCTAGCCTCCCCGTGGAACGTTCCGCCAATCGCGTGGTGCGGCTGCTCCGCAGCCTGCTCAAGTACGTCGCTTATCTCGGCGCGGCCGTCGTGATTCTGCTCGCGGTCGCGGTCGGCCTGTTCCGGCTGCTGCTGCCGAAGCTCCCGGCCTACCAGGAAGAAATCAAGCAATGGGCGAACGCGGCCATCGGCATGGAGGTGGAGTTCTCCGGCATGGATGCCCGCTGGCGCATCTCCGGACCGGAGCTCACGTTCTACGATGCCCGGCTCGCGACCGCGCCGGGCGCGCCGCCGGTGCTGAACGCGCAGGAAGTGAGCGTCGGCGTCGGCCTGCTCAGGCTTCTGCTCGACCTCGAGCTCGTTGCGGACCGGGTGATGATCGAGGACGCGCGCGTCGAGATCCTGGAGCGCCAGGACGGCGGCTGGGAAGTGCAGGGCATCCCGGTCGAGGATCTGCCGGAATGGCGCCTCGGCGGGGGCGCCGATGCGGGAGCGCTGGTCGTCATGGCGGAAGACGTGCGGGTCGACGTCATGCTCGCGCACCGCGGCCGCCCCGTGACCTTGGGGATCGAGAACGCACAGTTCCGCCGCGCGCACGGGGAGGACGAGCTCGACCTGCGGATTGCCCTGCCGGACGAGCTCGGCACGGAGCTCGGCGTCGCCGCGAGCCGGCGGCGGCAGGACGGAGGCGAGCCCGGTCCGTGGCGGCTGTTCGCCGAAGGCGAGGCGCTCAAGCTCGCGGGGCTCGCGAGCCTTTCGCCCGGCGCGGTCGGGCTCGCGTCCGGCAACGCGAACCTGCAGCTCTGGCTCGAGCTCGCCGACCGGCCGGTTCCACAGGCCGCCACGGCGCTCTTCGAGATCACGGACGCGCGTGTCGCGACGCCGTCCGGCAGCGGCGAGCCCGTACCGGGACCTGCGCTGTCGGCGCAGGGTCGGGCCGAGTTCTCGCGTGATGCCGAAGGCTGGGTGGTCGCGGCCGACGAGCTCGTGCTCGAGACGCCGCGCGGGCGCTGGCCGAAGACCTCGTTCACGCTCAAGGTCCGCGAGGGCGCGGATGGCGCCGTCGATCGCGTCCATGCCGTCGCGAGCCGGCTCGATTTCGACGATCTCCCGGCGCTCGCGGACCTCCTGCCGGAACCCTGGCGTGCGAGCGTCGCGGACCTCGCGCCGAGCGGCCTGGTGCGCGACCTCGACGTGACGGTGTTCGATCCGGCTTCCGACGCGCGGCATTTCGAGGGCCGGGCGACCTTCGAGCGCGCGGGCGTCGCGCCGTGGCGCGACTGGCCGGGCGTGCGTGGCGTGAGCGGCACCGTACGCGCCGATCCCGCGGGCGGCCGGCTCGAAATCGCGGCGACGAACTTGCTTCTCAACCTTCCGCGCTGGTTCGGCGAGCCGATCGCGCTCGGCGAGGCGGCGGGCACGCTCGTCTGGCGGCGCGGCAGCGACGGCATCACGCTGCTTTCGGACAGCGTGCACGTCGCGAACGCGGACATCGCCACGCAGAGCAGCTTCCAGCTGTTCCTGCCGGCGGACGGGGCCTCGCCCGTGATCGACCTGCAGTCGCGCTGGAGCGCCCCCGACGTCGGCGCGATCGAGCATTACCTGCCGGAGAAGATCATGAAGCCCGGCCTGTACCGCTGGCTCAGCGATGCGCTCGTGTCAGGCCGCGTGACCTCCGCGACGACCCGGCTCAGCGGACCGCTCGCGGCGTTTCCCTTCGACGGCGAGGGCACGTTCCGCACCGACGCGCACGTCGAGGGCGCCACGCTGCGCTACGCGGGCTCCTGGCCGGACGTGCAGAACATCGACGCCGACGTCGTGATCGACGGCACGCGGCTCTACAGCGTGCGGAACTCTGCGGTCAGCGCCGGCAACCGCAGCGCCGACGCGAAGGTGGAGATCGCCGACCTGCGCCGCCCGGTGCTGACTATCGATGCGCACGCGACCGGCACGCTCGGCAGCCTCCGGGCGTTCGCGCGCGCGAGCCCGATCGACGGGCTCTTCGGCGGCCACCTGTCGGCGGTGGACGTGGAAGGCAAAGGGTCCTTCGATCTCGATCTCAGCTATCCGGTCCTGGACAAGGAGCAGTACACCTTCACGACCGTGCTGCAGAGCGACGGCGGAACGGTGCGGATCGAAGGCCTGCCTGCTCCCGTGACCGACGTCCGCGGTGCGGTGAACGTCACCCGCGACAGCATCGCGGCGGAAGCGCTGGTCGGGCGCTTTCTCGGCTCGCCGGTCACCATCGAGCTCGAGCGCGCGGGCCCGGAGCAGCCGGAGCGCAGCGTGATCCTTCGCGCCCGGGGCAGCGTGAGCGCGGCGGCGCTGACCGACGGCCTCGGGGTGCCGTTCGGCGACAAGCTCGACGGCGAGACGAGCTACGACGTCGAGGTGCGCTTTCCGAAAGCCGGGCTGGAGGAGAGCCCGCCGCTCGAGGTCCTCATCGCCTCCGAGCTCGACGGCCTCGCGCTGGACGTGCCCGCGCCTCTCGGCAAGCCCGCCGAGCCGGCGCGCGCATTCGAGCTCGACATGACGTTCCCGGCCGAGGGCCGTATCGATGCCAGCGGCCGTCTCGCCGATGCCGCCCGCTGGCGCCTCGCCTTCCAGCGCGCGGACGCCGGCTGGGATCTCGATCGCGGCGTGCTCGCGTTCGGCGGTGCCGCGCCCGGCGAGCCGCAGACTCGCGGGCTGCACGTCGAAGGCAGCACGCCGCTGCTCGACGTCGACGCCTGGCTCGCGCTCGGCAAGGGCGCTGCCGGCGGGCCCGGATTCGGCGACCGCATCCGCTCCGTCGACCTCGTGGTGGACGACTTGCGCATCATCGGTCAGCATCTCGCGCGGCATCGCATGACCCTCGACCGCAGCGCTTTCGACTGGGTGGTGCAGCTCGATGGTCCGGAGGTCGCGGGGACCATCACGGTACCGTACGATTTCACGGGTACGCGGCCGATCGAGCTCGCCATGCGCAAGCTCACGTTACCCGGGAGCGACGCGGCCGCCGCCGAGGGGCTCGAGCGTCTCACCGATCCGCGCAGCCTGCCGGGGCTCGCCGTGCAAGCCGACGCCTTTGCCCTCGGCACGCGCCGCTTCGGCAGCCTGAGCGCGCGTTTCCAGCGCACCGCGCGCGGCCTCGAAACCGAGCGTATCGAGACCAGCAGCGAAACCTTCGACATTGTCGGCAGCGCCGGCTGGGTGATCGACGAATCGGATCAGACCGGCCAGCGCACCTGGGTGAAGGCGAGGTTCACCAGCAGCGACGTGCAGCGGACGCTCGCGAGGCTCGACTACACGCCGGGCATAGAAGGCGAGTCCATGGACGTCAGCTTCGACGTCAGCTGGTCCGGCGGTCCGCGGCAGGAATTCCTCGATTCGCTCGACGGCAACGTCGCCGTGCGCATCGGCAGCGGCCAGCTGAACGACATCGAGCCCGGCGCCGGCCGCGTGTTCGGGCTGATGAGCGTCGTCGCGCTGCCGCGCCGGCTGTCGCTGGACTTCAGCGACGTGTTCGAGCGCGGCTTCGGCTTCGACGAGATCACCGGCAATTTCCGGCTCGACGACGGGCAGGCATACACCTGCGACCTTTCGCTCAAGGGCCCGGCGGCCGACGTCGGCATCGTCGGGCGCACCGGCCTGAACGACAAGGCCTACGAGCAGGCGGCGGTCGTGAGCGCGAACGTCGGGAACACGCTGCCGGTCGTCGGCGCGGTGGTTGCCGGACCGCAGGTCGCGGCGGCGCTCCTGATCTTCTCCCAGATCTTCAAGAAACCCCTGCAGGAAATGGGGCAGATCTATTACGGTATCGACGGGAGCTGGGAGGATCCGCGGATCGACGCGATCGACGCGCAGCGCTTCGCCGCGGTGAGCGACATGGCCGGCTGCCTGCGCGATGCATCCTGAGCAAAATACTTGAAATCGGCCGATTCGACGTCAGGGAAGAACGCTATGAATGATGCAACTCCGATCGAGACGGTGATGTCCCGCGTGCTTGCGCCGGCGGGCCTCGACGAGGCGGACCTGCAGCGCGCGCTCGCCACCATCAGCACGCGCGACGTCGACGCCGCGGATCTGTACTTCCAGGTCAGCCGCCAGGAAAGCTGGGCGGTCGAGGACGGGATCGTCAAGGAAGGCAGCTTCCACGTCGACCGCGGGGTCGGCGTGCGCGCCGTCTCCGGGGAGAAGACGGGCTTCGCCTACTCCGACGAGCTGATCGTCCCCGCGCTCGAGCGCGCCGCGAGCGCGGCGCGTGCGATCTCGCGCCAGGGCGAAGCGAAGTCGGTCGCGGTGCCGGCGCCGCTGGTCGCGCCCGAGCTGTACCCGCCGATCGACCCGACGGTCAGTGCGCCCGACGAGCGCAAGACGGCGCTGCTCGCGGAGCTCGACCGCGCCACGCGCGCGCTCGACCCGCGCATCAGAGAAGTCATGCTGAGCCTCGTTGCCTCGCAGGACCTCGTGCTCATCGTCGCCGCGGACGGCACGCTCACGGCCGACGTGCGGCCGCTGGTGCGGCTCAATGTCAGCGTCATCCTGGAGGCGAACGGGCGGCGGGAGCAGGGTTACACCGGCGGCGGCGCGCGTGCCGGTCTCGAGTGGTTCCTCGACTCCGACCGGCCGATGCAGTTCGCGCGCGAGGCGGTGCGGCAGGCCGTCGTGCAGCTCGAAGCCGCGCCGGCGCCGGCCGGCACGATGCCGGTCGTGCTCGGTCCCGGCTGGCCGGGCATCCTGCTGCACGAAGCGGTGGGACACGGGCTCGAGGGGGATTTCAACCGCAAAGGCACGTCCGCGTTCAGCGGCCGCATCGGCCAGAAGGTCGCCTCCGAGCTGTGCACCATCGTCGACGACGGCACGCTGCCGAATCGCCGCGGCTCGCTCGCCGTGGACGATGAGGGCACACCGAGCCGCTGCAACGTGCTCGTTGAGAAAGGCATCCTGCGCGGTTACATGCAGGACCGGCTGAACGCGCGCCTGTCCGGCGTCGCGCCGACCGGCAACGGCCGGCGCGAATCCTTCGCGCACATCCCGATGCCGCGCATGACCAATACCTACATGCTGGCCGGCCCGCACGATCCCGAGGAGATCATCCGCTCGGTGGACAAGGGGCTTTACGCGCCCAGCTTCGGCGGCGGCCAGGTCGACATCACTTCGGGCAAGTTCGTGTTCTCGGCGAACGAGGCCTATCTGATCGAGAAAGGCAAGGTCACGCGCCCGGTCAAGGGCGCGATGCTGATCGGGGACGGCCCCGACGTGCTCGGGCGCATCTCGATGGTCGGCAACGATCTCGAGCTCGACAACGGCGTCGGCACCTGCGGCAAGGACGGGCAGTCCGTGCCCGTCGGTGTCGGGCAGCCGACCTTGCGGATCGACGCGCTCACCGTGGGCGGCACCGGCTGAGGCCTTCCGGCGGCAGGACACCGCGAGAAGCAGGAACACGACGGACCGGCGGCCGGACTCGCCGGGGCGGGAACCAGGGAAGGCGGGGACAGGACAGACCGGCGGCTGGACTCGCCGGGGACGGGCAGGGTAGTGTCTTCTTCCAGAACAGGCGGTCAGGGCATCAAGATGTGGATCTCCAAACCGATCTACGAAAGCCTTCCTTACTTCTACCTGCTGGTCGGCCTGCTCTGCCTCGCGGCCTCCATGTACCTCAACTACTGGATCTGGCCGGAGGTGTGCTTCGCCCTCGGGCTCCTGTGCCTCGTCGGCGGGCTCGTCGTCCTGCTGCGGCGCCGCGATCACCGCGACCAGCACCGCCGCGCCAGTCGCCCCCAGGACCTCTGACCTCGCTCCCGCCCCGGCCCCGCAGGAGCCCGCCCTGCGGGCGACCGAACGCAGCCACCGGCTCGCACGCAGCCACCGGACCGAACGAAGGCACATAGCCAAACAAAGCCACGCTCTCACTGAGCATTATTCGTGAACGGCACGGACCCCAACGAGCGGAGCCGTGGCCGCCGAGAGGGACTCCCCCCGGCCACGGCTCCGCCCTGTCTTCGATGGTGCCGTGCGTGAACGATGCTGACGGGGCCAGCGTGCCTTCGTTCGTGGTACGTGCCTGCGTTCGGTCGCGCGCGATGCGCGCTCCTACGGGGTGGCTGTGTTCGAATCGTTGGCTGCGTTTGGGCGCGCGTGGCGGATGTGCGGGTGGGGGCGCCGCGTCTCTGCGGTGGGGGTCAGCCGCGGCGCTCTTTGAGCTCGGTGGGGGCGGTGCTCGCGCTCGGCTGGCGGAGATCGCTGTACACGAGCTCGTGGATGCCGAGCGACACGATGTCGCCGTCCTTCAGCCGGTACTTCTTGATGCGCTCGCTGCCGATGTAGACGCCGTTCGTGCTGTTCAAGTCCTCGATGACGCAGCCGCTCTCGTCGTTGGTGAGTTGCGCGTGATGGCGGCTCACGAATTTGCTCTGGATGTAGATCTCGTTGTCGGGCGAGCGGCCGACGATCACGCGACCCGGCCCGAAGAAGTGCCTGCCGAGCAGCTCGCCCTCGCTGCGCACCTCGATGCCGGTGACGTGGCCGGGGTGCTTCTCTTGCGGCGCGGCCGAAACCTTTTCGGGGTACGAGCCCGCGGACAGCTCGTGCTCCTTCCAGTTGAGCTCGGCCACCGCCGCTTTCACGTCGGTGAGCCCGATCACCGTCTTCTGCTCGGCGAATGCGCAGAGCAATGCGGTGTCGCAAAGCGTGTTGATGAGCCGCGGCACGCCGCCCGTGTAGCGATAAATCGCGTCGTAGGCGTCGTCCTTGATCAGATCCTTCGCGGGCCGCCCCGCCACCGCCAGCCGGTGCTCGATGTACTCGCGCATCTCGCGCCGGTCCAGCGGGCCGACGTGGAAGCGCAGGCGGATGCGCTGCACGAGCTGCTTCAGCTCCGGCGAATCCAGCGTGTCCTTGAGCTCCGGCTGACCCGCGAGGATGATGCGCAGCACTTTCTCCTTGTGCGTCTCGATGCCCGACATGAGGCGGATCTCCTCCAGCACTTTCTTGGAGAGGTTCTGCGCCTCGTCGACGATCAGCACGACCTTCTTGCCCTGCGCGTACTGCTCGATCAGGAACATGTTGAGCGTGTCGAGCAGCTCCACCTTGCGCTGGTTGAACGGCTTGAAGCCGAACTCCGTCAGCACCGCCTGCAGGAACTGGCTCGGGCTGAGCTGCGTCTGCGACACCATGGCGAAGATGACGTCGTCGTCCAGCTCGGCGAGGAACGACTGCAGCAGCGTGGTCTTTCCCGACCCGATCTCGCCCGTGATCACGACGAAGCCGTCCGCGAGCCAGATGGTGGATTCCATGTACGCCTTGGCGCGCGCGTGCTGCTTGCTCCAGTACACGAACTCCGGGTCCGGCGTGAGCCGGAACGGCTGTTCCTTCAGCTTGAAGTGACTCAGGTAGGACATGCCACCTCGGTTATCCGGATCCTCCGTGAATGGTCCGCGGAGCCCTCAGGCTCCGCCGGTACGTCGGGGCGCGCATTGCTCTTGCAGGTTCTACCGCGTCCCGGCCGCGGCCCAGCGAGCTGCCGTGCGGCCTCAATTTTCTATTAGTTTCAACGCGTCCGACAGCCGCCGGTCGCGTTCGGCGGCGCTGCCGGCCACGGTGGTCAGGTGGCCGAGCTTGCGCCCCGGACGAGCTATTTTAGCGTAATCGTGCAGCCTGAACCCGGCCGAGTCCAGTCGGCTGGCGGCGGCGGGCACGGTCCCGATCAGGTTGATCATGGCGGAGTGGCCGGTGGGGGCGGTATCGCCGAGAGGCATATCCAGGATGGCGCGCAGGTGGTTCTCGAACTGGCTGGTCACGGCTCCCTCGATGGTCCAGTGGCCGGAGTTGTGGACGCGCGGCGCGAACTCGTTGGCGAGCAGCGTCCCGTCGACCTCGAACAGCTCGAGCGCCAGCACCCCGACGTAGTCCAGCGCCTCGAGCAGCCGCCGGAGATGGCGCGCGGCTTCGGCCTCGAGCCCGGGCGCCTCGAGGGGCGCCTTCGAGACGCGCAGGATGCCGCCCGCGTGACGGTTCTCGATCAGCGGCCAGAGCGCGGTCGCGCCGTCGCTTCTGCGCGCCCCGATGATCGAGGCCTCCCGGCGGAAGGCGATGCGCCGCTCGGCCACGGCGGGCTTGCCGCCGAGACGCTCCCAGGCACCGGCGACGTCCTCGTCATGGTCGATCCCGACCTGGCCCTTGCCGTCGTAGCCCAGGCGCCGCGTCTTCAGGATCAGCGGCAACCCGAGCTCGGCCGCCGCCCGCGTCACGTCCTCTGCCGAATCCACCGGTCGCCACGGCGCAACCGGGATGTCGAGCGACTCGAACAGGCGCTTTTCTTCCAGCCGATCCTGGGCACGCCCGAGTGCCGCCACGGGCGGGTGGACCGAAACCTGTTCCGCGACGCGCTGCGCCGCCCCGACCGGCACGTTCTCGAATTCGTAGGTCACGACGTCGGCGCGCTCCGCGAGCTCGTGCAGCGCGCGCGGGTCGTCATAAGCGGCGCGGATGACCGGGCCGACGGCGGCGGCCGGCGGCTCGGCGCCGGGATCGAGAAACACGAGCCCGAGGTTGAGCCGGCGCGCCGCTTCGCCGAGCATCAGGCCGAGCTGGCCGGCCCCGATGATGCCGACCGTCGTCACTCTTCGCCGGCGGGATCCAGTCGCGCCAGCACGTCCTCGGTCTGGCGGCGACGGTATGCCTCGAGCGACGCCGCCACGGCGTCGTCGGAAGTCGCGAGGATCGAGGCCGCGAGCAGCGCGGCATTGACAGCCCCGGCCTTGCCGATCGCGAGCGTGCCGACCGGGACGCCTGCCGGCATCTGCGCGATCGACAACAGCGAATCCATACCCGAGAGCGCTTTCGAGCGGATCGGCACGCCGAGCACCGGCAGCCGGGTCTTCGCCGCCGCCATGCCGGGCAGGTGCGCGGCGCCGCCCGCGCCGGCGATGATCACCTTGAGGCCGCGCTCGACCGCGGAGCCCGCGTACTCGAACAAAAGATCGGGCGTGCGGTGCGCGGAGACGACCTGCACGGCGTACGCGATGCCGAGCTCTTCGAGGACGACGGTGGCGTGGCGCATCGTGTCCCAGTCCGAGCGCGAGCCCATGATGATGCCGACTTTCGGATTCATGCCTTTTCTTCTTCGTTCATGGAGGATGACTGGAGCAGCGCGTGCACCTCGCGGAAGAGGCGGCGCCGCAGCCGCCGGCGCCCCACCGCGTCCGCGGATTCGAGCTCCCGCAGGACGGCTGCGATCTGGTCCACCGGGCGCCGGGTTCTGCGCGCCAGCTCGGCCAGTGCGGGAGCGCCCTCGTCGCACAGCCGTTCGCGCCAGCGCTCCGCCGCATGCAAGACGGCGTTCGCCTCGCGATCCGTGCGCCGCAACGCCGCCAGCCCGGCGCGAATTCGCTCCGCATCCGCGTGCCGCATCAGCTTGCCGATGAGCTGGCGCTGCCGGCGCAGGGCGCCATGCGCACGCATCGAGCCGGCATCGACGATGGCATCGACGAGGGTCGGATCGAGGTCCAGCGTTTCCAGCACGCAGGCCGGCAGCCCGATCAGCTGCTCGCCGAGTGCCTGCAGCTCGAGGTGCTCCTGCTTGCGGGCGGTCTTGCTCGCGGTGCGGTCGTTCACCCGCGTCATGCCCGCATAGTATCATGCAAGGCTTCTCTCAGCCGCGCGCGCAGGCGGCTGCATCATCACGAGGGCAGGATCGGACGGCATGAGCGTCGAGGGCAAGCGCGTCGCCACGGAAGGCACGAGGCTCGAGCGGATCGTGCGGATCGTGCTCGACGAAGCGCGCCGGCTGGGCGCCGACCAGGCGGAAGCGAGCGCGAGCCACGATGTCGGCCTGTCCGTGACGGCACGCCTCGGCGACGTCGAGAACATCGAGTACACGAACGACCGCGGAGTAGGCGTGACCGTGTACATCGCCTCGTGCAAGGGCAGCGCGACGACGTCCGATTTCAGCGAGGCGGCGCTGAAGGAAGCGGTGGCCAAGGCCTGCTCGATCGCCCGCCGCACCGCGGCGGACCAGTACGCCGGGCTCGCCGATCCGGCGCTGCTGGCGACCGATCCTCCCGATCTCGCGCTCGCGTGGCCGTGGGATGTCGATGCGGCGCGCGCGATCGAGCTCGCGGTTGCCTGCGAAGCGGCTGCCCGCGGCTTCGACGCGCGCATCTCGAACTCCGAGGGCGCGACGCTGTCGACGCACGGCGGCACGCGTGCTTACGGCAATACGCACGGTTTCCTCGGCAGCTATCCGCGCACCAGCCACAGCCTGAGCTGCGTCGTGGTCGGCGAGGCGGACGGCGTCATGCAGCGCGATTACCACTACAGCACGGCACGCGATGCGGCCGAGCTCGAAACGCCCGAGCACATCGGCGTCACGGCGGCGCGTCGCACCGTTGCGCGCCTCGGCGCGCGCAAGCTCGGCACGACGAAAGCGCCCGTGCTGTTCGCGCCGGAAGTGGCGCGCGGGTTCCTGGGTCACGCGATCGGCGCGATCTCCGGCGGCGCCCAGTACCGCCGCGCCTCGTTCCTGCTCGACGCGGCCGGCGAGCAGATCTTTCCCGACTTCGTCACCATCGAGGAGCGTCCGCACATCCCGAAGGGCATCGCGAGCGCGCCGTTCGACGCGGAGGGCGTGGCGACGCGCGATCGCGATCTCGTCTCCGGCGGCGTGCTCCAGGGCTACGTGCTGGGCTCGTATTCCGCGCGCCGCCTGGGGCTACAGACCACCGGCAACGCCGGCGGAACCCATAACCTCGTGGTGCCGGGCACGGCCGAGGGCATGGACGAGCTGATCCGCACGATGGGCAAGGGCCTCGTCGTGCACGAGCTGATCGGGCAGGGCGTGAACGGCGTCACCGGTGACTACTCGCGCGGTGCGGTCGGCTTCTGGGTGGAGAACGGCGAGAGCGTGCATCCGGTGCACGAGGTCACGATCGCCGGCAACCTGAAGGAGCTGTACCTGCGCATCGCGGCGATCGGTCGCGACCAGGACCTGCGCGGCGGCATTCGCTGCGGCTCACTGCTCGTCGACGGCATGACGATCGCAGGCGCGTAGGCGCCCGCCATGCCGGGCACAGGCGACGATTGCTCGCCCGCATGGTGGCTCCTACGGCTTGTGCGACAGCTCGTCGACCAGGTCCGCGAGCGTCCGCTCGCCGACCACGCCGTTCACGGCGTCGTCGAGCTCGTGCGCCAGCGCGGCAATGCCGGGCAGCCAGCGCGGGCCGCGATAGGAGCCGGTTTCGCCGCGCTTGCGCACCACTTCGAGGATGTCGGAGAGTCGTATGCGCGCCATGTCACGGCCCGGCACCATGCCTTCGCGATCGGTCGACAGCAGGAGACCCGCCTGCTCGAGTCTGTTCACGATGGGCGTCAGGGCGATCGCCGGCACCTTGAGCTTTTCCGCCAGCTCGTCGAAGCTCATCACGCGCGAGGCATCGCGGTAAGCGCTCGCGACGAAATACATCACGTTCAGCGCAAGGCTTTCCCGCATGCTGTTCGACAGGTGCGGCTCGCGGCGCCCGATGCGCAGGTATTCGGGATGCTGGATATAGAACGCGAGCTGCGCGCCGACGAGCAGCACCAGCCAGCTCAGGTATAGCCAGAACAGCGCGGAGATCGCGACCGCGAAGCCCGAATAGATGATCGTCTTGGTCGTGGTGAAGGCGAGGAAGTTGGCGAATACGGCACCGATCGCCGCCCACAGCACGCCGCCGAAGACGCCGCCGATCGTTGCCGGCACGAACCGCA
Organism: Woeseiaceae bacterium; assembly: GCA_036381215.1. Lineage (GTDB taxonomy): Bacteria > Pseudomonadota > Gammaproteobacteria > Steroidobacterales > Woeseiaceae > IDS-8. The sequence goes on along the minus strand of DASVDF010000101.1, from coordinate 7,991 downwards.
CACGCGTGTTCGGCACGTACATGTAGAGGAAGATAAAAACGGCGGTGATCAGGAGCGAAGGCGCGAATTCTCCGATTTTGACGAGCAAGGGTCCGAACGATTCGTTTTCGAGCAGCGCCTGAACGACCCGGTTGCTGCTGATCGACGCGATCATGCCGAGCGCGACGACGACGATGACGGGGCTGATGAGCAGCACCAGCGTGTATTCGGAGAACCGGCGGGCAAAGCTGCGTGGCCGCGACACGTGCCAGACGTGATTGAAGCTCTCCTCGACCTTCTGTGCCATCGAGATCGACGTGTAGATGAAGAACGCGAGGCTGAGCCCGCCGAGCACGCCGCCCTTGACGTTGTCGACGAGGTTGATCACCTCCTCCGTGATCTCCCGGCCTTGGGCGCCGAGCGGCTCGAGCACCTCGTACATGTAGGGGCGCAGGTCGTTGTGCACGCCGAGGCCTTTGAGCACCGAGAAGCTGAAGGCGACCAGCGGGACGATCGACAGGAGAGTGGTGTAGACCAGGCTCGTCGCCCGCAGCGGCAGCTGCCCCTGGATGATGTCACGCACCAAAGCGTACACGTGGCGCAGCAACAGGGCGGCGATGTGGCCGAGCGTGCCCTTGCTTTCGAGCTCGCTGCCCCATACGAGGTCATTGAATCTGTCGAATAGCTGCTGGAACATGGCGCCTCGACCGCCCGGCGTTCGCGGGATTGTATATTACGGCCCTTCGCCGCAGAGATTCGCGAATGCCTTCACGTTATCCCGAGCGCATCGTCTGCCTGACGGAGGAGACCACCGAGACCCTGTATGCGCTGGGCGAGGAACGGCGCATCGTCGGCATCTCCGGCTTCACCGTGCGGCCGGCGCGCGCCCGCAGGGAAAAGCCGAAAGTGTCGGCCTTCACGAGCGCCAGGATCGACCGCATCCTGGCGCTCGAGCCTGACCTCGTGCTGGGCTTCTCCGACCTGCAGGCGGACATCGCGGCCGACCTCGTGCGGCACGGCATCGCGGTGCACGTCTTCAACCAGCGTTCCGTCGGGGAGATCCTCGCGATGATCCGCATGCTCGGCGGGATGATCGGCGAGCAGCAGAAGGCGCAGGCGTACGCCGCAGAGCTCGAGCGGGGCATCGATGCAGTGCGAGCGGAGGTGGATCCGCAGGCGTCGCGGCCGCGCGTCTACTTCGAGGAATGGGACGACCCTTGCATCAGCGGCATCCGCTGGGTCTCCGAGCTCGTCACGATTGCCGGCGGCGACGACTGTTTCCCCGAATGCGCGCGCGAGCCGCTCGCGAAGCATCGCATCGTCGCCGACCCGACCGAGATCGTGCGCCGCCGGCCGGACATCGTGATCGGGTCGTGGTGCGGCAAGAAGTTCCGTCCCGAAAAAGTTGCCGCACGGCCCGGCTGGGGCGCCATCCCCGCGGTCGCCAACGGCCATCTCTACGAGATCAAATCTTCACTCATCCTCCAGCCCGGCCCCGCCGCTCTCACCGACGGCCTCGCCGCCCTGCGCACGATCATCCGCCAGTGGCACCCGTAGGAGCGCGCACCGCGCGCGACTGCGTGCCATCGTTCGGGCCTGTGCCTGCGTTCGGTCGCGCGCGGTGCGCGCTCCTACGGGTCGCGGCTCCGCCCGATCCTACCGCGAGCTCTTAGCGGCGCCGGTGAGGAGCGTCAGGGCTTCGCGGTATTTCCCGGCGGTCCGCGCGATGACCTCGGCGGGGAGGGTGGGGCCGGGTGCCGTCTTGTCCCAGTCGAGCGTGTCGAGGTAATCGCGGACGTACTGCTTGTCGAAGCTCGGCGGGCTGGTGCCGGGCCGGTATTCGCTCACCGGCCAGAAGCGCGAGGAATCGGGAGTCAGCACTTCGTCGATGAGATAGAGGCGGCCTTCTTCGTCGAGGCCGAACTCGAACTTGGTGTCGGCGACGATGATGCCGCGCTCGAGCGCGTAGGCCGCGGCGCGCTCATAGATCGCGAGCGCAATGTCGCGCACGGCGGTTGCGACGCGCTCGCCGAGGAGCTCGACCGTGCGCTCGAAGGAGATGTTCTCGTCGTGCTCACCGGCGGCCGCTTTGGTCGCGGGCGTGAACAGCGGCATGGGCAGGCGGTCGGCCTGGCGCAGGCCGGGCGGCAGCTCGATGCCGCACACCGCGCCGGTCGCGCGGTAGTCGCGCCAGCCGGAACCGATGAGATAGCCGCGCACCACCGCTTCTATGGGCAGCGGAGAGAGGCGCCGCGCCACGACCGAGCGGCGGGCGAGCGCGCGCTGCAGGCTCCCATCGGTGACGACGGATTCCAACGGTCTCTCGGCAAGGTGATTCGGAACGAGATCGGCAAAGCGCCGGAACCAGAATTTCGAGATCTCGTTCAGCACCTCGCCCTTGCCGGGCACCGGATCGGGCAACACCACGTCGTACGCGGACAGCCGGTCGGTGGTGACGATCAGGATGTGCGCGTCGTCGACGGCGTAGATGTCACGCACCTTGCCGCGCCCGATCAGCGGCAACGAGGGGATCCGGGATTCGAACATCGGCAGCGAGGCGTCCATTGGCAAGCAGGAACGATCCGGGGATCGGCAGAGGGAGCGATGATGGCGCCCGAACCGCCGCGCCGCAAGGCGTGCGGCAGGTGATGGGAATCCGCCACAACCCCGGTTAGCATACGCCGCGGGAGGACGGTCAATCAGCATGCGAGAACGGCTCCGGGTGCCTTACTGGGGCAAGGTGGTCGGCACGGTCACCGGACTGGCCGCGGGCCCGTGGTTCGCTCTTGTGGGCCTCGTGCTCGGACACCAGTTCGATCGAGGCTATGCCCGCCATTCGGCGAACGTTGCGCCCGATCGCCTGCACCGCCTGCCGAAGAGCTTCGTGCGGCCGCTGTTCCTCACCATGGGCTTCCTGGCGAAGTGCGACGGCCGCGTCTCCGAGGAAGAGATCCGCGCGGCGCGCACGCTGATGCATCGCCTCGGCCTCGATCCCGCCGAAACCCGCCAGGCGATGGACTGGTTCCGGGCCGGCAAGGGGCCGTCCTTCGCGCTGCACGAGACCGTGCGCGAGCTGCGCCGCGAGACGCGGCTGCGGGCCGAGCTGCGTGCTCTCTTCCTCCAGCTGCTCCTCGAAGTCGCCTTGTCGAAGAACACGCTCGAACGGCGCGAGCGGGCCGCGCTCTGGACGATCGCGAGCGAGCTCGACATCGGGCGCGTCGAGCTCGCGCAGCTGGAGGCCATGCTGCGGGCGCAGAAGAGCTTCCGCAGATCGCCGGCCGGCAATGCCGACGCGCAGCGGCTCGCACGCGCGTACGCGGTGCTGGGGGTCGACCGTTCGTCCAGCAACGACGAGATCCGGCAGGCCTACCGCCGGCTGATGAACCGCAACCATCCCGACAAGCTCGCGAACGCCGAGCCCGCGGTGCTCCTCGCGGCGCAGGAGCGGACGCGCGAGATTCGCGGCGCCTGGGAGACGCTCCGGGCGCGCCGGAGTATCCGCTGAATACCGGGTTCTGCGACGCGGCGGCCGGCGGCGGGAGCGCCGGCGCGGCGTGCAAGAACCGGCGGTGTTCCGGTAGAGTGAGGCCGACAGGCGCTTCCGGACAGTCGACGTGCAGGCACTCATCGCACCTTCCATTCTCTCGGCCGATTTCGCGAGGCTCGGCGAGGAGGTCGAGGCCGTACTGGCGGCCGGCGCCGACCTGATCCATTTCGACGTGATGGACAACCATTACGTCCCGAATCTCACGGTCGGCCCGCTGGTCTGCGCGGCGCTGCGGAAGAACGGCGTCACGGCGCCGATCGACGTGCACCTGATGGTGGAGCCCGTAGATCGCCTCATCCCCGACTTCGCGGAGGCGGGCGCGACGTACGTCAGCGTGCACCCGGAAGCGACGCGTCATCTCGATCGCACGTTGAGCTTGATCCGTGAGCACGGCTGCCGCAGCGGGCTGGTGCTCAATCCCGCCACGCCGCTCGACTGGCTCGATTACGTCATGGACAAGCTCGACATGGTGCTCGTCATGTCGGTGAATCCGGGGTTCGGCGGGCAGCGCTTCATCGAATCCGCGGTGGCGAAGATCGAGCGCGTGCGGCGGCGTATCGACGAGAGCGGCCGGGAAATCCGCCTCGAAGTGGACGGGGGCGTGAAGGTGGACAACATCGGACGCATCGCCGCGGCTGGAGCCGACACCTTCGTGGCGGGCTCGGCCATCTTCGGCAGCGAAGACTACGCCGCCACGATCGCGGCGATGCGCGCCGAGATCGAGCGCGCGTGCGGGGGGGGCTAGGTCTTCAGCTCTTGCGCTGCGGGCGCGCGCCGTAGACGACGATGGTCTTGCCGCTCGCCGATACCAGACCCTGCTCCTCCAGCACCTTGAGGACCCGTCCCGCCATCTCGCGCGAGCAGCCGACGAGGCGTGAGAGCTCCTGCCGGCTGACCTTGATCTGCATGCCGTCGGGGTGGGTCATGGCGTCCGGCTCATTGCAGAGATCCATGATCGCGTGCGCGACGCGGCCGGTGACGTCGACGAAGGCCAGGTCGCCGAGCTTGCGGTTGGTGCGGTCGAGGCGCGTGGCGAGCTGCGTCGCCAGCTCGAACACGAGTCCGGGGCTTTCGCTCGCGATCTGGCGGAAGCGCGGATAGGTCATCTCCGCGATCTCGCATTCGCTGCGCGTCCGCACCCAGGCGCTGCGGGTGGGCTGCTCGTAGAAGAGCCCCATCTCGCCGAAAAACTGCCCCTTGTTCAGGTAGGCCAGGACCATCTCGTTACCGTCCTCGTCCTCGATCATGACCTCGACCGAGCCGTCGACTATGTAATAGAGGACGTCCGGAAGGTCGCCCGCGTGGATCATGACCGTCTTCGAAGGCACGGTCCGCACCCGGCAATAGCTCAGGAAGCGATTGATCGCAGGCACGTCGCTCAAAGTCTTGGCTGTGGTTTGCATTATCTGGTCCTCAACGCCTCATCTCGTTCTTTTAATACAGACCGTGCGGAAGGGCAAGCTAAGCTCGCATTTTACTTGGAAATATCGGGGCATCCCCGGTGCCCCGCCCCGGCGAAAAATTATACGGGGTTGCCCTCGCCCTTCATAGGCGGGAGGCGGTCAGTTTCATCACTCCCGCGGTGAGGCGCATGGCGCGACGCACCAGCCACGGCAGCTCGCGTCCGCCTCTCGAGGTCGCGCGCTCGCCGTGACGACGCTCTTCCTCGCGCATCGCCTCGAGTATCGCGCGGCTGCGGCGATCGCCGGCGGGCAGCCGGTCGAGGTGCCCGGTCAGGTGCTCCTCGACCTGGCGCTCGGTTTCGGCGACGAAACCCAGGGACCACCGGTCGCCGAGGACGCCGCTCGCGGCGCCGATCAGCCATGCGCCGGCGAACCAGAGCGGGCGGAACAGGCTCGGGGAGGACTCGAGCTCGCGCAGGCGCTCTGCGCACCAGGCAAGGTGATCGCGCTCCTCGTCGGCGGCATCCCGTAGATGCGCCGCCATCCCGGCGCTGCGCGCGACCGCCGCATGACCTTCGTACAAGCCCTGCGCCGCAACCTCGCCGGCATGGTTCACGCGCATGAGGGCGGCCGCACGCCGCCGCTCGTCATCGGCGAGAGGTGCTTCGGCCACTGCTTGTGCGGGACTGGGGCGGGCGGCGCCCGAAGGGGGCGCGACGATGCCGCGAACGAAGCCGTCGATCCCCGCAAGCACGCGATCGAGCGGCGTCAGCAAACGATCTTCCATGCGCAAATTATACGCGCGCGGGGTTGCGTCGAGCGATGCCGCCGCTATACTCCGCCGTCTTCGCCGCCCCCCCGGAACAGCGTCCCGGCGGACGACGCGCGCAGAAAATCCAGACCACGAGAACAGCACTTCGGGGAAGGCGGCCATGCCGCGAGCGGCACTGTTTCTGACGGCGATTGTCCTTTGCGGATTGGCGACCGTCGCGGAGGCCCGGCAGGGCGCGACGCCCGGACCGGCGGCAGCGAAAGAAGCCGATCCCTGGCTCGTCAAAATCGCGCTCGGCTATCTCGCGACGAGCGGCAACACCGAAAGCTCCAGCCTGAACTCGGGCTTTTCCGTGACCTACAAGCCCGGTCTGTGGCTGCATTCGCTCGAGGCGAGCGCCATCAAGTCCAGCGAGGACGACAGCACCACCGCGGAAGCCTATGGCGCGGGCTGGAGGAGCGAGTACAACCTCACCGCGTCCGATTTCCTGTTCGGGCGCGTGAGCTGGCGCAAGGACCGCTTCAGCGGCTACGAGCAGCAGCTCTCGGAGACCGTCGGCTACGGCCGACGGCTCATCGACACGCCGGCGCACGTGCTGAACGCCGAGATCGGCGCCGGTGCCCGCCAGGCGGAGCTCGCGGACGGCAGCACGGAGGACGAGTTCATCACGCGCGGCGGCCTGGCTTACCAGTGGACGCTGAGCGAGACGGCGAAGTTCTCGCAGTCGCTGGCGGTCGAATCGGGCGCCGACAACACCTGGCTCGAGTCGGTGACGGCGCTCACGGCCACGGTGGCGGGCAACGTGGCACTGGTGGCCTCTTACACCGTGACCAACAACAGCAGCGTGCCGGTGGGCAGCGAAAACACGGACCGGTTCACCGCGTTGTCGCTGGAATACGCGTTCTGATCAGCAAAAACAGCCACTTGCAACATGACGTCCGGCACCGCGGAGTTGCATCCGGCGCCACCGTCGAGTAGAATTCCGCGCCTTTCGCCGGGGCGCGACCGCCGTCGGCGCCCCAATGGAACCTCCAGGACCATGAAGACGTTTTCTGCGAAGCCAGCCGACGTGCAGCGCGACTGGTACGTCATCGACGCGACCGGCAAGACGCTCGGCCGCCTGTCGACCGAGATCGCGCGCCGGCTGCGCGGCAAGCACAAACCGGAGTACACGCCGCACGTGGATACCGGCGATTACCTGATCGTCGTGAACGCCGGCAAGATCCGGGTCACGGGCAACAAGCGGCGGGACAAGATCTATTACCAGCACACCGGCTACATCGGCAACATGAAGTCGGTGGCCCTCGGCAAGCTGCTGGAAGAGAAGCCCGAGCGGGCGCTGGAGTATGCCGTCAAGGGCATGCTGCCGCGCAATCCGCTGGGGCGGAAGATGTATTCGAAGCTCAAGGTCTTCGCGGGCCCGGAGCACCCGCACCAGGCGCAGCAGCCGAAGCCGCTGGACATCAGCGCCTGATGGACCTGTGAAGAGGATCGGAGATGGCTGACACTCAGTATTACGGAACCGGGCGCCGCAAGACCTCGACGGCGCGCGTGTTCCTCAAGGCCGGCAGCGGCAACATCACGGTCAACGACCGTCCGCTCGACACGTTCTTCGGGCGGGAGACGGCCCGCATGATCGTGCGCCAGCCGCTCGAGCTCATGAACCTGCAGGACCGGCTCGACGTCGCCGTCACCGTGACCGGCGGCGGGACGACCGGACAGGCGGGCGCCATTCGCCACGGCCTCACCCGGGCACTGCTCCAGTACGACGAGTCGCTGCGCTCGCCGCTGCGCAAGGCTGGCTACGTGACGCGTGACGCCCGCGAGGTGGAGCGCAAGAAGGTCGGGCTGCGCAAGGCAAGAAGGGCTACGCAGTTCTCGAAGCGCTAAACGGTCAGGATTCCACTGGGAGATTGCAGGGGCGCGGGTCGGAATGGCCCGAGCCGATCCTGGTCCTTGGTACAATCTGACTCGATCTTTTGGGGGATCGTCTAGCGGTAGGACTACGGACTCTGACTCCGTCAACCCAGGTTCGAATCCTGGTCCCCCAGCCAACAAAAAACAGGGAGTTACGTGGAAGCACGTGACTCCCTATTTTTTGGGCCTCGAATGGGCCCCGTCTGTCTCTCTCCTTCCCTCTTGGCGTGTATTCTAGTTCAGTACGTCGCGATAGTCGCGCAGAGCTAAACGGATATAGGACCGGCGTTACAGAATAGCGAACCGCGCCTTTGGTCAGCAGGCGAAACGGTCGGAAGGGGGGTAAATGTCATTCGCAGAAGAGCTTCTATAT
>DASVDF010000100.1:0-22116 GCA_036381215.1 Woeseiaceae bacterium | reverse complement strand
CCAACGCTTGCCGTCCGTGTGCAGCCACAGCGCGACGACGCCTTTCCTGCCGGCGGCAAAGATCCGCAGGCCGTCGGCGGCGGGCCCGACCCATGCGATGCGCGCGTACGGCAGGTCGCCCCGGATCCACCCGGAGTAGCCGTCCGGCGTCCGCATGATTTCCATCGTGCCCGTCTTTGCCTTCTCGTCCGCGGTCGGCATGGTTTCGAACGAGTAGCGGCCTGCGATCTGCTCATCGACGACTGCCGGCTCAGCGGGCGGCGTGAACAGCTCGCCGAGGGCGAACACGAGCCTCGTCAATCCGGGCGCATCGCTCAGGTTGGAGACGGCCGCGATGACCATCTGCTGCTTCGGATATGTCCAGAAGGCCGTCGTCCCGCCCACCGAGCCTCCCGTGTGCCCCACCGTGCGGCGGCCGTCCCAGTCCTCCCTCGTGCTCCAGCCGATGCCGTAGCCCGTCCCCTCGCCGGAGTCGAGGCGCTGCGGAGTGAACAGCAACTCGACGGTCTCGGGCTTCAGCAGCGGGTCGCGGATGTAGCCGAAGCCGAAGCGGATCAGGTCCTCGGTCGTCGACAGGAAACCTCCGCCCGCCCACTTGTAGCTGTTGTCGACGAACGGTGCGTTCACGAGGCGGCCTTCGGGCTCCTGCTCGTAATAACTCGAGCGCTGCGGAATGATCGCGGTCACCTGGTCCGGCACCGTGTGGCGCATGCCCAGCGGCCGGAACACGCGCTGCATCATGAAAGGCAGGAATTCCTCGCCGGAAGCGGACTGCACGACAGCGCTGATCAGGTTCCAGCCATAACTCGAATAGCTGTAATCGGTGCCGGGCTCGAACAGCAGCGGATCGTCCGCAAAGATCTGCAATCCCTCGAGCACGCCGCCGTAATGCCGGCTGGAGAGGAACTCGTCGTCGCGATAATGCCGGATGCCGGCGATGTGACCGCCGAGCTGCCGGGTCGTGACCGGCCAGCGCTTCTCGGGGAAATCCGGCACGTAGCGCTGCACGGGCACGTCCAGGTCCAGCTTGCCTGCCTCGTACAACAGCCCTACCGCGGTCGCGGTAAACGGCTTGGAGACGCTGCCGATACGAAATCGCGTGAGCGGCGTGACGGGCACGCCGAGCTCTACGTCGGCATAGCCGAAGCCTTCCGACCAGACGATCGCGCCGTCGATGCCGACCGCGATCGACAAACCCGGCAGGTTCGCTTCGTCGACCACCGCTGCGGCCAGGGCTTCCGCCGACTCTACGGCTTCGCGGTATGCCGGCGCGACGGCCGCATCCGCTGCAGTCCGCGCCTGCAGCGGCACTGCGAGCGCCGCAAACAGCGCCAATGCCGCGCATTGCGCAAAGCGAGTTCGGCTGCGGCCGGAGATGTAGCGAAGCAGGGGCATCACGGACGCGATGATACCGGCAAGCGGCGAACGTCAGCCACTCGATGCGGCCGCTCGACCAGCCGCCGATGGCCGGCACTGCACCGCCTTCCCGGTGCACGCCTCGCCCGGCTGTGATGAGCACGGTGCATTTTCGGCACGTGCTGCGCGCACGCAGTTTCATACGTAATCGACGACGCCACGCAAGGTATATGCTGTACCGCCGTCATAAAAAGAGTCCCGTTCGATACTGAACTGGCCGGCAGCCGGTCGGTAAGGGCTCGGGATGGGGAGGGGGAAGACATGCACGCAGCGCGCACCGCCCTTGCTGCCGTGAGTTTCATGGCGTTGCTGGCAGGAGGCTGCTCCAACGACCAGGCCGCCAACGGCGGGCCGGGCCAATCACAGGCGCCCGACATGGGCGCGGCCGCTCCGGAAATGACCGATGCAGCAGCGACCGAAACCGCGCCAAGGCGCGCCGGCCTCATTCAGGGCACGGTGACCGACGCCTCCGGACACACCGTCTCGGGCGCCTTTGTGAAGCTGCACGACACCAACGGGCGCCTCGCTTTCATGGTGATCAGCCAGAAGGACGGACGGTACACCGCCAGCAAGCTGCCTGCCGGGAGCTATACCGTGCAGGCCGTCGGCGGCGACTTCGAGAGCGCGTGGTCCGCGCCGGTCAGCGTGAGCAGCGACGCCGCCGCGGCAATGGACGTCCGTCTCGACCAGCCGCGCGCACCGGACCTGCCGCCGGCCTGGCCGCGCCGGGTGCCGGAACGCCTTGCGAACCTCGATGCGCTGCCGGCCGGCCCGGGCAAGCAGATCATTGCCGGGCAATGCGCCGGCTGCCATTCGGCCGACCAGGTGGTCGCCAGCCGCTACGACGAGGACACCTGGCGCAGCACGGTCGCGGAGATGAAGGATCTGATCGCAGCCAGCGGCAAGCCCGAGCTTTCGGATGCCAACGAGAAGATCCTGCTCGATTACCTGTTCGCCAATCTCGCGCCCCTGCCCGCGCCCGATCCCAACAGCCGCTTCCCTCACGAGCTCATGCAGGGCGAGGCCCTCCGCTATCGCGTGGTGCAATACAACCTCGAGGAGAAGGGTGTCGAGACCCACGACGTCGCGGTCGATCCCTGGGGCATCGGCTGGGCCAACCAGCGCACCGGCGGCATGATCAGCCGTTTCGATCCGGTGACCTACGAGTATCGGGAGATCGGTCCGCCGCTGTACACGGCGGAACGCGCCCGCCCGGGCAACCTCCAGATCAACAGCGAGGGCATCATGTGGCTGGCGGATCCGTTCGAGACGCGCTGGCTGAGCTACGACATCGCGAACGACAAGTGGACGGACTGGCCTTTTCCCAAAGACCGCATCCGCGGGCCGGTGCAGGGCAACAGCCTGGTCCTGCACCCCGACGGCAGCGTGTGGATGTCGGGACACGGCTCCGTGCGGCGGCTGGAACCGGCGACCGGCGAGTGGAGCACGTGGGATACGGCGAGCTGGATCGAAACCCACGAGGATCCCGGCGGCTACGGCATCACGGTCGCCGGCGACGGGCGTGTCTGGATGGCCGAAAACCTCGCGGACAAGCTGGCGCGGTTCGACGGGGAGACGGGCGAGGTGGCGGAGTTCCAGCTCCCGGCGGGCTCCTATCCGCGGCGCATGGATCATGACAACGAGGGCAATGTCTGGGTGGGACTCTGGGGCGCGGGACGGATCCTGAAGATCGACTACAAGACGGACGAAATGACGTTCATCGATCCGCCCGTTCCCGACAACGGCGCCTACTCCATCGACTTCGACCAATCCGCTAACCTGCTGTGGGTGACGCTGCAGAAGGTCGACGTCATCGCGCGCTACAACCCGGCCACGGAAGAGTGGCTGATGCTGCCGATGCCGCAGGCCGAGTCGGACGTTCGTCGCATCGAGGTGGACCAGCACGATCCACGGCGCGTGTGGTGGGTTACGAACTCGTTCAACGCCCGGATCGGTTATCTAGAGCTGCTGGACTGAAGTCGCCGGGCTGCAGCAAGCGGCTCAGCACAGCTCATTCGGCGCGCAGCGCGATCTGCGGATCGATGCGCGTCGCCCGCAGCGCGGGGCCGAGCATTGCGGCCGAGGCGACGAGCAGCAGCACGCCGGCCATTGCCGAATAGGTGACCGGGTCGGCCGGGGCCACCCCGTACAGCAGCCCCGAGGCGAGGCGCGCCAGGACAAGCGCCACGATGAGGCCGATCGCCGTGCCGGAGGCGGCGAGCACCATGCCGCTGCCGAGGAGCAGGCGCAGGACGTGGCCGGGCGCGGCGCCGAGCGCGATGCGGATTCCGGCTTCGCGACGCCGCTGAGTCACGGCGTACGCCATGACCCCGTGGATGCCCACGGCGGCGAGCGCGAGGGCGAGCAGTGCGAAACTGCCGAGCAGGGTGGCGCGGAAGCGCGGCGTGGCGATGGCTTCGGAGCGGAGCTGCTCCATCGTCCAGGTCTCCCGCACGGGCACGAGCGGATCGACCTGCGCGAGCCTGGAGCGCGCCGCGCGGATGGCGGCGCCCGCGTCGCTGCTGCGCACGACCAGGTACATCGACAGCCACCAGGTGTTCTGCGCGTAGGGGACGTAGATCGTGGGCGCCATCTCGCTCTCGAGACCTTCGTACTTCACGTTGTCGACGACGCCCACGATCCGCAAGCGCGTCGCGTCGGGATCAGGGTCGCCGGTCTGGATCCACTTGCCGAGCGCATCGCCGCCGTAGTGGCGCTCTGCCATCGCGCGATTGACGATCGCGACGGGCTCCGCGCCTTCGCGGTCGAACGACGCAAAGTCCCTCCCCGCGACCATGCCGATGCCGAGCGCGTCGAAGTAGCCGGGCGTGACGAGCAGCTCCTGCGCGAGCGGCGCCCTCTCGTTCTGCGCGTAGACACGGCCCTGCGGGGTGAACGGGTTCGTCATGGCCAGCCGGGCGGGCGGCACCCCCATCCCCAGCGCGGCGGACCGCACCCCCGGCACCGCGCGCAGCTCGTCGAGCAGCCGGTCGGTGAAAGCGACGACGCGTGCATTACTGTCGGGCCCCAACTGCTCCCCGTAGCGCGCTTCCGGCAGCGAGAAACGGAGCACACCGATCTCGGTCGCCCGCGCGCCGGAATCGACGCGCTGGAGCTCGAAGAGCGAGTTGCCGATGAGACCCGCTCCGACGAGCACCACCATCGCGAGCGCGAACTCGAAGATGACGAGCGCGGAGCGCGCGCGCCCGCCGCTCTGCGCCGCAACGCCGCCCTCGCGGGCGAGCGTGCCGAGCCGCGCGTGCGACAAGCGAAGCGCGGGCAGCGCGCCGACCAGCACGCCCGTGATCACCGTCACGCCCACGGTGAAGCCGAGCACGCGCGCGTCGAGTCGGACGGCGTCCAGCAAGCCGACCCCCGCCGGGACGAGCGCCGGGGCGACGCGCACCGCTGCCCAGGCCGCTGCGACGCCGAGCGCTCCGCCCGCGAGCGCGACGACCATGCTTTCGGTGACCAGCTGGCGGCCGAGCCGGGAGCGGCCCGCCCCGAGAGCAGTCCGCACCGCGAACTCGGGCGTGCGCGCGCTTGCGCGCGCGAGCAGCAGGTTCGCGACGTTGGCCGTCGCGATGAGGAGCAGCAGGACCACCGAGGCGAACAGGAGCAGCACGGTCTCGCGCGTATCCTTCACCAGCACCGACTGCAGCGGCTCGACCTGGTAGCTCCATTCGGGCGATGCATCCGGAAACCGCTCCTTCACGGCCTGCTCCGCCGCGCGCAGCCGCGCGGCCGTGCCGGGTGCGTCAGTCCCCTGGGCCAGCCGTGCAACGCCGGTGAGGTAAAACGGCGCGTGAGCGTCCGCCGGCGGCGCCTGGAAGACGGGCCAGACGTCTCCGCCGCGCGTGCCGGGGATGGTGAAGTCCGCCGGCATGACACCGGCAATGGTGTACGGCTGCTCGTTCAGCACGAGCGTCCGCCCCGGAGCGTAAGGATCGGCCCCGAGCCGATCGCGCCAGAAAGCGTGTGACACGAGTACCGCGCGAGGTCCGCCCTCCCGCCCCGATTCCGCCGGCAGCCCGGCGCCAAGGAGCGGTGCCCGGCCCAGGGCGCGGACCAGCCCGGGCGAGACATACGACCCGTCCAGCAGCTCCGCCTCGCCCTCCCGCGTCCACGTGATGCCGCCGTACGCGGCGGCGCTGACGCCGAACGCGGAAAACACGCCGGCGTCGCTCACCGCCTCCACGTCGGCCACGGACAGCTCGGGGCCCGTGTCCTCGCCGGGCCAGTGGATTCCCACTTCCACGAGGCGTTCGGGCGCGGCGTACGGGAGCGGCCTGAGCAGCACGGCATCGACGACGCTGTACATCCCCGTGCTCGCGCCGATGCCCAGTGCCAGGGAGAGGATCGCGACGGCGCTGAAACCCGGAAAACGCACCAGCAGCCGCAACGCGAATCGGAGATCCGCGGCCATGGCGTCCAGCCAGCGCGCGCCGGCCGCGGCGCGTGCCTCCCGGTTCTCTGGCGGCCGCTCCGACCGGTGCCGAACCGTCCGCCACAGCGAGCGGAGCCGACTGACGAGCCGCATGCCCACCTTCGTGTTGCCGCCCCTCCCGACCCGCAGAAAAGAGTAGGGTCCTCTCCGCAGAGCCGCAAGGTATCAGAAATTCTGGTCGAGCGGCAGCAGCGCGGGGTGTCCTTGTCGTCGAGCGGGTCCTGGTCCACGGCCGCCTGCCTGTGTCGTCCATAACCGGAAGCTCACGTCAACATGCACGAAGCGGAGCGCTGCATCGATGGATGGAGAGTCTCCCCGGATGAGCGCTCCGTCTGCATGCGGCCAGGGACACGCCGATGCAGCGGCGGCGACGTGCCGCAGCACGAGCACCTCGAGGTGCTCGATGCCGGTCTTCAGAGCGACTTCAGGTACTCCACGAGATCCGCGCTTTGGTCAGCGGTCAGTCCCAGGCTCAGCTTGGCATCGTACATGGCGACCACCTCGTCGAGGGTCGCGGCAGAGCCGTCGTGGAAATACGGCGGATGCTGCCACACGCCACGCAGGGGCGACGTACGCCATTGGCCGGTCGCGGAGCGCGCAGCGTAGCTGGTCTGTGCGGCGGCCGAATCGCTCACCGGATGCAGCAGCGTATTGGCGTCAGTGAACTTGGAACCGGTATGGCAAGTGCTGCACAGGCCCTGGCCTTCAAAGACCTCTTTCCCACGCTCGGCTGCGGCAGCGTCAAAAGACCCCTGCGGAGGCTCAGGCGGGGGGAGCGAGTACTCGTAGGCCTGCAACGCGATCAGTGTCTGGGTGTCGACGCGATCCTCGAAGGTTCCGCCTTCGCTGCGGCGGTCGACGTCGAGCGGCAGGCGTGCATCGGAGAAGATCCCCTTCCCGCCCATCTCCACCACGGCCACGTAGCGATTCCAGTACGCCACCGGGCCGATCGGCTCGGCATTGCGGTCACCATCGCCGGTGAAGATCGCTTTCTCCAGATCCTTGAGGCCGTAGGCGGGCGGAATGACCACCGCGTAGTCCTCGATACCGTCCACGTTGTGGCGCGGGTCGAATTTGCCCGGCCCCCACGAGTTGAAATAATCCTTGGCAGCCTGGTCGGTGATCGCGGGCGATAACGCAATTATCGCACCTGGATTGAGGTCCCGGTTCGGCCAGCCGTCGAGCCGGCGGCCTGCAATGCCGGCGGGGAGCACGACGTCGCCATCACCGTTCGTGACCTCGACGTCCTTGCTGACTGTGGAATGGCAAAGCGCGCAGGTGATACCGACGCGTGCCAGGCTCATGGAGCCGTCCTCGTTATCGACCACCTCGCCCTGCAATCCAACGACAGCGTTCAGCTTGAGAAGCGTCAGCGTCGTTTGCGGACTGGTCAGGTCGACCGAACCATCGGCGATCCCGGCAACCACTTCTTCCGGGAGTGCATCCACGTCCACCTTGACGCCGACACTCGCGGCGACAGCCGGGCTCACTGCAGCTTCGATGACTTCATTCATCCTCAACACATCGGTCCAGAACACTTCGTCACCGAACGTGTCGTAACGGAAAATTTCCTTGCCCTGCTCGACCAGCTCGGCGTTCTCGTCAGTCTGATCGAGGCCAATGATATCAGTGCCGTCGCTGCAACCCGCCAGGGCAAGAGCTCCGGCAGCCGCGGCGCCAAGCGCGAGCATGCACACCAGATCGTGCACGCGCATTGCTACTGTTGTTTGCTGCATGACAAATTTCCTCATACCAAAGTCAATCGCTCTTGGTTCCGGCGATTCACCGGCACAAGCGCGTATTACCGCTCGCTGTCCGGCCGCGCACACGGTGACCGGTGCGCGGCGCGGATCTCCGGTCCTTGATCAATGGAACTTGTCGGGGAACTGTTTCGCGAGACCGCCGGCGAGCGCATCGGCAATCACGTACATGTGGTCCTTCATCATCGTCCAGGTCTTGGCCTCCCGCTCGAAGTCGCCGGCAGAGAACTGCTGGATCTGCTGCGTGTGATGCGATCCGTGGGCCATCAGCAGACCGCTCACGGTATCGACCGGCCAGTACGGGTTCGCACCGCCGAGGAACTGCGCGATCGCATTGGCGTTGTCCACGAGTTGCTGGAACGCAGCGTCCTGCTCCGCCTTGCTGTCTGCCAGCGTGGCGTCCAGGTAGTTGCTGATCGCGCCCCAATGGCCGGCGAGCAGCTCGAAAAGCTGCGTCGAGGCCGCCTCGCCGTAGAACGGTTCGATAGCTCCGGCGATGGCCTGCGCGTTGGCGACAACCTGCTGTTCCGCCGCTTTGGCGGCGTCCCCGTTGCCTTCGAAGCGCGCATCGACGACGGCGCGGACCCAGAAGACATGGCCGATCCACAGGTCGCGCAGGGCGTCCTGGGTCGCTGCGAAGGTGACCGTGGTCGCGGCCTGCTCCTGCGGCGGCGCATGCTGGGCGGACGCGAACCCGGGCAGCGTCAGCGCGAGCGCGGCGGCGAGTACGGGGAATAGTGAAGCTTGCGGTCTCATGTTGTTGTCTCCTGGACAGTTAAACGCCTGGACACAGATATACGCCAGTATCTGCATAAAACAAATGTTTATATGCCAAAAGGCCCAGCAGCGCGGCTTTCAGCCATTTTTTTTACCGCGGAGGCTATCGACAGGGGTGCTAAACTAACGGTAATATGCCAAAAGTTCCAAAGCCCCTGCGGGCAGGAGGCCCGGCATGCCGGACATGTATGGCATGCGCCGCAAACAACTGATGCGGCACCTTTTGAGGCACAAGCAAGGCGCGAGCATCGATGAGCTGGCGCGGGCGCTCGGGGTTACGCGCACGGCCGTGCGCCAACACCTGGCGGCGCTGGCGCGCGATGCGCTCGTGGCGCCAGGTGCCGAACGGCCTACCGGCGGACGTCCGGAACGGTTGTTCGTGCTGACGCAGGAGGGCCGGGAGGCGTTTCCCCGTCACTACTCCTGGTTCGCGCGACTGCTGGTCGACGCGATCGCGAAAGAACACGGCGCGAGCGGTTTGCGTGTGCGCCTTGGCCGTATCGCCGCCGGCGTCGTCGCGGAACTGCGCGGGACCCCGCCACCCAACGAAACGCAGCGGCAGAAGGTGGAGAGCGCGTCATGCCTGCTGGACGACCTGGGTTACGACGCGCGTACCGGGGACGAAATTGACGGCGCGCCCACGATCGAGGCGGACAACTGCGTGTTCCACGAGCTCGCGATGAAGAATTCGGAGATCTGCCAGTTCGACCTCTCTCTGCTGTCCGGCCTCACCGGCAGCAGGGTCGATCTCACCGAATGCATGGCGCGCGGCGGGCACGTGTGCCGCTTTCGCTTCACACCGCGGCAGGGACCAGTTACCTGACGGCAGGGCAGTCCTCGTCAGGAAGTGACGCCACACCGGTTCGAGCGTCAGACCTGCTCTCCGCGACGGACCTTCGGTCGTCCTTCCTCAACCGTTGTAGCTCGCGGGACCTGGAAGGGCTCCGCAGGGCCGCACGGTATTCAGGAATTCTCGTCGAGCGGCAGCAGCGCGGGGGTGTCCATGTCGTCGAACTGGTCGTGGTCCACGGCCCAGAAGAAGGCCGCCGCGGCGCCGACGAGGAGCAGCAGCGACAGCGGGATCATCACGAGCAGCACGTTCATGCCGCACGCACGCGCGGCGCGAGCTCGGTGACGACGGGCGCCGGGCTCTGCCCTCTTTCGGCGTCCCGGCCGATGCGCATCGCGTTCAGCACGACGACCAGCGAGCTGAACGACATACCCAGTGCAGCGAGCCACGGCGGCACGAAGCCGAGCGCCGCCAGCGGCACCGCCGCGAAGTTGTAAACGAGCGCCCAGCGCTGGTTCTGTTTCAGGATGTCGAGCGTCCGCAACGCGACGAGGCGCGCGCGTGGCAGGTTGGTGAGCCGGCCGCCGCTGAGCACGACGTCGCTCGTCGCCTGCGTGAGCTCCGCCCCTTCGGCCAGCGCGACGGCGATGTCCGCTCCGCCGAGGACGGGCGCATCGTTGACGCCGTCGCCGACGGCGATCACGCGCGCGCCCTGCTCTCGCAGCACGGTCAGGCGCGCCAGCTTGTCGGCCGGCAACTGGCGCGCCCGCCACTCGCGAATGCCCAGGCGGGCGGCCACCGCCCGGACCTTGCCGGCCGAGTCGCCGCTTGCGATCGAAACCTCGACGCCCTGCCCCCGCAGCGCGTCGACCGCCGCGGCCGCATCCGGGCGCAACCGTTCGCTCAGATGGAACGCGGCGATCACGCCGTCATCGTCGGCGAGCAGCACGGCATCCTCGTCGTCCGCCGCCGGCCCGTCGAGCCCGAGCGCAAAATCCGCGCGCCCCAGCCGGAGCTCGCGGCCGCCGACGATGCCACGCACGCCGAGACCCGCCAGCGCCGCCACGCCGGAAGCCCCGTCGACGCAGCGCGTGCACGCGGCGGCGATCGCGCGCGCTGCCGGGTGCCGGCTCTCGCGGGCGAGCGCGGCCGCGAGCCGCACCGCGTCCGCCGGCGCGAACCCGCGTCGCGCCTGCACGCGCTCGAGCACGAGCTCGGCCTCGGTCAGCGTGCCGGTCTTGTCGAGCACGGCGTGCGTCGCCCCGGCGAGCGCCTCGATCGCATCGGGCTTCACGACCAGCACGCCGCGGCGCGCGAGCACCGCCAGCGCGCGCGTGACGGCAACCGGCACGGCGAGCGCGAACGCGCAGGGACAGGAGACGACGAGCACCGCGAGTGCCGCCGTGAATGCGCGCGACGGGTCGACGAACACCCAGCCCGCGGCCGTCAGCAGCGCGAGTGCGAGCACCCGCACGACGAAGCGCGATGCCGCACGCTCGCCCGCCTGCGCGAGGCGCGGGCGTGCCGCCTGGGCGCGGCCGACGAGCTCGGCGATGCCGGCGAGCACAGTGTCGTCACCGACGGCCTCGACCTCGAGCTCCGCCGGGCCTGCGACCAGCACGCTGCCGGCAACCAGCCGCTCGCCCCGGCGGCGCGGCGCCGGCGCCGATTCCCCGGAGAGCAGCGCCTCGTCGACGAGGCACTGTTCATTCACCAGCACACCGTCGGCAGGGATCACGCCGCCGTCCGCGACGTGCACACGGTCGCCCGGCGCAAGCTCGCGAATGCCGACGCGCTCGAGCCCGCCGTCCGCGAGCCGCCGGTCGGCGAACGGCGGAGTGAGCCTCGCGAGCGCGTCAGTCAGGTCGCCCGCCCGGTGACGCGCGCGCATCTCGACGTAGCGGCCGATCAGCAGGAAGAACACGAACATCGACACGGATTCGAAGTAGACGTGCGTGCCTCCGCGCAGCGCTTCGATGAGGCTCGCGGCATAGATGCCGGCCACGGCGATCGCGACCGGTACGTCCATGCCGGGACGGCGGGCCTTGAGCGAGCGCAAGGCGCCGGCAAAAAACGGCCGGGCCGAGTAGAACACCACCGGCGTCGCCACCAGGAAGGCGATCCAGCGAAACAGGTCGCGGCCCGCGGGATCGAGCGAGCCGTCGCCGCCGAACCAGAGCACGGCGGCGTACATCATCGCCTGCATCGCGCCGAAGCCGGCGACGAGCAGGCGCTTCTGCGCCGCCTTCGATTCGTGCCGGCGGACGTCGTCGAGGGCCGCGGCGTCGAGCGGCAGCGCGCGGTAACCGATGCCGGACAGCACTTCGAGCAGACGCGGCAGCGACGTCTCCGCTGCGTTCCAGGCGATGCGCCCGCGGCGCGACGCCGCGTTTACCTGCACGCCGACCACGCCCGGCTCCGCGGAGAGCGCGCGCTCGATGGCCATGACACAACTCGCGCAGCGCACGCCCTCCAGCAGCAGCATCGACTCGCGTCGTCCGCCGCCGAGATCGCGGACGACGTGCCGGGCGAGTTGCGGCCGCTCCCAGATCTCCGCCGTCGGCTCGGCAGCAGGCGTTCTCACCGCCGCGCCTCCGATCCGGCGCTGTCGGTCGGCACGCTCAAGAGCTGCTCGCCCTCGACGACAAGCGGCGTGTCTGCGTGACGCAGCGCGAGCGCGACGGTGAGGAAGACGCCGGCGAGCGAAGCGGCGAGCATCGCGACGCCGAGCCACAGGGTCGCCGAGCGATGCCAGCCCGGAAGCACACGGCCCGCCTCCGGCTCACGACCCGCCAGCGATTCCCGCCGCGCCATCCTGGCCTCGTGCGACGTCATCGCCCGGATGCGCGCGAGCGCCGATCTTCGTTCGCGCTTTCCGCGTTCGCATAGACCCAGGCCGCAACCGCGCGCACCTGCTCCTCGCCGAGGCGCTCGCGCCAGGCCGGCATCACGCCGCCGCGGCCGTCGCGGATGGACCTGGTCACGCTCGCGAGGTCACCGCCGTACAGCCACACGTCATCGCTCAGATTCGGCGCGCCGAGCGCGGGCGTGCCCCGGCCGTCGATCCCGTGGCAGCCGGCGCACAGGGTAGCGAAACGTGCCTTGCCGGTCTCGACCCACTTGGCCGGCTCGTCGGCGCCGCCCAGGCTGCGCACGTAGGCGGCGACGTCGACGACGCCGTCCTGCCCGAGCGCAGCACCCCAGGCCGGCATCGTGCCGTGGCGCCCGTCGAGGATGCTGGCGAGAACCGTCTGCGGATCCCCGCCGTACAGCCAGTCGCTGTCGGTCAGGTTCGGCGCACCGAGTGCCCGATTGCCGCGTGCATCCCTTGCGTGGCACGCGGCGCAGTTGTCGAGGAACAGCACGCGGCCGAGGTCGCGCACGGCTTCCTGTCCGGCAAGCTCGACGATCGAGTCGGACTGCAACACCTGCATGACGGGCTCGAGCCTCGCGTCGTTCGCCGCGGTCGCGCGCGCGTGCTGCTCGGCTGAGGTCCAGCCGAGCATCCCGCCGAAGCTGCCGAAACCCGGATACAGCACGAGATAACCGAAGGCGCCGGCGAACATGAGGGCCGACATCACGACCCACCAGCGCGGCAGGCGCCGCACGCCCTCGCGTAGCACGCCGTGGGCCCAGCTGTGCCCGCTCGTCCCGTCGGCGTCCGTCGGAATCCGCACTCGCTGCGCCCAGACGAACAGGAACAACGCGACGCCGAGGTTCAGCACCACGAGGAACATGACCCATCCGGCCCAGAACCCGCTCATGGCCCTGGCGCACGCGGCCCGCTGCCGCCTCCGGCCTTCGTGCCGTCGCCCGCGTCCGCGTCGCGCATCGGCATCTCGGCCAATGCATCGAAGACCGGCTTGTGGCGCGGCCGCCAGGCCCAGAACCAGATGCCGATGAACACGCCCATCAGCAGCAGGATCACCACGCCGACGAGGTGGCCGAAGAACGTGCTCACGGTGCCTCCCCGGCGCTCGCGACTTCGGCTTCAGGCGTCCGCGCCGGCGCCTCGAGGCCCTGCAGGTACGCGATGATCGCGTCGAGCTCGGTCTTGCCTTCGACGGCGGTCGGTGCGGCTGCGATCGCCGATGCCTCGTAGGGATCGCCCAAACGCGCGAGGCCGCGCATGCGCGCCTGCAGCTCGGCCGCGTCGACCAGCGTGCTCTCGAGCCACGGATAGCCCGGCATGTTGGAATCCGGCACGACGTCGCGCGGGTTGATCAGGTGCAGCCGATGCCACTCGTCGGAGTACTTGCCGCCGACGCGCGCGAGGTCCGGGCCGGTGCGTTTCGACCCCCACTGGAACGGGCGGTCGTAGACGAACTCACCCGCGACGGAGTAGTGGCCGTAGCGCTGCGTCTCGAAACGCAGGGTCCGCACCATCTGCGAATGACAGGCGTAGCAGCCTTCGCGGACATACACGTCCCTGCCGGCGAGGCGCAGCGGGTCGTAAGGCTCGATGCCCGGAGCGGGCTCGATCTCGTGCGCCTTCATGAATAAAGGAGTGATTTCGGCGAGGCCGCCGATCGCGACCATGCACGCGATCAGTACGCCGAGCAGCCCGGCGTGCTTCTCGATCGCCTCGAAATGGCGATATTGCAGACGCATGGCTCAGCCCCGCGTCTGCAGTGCCGCGGGCTGCGGGTGAGGCCGGGGCAGCGGCACGCGAATGGCCTCGATCAGCTTCGCGCGCGCCTCCGCGGCCGTGTGCCACAAATTCCACGCCATGACGACCATCCCGCCGAGCACCAGCAGGCCGCCGAACAGCCGCACGACGTACAGCGGCTTCACCGCCAGCAGGGTCTCGAGGAAGCTGTAGGTCAGCGTGCCGTCCGCGTTCGTGGCCCGCCACATCAGGCCCTCTGTGATGCCCGCGATCCACATCGCGACGACGTACAGCAGCAACCCGGCCGTGTGCATCCAGAGATGAACGTCCATCGCACGCTGCGAATGCATCGGGCGCCCGAGGGCACGCGGCGCCATGGCGTACAGCGAACCGATCGTGATCATCGCCACCCAGCCGATCGAGCCCGAGTGCACGTGCGCGACGGTCCAGTCGGTGAAATGCGAGAGCGAGTTGGCCGATTTGATTGCGAGCATCGAGCCTTCGAACGTCGAGGCGGCGTAGAACGCGAGCGCGATGACCATGAACTTCGCCGCGGGGTCGGTCCGGAGCCTGTCCCAGGCGCCGTTGAACGTCATCAGGCCGTTGGCCGCCGAGCCCAGGCTCGGCATCAGCAGCACGAGCGAGAACGCGACGCCGACGGACTGCACCCAGTCCGGCAGCGCTGTGTACAGGAGGTGATGCGGGCCGGCCCACATGTACACGGAGATCAGCGCCCAGAAGTTGACGATCGAGAAGCGGTAGCTCCAGAGCGGCTGCTGGGCCTGGCGCGGGACGAAGTAGTACATCATCCCGAGGAAGCCCGCGGTGAGGAAGAAAGCGACCGCGTTGTGCCCGTACCACCACTGCACCATCGCATCGACGACGCCGGAGTACACGGGATAGGACTTGAGCGGGGACACCGGCAGCGCGACGTTGTTGACGACGTGCAGCAGGCCGACGGCGATGATGAACGCGCCGTAATACCAGTTCGCAACGTAGATGTGGCGGATCCTGCGGCGCGCGAGGGTCGCGAAGAACACCGTGCCGAACGCGACCCAGACGACCGCGATCAGGAGGTCGATGAACCACTCCGGCTCCGCGTATTCCTTACTCTGCGTGATGCCGAGCGGCATCGTCACCATCGCGAGCACGGCGGCGGTCTGCCACCCCCAGAACGTGAGCTCCGCGAGCCGCCCGAGCGCGAGCCGGGTATGCCCGGTGCGCTGCACGATGTAGTAGCAGGTGCCCATGAGGGCGGAGCCGCCGAAGGCGAACACGACGCCGAAGGTGTGATCCGGGCGGATGCGGCTGAAGGTCAGCCAGGGGGTGTCGAAGTTGAGCGCCGGCCACACGAGCTGGGCGGCTGCGAATACGCCGATCGACATGCCGACAATGCCCCAGACGCTCGCCGCCAGCAGGAACAGGCGCACGACCTGGTCATTGTAGGTTTCCGTCCTTGTCATTCCCGATCGTCCTTTCGGGGCCGGATGGTGCCGCGGCCGGCAGACGGACGCCTTGATTTAGATCAATTCAAAACCGCCGCCCACTCCGCCGGTGCGCAAGCTCGCAGCGCACCGCACGCCCTTGATTTCGGTCAATGACACGGCAGGCGTGGCGCTTCACCCCTGCTGCTCCCGCACTGACGAGGCCGGTCGCCTGATTGCGACGCGGCGCTCGACCGCCGCGTGCGTCCCTGAAAGCCAATGGTGCCGCCGTGCGTAGCTGTATTCACGCACGCAATTCGCGTCGCACTCGCCATCACGCGTCTGCATCACGCGACAGGCGAAACGGGCCCGATAGCTGGCATCCGGCGCTCGAGACCGGGATGGCTGTCGCCAATCGAGGGCAGGCAAACCCGGCATCGAATCGCGCGGCAACGCCGGAACCCGCGCCCACACTCGGCCTCCGGAAGCCGGCACGAATCTTGTAGACGGCTCGCTCGTTTGCAGACATCCGTCTGCAAACGCTGAAAAAAGAGCAAACCCGCCGAGAGGCGGGGACGCAAAGCCACCGGTCCGGATCGAGGACAGCGGGGTTGCCAGCGGAGATGCGACGCGCGGCTGGCGCGCCGCGGACCGTTCCCCGAATGCATTCCACTGGTGTGCCTGGCGTCCTCGTGTCGAGGCGTCGTCGCAACGCGCACGCGCATTCGGCCGTGCCTGAAGGAACGAGAACAAGATGACCGGCAGAATCATTCGACCCGACACGTTGCCCGGCTGGCTGATCACGGCCTTTTGCGCCCTGATCCTGGCCGGTTGCGGAAGCGACGAAGACGACGCGAGCGACGCCCCGCCTGCCGACCCGGCTTCGGACGCAGCGTACGACGTCGAATTGAGCGGCAGCGTCGGCGACGGGCCGATCGTCGATGCGAGCATGGTCGTCACGGCAAGCTCGGGCGAGGAGCTGGCGACCTTCACCAGCGATCAGGAGGCGAGCTACAACGTCCGGTTCAAGACCCAGGGCAAGCACTATCCGCTGCTGATCCAGGCGAACGGAGGCATCGATCTCGTCACCAACACGAGGCCGGATCTCAGGCTCGAGAGCGTCCTGGCCGAGCCGAGCGCCAAAGCGTCGGCCAACCTCAGCCCGTTCTCGACGCTGGCCGTGGCGACCGCGCGGCAGATGAACGGCGGTCTTTCGACGCAAACGCTCGGCGCGGCGCTCGAGACCGTCATGACGGAGTTCAGCTTCGGGCTGACGTCGCTGGCGAACGAGGATGTCGTCAGCACGCCGATCGACGACTCGAACCTGCCGCAGATGGTCAAGGCGTCGGAAGCTCTCACCGAGCTGTTCCGCCGCACCAATACCGCCATGCTCGCGGCCGACGGCGAATCGTCCGTCGACGACGTCGTCACCGCGCTCGGAGCGGATCTGGCCGACGGGCGCTTCGACGGCCAGGGGACAGAGCTCACGGACGCCCACGTCTCCGCGACCGCAACGCTGGTGGCCTCACAAGTGCTGATCGAATCGATGGCCAACCGGCTGCGCGTGAACGACCAGGTCGTCACGCAGACGCTCGACGACGTGATCGGCCAGCTGTCCGACGCGTCCGTGACGGCACCGACGGAGTCGTTGCCGGTGACGGCGAGAATGCTTGCGAACGCGAAGCTCGGGGTGGATGCCGCGCTCGCGATCTCCCCCTCGGCGCAGCTCGACGCACTGCGTGCGGCTCTGGACGACGTCTCCGCCGGCATGTCGGCGGCCAACGCGCGCGAGGCGCTGCCCTCCGACGCGGAATCGGGGCTGGACGAGGCGATCTCGCGGATTACGGCGGGGCTCGAATCCGACATCGAGACCGTCAATGCGGTGCGCGGCGGCCAGGCCGCCCCCGCTCCCGGCGATTCGCCGCCGACGATTTCCGGCACGCCGCCGACCGAGGCGCTTGCAGGCAGGGAGTACACGTTCACGCCTGACGCAAGCGACCCCGACGACGACCCGCTCACCTTCTCGATCAGCGGCAAGCCGGCCTGGGCGACGTTCTCCAGCTCGACGGGCACGCTGGCGGGCACGCCGGACACTGCCGACGTCGGCACGTTCGGGAATATCGTGATCAGCGTCAGCGACGGCACGGAAAGCGCCGCCCTGGAGGCTTTTTCGATTACCGTAGAGGAAGCCGGTCCGGCGAACAGCGCACCGACGATCTCGGGCGCGCCGCCCGCGACGGTGACTGCCGGTGCCTCGTACGCTTTCACGCCCACGGCGAGCGATCCCGACGGCGATCCGCTCACGTTTTCGATCGCCGGCAAGCCGGCCTGGGCCACGTTCAGCACGAGCACGGGCAGGCTCTCCGGCACGCCCGATGCCGGCGCCGTCGGTACGTACGAGGGCATCGTGATCAGCGTCAGCGACGGCGCGGCGAAGGCTTCGCTGGACGCGTTCACGATCACAGTGGAGCCCGGCGCGGCACCGGACAACACGCCGCCCACCATCTCCGGCACGCCGGCGAGCGAGGTGCTGGCGGGCGAGGCCTATGCGTTCAGGCCGAGCGCGAGCGATACCGACGGCGACACGCTCACGTTCTCGATCACAGGCAAGCCGGCCTGGGCGACCTTCAGCCGCAGCACCGGCCGGCTCTCCGGCACGCCCGTGGAAGCCGACACCGGCACCTACGACAGCATCATAATCAGCGTGAGCGACGGCACGGCGAGCGCGTCGCTGGAGCCGTTCAGCATCACCGTCCAGGGCGCCGCGGTACCGGACAACACGGCACCGACGATCTCCGGCACGCCGGCGAGCGAGGTGCTGGCGGGTGAGGCCTACGCATTCCGGCCGAGCGCGAGCGACGCCGACGGCGACACGCTCACGTTCTCGATCACCGGCAAGCCGGCCTGGGCGACCTTCAGCGCCACGACCGGCCGGCTCTCCGGCACGCCCACGGCAGGCGACGTCGGCACCTTCGACGATGTCGTGATCAGCGTCAGCGACGGCGAGGCGACCGACTCGTTGCCGGCGTTCTCGATCACCGTCGACGCGATCGCTCTCGGCTCGGTCACGTTGAGCTGGACGCCGCCCACGCTGAACACGGACGGCACGGCGCTGACGGACCTCGACGGCTATACCGTGTACTGGGGCAAACAGTCGGGCGAATACACGAATTCGGCCGACATCGGCGCCGGTGCGACGACTTTCGTCGTCGAGAACCTGAGCGCCGGCACGTGGTATTTCGCGATGCGTGCCTACAATACGCAGGGCGTCGAGAGCGACTACTCGGGCGAGGCAAGCGTCACGATCGACTAAAGCTTGCTCACTCCGGCGCTGACCAGTTCGGCCGAGAGAAACAGGCGCGCCAGACTCCTGGCCCTCCTCTTCGAGTCCCAATTGCGGAGCGATGGCAGTCGTTTCTGCGGGGACCGCGGCAGGTAACTGATTGGCCGGGAGGAGATCAACGCGTCGCCATCGCGACCGCCCTCTCGGACACTTATCTAGTGTTCTACTTGACTAACACACCAGTACGACTTACCCTGAGAACTGGCGGCGACAGGTTCAGGTTTCCGGGCTAGACTGCCGGGCCCCGAACGTGCGTCGCCGACCGTCCGGGGAGTCGTTTGCAACCGGATCCCCATCAGCAAGCATCTAACCGGTTACCCCGGTGCAACCTTTCGGGGCGCTTCCGGGTCACAGAGGCTGGTGCCCGAGGGAACACTGCGTGGTTATACTAATTAGAAGGGTCCGCCACGCCGGCGTGGCCCTCCTGCTCGCGTTTTCGATGATCGGCCTCAGCGCCTGCGGCAAGGAAGCCGACGGCACGCCCGAGCCGGCCGCGGCCGCGCCATTGCTGCTTTCACCCGAAGACCTCGTGACCGTGAGCGAGAGCCCGCTCGCGTCCGGCCCCTTGATCACGGGGTCGGTCGAAGCCGAGCGCCGCGCCGACCTGCGGGCGGAGGTGCCCGCCGTCGTGCTCGAGGTGCTGAAAGAGAATGGCGATCCCGTCCGCCGCGGCGACCTCCTGGTGCGCCTCGACCAGACCGCCATTCGCGACGCCCTGACCTCTGCCGAGGCCTCGGCCCGTGCCGCCGAGCTGGCCTACGAGCAGGCCGAGCGGCAGTACCAGCGCATTTATAAATTGCGGCAGGAGAACATGGTCTCGGCGCAGCAACTCGAAGACGCCGCGATCCAGCGCAACAGCGCGCAGAGCGAAAACGAAGCGGCCCACAGCCGGGTGGTGGCGGCCCGCCAGCAACTGGAACGCACCGAGGTGCGCGCCCCCTTCGACGGCCTCGTGAGCAACCGCAAGGTCTCCGCCGGCGATACGGCCTCGGTGGGCAAGGAGCTCATGCAAGTCCTGGATCCGGCCAGCATGCGCTTCGAGGGTCGCGTGTCCGCCGACAGCATCGGCGAGGTGGCCGCCGGCCAGACCGTGCATTTCCGTGTCCAGGGTTTCGATGGCGTCGACTTTGCCGGTACGGTGGTGCGGGTGAACCCCGCCGCCAACGAGACCACACGCCAGGTCGAGGTGCTGGTGAGCTTCAACGACAGCGCACGGATGCCGCGGGTGGCCGGACTCTATGCCGAGGGCCGCATCGAGGCCCGCACTGCAGCGCGGCTGACCGTGCCGTCCTCCTCGATCCAGCGCGACGGCGACCACGCCTTTGCCTGGCGCTTCAGGGACGGCACCCTGCAGCAGGTGTCGCTGGATCTCGGCGCGCACGACCAGCGCACCGGCCGGTATGCCATCGAGCGTGGCCTCGCCGAAGGAGACCAGGTGCTGCGCTATCCGGGCTCGACCCTCACGGACGGCCAGGCGGCGGAGCTCACGGACCGCTCAGAACCGGCGACGATGACCGCGGAAGAGTAATCCATGCTGCTCTCCGAGTTCAGTATCAAGCAGCCGGTGACCACGGTTGCGATGATCATCGTGCTCATGTGCCTGGGGCTCCTGGCGCTCAAGAACCTGCGCGTCAACCAGATCCCGGACGTCGAGCAGCCGGTGATGGTGGTCAATTTCCCGTATCCGGGCGCGTCGCCGGAAACCGTCGAGCGGGAGATCGTCAATCGCGTCGAAAAGGCGCTGCAGAGCATTCCACAGGTCTACGAGATCCGCTCGACATCCAACGAAAGCAACGGGCGCATCGTCATCATTTTCGACTTCAAGAAGGATATGTCGGCGGCCGCCGAGGAGATCCGTAACGCGATCGCCTCGGTGCGTTACAAGTTGCCGGTCGAGATGCGCGAGCCGGTGCTGTATCGCTTCGATCCTTCCGCCCAGCCGATCATGAACCTGGCGCTGTCGTCGACCACGCAGAGCCATGCCGAGATCTCGCGGCTGGCCGAAGACGTGCTCGCCGATCGATTGCGCGGTCTCGACGGCGTGGCGGTGGTGGAAGTCGAAGGCGCGCTGGACCGCGAGCTGTCGGTCCTTTTGCATGCCGACAAGCTGCGCGAATTCAACGTGTCGGTCGGAGAGGTGGTCGACGCGCTGCGCGCGCAGAACACTACTGCGCCGGTGGGTCGCGTCAAGGGCGCCATCGAGGAGGAGAACATCCGCCTGGTCGGCCGCATCCAGTCACCGATCGAATTCAACAACGTGGTGGTGAAGCGCCTCGGCGGGGAGATCGTGCGGCTCGGCCAGGTGGCCACCGTCGAAGACGGGTTCGCGGAGCCCGACAGCTACAGCCTGCGCAACGCCCATCCGAACGTCGGCCTGTCCGTGGTCCGCTCGCGCGAATCCAGCACGGTGAAGGTCGCCGACCTCGTGCGCAACGAAGTGGTCGAGATCAACAAGACCCTGCCCGAGGGCACCCGGCTCGAGGTGACCTATGACGGCGGCGAAGACGCTTCCAATTCGCTGGCGAACGTCATCCATGCGCTGATCTTCGGCGCCGGCCTCACGATCTTCGTGGTGTACGCGTTCCTGAATTCCTGGCGTTCCACCCTGATCACGAGCCTGTCCCTGCCGACGTCGGCCATCGCGGCGTTCATCGCGATCTGGCTGTGCGGCTTCACGCTGAACTTCATGACGCTGCTCGGGCTCTCGCTCGCTATCGGCGTGCTCATCGACGACGCCATCGTGGTCCGGGAGAACATCGTTCGGCACATGGAGCGCGGCGCGGACCGGGTCTCCGCCGCGCGCAAGGGCACGGCGGAGATCGGCCTCGCGGTCACGGCAACGACGCTGTCCATCGTCGCGGTATTCGTCCCGGTGGCCTTCATGGGCGGCGGCGCCGGGGAATGGTTCCGCCCGTTCGCCGTCACCGTGGCGGCTTCGGTGCTGGTCAGCCTGCTGGTTGCCTTCACGCTCGATCCGATGCTGTCGGCTTACTGGGGCGATCCGCCCGACTACCGGCAGCGCGAGCGTCGCGGCCTGGCCAGGTATATCCAGCTCTTCAATAACTGGTTCGATCACATGGCGGACCGGTACGGCGGCGTCATCTCCTGGGCCCTGCATCACCGCAAGTGGATGGCCGCGATTTCCGTGTTCGCGTTGGTTGCGGCGTTGTTTCTGCAAGGCACGGTGGGCGGCAGTGAATTCCTGCCCAAGGCCGACTACGGCACCATCGCGGTCGACATCCGCACGCCGTCGAGCACCAGCCTCGAGTACGGGCGCGAGAAGGTGCAACAGGCTGCGGAGCTTGCACGCTCGTTGCCGGAAACGAAGGCGACCGATACGCGGGTGTTCGCCGGCGGCGGGCGCATTTACGTGGACGTCGGCGACAGGGAGGAGCGCAGCCGCTCCTCGTTCGCCATCGCGGCGGAGCTGCGCGGGCTGCTGAAGCGCCTGGTCGGCGCCGAATACGTCGTGCTCGACGATCTGAACAACGGCGCGCAGAAGCCGGTGCAGATCCAGTTCTACGGCGAGGACTCGCGCCGCCTCATGGAG
>DASVDF010000099.1:0-16143 GCA_036381215.1 Woeseiaceae bacterium | reverse complement strand
CCCGTCGAGGGCCACCGGATTCTCATCGTGGATGACAACCGGGACTCCGCGACGACACTCGCCACCCTCCTCCGGCTCACCGGCCACGAGACGAGCGAGGCCTACGACGGTCCGCAGGCGCTCGCGGCCGCTGACGAGTTCCGGCCGGACGTCGTGCTCCTCGACATCGGCCTGCCCGGTCTCGACGGCTATTCCGTGTGCCGCCGTCTGCGCGCCGAGCCCTGGGGCCGCGACATGCTGATCATCGCGGTGAGCGGCTGGGGCAAGCCCGAGGACCAGCGCAGGTCGGCGGCCGCCGGCTTCGATCACCACATGGTCAAGCCGATAAAGCACGATGCGCTCACGGCGTTGCTCGGCGGATCCGCCGCACGGCAGGGCAAGGCGGCCGGCTGATCCGGCGTCGCGTCAGTCCTCGAGCTCCACCTCGTCGGCGACGATCGTGCCGTTGCCCAGGAACCCGTCCGCTTCGACCAGCCGGCCCTCGGCCTGGCCGAAGAACGTCGCGGCGTCGATCGGCGCGTCGTTCAGGTCGCGGAACTGCGTGCCGCCGTCGGTGTGCACCGTGACGCCGAGGATGACCAGGTCCGGGGGCGCGACCGAGTCCACGAATCCACGCAGCTCGACCTCGTCGTCCGGGTCCTCGCGCTCGAGCAGCGTCGCGACGACGCCCTCCGCATCCTCGAAGCCGCGCACCTCGACGTAATCGCCCACGGCGAGATCGGCCAGCGTGAACGGCTCGAGGTCCGCGTCGCTCTTGTCCTCCATGCGCGTGCCCGACGAGATCCGCACCTCGATGCCGAGCACCGTGAGCCGGTCCGTGCCCACGCTGTCCACTGTCGACGTGATGCGGATGAAACCCGCCTGCTTGATCTCCACCTCGTCCGCGGCGATCACGCCGTCGGCGCTGAGCTCGCCCTCGACCTCCACCTTGCGGTTGATCGCGAGGTCGGCGCTGGTGCCGTTTTCGAACACCGTCTGCGCGTCCGTGGTCACCGGCACGCCCTCGACGTCGAAATCCGCGGGCGACACGAAGCGCGTGATGAAGCCTTCGACTTCCACGCGATCGCCGGCAGCGCCGGGGAAATCGTCCTCGAGCTCGACGCGGCTCGCGAGCAGCTCGCCGCCGGCGCCGAGCGCATCGCCCTTCGCCTCGACCACCTGCCCGTTCTCGGGGCCGCCGCCCGGGAAATCCTCGAGCATCGCCTGGCTGTAGTCGACCGCGAGGCCGCCGATGGAGAACGTGAACGCGGCGGCGTCGAGATCGCTCACGGTGCCCGTGACCTCGAGCTCCTCACCCGCGGCTTGCGGCTCGATGCGGGTCGCGCCGATGCTGCCGTCGCCGCGCCGGTAGCCGGCCACCTCCACGATGTCGCCGACGGCGAGCCCTTCGAGCGATGCGGGGCTGATGCGATCATCGAAGGAAGTATCGGCATCGACGCGCACGAGCTGCCCCAGCACGACGAGCGTTCCGGCGGCGAGGTCGATGGCGGAAACCGGCCCCTCGACGGCGTCGTCGAAGGTCACGCTGCTTGCCTTGCCGGTGGTGCCGTCTTCGTTGAGCGTGCCCTGGATGAGCACGACGTCGCCGACTGCGAGGTCGGCCTCGGTGGCGGAAGCGCCGTCGATCACGATGCTCGCGTCGTCCACGTCGAAATGCACGCCGTTGACGATGATGCTGCCGAACCCCGTGATCGTGCCGCGCGAGACGATGCCGGTCGCGACCGGATCGGGCGAGCCGCCCGCGTCGATGCCCGCGACGGTCTCGCTGCCACCACCGCAGGCCGTGACGAAAGCGCAGCCCATGGCAAGCGCTGCGCAGAAACCGATGCGTTTCATGAAGCTGTCCTCTCGTGCGAAGTGCTGGCGTGCGAAGTGTCCTGAATCCAATAGGCGCCGAGCCCGAGCCGCACGGCCGGGCCGTCGTCTTCCTCGTCCTGTTCGTGTTCCGAGAGCCAGGCGTCGACCCGCTCCAGGAAGGCCTGCGCTTCGGCCTCGATGAAGGCCCGGAACGCGGGCACGGCGTGCGCCGGCATGCGCGTATTCGTTGCACGGCGCTCGAAACGCGCCGACTCGCCGTTCCGCCGGTGCAGGTTGTGGGCGACCGTGTCGCCAAGATCCGCGAGCACGCTGCCCGAGCGCAGGATCTGCTCGGGATCCATCGCGACCGGCATGTAATAGCGCGTGCGCGCGATCACGCGCCCGTCCGCCTGCTCTTCGAGAGCGCCGACGTGGCGCAGCTCTTTCAGCAGGGTGCTCGCGGGCACGTCCGGGGCGTAACGCGCGCACAGCCGCTCGAAGGAAACGGGCTCTCCCTCGAGCAGCAGCGCACGCGGCACGCCGTCCTCCGAGAACGCCTCGTCCTGGTACCAGCCGGAGAGCACGCGCGTTGCGTGATTCATGCGCCCGAAGGTCTCGCGCTCGCCGTCCGCCCCGCTGTTGCGCAGCCGGCTCACCTCGCGGCGCGTGAGCCCGGTGAGGATCGCGACGCGGGACACGTTGGTAGGCCGGCCGCGAATGCCGAAGCTCTCCGTCGCGACGTCGACGTAGGTCGCCTTCGCAACGGCCGCGAGCTCCTTCCAGTTGATGCCGTCGCGCAACAGGATGCGGGCCACGGGCCGGAACAGCAGGCGGAAGGCGGACAGGGCATTCGTGCGAGGGGTATCCATATTTGAGAGAAAATATCTCAATTGCGGGATACAGTCAACAGGCCCGTGGACCATCGCCGCCCGACTGCGAAGGGCAAGGTCGCCCCGGACTCCTGGCCCTCGCCCCGCCGCGAAACCTCCCGGCGCGGGCGGAGGGCCCGCGGCAGACAGGAACCGGGGAGGAAGGAACGAGAAGCGCCGGGAGCGACTGGCCCACCGCGCCAGGCCCTGCTCAGCGATCGAAGATGTGCCGGGCAAATGCCGTGGCATGAGTCTTGCTCCGCTTCCCTGTTTCCGGCTTCACTGACGCGAGGGACTGCTCATGACCAGCGGACTGCGGCTTCTGTTGTCGTCGGGCCTCGGCGCGGCGGTCATGTACTACTTCGACCCCGCCCGCGGCCGCTATCGCCGGGCGCTGGTCCGGGACCGGCTGGTGCACGCGGGCCACCAGACGAACCACGGTGCCAGCGTGGTGGCGCGCGACTCGCGCAATCGGGCGCTCGGGCTCGCGGCGCGCCTGCGCTCGCTGCTAGATCGCGGCCAGGCGGACGACGCGGTGCTTACCGAGCGCGTGCGCGCGTGTCTCGGGCGGGCGGTCTCGCATCCGCACGCGATCCAGGTGCAGTCCGCGGACGGTGTCATCACGCTGACCGGCCCGGTGCTCGCCGCGGAAGTGCCGCTGCTGGTCGACTGCGTGCTGGGCGTGTCGGGCGTGCGCGACGTGAAAAACCAGCTCGACGTGCACGCCGAACCCGGCAGGATTCCGGCGCTCCAGGGCGGGACGGCCCGGCACCCGGGCGCCGGCGGCCTCTTCGTGCAGGAGAACTGGTCGCCGACCGAGCGCGCCGCGAGCGGCCTCCTCGGCGCGCTCGCCGCGCTCTGGGGTTTCGGCAGGCACTCGTTCGGCGGGACGCTCGTCGGCACCGCGGGGCTGCTGCTCGCCGGGCGCGCCGCCACCAACCTGCCGATGCGCCGGCTCATCGGGGTCGGTGCGCCGCGGCACGCGGTGGACGTGCAGAAGAGCATCCGCATCCATGCCCCCGTGGAGAAGGTGTTCCGGCTGTGGGACGACTTCGAGAATTTCCCGGTGTTCATGCGCCACGTGCGCAACGTGCGGCGCATCGGCGCGGCGGAGGACCGGGAACGCTGGCGCTGGGCGGTGACCGGACCCACCGGCACCGAAGTCGAGTTCGATTCGCTCGTGACCGAGCGCGAGGAGAACGCGCTGATCGCGTGGCGCACGGAAGGCGACGCGCTCGTGCAGCACGCAGGGCGTGTGCGCTTCATGGAGGCAGGCGACGGGAGCACGATCGTGCACGTGAAGATGAGCTACAACCCGGTGGCCGGCGCCGTGGGACACGTCATCGCGAAGCTCATCGGCACGGACCCGAAATCGCAGATGGACCAGGACCTGCTCCGGATGAAGACGTTCCTCGAGACCGGCAAGCTGCCGCGCGACGCCGCGGCGCACGCGAAGGACATGCCGGAATCGCTGCGCCGGCGCTTCGAGGAGCCGGCGGCAGGCGCCGCGCGGGCCGGCACGCCGGGCGGCAACGGCTCCGGCCAGGCAAGCCGGCAGGCGGAGTCCGCGGAGCCCCCGCCTCCGCCGCTCCCCGGCTGAGTGCACGAATTACACTCGCGATTGCAAATCCTGCAACGGATGCGGTGACCTGCCCACCGCATCGCGCGCGACCGCGATCGTAGCTCCGCCTCCCTCGTAGGAGCGTGCATCGCGCGCGACCAGATCGCCCGCGCTCGTACACGCCGCTCCGCCCCCCGGCGTAGGAGCGTGCATCGCGCGCGACCAGATCGTACACGCACGGCTCACGCAAGGGGCGCTGATTCGGTCGCGCGCAATGCGCGCTCCTACGCCGGGGCCGCGTGCGCGAGCTCCAGCACTTCCACGGGGGCGCCGACTTCGAGCTCGCCCTCGCCGAGCGGAACCACGTTCTGCCCGAAGAGGATTCCGCCGGGCCCGCGGCGATAGCGTGACAGCGTGCGCAGCGGTTCGTTACCCGGCTGGAACGCGGCAGTCGCCGGGTCGATGGTGACCATGACACAGCGATCACAGGATGCCGCGATGGCAAGCTCGAGCGTGCCGATGCGGATGCGCTTCCAGCCGTCCTCGGCGAACGGCTCTGTCCCGGACACCACCAAATTGGGGCGGAACTGCGCCATCACCTGTGGACGCGGCATGCGCGCGTTGAGGTCGCCGAGCGAAGCCTGGGAGATGAGCAGCAACGGGTAGCCGTCCGCGAAACTCAGGCGCTGCCCGGTCTTGCCGGCGCGGCGCCGCGAGCGTTGCCCGACCCACAGCAATCTCACCGGATCGCCCAGCGCGGCGCTGAACCACTCGTCGAGAGCCGGTGTCGTCGTCAGCGCGTCGAACTCGTCGCGCCAGACGGCCGTGGCGATCGGCTCCGCGGCGAACTCGTCCTCACGCGCTTCGATGTGCGCGAGATCGGGGTGCGTGATCCGCAGTCCGCCCTCGATCGGCTCGGCCGCGATCCGCTGCAGCGCGGGGTAGCGGCGTGCCGTGAGGAAGGTGCCGTCCGGCTTCGCCACCATGTACCGCCGGTCCGCCTCCAGGCCTTCTTCGCCGACGCGCACGCTCTGCAGCGCCTGGCCGGCAGTGGACTTGATCGGGTACCGGAACAGGCCGGCAACGAAGGGTGAGGACGGCGGCGATGTCATGGCGGTCGAAAGGCGATCCGGGCGCGCGATGATAACACCGCGCGCGGTGCGCCCGCGTCATTGGGTCTGGACCGCGCGCCTGGACCGTAGGAGCGCGCATCGCGCGCGAGTCCCGCGGTCGGTATTGCAGGATCGGCCAGGCTGCGAGATCGGCGCGGGGAAGGTCGCGCGCAATGCGCGCTCCTACAGGCCGATGACCGGGGGATCGCGCGCGATGCAGTGCCGCGGCTCAGCCGGTGGCGGCGCGCGCGGACGGCTGGTAGCTGCCCACCTCGGCGCGGAACGGGATCGCGACGCGATTCCAGCCGTTGATCGCGACGACGGCGAGCGTCAGGTTGACGAGCTCCTCTTCGGTGAAATGCTCGCGCACGGCCTCGAAGACTTCATCCGGCACGTGGCCTTCGCGGATCAGCGTGACCGCCTCCGTCCACTCGAGCGCGGCGCGCTCGCGCGGCGTGTAGAACGGCGCCTCGCGCCAGGCATCGAGCAGGTACAAGCGCTGCTCGGTCTCGCCGGCCGCGCGCGCGTCCTTGCTGTGCATGTCGAGGCAATAACCGCATCCGTTGATCTGCGACGCGCGCATCTTCACGAGCTCGAGCAGGCTGTGCTCGAGGCCGGACTCGTTCACATAGCGTTGCAGCCCGAAGAGAGCCTGTACGGCCTTCGGAGAGACCCGTTGCATGTCGATCCTTGTCTTCACGATTCCTCCACTGGTCTTGCGAAAAAAAATACTGCAAAGGGCCGCGTCGACCCTCCGCGTCAGGAGATGCGCACGCGGCGCAGCTTTTCCGGGTTCATGACGCTGTAGACGTCGAGTATCCTCCGCCCGTCGGTGTTAATCGCCATCACCGAGAACAACCGGCCTTCAAAGCAGACGGCGTAGCCCGGCTCACCGTTCACCGTGACCGGGCGGAACTCGGTGCGACCGCGCGCGATCACCTTCCGGAACACACCGGCTCCGAACCGCGCGACGCGCGCGCCGCCGCGGATCACCTTGCGCGCGGCGCGCGCCTTGCCGCCGCCGTCGGAGGTCCAGGTTGCGTCCTCGGCAAGCAATGCGAGCAGCGCGTCCTTGTCGTGCGCCTGGATTGCACGCGCGAGGGCTTCGAGAAGGCGCCGCTTCGCCGCGGCGCTGACGCGAGCGCGCGGGCGCCGCTCGCGGATGCGCCGCGTGGCGCGGCTCACAAGCTGGCGGCAGGCGGCCTCGCTCTTGCCGAGTATCGCGGCGACGTCGCGGTACTCCGTGTCGAACACCTCGCGCAGGAGCAGCGCGGCGCGCTCCTCGGGCGCCAGCCGCTCCAGCACGGCGAGCAGCGCGACCGACAGGTCGGACGCGAGCTCCGCCGACTGGTCGGCCGATGGTGCATCGCCGTCGACCAGCGGCTCGGGGAGCCACGGCCCGGTGTAGCGATCGCGCTCGGCGCGCAGCTGCCGCAGCCGGTCGATCGCGAGCCGCGTGGTCGCGGTCACGAGCCACGCCTCGGGCGAGCGGATCGCGTCGTCCCTCGCCCGGCGCCAACGCAGCCAGGCGTCCTGCAGCACGTCGTCGGCCTCGTCCGGCGAGCCGAGCATGCGGTAGGCGATGCGCCACAGCTTGCCGCGGCTGCTTTCAAAGGCGGTGCTGAAATCGGCGGGTGTCGCCATCACTCTGGACATGCCCCAAAGACGATTCGCGGGAAGATTTTGTGACAGCCGGAGCGACGACGGGTTCGTTCCTGCTGACGCGAGCGTCGATCAACGGTAGCATGCCCGGCGCGGGCCCCGGGTTCAACGCGGACGCCTCGCCGGAAACCTTCCAAAACAAGGAGCTTCGGGATGTCGTACCGGATCGCATTGCTGCTGCTGATCGCCCTTTCGGGTCCGCTCGCTTTCGCCCAGGACGACGACCAGCAGGACGACGGCAAACCGGCGAAGGAGCGGCCTGCTCCCGAGGCCAGGGTCTCGGTCACGTCGCACGAGATGCGGATCGGCAACCGCACGATCCGCTACGAGGCGACGGCCGGCACCATGCTGATGAAAAACGAGAAGGACGAGCCCGAAGCGCTGATTGGCTATACGGCTTACGTGGCGGACGTCGACGACTCCGAGCAGCGGCCGTTGCTGTTCGCCTACAACGGCGGCCCGGGTTCCGCTTCGCTCTGGCTGCACATGGGCGCGCTCGGGCCGCAGCGGGCGGTCGTCAAGGACGTGGGCTTCAACCCCGGCGGCCCGTTCCAGCGCGTGCCCAATCCGTACAGCATCCTGGACGTCGCCGACCTGGTGATGATCGACCCGGTCGGCACCGGCTTCGCCAAGGCAGTCGGCAAGGCGAAGGACGAGGATTTCTGGGGCGTCGACCCGGATATCCGCTCCGTCTCGCAGTTCATCGTGCAGTACGTCACGGAGAACGGCCGCTGGGCCTCGCCGAAGTACGTGCTGGGCGAGAGCTACGGCGGCATGCGCACCGGCGGCGTGTCTTATGAGCTCCTCAAGCGCTACAACCTGGCGCTGAACGGAGTCGTGCTCGTGTCGCCGTTCATGGAGATGACCACCGGGTTTGCGGGTCTCGGGGTCGACCTGCCGCATGTCCTGTACCTGCCGACGTATGCGGCGACGGCCTGGTACCACGACGCGCTTGACCAGAAGCCGGAGGATCTCGACGCATTTCTCGAGGAGGTGAAGCGGTTCGCGATCTCCGAATACGCGCCGGCGCTGCTCGCCGGGGCCGATCTCGGCAAAGCCGAGAGACAGTCGGTGATCGAAGGGCTTTCGCGTTACACGGGCCTGAGCGAGGAGTACTGGGATCGCGCGAATCTGCGCATCGACGAGGGCCAGTTCACGCAGCAACTGCTGCGCGAGCGCGGCATCACGGTAGGACGCGTCGATTCACGGTTCTCCGGGCCCACGCTCGATGCGCTCGCCGAGTCCGCGCCCGACGATCCGTTCATGACCGCGATCGGTCCGTCGTATCTCGCGGCGTTCATGGACTACTATCACGATGACCTCGGCGTCGAAGCCACCGGCAAGTACGTGGTCTCCGGCGGCTTCTTCATGAAGTGGGACTGGAGTCACGAGCAGCCGGATATGAACGGCTTCGAGCTGCCGTTCCCGAACACCGCGGTCGATCTCGAATACGCCATGAAGAAGAACCCGGCGATGCAGGTGCTCGTGCTGCAGGGCTACTTCGATCTCGCGACGCCGATGTTCGCTACCGAGTACGTGCTGGATCACATGCAGCTGACGCCGGAGCTGCGCGACAACATCCGCATGGAATACTTCGAGTCAGGGCACATGATGTACGTGCACGAGCCCTCGCTCGCGAAGTTCAAGACCGAAGTCGCCAACTTCATCGACAACAGCCACCGCGACTTCGCCGACTGACGACCCCGGCGCCAGACTCCCGTAACCCGCTGCCTCGATCCCGTAGGAGCGCGCACCGCGCGCGACCAAACACCGACCTCGCGCCCGACCAAACACCGCACCTCGCGCGCGACCAAACGCCCGTAGGAGCGCAACATCGCGCCCAACCAAACGCAATCCAACAATCACGCACGCAAAACGGCCATCCACAGCGGCTATCCTGAAGCCGGTTATCCTCAACAGATCCCCTCGACCGGGGAGTGAAACCGATGCCCAAGAACCGACTCGAAGCGTTCTCCGACGGCGTGCTCGCCATCATCATCACCATCATGGTACTGGAGTTGAAGGTGCCGCACGGCACCGGCCTCGGCGCCCTGAAGCCGCTGCTGCCGATCTTCCTGAGCTACGTGCTGAGCTTCACCTACCTCGGCATCTACTGGAACAATCATCACCACATGCTGCACACGTGCGAAAGGGTCACGGGCTCCATGCTCTGGGCCAACCTGTACCTGCTGTTCTGGCTTTCCCTCATCCCGTTCACCACCGGCTGGATCAACGAAAGCCATTTCGAAACCCTGCCCGTCGCCGCTTACGGCTTTGTCCTCCTGATGGCGGCCATTGCCTACGTGGTCCTGCAGCAACGCATCATCGCGTACCAGGGAGCCGATTCCATGCTGCGGAGAGCGATCCGTCACGACTGGAAGGGCAAACTGTCGCCGCTCCTGTACATCGCTGCGATCGCCCTCGCCTTCGCCTGGCCCTGGGCCGCGGTCGCGATCTACTGGCTCACGGCCCTGATCTGGGTGATCCCGGACCGGCGCATCGAGCGCGTGCTAGCGCGCAGTGAAGGTTGATCGAGCTCGATCGGTATAAAACTATGCTCGCACACGCCGATTCTGCTTGCGTGTCACGACATCGACACAAGGTCGTCGCCCCGAAGTCGCCCCAGGCGCGATCCGACTTGCGCCATCGAGCTTGAGCGATGGCCGGATATAGCTTCCCCATTCGCCGGTATCAACGGCTTCCAGCCCTTCTGCTGCGAGCCACCTTCACCGGAATCAGCGACCGGCATCGCCGGAATACACGCATCAGTAGGCCTCCGGCATTGATCGAAGTCTTGAGGCCGGCGTAGCTGTAGCTCGTGAGGAGAATCGTGCCATCTGCCTGATCCTGCTCCTTCGACTGGAGGCGGCCGAGGGCGCCGTAGCTCAGGTAGCGCGTGCCGAGAACTCCCATTTCGCCGGCGGCGGGATCGTAAGGCTGCGACTCGAAGGTTTTGTGGCCGCGCCGGTCGTACGCCGTGCGCACGTTGATAAACCCGGAATCGGCGAAGTTGCGGATCGCGGAGTGGGCCAGCACGTCACACTGACCGCTATGTGCCGGGCTCGTGACCGCCTTCGGTCGGAATTAATGATCAGCATCACCAACACGCATGGAGTTGGGGGTCGCGCATTTTGCATATAGACCGGTGAGTGTGCGGGTCAGTGCCTTCTAGTCGTGCCGACGGACGAGTAGTAGTAGGACGTCATGAAAGCCATAGCCGATAAGTCAGGCTTCGAGGAGTTCCTTGACCCCGGGGTATTTTGTTGCAGGCACGAAATTGCTGATCGGCATTATCGAGACACGCAGCAGCACCAGAAGGTTCCATGGTCGACCTATGCTCCGTGTGATAGCAGCTCCAATAACTTGCGTCCAGCATCTCGACCCGCCATTCGGAACGCATGTTGGTTCGAGTCGACCGTGCTCTCTTCCGCATCAATCACCGTAATTCGCATGTTGCGAACTGGTCCTGTTAAATCTGTCAGCAAAACGTCGAGCAATCCGTAAGCAGCAGATGTAAGAAAATGCCTTTGCTCCAAGCTTTGGAGCTTCAGCAGCGGTTGGATCTGCAAATCCAATCCATCGTGAGGCTCAACTCGAAACCTCACTTTTGCAAACTCCCAACGCGGGCCGAGATGTTTGTTGTGTTCGCCGCCAACCTCAAAAGGTTGAGTCAGCGCCACGGGCGGCGCCGTCAGAAGGCTATTAGTCCAATTCTGGAAGTAGTCAGTCATTTCTTTGCCCATGCAGCTGGATTGAACAACTCCGGAAACTGTTCTATCACTTCTGGCGCGTACAGCTGCGACTCGTATCCCGCTTCATACGGGATACCTTGCCATTTAAGAGTCCCGAGATGGGCGTCCCGAGCATCTAGTCCACGCTTCATCAGCGACGACTCCTTAAGTTCGTGCAGATAGAAATTTACGTCCTGCGGCGACGTGCTACCCGATCGCAGGCGCTGGAGCATTGCGGCGTTCGCGGGATCATCCAGTGCCTTCAACGCCGGTCGAGATAAATGTTGTTCGATCCTTGCGAGGCCCGACTCCGTAATTTTAGGAATTCCCCTCGCGATATCATCTGCCAATGATACAGCGCCCTTCCCGATCATGCTTCGGCTCATCCCAGCTGGTCCCGTGGCGAGGAGTGAAGCGATGCCAGCGGTTTGCAGTTCCTCGTCAGTTGGCATCATGTTTGTGAGAGGCCCAACAGGCACGTACTCGCCGGTATCTAGCCAGATCTTCAGCCCGTGAATCGGAGCCAAAGACGCATCGATCAAATTCAAAGCCCGCGAAGCGAAAGGAATATCGGCCCTTGCGATATCGGCGAATACATTAGTATCGGAAGGTCCCATTTGGGAGTACTGGTACTGGGCCGGATTGGTACAAACCAGCGATGGCGACCCGGCATTACTGTGCTGCGACCCGATCTGATCGACTTGGCGGTATCCTGCCGCCTCGAATGCGCGGACAATGGCGTTCTGAGCCGCTTGCTGCTGGGCTCCGTTGCCACCCGTCAGATGAATATTCGCCTTGTCGCCGGTGACCGTAACGTTCGCGCGAACATTTCCATACGGGTCACTGCACATCGACCCGGCTCCATTAGTGTTGATTCTCGTGCCACATGAGAACCCGGATGGATCGATGCCGGCGAGCGGGTTGTTCATGATGTAGGAGTAGGGGTTGAGGCTCTGGCTGTGGCCCGGGGCCTGAATGAGCGGGTCGACGGACAGGAATCGCCCCAGGTTGTAGTCGTACACCCGGCCGTTCATGTGGATGAGCTGTGAGGCGTCCAGGTGCTCGTGGTCCGTGAAGCCACGGTCCGTGATGGCGCTGCCGAGCACCGGCGGGACCTTGTTCGCACCGTCGGGCTCGCGCGGTTTGCCGAACGGATCGTAGCCGCGCGCCTCTGCCTCACCGTTTTCGTCGGTGATGGTGACCACGCTGCCCAGGCGGTCGCGGTGCAGGAAGCTGACCGCGGGATAGGGATCGTCGAGGCCTCCCGTCTTGGTGAGGATGGCGACGTCGCCCAGGTAATGCCGGTACTCGGTTGAGCCACCGTCCTGCACGATCTCCATCAGCTTGTCGATGTAGAGGATCGTCTCTCCGGTGCTCTTGTCCTGACGGTAGCGTGCGAGATCCGCGCCGTAGGCGAAGGAGGCGGTCACGCCGCCCGCGGTGATGGTGGCGGGGCGGTTGAAGGCGGTGTAGGCCAGCGTCTTGCCGTCGCCCGTTAGGCGGTTGCCGCTCGCGTCGTACGTGAAGGTCGCCGTACCGCTACCCACCTTGGTGATGGAGGAAACGGCGTTCGGGCGGCTGCCGGTGTAGGCATAGGCCGTCGCATAATCGTCCTTGAGCGTCAGGTTGCCGGCAGGGTCGTAGTCGTAGTTGATGATCTGCGAACCGCCCGGCCAGCTGCGATCGCTCTCTTGCAGGCGGTGCAGGTCGTCGTACCAGAAGGTCTCGGAAGCGGTGCCGCCGGCGTAGACCTTGGTCTGCGTGTGCAGGTTGCCGTAGCCGTCGTAGGTGTAATCGAGGGCATGCACTGCCCCGCTCGCGCCGGTCACCGTGATAGCCTTCATCTGACCCGTGGCCGGGTAGTAGTCGGCCGCGTAGCTCAGATCTCCGTCGGCCAGTGTCGCCTCCTGCACTTGGTTCCGGGCATCCCGGGCCGTGACCTGGCGGATCACGTAGCTGCTCGAAGCGTCCTTCTCCTGCACCAGGTAACCGCCCGCGTTGTAG
Organism: Woeseiaceae bacterium; assembly: GCA_036381215.1. GTDB lineage: Bacteria > Pseudomonadota > Gammaproteobacteria > Steroidobacterales > Woeseiaceae > IDS-8. Next base: position 3,407 of record DASVDF010000099.1, on the reverse strand, counting down.
ACGTAGGCGACCCCAACCCCGCCGGGGTAGCCGATGCCCTTGGGCCGGCCGTAGAAGCTGTCGGTGTAATAGCGGGTCTCGTAATCGGTAGTCGCGCTGCCCTCGTAGAAGCGGTGCAATGTACGAGTCAGCACCTTGGGGTTCGTGGCGGCCGAGGAATAGTAGTAGTACTTGCGCAGCCGGTAGGCGTCGCTGTTCGGGTAGCTGTCCTCGTAATCGAGCAAGCCCAGACCCTTGTCGCTGGCCGATTGTCATAGAACCACTGCCCGACAACGGCACCGTTGGCGCGCCGCGCGGACATCCGGCCGAGCACGTCGTAACCCATCTCGATCGTGTCGCAGCCGGTTGACGTGGTGCACCAGCGGCATACGTTCCCAGCCAAAAGACGGCCTCGGGCGGACAGCTCGTGTCGCACCGGAAATAACGCAAGGACTGCGTGGGCAGACCAGCTGGCGTCACCTCGGAGGGCGGCCGAAGGTATCGTAGGCGGTCGTCGATATGAGGCCGTTGGGATCGACGATGCGGGTCGCTTCCCCGTGCGCCGGGTCCGTTTCGCTCCGGGTCTCGTGGCCGAGCGCGTTCGTGACCGTCAACGGGAAATCGTTCGGCGGGGCGGCGCCGAGATTAAGTGAAATGCGAGAATTTCTGTGCCTGTTCCGGCTTTCTCACGATTGCTGGCCGCGTAGGGCGTCCTCGCTATTTGCGCAGCCGGCAGGCACTTGAACAACAGGAGATCGCGGACCACGTTCGGTCCGCTCCAGCGCTGTAGGTTTCGACGAGTCTCGTCAGCTGCGGCCCGGCTGGCACTCCGGAAAGGCCCACCGAACCTCGAGCGGAGGCTTCATGGCGGCTGCTCTTGCGGCACCGCGCCGAACCGCGCCGCTCACACCATGGGCTGTGCGGACTCGTAGGGCCGGATGCTCTCCGCAACGGAGTCCGCGACGTGCTCCTTCGCGATGATGCCGACGACATCGCTGATGTGCGGCACCCTTACGCCGTCGCGGACGACGATGGTCATCGAAGCACCGCGCCGCCACATGCGCCGGATGACGTCGAACATGATGTCGTTCTCGTGCGCGATCGTGTACCGGCGGCTGGCGAGGGTTCCGAGCGGCGTGCCAGCACCGGATGAATCGAGAGGATGACGCAGTATCGTGCTGACTCGCAGTACTCCCGCAATCCGCTGACCGCGCGCGACGACCAGGTACCGGGTATCCCCGCCGCTCTCGCCGGTACGCAGGCACGCGCCGAGGCTTTGCCCGCCCGGCACCGCCACGAAGTCCCTGTCCGCGACCTCGACGGCGCGGCGCACGAGAAACATGCTGGCATGCAGCGACTTCGGCAGGAAATGCCGCCGCGCGACCAGCTTGATCGTGTAGATGTTCTCGCGCGACAGGACGCGGCGCACGCCGACGCTGACAGCCACCGCGACGATCATCGGCATGACGATTTCGTAATTGCGCGTCATCTCGAAGATCATGGTGACCGCGGTCATCGCGGCGCCCGTGCCCCCGCCCACGACGGCTGCCATGCCGACCGTGGCGAACGCCGGCAGGCTGAAGCCGGCATGTGGAAACAGCACGATCAACAGGGCCGCCACGGCACCGCCGAGCGCCGCGCCGATGAACAGCGACGGTGAGAAAACCCCGCCGGAAGCACCGGACCCCAGGCTGAGACAGGTCGCGGCGAGCTTGGCCACCAGCAGAACCGAGAGCAGGCTGAGCGCAGGCGTGCCGCCGAGCAGGATGCTTTGCACGGTGGAATAGCCGACGCCCTCGACGAAGTAATGGCCCTGCCAGAGGAACAACGCATAGATCATGACGCCGACCCCGAAGGTGCCGAGCGCGTGCCGCGCGTACGGGTTGCCGATCCGGGCAAACACGCCTTCGCTGGCATGCAGGCCGCGGATGAATGCCGTGGCCGTGAGGCCGGCCAGGACGCCGAGGCCGGCGTAGAGCAGGAGTGTGACGAGCGACGTGGCGTGCAGTTCGGGTGTCGGCAGGTTCGGCAGCAGGAAGGCGGGGCTCATCCCCAGGTAGATATGACTGATCCAGGTTGCGGTGCCCGTAGCCAGCGCCACGGGAAGGAACGTGCGCACGCTCACTTCCGGCAGCATCAGCTCGATCGCGAACAGCACGCCGCCGATGGGCGTGTTGAAAGTGGCCGCGATGCCGGCCCCGGCACCGGCGGCAACCAGGGTAATGCGCTGCCACGGCTGCATGCGGACCAGGCCGCCGATCGTGGAGCCGAGCGAGGCGCCGATCTGGATGATCGGCCCTTCACGACCGACGGAAGCACCGCTGCCGATGGAGAATGCCGACGCCAGCGACTTGACGGCGGCCACGGCCGGGCGAATGCGGCCTTCATTGTAGAAAACCGCGTCCATCACCTCGGGAACGCCATGCCCGCGCGCCTCCGGCGCATAGCGCGTGACCAGAAAGGTCACGACGACACCGCCGAGGACCGGGGCGAACACGATGGCGGCGCCCCAGGGGCTCGGCGAGGTAAAGACGTTGGCGTCGTAAGCGGTCGAAAGCTCGCCGAGGAAAAACAGGTTATGGACGACGGAGATCAGCATCCGGAAAAGGATCGCACCGAAGCCGGTGATGACGCCGATGACCACGCCGAGCAGCGACAGGGCCAGGAGGCCCGCTCCGTGCACGCCGGCTTCACGACGATTCGGCAGGAACATTCCGCGGCGGATCGTTTACGCGCCCGAAGGGCTCGGCCGGGCTTTACGGGCTACGAAATCGTCCGCCGGCAGGGCGGCGGCGGCATGACCGGATGGGGGAATCGCAACGAGCACGTGCGCTATCTTACCGCTGTTCCCGACCTGCGTCGTGCGTTGGCAGGCGCAAGCGCGGCAGGCAGTCGGGCAGCTTCTGCCGCAGGCTCGCAGGTCGAAGCCCGAGGTCGGCGAAGGTGGGGGTGCGGCCGGTCACCACGTTGTCGCTCTCCATCAGGATCACCTGGTTGCGGGTGAGCGGCGGCGACGGGAGCAGCGAAGCGCCCGCGGCCAGCGCCTTCCAGGCCGCGAACGGCAGCGGCACGAGCCAGCGGCGGCGGCCGAGATGCGCGGCGACGGCTGCGACGATCTCGCGATAAGTGAGCGTCTCCCCGCCGCCGAGCTCCAGCTCGCGCGGCGGCGTCTGCGGATCGGCAATCACCGTTGCGGCGGCGCTCGCCACGTCCGCGACGTATACCGATTGCAGCCGTGTATCGCCGCGGCCGAAGAGCGGCACCACCGGGAAACGCGTGGCCATCTCGATGGCCGAGAGAAAGCTGTCGTTGCGTCCGAACATGACGCTCGGCTGCAGGACGACGGCATCGGGGAATGCTTCGCGAACGGCCTTTTCGCCGTGTGCCCGCGCTCGCACGTACGCGGACGTCGACCGCGGATCCGAACC
>DASVDF010000098.1:0-3687 GCA_036381215.1 Woeseiaceae bacterium | reverse complement strand
CATGTAGATGCAGACCTGCTCGCGCAGGAACCCGGCGTTGCCGTAGGTCGCGAAGCCGTAGAACGCGATCCAGAACGTCTCCCAGGGGCCGAGCGCGAGCTGCGGTACCGCGGCCGCGAGCTCGCGGATCGGGGTGAAGTAGCCGACGAAGGTGAAGCCGGTCCAGGCGGCGACCGCGATCCACGCCCCGTGCTTGAGCGTGCGCTTGACGATCTTCTCGCGCGTCCACGGGCCGCGCGCCAGGCGCATCTGCTGCAACCGATCGCCCTCGATGCGGCGCTCGATCCACAGGAACACCTCGGTCCAGACGGTCTGCGGGCAGGTGTAGCCGCACCACAGCCGGCCGGCGATCGTGGTGAACAGGAACAGCGACAGCGCCGAGATCACGAGGATCGCGGTGAGATAGAACAGGTCCTGCGGCCAGAACGTCCAGAAGAACAGATTGAACTTGCGTCCGGGAAGATCGATCAGGAACGCCTGACGTCCGGCGCCCCAGTTGACCCAGGGCAGGCCGTAGTAGACGCCGAGCGTGAGCACAACCATGATCACGCGCCAGCGCGCGAACCAGCCGTGCACCTCGCGCGGATAGACGCGCTCGCGTTTGGCGTAGAGCTCCTGCGCCGTCCGGTCAGCCGGCGCGATCGGGATGACGCGCCGGCTGCGCGCGGTCGCGGGCGCTTCGGTGGAATTCATAAACGTTGCTCCCGCCGCCCGAGGGCGGCTGTTCGCGCTATCGTGCTTCGTGCGAAGCGAGGCGCGGCTGGTTCCGTGAGAGGCTGTAGACATAGGCGGCCAGCACGTGGGCCTTGGCCTCGCCGAGGAAGTCCGCGTGCGCAGGCATCCGGCCGTTGCGGCCCTTCTCGATCGATTCCATCACCGCGCGCTGCGATCCGCCGTAGAGCCAGATGTCGTCCGTCAGGTTGGGCGCACCGACGGCGGTGTTGCCCTTGCCGTCCTGGCCATGGCAGGCGACGCACAGCTGCTGGAACTTTTCCCGCCCGAGCGCGGCGGCGCTCGCGTTGACGCGGCGGCCGGAGAGCGACAGCACGTACTCCGAGACGTTGAAGAGGTCGTCGCGTCCGAGCACGGCCCCCCAGGCCGGCATCGCACCGCTGCGGCCCTGGAGGATCGTGGTCTTGATGGCCTCGGGCTCCCCGCCCCAGAGCCAATCGTCGTCGCGCAGATTCGGGTAGCCCGGCGCGCCGCGCGCATCCGACCCGTGGCAGGTCGCGCAGTAGTTCACGAACAGGCGCTCGCCGGTACGGAGCGCGTCAGGATTCTTCGCGAGCTGCGCGATGTCTTCCTTGAGGTACTGCGCATAGAGCGGCCCGAAGCGCTCCTCGGCCGCGGCCATTTCGCGTTCGTAGCGGCCCTCCTGCGACCAGCCGAGCAGACCCGCGAACGCACCGAGGCCGGGAAACAGCACCAGGTAGCCGAGGCTGAAGACCAGCGTCAGGTAGAAGAGATTCAGCCACCAGCGGGGCAGCGGGTTGTTCAGCTCCTGCAGGTCGCCGTCCCACACGTGCCCGGTCGTCTGCACGGTCTCGTCGCGGCGCCGCGGCGGCGTCGTCATCCACCGGTTTAGCCAGAAGAGCCCCGCGATGCCGGCGAGGGTCGGGATGATGATGTACCAGTTCCAGAATGCGCTCGTGAAATCAGCCATGTTTCTGCTCTCCGGCGGAGTGACGCGCAGCACGCGGCTGCTGCGGGGCGGCGTGCGGACGCGGCTCGTCGTCGAGCGCGAGTCGCGCCGCCTGCTCGAACCGAGGCTTGCGCCGCCCGCTCCACGCCCACAGCACGATGCCGAGGAAAATGAGTAACAGCAGCAGCGTCCAGAGACCGTGTGCGAGCTCGGCGTTCATCGCTAGCGCCGCACCTTGATCGCCGTGCCGAGACCCTGGAGGTACGCGATTATCGCGTCCATCTCCGTCTTGCCCTCGAGCTCTTTCGGCGCGTTGGCGATCTCTTCATCGGTATAGGGATGGCCGAGCGCCCGCAGAGCGCGCATCTTGCCCTGAATCTTCGACGGGTCGAGCGGCGTGCGATCGAGCCACGGATAGCCCGGCATGATCGATTCCGGCACCACGTCGCGCGGGTTGATGAGGTGCGTGCGGTGCCACTCGTCCGAATAGCGGCCGCCGACGCGCGCGAGGTCCGGACCCGTGCGCTTGCTGCCCCACTGGAACGGCCTGTCGTAGACGAACTCGCCGGCAACCGAGTAGTGGCCGTAGCGTTCGGTTTCGGCGCGGAACGGACGGATCATCTGCGAGTGACACACGTAGCAGCCCTCGCGCACGTAGATGTCGCGTCCCTCGAGCGCGAGCGCGCTGTAGGGCTTCACGCCCGCCACCGCCTCCGTCGTCGATTTCTGAAAGAACAGGGGTACGATCTCGACCAGCCCGCCGATGCTCACCACGATCACGATGAGCAGCGTCAGCAGGCCGACGTTCTTCTCGACTTTGTCGTGTCCGCTCGCCATGGTTCACACCTTTGCCGCGGCCGGCGCGGCGACCACAACCGTCCGGGCGCCGAAGATCGTGCGCCACAGGTTGTACGCCATGAGCAGCATGCCGACGAAGAAGCACAGGCCGCCGAGCGTACGCACCACATAGAAGGGGTACATGGCCTGCACGCTCTCGACGAAGGAGTACGTGAGCGTGCCGTCCGGGTTCACCGCGCGCCACATCAAGCCCTGCATGACGCCGGCGATCCACATCGAGGCGATATAGAGCACGATGCCGACGGTCGAGATCCAGAAGTGCGTCTCGACGAGCTTCAGGCTGTAGAGCTCGCGGTTGAACAGGCGCGGGATCAGGAAGTACATCGCGCCGATCGAGATCATGGCGACCCAGCCGAGCGCGCCGGAGTGCACGTGCCCGATGGTCCAGTCGGTGTAGTGCGAGAGCGAGTTCACGGTCTTGATCGACATCATCGGGCCCTCGAACGTGGACATGCCGTAGAACGACACGGACACGACGAGGAACTTGAGGATCGGATCCGTGCGCAGCTTTTGCCAGGCGCCGGAGAGGGTCATGATGCCGTTGATCATGCCGCCCCAGGACGGCGCGAGCAGCATCAGCGAAAACACCATGCCGAGCGACTGAGCCCAATCGGGGAGCGCGGTGTAGTGCAGGTGATGCGGCCCCGCCCAGATGTACGTGAAGATGAGCGCCCAGAAGTGCACCACCGACAGCCGGTACGAGTACACCGGCCGTTCCGCCTGCTTGGGAATGAAGTAGTACATCATCCCGAGGAAGCCGGCGGTGAGGAAGAATCCGACCGCATTGTGGCCGTACCACCACTGCATCATCGCGTCCTGCACGCCGGCGTAGAGCGAGTACGACTTGGTCCAGGACACGGGCACCGCGAGGTTGTTGAACACGTGCAGCATCGCGATCGCCAGGATGAAACCGCCGTAGAACCAGTTGGCGACGTAGATATGCTCGACCTTGCGCTTGGCGATCGTGCCGAAGAACACGATCGCGTACGCTACCCAGACCAGCGTGATGAGGATGTCGATCGGCCACTCGAGCTCGGCGTACTCCTTGCTCTGGGTGATGCCGAGCGGCAGCGTGATGGCGGCGGCGACGATCACCGCCTGCCAGCCCCAGAACGTGAAGGCCGCGAGCCTGTCGGAGAAGAGGCGGACCTGGCAGGTGCGCTGTACGACATAGTATGAAGTCGCGA
>DASVDF010000097.1:0-80644 GCA_036381215.1 Woeseiaceae bacterium | reverse complement strand
CAGGCCGGAGACGATCGCCGCGATGAGCGGCGCCAGCACGATGGTGAGATGGATCGACCGCATCGCCCGTCAGCCCTTCATGTCGTCCATGTCCTGGACGTTGATCGATGCCCGCGTCCGGAACAGCACCACCAGGATCGCGAGGCCGATGGCCGCTTCCGCGGCCGCCACCGTCAGGATGAAGAACACGAATACCTGCCCGGTCTCGTCGCCAAGCCAACGCGAGAACGCGACGAAATTGAAGTTGACGGACAGGAGAATCAGCTCGATGCACATCAGGAGCAGGATCAGGTTGCGCCGGTTGATGAAGATGCCGGCCACACTGATCGCGAACAGGATCGCCGCGAGCGTGAGATAGTGCTGGAGCCCGATGGCCGTCATCGCCTCTCCTCCGCCTGCATGCTGACGATGCGGATGCGGTCCTGCGGCCGGACCGCCACCTGCTTCGCGATGTTCTGCACCTTCAGCCCGGGCCGTTTGCGCATCGTGAGCGTGATTGCGGCGACGATCGCGAGCAGCAGGATCACGGCCGCGATCTCGAACGCGTAGACGTGCTCTGTGTACAGCACCGCCCCGAGCGACTTCGTGTTGCTGTAGCCCTCCGGCGTCGGCGCGAAGCCCGCGACCACGGATCCCACGCGGCTCTTGAGCCAGATGACCTGCACCAGCTCGAGCACCATGAGCGCGGCGATGGCCAGCCCGAACGGTGCATAGCGCACGAAGCCGCCGCGGACGCGCGCGACGTTCACGTCGAGCATCATGACCACGAACAGAAACAGCACCATCACGGCGCCGACGTAGACGAGCACCAGCACGATGGCCAGGAACTCGGCCTCCGCCATCAGCCAGAGCACGGCACTCTGGAAGAAAGTGAGGATCAGGAGCATCACCGCGTGCACGGGATTGCGTACGAGGATGACGCCAAGCGCGGCGGCGATGAGGACCGCCGCGAACAAATAGAAAAGGATCGCCTGGATCAACTCGCGTTCCCCTGCCGGAACGCGCGCGCGATGACGTCGACCATTGCCCGAACCGCTCCGCTTGTCCTTATCTGTATTTCGCGTCCGCCGCCTTGTCCGCGGCGATCATGGCCTCGAACCGATCGCCCACGGCCAGCAGCTTGTCTTTCGTCATGATGTTCTCACCCGGTGTTTCCATGTGGTACTCGTGGATGCGCGTCTCGACGATCGCGTCCACCGGGCAGGCCTCCTCGCAGAAGCCGCAGTAGATGCACTTGAACAGGTCGATGTCGTAGCGGGTCGTCCGGCGCGTGCCGTCCTCTCCCACGTCCGACTCGATGGTGATCGCGAGCGCGGGGCACACGGCCTCGCACAGCTTGCAGGCGATGCAGCGCTCCTCGCCGTTCGGATAACGGCGCAGCGCATGCAGGCCGCGATAGCGGTAGGACTGCGGCGTCTTCTCCTCCGGGTACTGGACCGTGACTTCGTCGCGGAAGAAATTCTTCAGCGTCACGGCCAGCCCGAGCCACAGCTCGTACAGCGACAGGGTCCTGACCCAGCTCTTGAGCCTCGACATCAGCAACGCCCCTCTGCAGGAGCGCGCATCGCGCGCGACCACGATCGCGGCATTACCAAACCGCATTGGCCATTCCGCCCTTGATCGCGCGCGATGCGCGCTCCTGCGGCGCAATACCCGCTCACGCCCACGGGCCGACCTCCAGCCACGCCATGACGCCTTCGACGGCGATCCACACGAGGGTCACCGGGATGAACACCTTCCACCCGAGCCGCATGATCTGGTCGTAGCGGTAGCGCGGGAAGGTCGCGCGGAACCAGAAATACGCGAACATGAAGAATGCGATCTTTGCCGCCAGCCAGAAGAAGCTCGGCTCGCGCAGCCAGCTGTCGCCCAGGAAGGTCCAGCCTTCGAGCAGCGACCCCCAGCCCCCGAAGAAGAACACGGCAGTCAGGGCGGAGATCAGCACCATGTTCGCATATTCCGCGAGGAAGAAGATCGCGAACGCCACGCCGGAGTACTCGACGTGGAAGCCGGCGACGATCTCCGACTCGCCCTCCGCGACGTCGAAAGGCGCGCGGTTCGTCTCCGCGACGCCCGAGACGAAGTAGACGATGAAGAGCGGCAGGAGCGGCCAGATGAACCAGTCGCTCACGCCGCCGGCCTGCGAGCGGACGATCTCGCCGAGATTGAGGCTGCCGGCCGCCATCAGCACGCCGACCAGCGCGAACCCCATGGCGATCTCGTAAGCGACGATCTGCGCCGCCGAGCGCATCGCGCCGAGCAACGCGTACTTGGAGTTCGTCGCCCAGCCGGCGAGGATGACGCCGTACACGCCCATCGACGTGAGCGAAAGCACGTACAGGAGTCCCGCGTCGATGTCGGCGATGACGAAGTTCTCCGACAGCGGCATCACGGCCCAGGTCGCGAGCGCCGGGATGATGGACAGGAGCGGCGCGATGAGGAACAGGAAGCGGTTCGACTCCCGCGGGACGATCACTTCCTTGATGAGCAGCTTGATCACGTCCGCGAACGGCTGCCCGAGACCGAGCGGGCCGACGCGGTTCGGCCCGACGCGGGCCTGCATGAAGCCGATCACCTTGCGCTCGAAATAGGTGGCGAACGCCACCGTGAGGATGACCGCGACGGTGACGATGACTATCTGGGTCGTCGAGATCGTGACGCTCTGCACCGCCGCCGGGAGCGAGTTCCAGAAGTCGAGAACGAAATCAGGCACGAGCGTGCTCATGCGGCCTCACCCCTGCCCCGCCGCGCCGCCGGCGTGAGCTGCAGTGCTTCTGCCCGCCGCACCACCGCGTCGACCTCGTACATCGGGACGTAGAGCTCGTGCTCCTCCGGTTCGGCGCCCGCGTTCCGGCGCTCGACCGGAGCGCCGTCACGGCGCGCGTTGTCCGGCTTGAGCTCGGCGACGCGGCCGAAGAGCTCGTCCCGGACCTCCTCGCTCGACTGGTACTCGAACCCTTGCGCGTCGACCAGGTTGCCGAGCACGCGCAGCACCTTCCAGGCGGGCCGTGCCTCGCCCACCGGGGTCGCGACGCCGCCGAAGCTCTGCCAGCGTCCCTCGCAGTTCACGTAGGTGCCGGAGCTTTCCGCGAAGGTGCCGATCGGCAGCAGCAGGTCGGCGCATTCCTCGAGGGAGGGCGAAAGGTAAGGCGTGAGCGCCGCCACGAACGGCTGCCGGGCGAGCTGCTGTACCGCCTGCGCGCCGCCGGCGAGATCCCGGTCGGGCTCGATCCCGAGCAGGAGCAGCGCGCCGAGATCGGCTTCGAGCATCCCGGCCGCATCGAGGCCCGCGCGCTCTCGCACGGCTCCCGCCGCGGCGCGGTGCGGCAGCACGCCGGCGAGGTGGGCGCCCGCGGAGTTGGCCCCCTCCGACAGGTAACCCAGGCGTGCGCCGGTGAGCTCGGCGATGGCCGCACTGAGAGCACGAATGGCGGCGAATTCCGGGTGGCGAGCGGCGATGAGGCCCAGCAGGACGAGGCCGCCCTCCGCCTCCCGGAGGCGGCCGGCAACGCGCCGGTGCGCTTCCTCCGCCTGCGCGCCACGGCACAGTCCCGCGGCGTACGCCGGCAAGGACCCGCCTTCCGCCGCGGCGACGGCGATCCGGGCGAGCTCGTCGACCAGCGACGGATTCTCGAGGTAATCGGCAACGTCGAAGAAATACTGGTAGCGGCGGCGGTTCACGAAAGCGACCGATGCGCCTTGCAGCGCCGCCTTGCGCACGCGGTGCGCGAGCAACGGCACTTCGGAGCGCAGATTCGAGCCGACGATCAGGAGCGCGCGCTGCTTGTCGATGTCCGCGAGATCGCAGCCGAGCCAGGGGAAGACCGGATCCTGCTCCTGGTCGGAGAAATCGCGGCGCCGCAGACGGTGATCGAGATTGGCGCTGCCCATGGCAGCGGCAAGCTTCGCGAGCAGGTGGAGCTCCTCCACCGTCGAGCTCGGCGATGCCAGGACGCCCAGGTCCGGGCCCGCCTGCTTGACACGAGCGGCGAGCCGCTCCAGCGCCTCCTCCCAGGAGACGTCGCGCCACTCGCCGTTCTCTTTCAGGCGAGCATTCATCAGGCGGTCGTCCGCGTAGACCCCCTCGTAGCTGAAGCGGTCGCGATCGGCGATCCAGGTCTCGTTGATCAGCTCGTTCTCGCGCGGCACCACGCGCTTGATCTTGCCGCGCAGCACGTGCACGTACAGGTTCGTCCCGACGCAGTCGTGCGGGGAGACGGCGGAGCGCTGGATCATCTCCCACGCGCGCGCGCTGTAGCGGTAGGGCTTGTTGTTCAGCGCGCCCACCGGGCAAAGATCGATGATGTTCGCCGACAGCTCGTGGTCGATCGTCTGCGCGATGAAGGTGCTGATCTTCATGGCCTCGCCGCGGCCGATCGTGCCGAGCTGCGGCATGCCCTGGATCTCTTCGCCGAAGCGGACGCAGCGCGTGCAGTGGATGCAGCGCGTCATGTCGGTGGAGATCAGCGGCCCGAGATCCTGGTCCTTCACCACACGCTTGCGCTCGGCATAGCGCGAGATGTCGCGGCCGAAGCCCATGGCGAGGTCCTGCAGCTCGCATTCGCCGCCCTGGTCGCAGATCGGGCAGTCGAGCGGGTGGTTGATGAGCAGGAACTCCATGGTCGCCCGCTGCGCCCCGATCGCTCTGGGCGAGCGGGTGAACACCTTCATGCCCTCGGTCACCGGCGTGGCACAGGCCGGCAGCGGCTTCGGCGCTTTCTCGACCTCCACCAGGCACATGCGGCAGTTCGCCGCGACCGAAAGCTTCGGGTGATAGCAGACGCGCGGGATGTAGGCGCCGATGGTGTCGGTCACCTCCATGATCATCTGGCCTTTCTTCGCCTGGAGCGGCTTGCCGTCGACCTCGAAATTCAGCACGTCGTCCGTCACGCGGCGGCCTCCGCGAGCTCACCGTCGACGATGCTCCTGCCGCCGTGCTCGACCATGTACTCGAACTCGTGCCGGAAATGCTTGATGAAGCTCTGCACCGGCCAGGCAGCGGCATCGCCGAGGGCGCAGATCGTGTGGCCCTCGATGTGGTCGGCGACGTCGACCAGCTTGCCGATGTCGGCCTGCGTGCCGCGACCCTGGACCATCCGGGTCAGCATCCGGTACAGCCAGCCGGTACCCTCGCGGCACGGCGTGCATTGGCCGCAGGACTCGGCCATGTAGAAGCGCGAGATGCGCCGCAAAGTGCGCACCATGCAGGTCGTCTCGTCCATGACGATCACGGCACCGGTGCCGAAGGACGAGCCCGCCGCCTTGAGCGAGTTGTAGTCCATCGTGCACTCCATGATTTTCTCCGCGGGCAGCACCGGCACGGACGACCCGCCCGGGATCACGGCCTTCAGCTTGCGCCCGCCGCGCACGCCGCCGCACATCTCGAGCAGGTCGCGGAACGGGATGCCCATCGGCAGCTCGAGGTTCTGCGGCTTCTCCACGTGCCCGGAAACCGAGAACTGCGCCGTGCCGCCCGAGCCTTCCGGACCGAGCCCGAGGAACCACTGTGCGCCGTTGCGGATGATGGCCGGCACGCTCGCGATGCTCTGCGTGTTGTTGATCGTGGTCGGCTGGCCGTACAGCCCGTAGTTGGCCGGGAACGGCGGCTTGAAGCGCGGGAAGCCGACCTTGCCCTCCAGCGACTCGAGGAGCGCCGTCTCCTCGCCGCAGATGTAGGCGCCCGCACCGACGAAAGTGCGGATGTCGACGTCGATGCCGGAGCCCTGGATGTCCCTGCCGAGCAGGCCGGCCGCGTAGGCCTCTTCCAGCGCGCCCTCGAAACGCGGCACCGGCTCCGCCATGAACTCCCCGCGGATGTAGTTGTAGCCGACGGTCGCACCCATCGCGTAGCAGGCGATCGCCATGCCCTCGACCAGCGCGTGCGGGTTGTAGCGCAGGATGTCGCGGTCGTGGCAGGTGCCGGGCTCGCTCTCGTCCGAGTTGACGACGAGATACTTCTGGCCCGGCTTGTCCTTCGGCATGAAGCTCCACTTGAGCCCCGTAGGGAAGCCCGCGCCGCCGCGGCCGCGCAAGCCCGATGCCTTCACCTCCTCGATGATCTGGTCGCGCGTGAGCTCGCCTGCGAGCACCCGCCGCCAGGCCTTGTAGCCGTCGTGCTTCTCGTAGGTGGCGAGCGTCCAGGACTCGGGCGAGCCGAACGTGCCGAAGCACACGAGATTCTGCGGATACTCCTTCATCACTCGAGCTCGTCCAGGATGGCGTCGATCTTCTCGGGCGTCAGGTTCTCGTGATAGCGGTGATTCACCATCATCATCGGCGCGCCGCAGCAGGCGGCCAGGCACTCCTCCTCTTTCTTCAGGAAGATGCGCCCGTCGGGCGTGCTCTCGCCGAGGCGGATGCCCAGCTTCTTCTCGACGTAGGCCACAACCTCGTCGGCGCCGCACAGCATGCACGAAATGTTCGTGCAGATGGAGACCTCGTTGCGTCCGACCGGCACCGTGTGGAACATCGAGTAGAAGTTCGCCGCCTCGTAGACCTGGATGGCCGGCAGCTCCAGGTACTCGGCCACGCGGTCCATGAGCGCAGGCGAGAGCCAGCCGTTCTCGTGCTGCACGGCGTGCAGCGCACCGATCACGGCGGAACGCCGGCCCTCGGCCGGGAAGCGCGCCTTCCACCGCTCGATCTCGTCTTTCACGTGCTGCGACAGCTCCGGGGCCTCGTCGAGCGGCATGTGCGCGCTCATCGGTCGATCTCCCCGAACACGATATCCTGGGTACCGATCACCGCTACCAGGTCCGCCAGCATGTGGCCCTCCACCATCTCGGAGAGCGCGGACAGATGGGCGAAGCCCGGGGCACGGAACTTCACCCGGTACGGCTTGTTCGCGTCGTCGGAGATGATGTACACGCCGAACTCGCCTTTCGGCGCCTCGATGGAGGCGTACGCTTCTCCCTCGGGCACGTAATAGCCTTCGGTGAAAAGCTTGAAGTGGTGAATGAGGGATTCCATGTCGTTCTTCATCACGACGCGGCTCGGAGGCACTATCTTGTTGTCGTCGATCATCACCGGGCCGGGGTTGCCGCGCAGCCACTCGACACATTGCCTGACGATGCGGTTCGACTGGCGCATCTCCTCGATGCGCACGAGATAGCGGTCGTAGCAGTCACCGTTCACGCCGATCGGGATGTCGAAATCCATCCGCTCGTACACCTCGTACGGCTGCTTCTTGCGCAGGTCCCACTCGATGCCGGAGCCGCGCAGCATCGGCCCGCTGAAGCCGAGCTGGAGCGCGCGCTCGGGCGAGACCACTCCTATGTTGACGGTGCGCTGCTTCCAGATCCGGTTTTCGGTGAGCAGCGCCTCGTATTCCTCGATCGCCGCCGGGAAGCGCTCCGTGAAGTTCCAGATGAAGTCGAGCAGCGAACCCTGGCGGGATTCGTTCAGCCGATCGACCTCCTTCTGGCTGCGCCATTTGGAGGGCTGGTATTTTGGCATCGACTCCGGCAGATCGCGGTACACGCCGCCGGGGCGGTAGTAGGTCGCGTGCATGCGCGTGCCCGAGACCGCTTCGTAGCAGTCCATCAGGTCCTCGCGCTCGCGGAAGCAGTACAGGAACACCGTCATGGCGCCGATGTCGAGGCCGTGCGAACCGAGCCACATCAGGTGGTTCAGGATGCGCGTGATCTCGTCGAACATCACGCGGATGTACTGCGCGCGAATCGGCGGCACGACGCCGAGCAGCTTTTCGATGGCGAGCACGTACGCGTGCTCGTTGCACATCATGGAGACGTAGTCGAGGCGGTCCGTGTAGCCGATCGTCTGGTTCCAGGGCTTGGACTCCGCGAGCTTCTCGGTCGCGCGGTGCAGCAGGCCGATGTGCGGGTCGGCCTTCTGGATCACCTCCCCCTCCATCTCGAGCACCAGCCGCAGCACGCCGTGAGCCGCCGGGTGCTGCGGGCCGAAGTTCATCGTGAAGCTCTGGATCTCAGCCATCGGACTCGTGCTCCGTGAGCTCGGGACGATAGCGGTTGTCTTCGCGGATCACGCGCGGCACGAGCGTGCGCGGCTCTATCGAGACCGGCTGGTACATGACCCGGCCCTTTTCCGTGTCGTAGCGCACTTCGGAAAGGCCGATCAGCGGAAAGTCCTTGCGGAAGGGATGGCCGATGAAGCCGTAATCCGTGAGGATGCGCCGCAGGTCCGGGTGGCCGTCGAACAGGATGCCGTACAGGTCGAAGGCCTCGCGCTCGAACCAGTTGGCCGAATTCCACACCGGCACCACCGAGGGCACGACCGGCGGGTTCTCGAGGCCCGTGTACACGCGCAGCCGGAGCCTCGCGTTGTGCCGGATCGAGAGCAGGTGGTAGACGACGGCGAAGCGCTTCGGATCGAACGTGTCGGCCTCGTCGAGGATGACGGCTTCCCGCACGACGCCGCGGCTGAAGCCGCTCTCCGTCGCACTCTCGGTCGTCCACTCGGCCAGTCCATAGGTGAGGTAATCCACCCCGCACACGTCCATCAGCTGCTCGAACGCGAATTCCGGCTCGTCCCGCAGCGCGGTGCAGATCGCGATGAGCTCCGCTTTGTCGGCGATCTCGAACGTGACCTCGCCGCAACGCGACGCAACCCGCGCGACCCGCTCGCCGAAACGCGCCGTTATCCGGCCGGACAGTGCCTCGTAGAATTCACTCATTACCGGGCAATCGTGTTCGTTCGGCGAATCTTCTTCTGCAGCTGGAGGAGCCCGTAGACCAGCGCCTCGGCCGACGGCGGACAGCCCGGAACGTACACGTCCACCGGCACGATGCGGTCGCAGCCGCGAACCACGGAATAGGAATAGTGATAGTAGCCGCCGCCGTTGGCGCAGGAGCCCATCGACACGACCCAGCGCGGCTCCGGCATCTGGTCATAGACCTTGCGCAGCGCCGGCGCCATCTTGTTGACCAGCGTGCCGGCCACGATCATTACGTCGGACTGGCGCGGGCTCGGCCGGAAGATGATGCCGAAGCGGTCGAGGTCGTAACGCGCGGCGCCCGCGTGCATCATCTCGACCGCGCAGCACGCCAGACCGAAAGTCATCGGCCACAGCGAGCCGGTACGCGCCCAGTTGACGACGCTGTCGACGCTCGATACGACAAAGCCGCGCCGCTGCAAGCTCGCGTTATCGGCGCCCACGCTGTCCGGCACGGCATCGCGCGCTTCGGCTGCGCTGCTCAATCCCACTCGAGCGCTCCTTTCTTCCACTCGTAGATGAAGCCGACCACCAGGACGCCCAGGAAAATCGCCATCGCGATCAGGCCGAAGGCACCGAAAGCGTCGAGCGACACCGCCCAGGGAAAGAGGAAGGCGATTTCGAGGTCGAAGATGATGAAGAGAATCGCGACGAGATAGTAGCGGACGTCGAACTTCATGCGCGAGTCGTCGAACGCCTCGAAGCCGCACTCGTACGGCGAGAGCTTCTCCTCGTCTTTCCGGCCGCGGCCGAAGAGGAAACCCAGCGCGAGCAGCACCACCCCCACGGCGGCGGCCACGCCAAGGAAGATCAGAACCGGAACGTACTCTTCCAGCATGAGATCAAGCTTCCGCTATCAGCCCCAGGTCAGCCGACAATTGTATCAGCACGAGGCAGCTTAGGCACAGTCGCCGTTCGGGGGAGGATGACGAGGCATGCGCGCGGAGTGTCTCCCGCGCGGTTCGCTTTCGCTCGGAGCCCGCCCTGCGGGCGACGCGGATATCGATGTCGCCCGCAGGGCGGGCTCCTGCGGGCGCCGGATGTCACACCGCGGAAGGGTGACATCGACAGAAGGTGGTGCCGACGGCCGGACTCGAACCGGCACAGCTTTCGCCACTGCCCCCTCAAGACAGCGTGTCTACCAATTCCACCACGTCGGCATGTGCGGTGTTTTACAACATGTGCGGGGTTTTTCAACCTCGCATTAGGGAGGCGTCTCGTCTTCCTCCGGCGGCTCATCCTGCGACGGCTCGTCGGCCGGCTGTGCCGGCACGAGGTCCGGCAACGCCGCGTCCGCGTCCCCCGGCGGGGCCTGTTCGGACGGCACCTGTGCCGGCTCGCCGGTTTCCCCGGCATCCTCGGCCGGCGCCGGCGTCGTCTGCTGCGGCGCGTTCTCGATGAGGCTGTCCGGCATGTCCGCTTCCTGGCTGCTGATGTAGGCCAGTACCAGGCTGCTGGCGAAGAACGCCGTCGCCAGTATTGCCGTCGCCCGCGAGAAAAAGCTCGACGAGCCGCGCGCCCCGAACACGGTGCCGGACGCGCCGGAGCCGAACGCGGCGCCCGCGTCCGCGCCCTTGCCCCGCTGCAGCAGCACGAGCGCAATGATCAGCACCGCGATCAGCGTGTGCACGATCAGCATGATGGTTTCGATCGTCTCCATTCGTTCCTCACCCGGCCGCGCGCGCGATGGCCAGGAATTCCTCCGCTTTCAGGGACGCCCCGCCGATCAGCCCGCCGTCGATGTCGGGCATCGCGAGGAGCCCGGCCGCATTATCGCCCTTCACGCTGCCGCCATACAGGATCTGCAGCCGCTCCGCGACCCCGGCGTCCCTGCCCGCCAGCCGTTCGCGGATGTGCCGGTGCACCGCCTCTGCCTGTTCCGGTGTCGCCGTGCGCCCAGTGCCGATCGCCCAGACCGGCTCGTAGGCGACCACCGCCTGCGCCAGCGCTGCCGCTCCCACTCGCTCCAGCACCGCATCGAGCTGGGCGTCCACGACCGCCTCCGTGCGGCCCGCCTCACGCTCCTCGAGGGTCTCGCCCACGCAGAGGATCGGTGAGAGCCCTGCGGCCTGCGCGGCCGCGAACTTCGCCGCGACCCGCTCGCTCGACTCGCCCATCACCGACCGCCGCTCGGAATGGCCCACGATGACGTATTCGCAGCCGACGTCCACGAGCATCTCCGCCGCGACCTCGCCCGTCAGCGCCCCCGGCGGATGCTCGGACACCGTTTGAGCGCCCAGGGCGACGGCCGTTCCCTCGAGCTCGGCCCGCACCGGGATGAGATAGGGAAAAGGCGGGCAAATCAGAAGCTTGCACTTGAGATCTTGCGCGCCTTCGAGAATAGAACGGCACAGATGGGCGTTGCGCTGGGCACTGCCGTGCATCTTCCAGTTGCCGGCGATCAGATACTGCCGCATGGACTTCGTTCAATGCCCCTTAAAAAGGCGCGCAAGGATACGCTCCGCGCGCCGCCGTGACAATTGCCTGGACCGGAAAGCGGCGAGGCTCGCTGGACGCGAACGGAACCGGCTCAGCTCGCGGCGGCCGCCACCACCGCGGCCAGGCGCTCGGCCAGCGTCATGACCTGCCGCTCGTCCTCGCCCTCGATCATCACGCGGATGACCGGCTCGGTCCCCGACGGCCGCAGCACGACCCGGCCGTTCGCCGCGAGCTCGCTCTCGATCTCGCTCACGGCCGTGCGGACTTCCGGCGACGACTGGATGTCGATGCGCTTCCCGGTGCGGACGTTCACCATCTTCTGCGGGTATTTCTGCATGCCGGCCGCGAGCTCGGCGAGCGAGCCGCCGGTTTTCTTCATGACCGCGAGCACCTGGAGCGCGCACACGAGGCCGTCGCCCGTCGTGGTCTTATCGAGGCAGATCAGGTGGCCGGAGGTCTCCCCGCCGAGCAGACCGCCCTGCTCGCGCAGTGCCTCCAGCACATAACGGTCGCCGACCTTCGCGCGCAGGAACTCGATCCCGTGGCTCGCCAGCGAATGCTCCAGCCCGAGGTTGCTCATGATCGTCCCGACCACGGGCCCCTTCAGGCGGCCTTCCTTGTGCATATCGGTCGCGAGAATGTAGAGGAGCTGGTCGCCGTCCACGATCTCCCCGTGCTCGTCGACCATCAGCACCCGGTCGCCGTCGCCATCCAGGGCGATGCCGAGATGGGCTTTGAGCGCCGGCACGGTCTGCCGGAGCAGATCGGGCGCCGTCGATCCGCAGCCCGCGTTGATGTTGCGACCGTTCGGCGAGCAGCCGATGGGGATGACCTCCGCACCCAGCTCGGAGAGCGTGCGCGGACCGACCTTGTACGCCGCCCCGTTCGCGCCGTCGAACACGATCTTCACACCGTCGAGATCGTAGCCCTGCGGGAATGTCGAGGCGCAGAACTCCTGGTAACGGACGCGCGCCGAATCGATGCGTTTCGCGCGCCCGAGCTTGTGGGATTCGAGCGTGATGGCCGGCTGGTCGAGGTATTGCTCGATCGCCGCCTCCTGCTCGTCCGACAGCTTCGCGCCCGCGCTGTTGAAGAACTTGATGCCGTTGTCCTCGTACGGATTGTGCGAGGCGCTGATGACGACGCCAATGTCGGCACCGAACTGCTGCGTGAGATAGGCGATGCCCGGTGTTGGCAGCGGCCCGAGCAGCAGCACGTCGGCGCCCGCGGCCACGAAGCCCGCCTCCAGCGCGGACTCGAACATGTAACCCGAGAGGCGCGTGTCCTTGCCGATGAGGACCGTCCCGCCGCCCGGCGCGAGCACCCGTGCCGCCGCACTCGCGAGGCGCAGTGCGAATTCCGCGCTCATGGGATCGTTGCCGACGCGTCCGCGGACGCCGTCGGTGCCGAAGTAGTGCTTGCTCATGCAGCCAGTGCCCCGTCCCGCAAACTGATCTTGTCGTTCAACGTGCGCGGTGGAAGCCGGCGCCGCGCGATGTCGTTCTTCATGGCTCCCTGAAATTCCCGCTCTGCGTGATCGCGCCGGCGACCCGGATTGCGTCGACCGTCGGGGCGACATCGTGGCTGCGGATGATACTGGCGCCGCGCTCCACCGCCAGAACCGCGGCGGCGACACCGGCCGGCATGCGCTCGTCGACCGGCCTCCCGGTCAGCTTGCCGAGCGTGCTTTTCCGCGAAAGCCCGACGGTCACGGGCAATTCTAGCGCATGCAGCCGGCTCAGGCCTGCGAGCAGCTCGACGTTGTGCTCCACCGTCTTGCCGAATCCGAATCCGGGGTCGACGGTGATGCGCTCGCGCGCGATGCCGGCCCGCACGCAGGCCGCCACCCGCTCCGCGAGGAACGCCCGCACCTCCGCGGTCACATCCTCGTAGCGCGGCGCCGCCTGCATGGTGCGCGGCTCCCCCTGCATGTGCATCAGGCACACGGCGGTGTCGAGCTCTGCGACTGCCTCGAGCGTGCCCTCGTGGCGCAGGGCAAAAATATCGTTCACCATGGATGCCCCCGCGGCGGCGGCCTCGCGCATCACCTCGGGTTTGCTGGTGTCGATCGATACCGCGACGTCGAGGGTCTCGACGATGGCCTCGATCACCGGGAGGACGCGGTCGAGCTCGACCTGGACGGAAACCGGCTCGGAGCCGGGGCGCGTCGACTCCCCGCCGACGTCGATGATCGACGCCCCCGCCGTCACCATCTGCTGGGCCTGCGCGAGCGCCGCCTCGAGATCCATGAAGTGGCCGCCGTCCGAGAACGAATCCGGCGTGACGTTCAGCACGCCCATGACTTTCGGGGTGGAGAGATCGAGAACGCGCGAGCCGAGACGCAGGTGCATGGCGCGAATTCTAACCCGCTGCTCCCGTGGGAGCGCGCATCGCGCGCGACCGGATCGTGGCCCGCAGCCTTCGGGACCGCATCGTTCACGCACGTTGGCGGGTGGTGGCGGAGCCGTGCGTGAACGATGCTGAAGGGCTAGCGTGCCTTCGTTCCTCGCACGTGGCTGCGTTCGGTCGCGCGCGATGCGCGCTCCTACAGGCCTGATTCGGAATTCGACACGCCGGCGGTGTCGCCGGACACGGGATCAGTGCTCGCTGGCGGGTCCGCCGATGGGCGCCTTGGCCTTGCGCCGCTTGCGCCCTCCCGGTTTCGTGGGTTCGTCGGGGTCGATCCAGTCCTCGGGCGGCGTGGGCTCGTGGCCTTCCATGATCTCGCGCACCATCGACTCGCTGATCGTCTCGTAGCGCACCAGGGCCTTGGCCATGACGTGCAGCTTGTCTTCGTGCTCCTCGAGGATGGCTTTCGCCCGCGCGTAGTTGCGGTCGATGATCTTGCGCACTTCCTCGTCGATCGTGTGCACGGTGACGTCGGACACCTGCTTGTGCTGGGTGACCGAGCGGCCGAGGAACACCTCGCCGTCGTCCTCGCTGTAGGTCAGCGGGCCGAGGCGCTCCGACAAGCCCCATTTCGTGACCATGTTGCGGGCGATCTCGGTGGCCCGCTCGATGTCGTTCGATGCGCCGGTCGTGACTCGCTCCGGGCCGAGCGTCATCTCTTCCGCGATGCGGCCGCCGAACAGCGTGGAGATCGTGCTCTCCAGCCGCTGCTTGGAGACGCTGTAGCGATCCTCCTCCGGCAGGTACATGGTCACGCCGAGCGCACGGCCGCGCGGGATGATGGTCACCTTGTACACCGGGTCATGCTCCGGCACCGAGTAGCCGACGATGGCGTGGCCTGCCTCGTGATAGGCGGTGTTGAGCTTCTCCTGCTCGCTCATCACCATCGAGCGCCGCTCGGTGCCCATCATGATCTTGTCTTTCGCCTTGTCGAACTCCTCCATGCTCACGACGCGCTTGTTCGCGCGCGCGGCGAAGAGCGCCGCCTCGTTGACGAGGTTCGCGAGATCGGCGCCGGAGAAACCGGGCGTGCCGCGGGCGATCACCGCCGGCTGCACGTCGTCGTCGAGCGGCACCTTGCGCATGTGCACCTTGAGGATCAGCTCGCGGCCGCGGATGTCGGGCAGCGGCACGACGACCTGCCGGTCGAAGCGCCCGGGCCGGAGCAGCGCCGGGTCCAGCACATCGGGCCGGTTGGTGGCCGCAATGACGATGATGCCTTCGCTGCCTTCGAAGCCGTCCATCTCGACCAGCATCTGGTTCAGCGTCTGCTCACGCTCGTCGTGACCGCCCCCTAAGCCCGCGCCGCGGTGCCGGCCGACGGCATCGAGCTCGTCGATGAAGATGATGCAGGGCGCCTGCTTCTTGGCCTGGTCGAACATGTCACGCACACGCGACGCGCCGACGCCGACGAACATCTCGACGAAATCCGAGCCCGAGATCGAGAAGAACGGCACCTTCGCCTCACCGGCGATGGCCTTCGCGAGCAGCGTCTTGCCGGTTCCCGGCGGGCCGACCATCAGCACGCCTTTCGGGATCTTGCCGCCCAAGCGCTGGAACTTGCTCGGGTCCTTGAGGAAATCGACGATCTCGGCGACCTCGGCCTTGGCTTCGTCCACGCCCGCGACATCGGCGAACGTGATGCCCACCTGGTCCTCGCCGAGGAGGCGCGCCTTGCTCTTGCCGAAGGACATGGCGCCCCGTCCGCCGCCACCGCCCTGCATCTGGCGCATGAAGTAGATCCAGACGCCGATGAGCAGGAGGATCGGGAACGAGCTGATCAGGAGCTGCCCGATCAGGCTCTGCGACTCCGGCTCCTGCGCGGTGAACGCGACGTCGTTGTCCTCGAGAATCGAGATCAGCGTGTTGTTGTCCGTCTCGGGACTGATGGTGTAGTAGCCGAGCGGCGTGCGATTGCCGTAGTTGATGCGCTGGCCGTCGAACTCGACGCGCTCGACGTTGCCGGACTTCACCTGCTGCAGGAACTCGGAGTAGTCGCGCTTCTCCGGAGGTGGCCCGCTCACACCGCTGAGACCCTGAACGACCGACAGGAGCACGACGATGATGACGATGAAGACCAGGATGTTCTTGGTTAAGTCGTTCACGATCTGCTACAAAGCTCCGGACACGTGACCCTAGCGGTAGAACGATACTCGCAAACGCGTCAGCGTGTCACAGGCCGCGCGGCGCTCCTTAGACTTGGTCTAACGATTAGACCCTACTATAGAGGATAGTTGCCAGCCCTGTCGCGGACCAGGTCCGTAATTCCACCTACTCCGGGGGCTTTTCCGACGCCGTGGCGTCCCGGCTCCCGCGAAAATCCAGGGCCACCACGTAGATTTCGCGGCTGCCCGGCCGCGACGCGCGGGGCTTTACGATGCGCACCCGCTCGAACGCGGCCCTGGCCTCGGCGACGAAAGCCTCCGTGCCCTCACCCTGGAAAACTTTACAAACGAAATTGCCGCGTCCCTGCAAAACCCGTCTGGCGGTATCGAGCGCAAGCTCGGCGAGATACATCGATCGCGGCTGATCCACCGCCCTGTTGCCGGTGATATTGGGTGCCATGTCGCTCATTACAAGATCGGCGCCTGCCTCGCCGACCCGCTCCAGGAGCTCGCGGAGAACGTTCTCTTGCGTGAAATCGCCCTGGATCACCTCGACCGACGGCAGGGGATCCACCGGCAGCAGGTCGACGGCGATGATACGCACCTTGCCGTCGAGCCGCCCGGTCACGTATTGGCTCCAGCCGCCGGGAGCGGCCCCGAGATCCACGACCACGGTGCCGGGCCGGAGCAGCCGCTCCTTCTCGGCGATCTCGGCGAGCTTGTACGCCGACCGGGCGCGGAATCCCTCGCTGCGGGCCTTGCGCACGTACGGATCGCGCTCCTGGCGCGCCCGCCAGCTGCCGCTCGAGCGGCGCGGCCGGCTCACGGCGCCCGGCGACCGGCGCCGGCCCCGCTGTCTGCATTACAATCGGAGTCCATGTCGCTCTCCGAATCCCGGAAAAAGTTCCTGCGCGGCCTCGGCCACAAGCTGAAGCCGGCGGTCACGGTCGGCGGCGCCGGCGTCAGCGAGGCGCTCGTCAACGAGTTCGACGCCACGATAACCCACCACGAGCTCGTCAAGGTACGCGTACGCGTCGGCGCCCGCGAAGTGCGCGACGCCGCGATCGCCGAGCTGGCGCGCCGCGGCCGCGCCGAGCTCGTGACGCGCATCGGCAACGTCGCCCTCTTCTACCGCCCGAACCCCGACGACCCGAAAATCCAGCTCCCGTAGAAGCCCGCCATGCGGGCGACCAAACAAGCCACCGTCGACCGAACACAGCCACCGTAGGAGCGCGCACCGCGCGCGACCGAACGAAGGCACGTACCCCGAACGAAGGCACGCTGGCCCCTTCAGCATCGTTCACGCACGGCACCATCGAAGACAGGGCGGAGCCGTGGCCGGGGGGAGCCCCTCTCGGCGGCCTGCGAGGCAGGGACAGCCGAGCCCGCAGGCCTACATGGACGTACTTGCGGCCGGCGCCGAGAGGGACTCCCCCGGTCGCGGCTCCGCCCGAGCCACCGACCGCAAACGTGCGTGAACGATGCGTTCCCGAAGAGTGCGGGCCACGTTCGGTCGCGCGCAATGCGCGCTCCTACGGGTGTCTTCGTTTGGGTCACGTGCGGTGTTCGGTCGCCCGCATGGCGGCTCCTACGGACCCGAGTGCCACCCAGCGCAAACGTGCGTGAACGATGCGGTCCCCAATAAAGTGCGGGCCACGATGTACAGCCCTGTCGCGCGCAGTGCGCGCTCCTACGGATCGGCGCATTGACTCGTCATTAGGCGAAGTCGATTCCGCGCGTGGGCGTTACTCGTAGCGGACGGCGATGACCTCGTAATGCTTGTTGCCGCCGGGAGCCTCGACCTCGACCTCGTCGCCTTCGTTCTTGCCGATCAGGGCGCGCGCGATGGGTGAAGTGAACGAGATGAGGCCGGCCTTGATGTCGGCCTCGTCCTCGCCGACGATCCGGTACTCGATTTCCTGCCCGCTCTGCACGTCGAGCAGCTCGACCGTGGAGCCGAAGACGATCTTGCCCTTGGCATCCACCGTGGTGACGTCGATCACCTGGGTATTCGAGAGCTTCGCCTCGATTTCCTTGATGCGCGCTTCGACGAAGCCCTGCTCGTCCTTGGCGGCGTGATACTCGGCGTTCTCGCGCAGGTCGCCGTGCGCGCGCGCCTCCGCGATCGCCTTGATGATCCGCGGCCGGTCCTCGGACTTCAGCTTGCGCAGCTCGTCGCGCAAAAGCTCGGCGCCGCGCACCGTCATCGGCACCTTGTTCATGCCGCCACCTCCTGGTGCAGGTCCTGCAGGCGGTTCACCTCGACGTCATCGAGGTGCTCCAGCGCCTGGCAGGTGGCGATCGCCGCATTCAGCGTCGTGTAGTACGTCACGTTGTGACGCACCGCCTCCGCACGAATCGAATGCGATTCATAGATGGCCTGTTTGCCTTCGGTCGTGTTCACTATCAGCGAAAACTCGTCGTTCTTGATCATATCCACGATGTGAGGCCTGCCTTCGCGCACCTTGTTGGCGCGCCGGCAGGCGACACCGGCCTTCGCCAGCTCATTGGCCGTGCCGTGCGTCGCGACGATATCGAAGCCGCGCGCGATCAGGATGCGCGCGAGCTCGACGGCGCCTTGCTTGTCGCGGTCACGGACGCTGAGCAGCGCCGTGCCCTGCCGGGGAATGACGACGCCGGACGCGAGCTGCGCCTTGGCGTACGCCTCCCCGAAGGATCGCCCCACCCCCATCACCTCGCCCGTCGATTTCATCTCCGGTCCGAGGATCGGATCCGCGCCGGCGAACTTGATGAACGGGAAGACGGATTCCTTGACGGCGAAATACGGCGGAATCCGCTGTTCCACGAAGCCCTGCTCCGCCAGCGACCTGCCCACCATAACACGGGCGGCGACCATCGCCAGGGGGACGCCGGTCGCTTTCGACACGAACGGGACGGTGCGCGACGCCCGCGGATTGACCTCCAGCAGGTACACGACGTCGTTCTGGATGGCGAACTGTACGTTCATCAGCCCGACGACGTTCAGGCCGCGCGCGAGCTTCGTGACCTGCTCGATGAGCTGCGCCTGCAGCGCCGTCTTGAGGCTGTACGGCGGCAGCGAGCAGCCCGAGTCGCCGGAATGCACGCCCGCCTGCTCGATGTGCTCCATGATGCCGCCGATCAGCACGCGCTCGCCGTCGCACACCGCATCGACGTCCACCTCGATCGCGAGGTCGAGGAATCGGTCCAGCAGCACCGGGCTTTCATGCGACACCTTTATGGCCGCCTCCATGTACGCGGCCAGGTCCTCCTCGGCGTGCACGATTTCCATCGCCCGTCCGCCCAGCACGTACGAGGGCCGGACGATGAGAGGGTAGCCCACGTCCGCCGCCATCGCGAGCGCCGATTCGAAGCTTTTGGCCGTGCAGTTCGGCGGCTGCTTCAGGTTCAGCCGGGTCACGAGCTTCTGGAAACGCTCGCGGTCCTCGGCCAGATCGATCGAGTCCGGCGAAGTGCCGATGATGGGCGCCCCGGCCGCCTCGAGATCACGTGCCAGCTTGAGCGGCGTCTGGCCGCCGAACTGCACGATCACTCCGCGCGGCTGCTCCTTGTCGATGATCTCCATGACGTCTTCGAACGTGAGCGGCTCGAAGTACAACCGGTCGGAGGTGTCGTAATCCGTGGACACGGTCTCCGGGTTGCAGTTGACCATGATGGTTTCATAACCGGCTTCCTCGAGCGCGAAGGCCGCGTGCACGCAGCAATAATCGAACTCGATACCCTGGCCGATGCGGTTCGGGCCGCCGCCGAGGATCATGATCTTCGGGCGATCTCCGGGATTCGCCTCGCATTCTTCCTCGTAAGTCGAATACAGGTACGCGGTGGTGGTCGCGAACTCGGCCGCGCACGTGTCGACCCGCTTGAATACCGGCCGGAGGCCCGCCTTGATGCGGCGCTGCCGGATCGCCGGCTCCTTCACCCGCACCAGCGCGGCGATGCGCGCGTCGGAAAAGCCCTTGCGCTTCAGGCGCCGCAGCCGGGCGTAATCGAGGCAACCCACGCCGTCCACCGCGAGCAGCCGCTCCTCTGCGATCAGGTCGGCGATCTGCGCGAGGAACCAGGCGTCGATGCCGGTGAGCTCCGCGATCTCGGGAAGCTCCAGCCCCTGGCGGAAGGCCTCGCCGACGTACCACAGGCGCTCCGGGCCGGCGTGCAGAAGCTCCTGCTTCAGCGCATCCGTATCCAGCCCCGTCTTCGACGGCGGATCGAAGCCCATGACGCCGGTCTCCAGCCCGCGCATCGCTTTCTGCAGGGACTCCTGGAAGGTGCGCCCGATGGCCATCACCTCGCCCACGGATTTCATCTGGGTGGTGAGGCGGTCATTCGCGCCGGGGAATTTCTCGAACGTGAACCGCGGGATCTTGGTGACGACGTAGTCGATCGTCGGCTCGAAGGACGCGGGTGTGGCGCCCCCGGTGATCTCGTTTTTGAGCTCGTCGAGCGTATAGCCGACCGCGAGCTTCGCGGCGACTTTCGCGATCGGGAACCCGGTCGCTTTGGAGGCCAGTGCCGAGGAGCGCGACACCCGCGGATTCATCTCGATGACGATCATGCGGCCGTCGGCGGGATTGATCGCGAACTGCACGTTCGAGCCGCCCGTTTCGACCCCGATCTTGCGCAGCACGGCGATCGAGGCGTCGCGCATGCGCTGGTATTCCTTGTCCGTCAACGTCTGGGCCGGCGCGACCGTGATCGAGTCGCCGGTATGGATGCCCATCGCGTCGACGTTCTCGATCGAGCAGACGATGATGCAGTTGTCGTTCTTGTCCCGCACCACCTCCATCTCGAACTCTTTCCAGCCGATCACGGATTCCTCGAGCAGCACCTCGTTGGTCGGCGACATCTCGAGCCCGTGCGCGACCATCGCCTCGAACTCCTCGCGGTTGTAGGCGATGCCGCCGCCGGTCCCGCCGAGCGTGAATGACGGCCGGATAATCACCGGGAAGCCGATGTCCTTCTGCACCTCGACGGCCTGCTCCAGGCTGTGCGCGATGCCGGCTCGCGCAACGTCGAGGCCGATCTCGGTCATCGCGTTCTTGAACTGTTCGCGGTCCTCGGCCATGTCGATGGCCTTGCGCGAGGCGGCAATGACCTCGACCCCGTAGCGCTCGAGCACCCCCTCGCGCGCCAGGTCGAGCGTGCAGTTCAGTGCGGTCTGGCCGCCCATGGTCGGCAGCAGCGCATCCGGCTTCTCCTTCGCGATGACGCGTTCGATCGCGGTCCAGTGCACCGGCTCGATGTACACGGCGTCGGCCATCTCCGGGTCCGTCATGATCGTCGCCGGATTGGAGTTGACGAGGATGACGCGGTAGCCCTCTTCGCGCAGCGCCTTGCAGGCCTGCGCGCCGGAGTAATCGAACTCGCACGCCTGGCCGATGACGATCGGACCGGCGCCGATGATCAGAATGCTGTCGATGTCGCTGCGCCTGGGCACGCTGCTCCCATCCCTTCCGCCGCCGGCGGCCTAGTTAGAGTGAACACGAGAAATAATTCGTAAGTGGTTGAAGCCACTTGTCACGTATGGGCCGCGGCGGCCAGGGGCGCTGGCCTGCGAGCGGCCTCCATGTCCGCGATGAAGCGCTCGAACAGCGGCAGGAGGTCGTGCGGGCCGGGGCTCGCTTCCGGATGCCCCTGGAAGGAGAACGCCGGCCGGTCCTTCAGCGCGATGCCCTGCAGGCTGCCGTCGAACAGCGAGCGATGCGTGGGCACGACGTTATCCGCGAGGGAGTCCTCGTCGACGGCGAAACCGTGGTTCTGGCTGGTGATGATCACCCGCCCCGTGGCGAGCTCGAGCACCGGGTGGTTGGCGCCGTGATGACCGAATTTCATCTTCAGCGTGCGCGCGCCGGTGGCGAGCGCGAGCAGCTGGTGACCGAGGCAGATGCCGAAGATCGGCACGGAACGCGCGAGCAGCTCGCGGATGGCTTCGATGGCGTAGGTGCACGGCTCCGGGTCGCCGGGCCCGTTCGACAGGAGCACGCCATCCGGCGCCAGCGCCAGCACGTCGGAGGCGGGCGTGGTCGCGGGCACCACCGTCATCCGGCAGTCGAGGTCCGAAAGAATCCGCAAGGTGGCGCGCTTGAGGCCGAAGTCGTAGGCCACCACGTGACGCGGCGCGACGCGCCGGCTCATGATGCGCGGCTTGCGCCCGAACTCCCTGCCGTGACACCACTGGTACGGCCGGTCGGTGGTCACGAATTTAGCGAGATCCATGCCGGCGATGCCGGGGAACTTGCGTGCATGCTGGATCGCCACGTTCGGGTCGGCGTTGCCCGTCATGATGCAGCCCGACTGCGCACCCTTCTCCCGCAGGATGCGCGTGAGCTTGCGGGTGTCGATATCGGCGATGCCGACGGTGTTGCCGGCGCGCAGGAACTCGCCGAAGCTGCGCTCGGCGCGCCAGCTCGACGTGACCATGGAGCTGTCGCGCACGATCACGCCCGACGCGTAGAGGCGCGACGACTCCATGTCTTCGCTGTTCGTTCCCGTGTTGCCGATGTGCGGGTAGGTCAGCGTGACGATCTGGCGGCAGTAGGAAGGGTCGGTGAGGATCTCCTGGTACCCCGTCATGGCGGTATTGAAGACGACCTCGCCGATCGTCTTGCCCTCCGCGCCCACGGAGGTGCCGTGGAAGACCGTGCCGTCCTCCAGTGCCAGAACAGCGGGTTGCGTCAAATGTATCCCCTTCGAGGAATAGCCGGATGCGAAATCTGCCGGCTCCAGATGCGCGAAAGCGGAAGGACGGACCGGCCTCCCGCTTCTGGATCGCCCCTGGTCAGCCATTGGCGAGCCGATATTTTACTGGAGGCCGGCCTCGCGTGCTACCGCTCCGTCGCGATCGTCGCAATCTGTTCCGCGAGGTCGCGCATGTGGTACAGCCCGGGCGGGCGGCCGGTCAACCACTTCGCGGCGCGCAGCGCGCCCTCGGCGAACACGCGCCGGTGCGTCACGCGGTGCGCGAGCTCGACCGTTTCCACGTCCGAACGGAATACCACCGTATGCTCGCCCGGCACCTCGCCCTCGCGCCGCACGTGAAACACGATGTCCGCGGACGACTCGCGCGGCGGCGCACCTTGCTCGTCGTAGCGGAACACCTTCGCGAAGTCCGCGCCGCGCGCCGCCGCGAGCGCCTCGCCCAGCTTGAGCGCCGTGCCGGACGGCGCGTCGATCTTGTGCACGTGATGCGTCTCGTGCACCTCGGCCGCGAATCCCGCCCCCAGCGCCGCCGCGGCCCGCGCGACGAGATCGGTGAGCACCGCGATGCCGAAGCTCATGTTGCGGTCCTGGAACACCGGCACGGACGCGGCGACTGCGCGCAGGCGCTCCATGAGTGCATCGTCGAGGCCGCTGACGCCGCAGACCAGCGGCTTTCCGCGGCGGGCCACACTGTCCAGAACCGCCGGCGTCGCGCCAGGCAGCGTGAAATCCACGGCCACGTCGGCGCGCATGAGCACGGCATCGAGATCGGGACCGATCAGCGCCCGGCCGAGCGCCTCCCGTATTGCCGGAGTCGCTCCCTCGAGCAGACGCGCACCGTCGTCGCGCGCCCACACGCCGGACAACATCGCGCCCTCGTCGCGGGCGAGCGCGGCGACCAGCTCACGCCCCATGCGGCCGGCGCCGAGCACGCCGATCCGCAACGATTTGCTTCCGCCCATAGCAGCCATCGACCATCCGTCACTCGAACCGGAGACCGGATGTTCGGCTACCGGGAGGCCGCCTGCAACGGCTCGGCGCCTGGCTGCGCGTGGCGGGTCAGGGGCTGATCTTGTCGAAGAAGCGCTTGACGGTGTCGAGCCAGCCGGTCGCGCGCGGGTTGTGCCGGTCGCCGCCGGCGCGCGTGACCTCGTCGAAGCGCTGCAGCAATTCCTTTTGCTCGTCGGTCAGTGATACGGGCGTTTCGACCAGCACGCGCGCGTACAGATCGCCTTGCCGCGGGTCGCGCACCGTGGTGACGCCCTTGTTGCGCAGGCGGAAGACCTTGCCCGACTGGGTGCCCGGGGGGATCTTGAGCGCGACGTGCCCGTCGAGCGTCGGCAGGTCGATCTCGCCGCCGAGCGCCACGGTCGCGAAACTCACCGGCACGTCGCAGGTCAGGTCGGGGCCGTTGCGCGAGAACAGGTGGTGGGGGTTCACGCGGATTTCCACGTAGAGATCGCCCGGCGGGCCGCCGTTCATCCCGGCCTCACCCTCCCCGGCGAGCCGGATCCGGTCGCCGTCGTCGACCCCCGCCGGTACCCTGACGGAGAGCGTCTTCAGCCGACTCACGCGACCGCGACCGCGGCATTTGCCGCAGGGCGTCGCGATGACCGAACCCGAGCCCTTGCACGCGGGACACGTCTGCTGGATCGAGAAGAACCCCTGCTGCATGCGCACCTGGCCGAGACCGCCGCAGGTCGCGCACGTCACGGGCTCGGTGCCAGGCTCGGCGCCGCTGCCGGAACACTCCTCGCAGGTGACCTGCGTCGGCACCTCGATCGTCACCTCGTCGCCGGCCACGGCACGCTCGAGATCGAGGCGCAGCTCGTAGGCGAGATCGGCGCCGCGGAACACCTGGCTCCGGCCACGCCGGCCGGTGCCGAAGATGTCGCCGAACATGTCGCCGAAAATGTCGGCAAAGCCGTCCGGGCCGAAGCCGCCGCCCATGCGGCCGGCGTTCAGGCCCGCGTGCCCGTAGCGGTCGTAGGTGGCGCGCTTGTCCGCGTCGTTCAGGACCTCATAGGCCTCACGCACCTCGCGGAACCTGGCGCCTGCGTTCTCGTCGTCCTTGTTGCGGTCCGGGTGGAGCTTCATGGCGAGGCGGCGATACGCCTTCTTTACTTCCTCGTTCGTCGCCGTCCTGCTCACCCCCAGGACTTCGTAATAATCGCGCTTCGCCATGTGCCTCTGCTGTTCGAATCCCGTAGGAGCGCACCGCGCGCGACCGGAAACCCGGGTCGCGCGCGGTGCACGCTCCTACGGGGGCATTTCAATTCCCCCGGAGAGCTCGACGATCAGCCGGATTTCGACTTCCGGTCCTCGTCCACCTCTTCGAACTCCGCGTCCACCACGTCCTCGGAACCGGCGGCGCCTTCGCCGCCCCCGGCCCGGCCGCCGGCTTCGCCGCCGCCCGGCTGCCCCTGCCCGGCGTACGCCTGCTGCGCCACTTTCGCACTGGCCTCCGCCAGCGCGTTGGTCTTGCGCTGGATCGCGTCCTTGTCGTCCTTGTCGAGCACGGCCTTGAGATCGGAGATCGCCGACTCGACGGCGTGCCGATCCTCGCCGCTCACCTTGTCACCCAGATCCTTGAGCGACTTCTCGGACGCGTGGATCAGCGCGTCCGCCTGGTTGCGCGCGTCCACGAGCTCGCGGAACTTGCGATCTTCCTCCGCGTGGCTCGCGGCTTCCGAGACCATCTTCTCGATTTCGTCCTCGGTCAGGCCGCTCGAGGCCTTGATCACGATGTTCTGGCTCTTGCCGGTGGCCTTGTTCTTGGCCGACACGTTCAGGATACCGTTCGCGTCGATGTCGAAGGTGACCTCGATCTGCGGCATGCCGCGCGGCGCCGGAGGAATGTCCGACAGGTCGAAGCGGCCCAGCGACTTGTTGTCCGCGGCGCGCTCGCGCTCGCCCTGCAGCACGTGAATGGTCACCGCCGTCTGGTTGTCGTCGGCGGTCGAGAAGACCTGCTGCGCGTTCGCCGGAATGGTCGTGTTCTTGTCGATCAGCTTCGTCATCACGCCGCCCAGCGTCTCGATGCCGAGTGACAGGGGCGTGACGTCGAGCAGCAGCACGTCCTTGACGGCGCCCGAAAGCACGCCGCCCTGGATCGCGGCGCCGACCGCGACGGCCTCGTCCGGATTGACGTCACGGCGCGGCTCGCGGCCGAAGAAATTCTGCACCGCTTCCTGCACCTTCGGCATGCGCGTCTGGCCGCCCACGAGGATCACCTCGTTGACGTCGCTGACCTTCAGGCCCGCGTCCTTCAGCGCGATGCGACAGGGCTCGATCGTGCGATCGATCAGCTCCTCCACCAGCGACTCGAGCTTGGCCCGCGTCAGCCGGATGTTCAGGTGCTTCGGACCGGACTGGTCCGCCGTGATGTACGGCAGGTTGACTTCCGTCTGCTGCGCGGACGAAAGCTCGATCTTGGCCTTCTCGGCCGCTTCCTTGAGCCGCTGCATCGCGAGCGGGTCCTTGGTGATGTCGATGCCGGATTCTTTTTGAAATTCCGAGGTCAGGTACTGGATGACGCGGTTGTCGAAATCCTCACCGCCGAGGAACGTATCGCCGTTCGTCGCCAGCACCTCGAACTGGTGCTCACCGTCGACCTCGGCGATCTCGATGATCGAGATGTCGAACGTGCCGCCGCCGAGGTCGTACACGGCGATCTTCTGGTCGCCGCGCTTCTTGTCCATGCCGTAGGCAAGCGCCGCCGCCGTCGGCTCGTTGATGATGCGCTTGACCTCGAGGCCCGCGATCCGGCCGGCGTCCTTGGTCGCCTGGCGCTGTGAGTCGTTGAAGTAGGCAGGCACGGTGACGACCGCCTCGGT
This sequence comes from Woeseiaceae bacterium, assembly GCA_036381215.1. Lineage (GTDB taxonomy): Bacteria > Pseudomonadota > Gammaproteobacteria > Steroidobacterales > Woeseiaceae > IDS-8. Next base: position 54,467 of record DASVDF010000097.1, on the reverse strand, counting down.
GACCTTCTCGCCGAGGTAGTCCTCCGCCGTCTTCTTCATCTTCATGAGGACGCGCGCCGAGATTTCGGGCGGCGCCGTCTTCTTGCCGTTGACTTCGACCCAGGCGTCGCCGTTGTCCGCCTTGATGATCCTGTAGGGGACCATCTTGATGTCGCGCTGCACCACCTCGTCCTCGAAGCGGCGGCCGATCAGGCGCTTGATGGCGAACAGGGTGTTGCCGGGATTCGTGACCGCCTGGCGCTTGGCGGACTGTCCGACCAGCACCTCGCCCTCCTTGCCGAAGGCGACGATGGACGGGGTCGTGCGATCGCCTTCGCTGTTCTCGATCACCCTGGGCTTGTCGCCCTCCATGACCGCCACAACGGAGTTGGTCGTCCCGAGGTCAATGCCTATCACTTTGGCCATGGTGTGTGCTCTCCGGGAAAACGTTCGAAAAACTGCAATCTGGCGTCGAGGTGGGGTTGCGGCGCGCGGCTTTCAAGCATTTTGCTCAGGCGGATGCATTGGGGGCGGCCGCCACCACGACGCGCGCCGGCCGCAGCAGGCGGCCATTCAGCGTGTAGCCCTTCTGGTACACGATGAGCACGGTGCCCGGCTCATGGTCCGCCGAGGGCTGGGTGGTCATCGCCTCGTGCAGCATCGGGTCGAACGGTTCGCCCTCGGGATCCACCTCGGCCATGCCGAATCGCTCCATCACGCCGGCAAGCTGCCGCAAGGTCGTGCGGGTGCCCTCCAGCAGGGTTTCGGGAGCGGCGGACTCCTCCGCCGCGGCGAGCCCGAGCTCCAGGCTGTCACGCACGGCGAGCAGCTCGGTCGCGAAGCGCTCGATCGCAAACTTGCGGGCGTTCTCGAGATCGCGCTCGGCGCGTTTGCGCACGTTCTCGATCTCCGCGGCCGCCCGCAGGTAGCGGTCCCAGTTCTCGTCCGCCCGCGCCTTCTCGGCGGAGAGCGCGTTCGCCATGTCCTCGGGCGGCGTGTCCTGCCCGGGCTCCGCGGCTGCCGCGGCCTCCGCCGTCGCCGCCTGCGCGCCGGCGGTCTCCTCCGCCGCTTGCATGGCTTCTTCCGCGTTGCCGTCGCCGTGCAAAGAGGCACGATCTGGCTTTCCACTCATAGTCGCGTGACTCCAGTCGAATATGCCGCCCGCGGGCAGCGCTGACCATAAACCGGTCAGCCGCTGGCACCCCGCAAGGGCGGCGCCACGGGTGAACGATTCCGGCTGTCTGGGGCCCTGGCGCCGAATATCAAGCCCGCTCGGGCGGCAGGGCGTGACTCGCCTTGAGCGCGAGGCCCAGCAGGTGGGCCGTGACGTCGACGATCGGCACGACCCGGTCGTAGGCCATGCGGGTCGGGCCGATCACGCCGAGAACGCCGACGGCGCCTTCGCTCGCGTGGTACGGGGCCGTGACCACGCTGCAGTGATCGAGGATCTCGTAACCGGATTCCTGGCCGATGAAGATCTGCACACCGTCCGCGTTGATGCTGCGGTCGAGCAGGTCCAGCATGAAGCGCTTGCGCGAGAACGCCTCGAACAGGCACTTCAGCGTCTCGAGATCGGAGAGCTCGGCAAAATCCATGAGATTGGTCTCGCCGGCGACGAGGTACTCCTCGCGCGACGTGGCCGCCCGGTCCATCGCTGCCTGGGCGACGGAGATGATGTCGAGCATCGCCTGGTTCATCGAGTGCCGGGTCGCTTCCAGGTCGGAGATGAGCCGGCGGCGGACCTCGATCAGGTCGATGCCCGCGTAGTGCTCGTTGATGTAATTGGAGGCCCGCTGCAGCTCGTCCTGGCTGTACACGCGCTCGGTGTGCAGGATGCGGTTCTGTACCTCGCGGTCGTTGATCACCAGGATGGCGAGCACCCGCTTCTCCGAGAGCGTGAGGAACTCGACCTGGCGCAGAACGGCGTGCTGCACGCGCGGCAGGGTGACGACCCCCGCCATGCTGGTCAGCCGCGAGAGCAGGTTCGTGACGTGATTGAGGATCGCCGCGGGATCGTCGTACTGGCTTTCGATCTGCGCCTTGAGCTTCTCGATCTCGCCGCCGCGCGGGCGCCGGTAACGGACCAGCGAATCGACGAACAGGCGGTACCCTTTGGGCGTCGGCACCCGGCCGGCCGAGGTGTGCGGCGTCGACACGAACCCCAGCTCCTCGAGCTCCGCCATCACGTTCCTGATCGTGGCGGGGCTCAGGTCGAGCTTCGACTCTTTCGAGAGCGTCTGCGAGCCGACCGGCTGGCCATCGCGAATGAAGCGTTGGATCAGCACCTTCAACAGGTACTGGGCGCGCTCGTTCGGCAGTTGTGTGATCGTTTCCGCGGCCATCGCTGACAGTGTCGAAACGCCTTGCGGCGATTCTGGAATCGGGAAATCCAAAAATCCAGTTCGGGACCCCGGTTTCCCGTGATATGGGGGCGGGCCCCGGCGCATCAATGAACAGGGATCGCCGGGATTGGCGGCTTGGCGCCGCCGGAAGCGTCTGCAACAATCGGCGCGGCGGCCGGGCGCCGGCCGCAACGGGGCGGCAGCGCTTATGAGCAACGAATTCCGCAGGGTGGCGATCGTCGGCCGCGTGGACGATCCGCGCGTCGCGGAGCCCATGGCAACGCTCGCGGGGCACCTCGCGGCAAAAGGCGTGGAGGTGCTCGCGACGTTGCAGGCCGGCCTCCCCCCGCCCGTTCGCGGCGTGCCCGAATCCGCGCTGGCGGAAAACGCCGACCTGATCGTCGCCATCGGCGGCGACGGCACGATGCTGTACGCCGCGAATCTCGGCGGCGAGCGCGGCGTTCCGCTGCTCGGCATCAACCGCGGCCGCCTCGGTTTCCTCGCCGACGTCACGCCCGACGAGATGCTGAACTGCCTGGACCAGGTGCTGGGCGGCGACTGCGTGCGCGAGTCGCGGCTCATGCTGACAGCCTGCATTCTTGCATCGGACGGCGGCCGACGGACGGCAAACGCGCTGAACGACGTGGTGCTGCAGCGCCGGGAAACCGGGCGCATGGTCGACCTGGAGACGCGCATAGCGGAGCGCTACGTCAACACGCATTCCGGCGACGGCCTCATCATCGCGACACCGACCGGCTCGACGGCATACGCGCTGAGCTGCGGCGGACCGATCATCGAGCCGGCGCTGAACGCCGTGGTCGTCGTGCCGGTCTGCCCGCACACGCTGAGCGATCGCCCCATTGTCGTGCCTGCCGAGCGCGAGATCGAGGTGCGGCTGCTCGCCTACAGCGACAGCAAGGCCGAGGTCGTGGTAGACGGGCGTTCCATCGGCCCGCTCGATCCGGCCGACCGGCTGGTGATCCGCGAAGCGGACCGCCGCATCACGCTCATCCATCCGCCCGGCTACGACTACTTCGACCTGCTGCGCTCCAAGCTGCACTGGGGACGTGACAGCCGCATGCGCGCGGGCGACGGCCGGCAATAGACCAGCGATAACAGACAACGGACCGGATATGTTGACGCGCCTGCACGTCCGCAATTTCGCAATCATCGACGAGATCGCCATCGAGCTCGGCCCCGGCATGACGGTGCTGACGGGCGAGACGGGCGCGGGCAAGTCCATTCTCGTGGACGCGCTGTCGCTGGTGCTGGGAGAGCGCGGCGGCACCGGGCTCGCCCGCGATGCGGACAAGCGCATCGAGCTCGCCGCCGAGTTCGATGTCTCGGACAACGCGGCCGCCCGCGACTGGCTGGCCCGACAATCGCTGGACGTGGACGGCGAGTGCCTGCTCCGGCGGGTCATCGGCGAGGACGGACGCTCGCGCGCGTTCGTCAACGGCAACGCGGTGCCGCTCGCGAGCCTCAAGGAGCTGGGAGAGCTCCTGCTCGACATCCACGGCCAGCACTTCCACCAGTCGCTGGTGCGCCGCGAGGTGCAACGCGACCTGCTGGATCACTACGGCGCGCTCGCCGGCGAGCGTGAGGCGGTGGCATCAGCCTGGTCGGCCTGGCAGGCGCTGGAAGCACGCCTCCGCGAGCTGCAGGAGGCCGAGGCCGATCGCGCGGCGCGGCTCGATCTGCTCACGTTCCAGACCCGGGAGCTCGATGCACTGGCGCTCGCGCCGGACGAGCACGAGACTCTTGCGAGCGAGCGCGACCGTTTCCGGCACGGTGCCCAGCTCGCGGAAAACGTCGGCGCGGCGCTCGGCGCACTTTCCGAGGACGAGGCAGGCAGCGCGCAGCGGCTCATCGCGGAGGCGGGTCATCGCCTGAGCGCGGCAGCGGCAATAGACCCGGCGCTCGAGCGCGTGCGAGCGCTCGTGGAGGAAGCCGGCATCCAGGTCGCCGAGGCGACGGATGCTTTGCAGCGCTACGGAGAGTCGCTGGAAGCCGACCCGGAGCGGCTGGAACGGGTCGAGGACCGGCTCGCGGCGATTCGCACCCTCGCGCGCAAGCATCGTGTCGAGCCGGACGCCCTGCCGGCATTGCACGCGGAGCTGGCGCAGAAACTCGCGGAGCTCGGCGACGCGCAAGCCACGGGTGCCCGGCTCGCAGGCGAAGCGAAAAAGATGCGCGCGGCCTTCGTCGCCGCGGCGGCCGCGCTGTCGGAAGGCCGTCGGACAGCGGCCGCGCGCCTCGCGGCGGAGGTGACCGAGGCGATGCGCGGGCTCGGCATGCCGCAGGGCTCGTTCGCAGTGGCGCTTCGGCCGCGGCCGCCGGAGGATGCCGGTCCGGCAGGCGCCGACGACATCGACTACCTGATCAGCGCGAACGCCGGGCAGCCGCCGATGCCGCTGGCAAGAGTCGCCTCCGGCGGCGAGCTGTCGCGCATGAGTCTCGCCATCCAGGTGATCGCGAGCGACGGCAGCGCGATCCCCACGATGGTGTTCGACGAGGTCGACGCCGGCGTCGGCGGCGGCGTCGCCGAGATGGTGGGGCGCCGCCTGAAGGCGCTCGCAGGCTCGCGCCAGGTGCTGTGCGTCACCCACCTGCCGCAGGTCGCGAGCCTCGCCGACCGCCACTGCCGGGTGGTGAAGCTTTCGGACGGCAAGACCACGCGCACTTCAGTGACGGAGCTCGGCGACGACGAGCGCGTCGAGGAGATCGCGCGCATGCTGGGCGGCGTCAAGATCACGAAGCGAACCCGGGACCACGCCGCCGAGATGCTGCAGAACAGCCGCAGCACCCGCCGCCGCGCCTGACGCACGCAGCATCATCCAGGCATGCCACCATGGGCTACGATCGCAACCGGGAGCCGTAGGAGCGCGCATCGCGCGCGACCAGGTCGTGGCACGCCCTCTCTGGCATCGCATCGCTCACGCGCGATGCGCGCGCCTACACGCCGTATCGGCGAACGACGGCGCACGCAACGAGGGCGAGCGACGATCCGGTGGCCCGCAGGACGGGCGGCTACGTCTTCTTGCGGCGGCGAACGTAGAGCACGAGGCTGTGGTCGATCAGCTCGAAGTCGTGGTTCTTCGCGATCTCGTGCTGGAGGCGCTCGATTTCTTCGTTGGTGAACTCGATCACTTCGCCGGTCTCGACACACACCATGTGATCGTGGTGCTTGCCCTCGTCGATCTCGAACACGGAATGTCCGCCCTCGAAGTTGTGGCGCGCGACCAGCCCCGCGGACTCGAACTGGGTGAGCACGCGGTAGACGGTGGCGAGGCCGATGTCCTCGCCGGTGTCGAGCAGCTCCTTGTAGATGTCCTCGGCGCTCAGGTGGCGCTGCTCGTGGCGCTCCAGGATCTCGAGGATCTTCAGTCGCGGCAGCGTGACCTTGAGGCCGGCCTTGCGAAGTTCATGGCGTTGCTCCATTGCAGAGTGTCCCTTGCAGCGGCGGCGGCTACCCCGACGGCGGTCGAGAAGGTATCATCCGCACGTATTATGGCCCAGACGGACAGCCGCCTGCACCTTTGCGCCGGGCGCGGCGCGATTCCTTCGCACATGCGCAAATTCCTTTTGATTACCCTGCTCGCACTCGCCCTGCCGCTGGCCGGCGGCTGCGTTTACCAGCCGTCGCTGTCGCAGGGGAACCTGCTGAAGCAGGAAGACATTGATCAGCTCGAGGTCGGCATGACGCGGGGCCAGGTGCGATTCCTGCTCGGCACGCCGATGATCGACGACCCGTTCCACGAGGAGCGCTGGGACTACGTTTATTACCTGCGAATCGGCCGCCAGGACCCGAGCTTCACACGCTGGGTGACGATCATCTTCGACGGCGACACGGTCGCCGAGATCCGCAAGGACCAGAAGCTCGAGCCGGAGGTGTGATCGGCAAGCCGAGCCCGGAAGAGCCCGCCATGCGGGTGACAGCGATTTCGGGTCGGCCGCACGGCGGATGCGTACGCGTTGCCGGGGTTACCCCGCTCGCTCACGTCGCGCGGTCTGCGGGTCCTTGTGCAGCGACCGGTAGATCTCGATGCGGTCGCCGTCGCCGACGCGCGCGCCGCGCCCGACAATGCGTCCCCAGATGCCTACCGGCGCCGCGTCGAGATCATGCCCCGGAAAGCGCTCCGCGATTCCGGAGCGCTCGATCGCGGCACCGACCGTCGCACCCTCTTCGATCTCGAGCGCGACGAGCTCCTGGCGATCGGGCAACGCGAACACGACCTCGACGTGCATGCGCCCACTCAGGCGGTCAGCCGTAAACGGCCGCCGCGCGCCGGGTGAAGGCGTCGACGAGGGCTTTCAGCGTGTCCTCGAAGAAGCGACCGAAAACCAGGTCGACGACGCGGCTGTCGAACTCGAACTCGAGCTCGAGCGTCACTTCCGAGCCCTCCGCGGAGAGATCGCGGAACCGCCAGCCGCCCTCGAGATGGCGGAAGGGTCCGTCGACGAGCTGCATGTCGATGGCTTCGAAGGGGCGGCGGGTGTTGCGCGTCGTGAAGTGCCGACTCACCGAACCCCGGTGCAGCTCGAGCGTCGCGACGACGGTGTCCTCGCTCCGGCTCTGCACCCTGGCGTCGTTGCACCACGGAAGAAACTCGGGATACGCCTCGACGTCGTCGACGAGGTCGAACATGTTCCGCGCCGAATACGGCACGATGGCGCTGCGCCTTACCTTACGCATGCCGCCCTTCCCGGCCGATGCGTGCACGGCCGTGCCTGACCTGGTAAGGGCAAACGTCCGCGTGTCGATTCGTCCGCTGCGATGGCATGCCGACCCCGTTCCCGTCCGGGCCGCGATTCTGGATGAACGCGACCTGCCTTGACAACCTATAATCTCCGCCCGCCTCCCTGCCAGTTCCGCACCAGCGTATGAACAAGAGCGCCGACATGCCGAAGCCGTCGCCCCCGGTAGCGGTCAACAAGAAGGCCCGCCACGATTACTTCATCGAGGAGACCTTCGAGGCCGGTCTCGCGCTCGAGGGATGGGAAGTGAAGAGTCTGCGCGCCGGCCGGGCACAGCTCACCGAGAGCTACGTGCACGTGCGCAACGGCGAAGCGTGGCTGCTCGGCGCGCACATCACGCCGCTGCCCACCGCTTCGACGCACGTGGATCCCGACCCGACGCGCACCCGCAAGCTGCTCATGCAGCGCCGCGAGCTCGACCGCCTGATCGGCGCGGTCGAGAGGAAGGGCTACACGCTGGTGCCGCTCGATCTGCACTGGAGCCGCGGGCGGGCGAAGTTGTCGCTCGGGCTCGCGAAGGGCAAAAAGCAGCACGACAAGCGGGCGACCGTCAAGGAGCGCGACTGGTCGCGCCAGAAAGCGCGTATTCTCAAATCCAGTAAACGCTGACCCAACAGACGCTTACGCTTCTTTTTTTATATGTGGTCGAGAACCGTGCAGGGCGTTTCGGCGACCGGCAGTCCCCGTCCGCCGGCTCAACCCATCCATGGCTTCGCGCGCGGTCGGCCGGCCGGGGAGCCCGCGGCCGACGGTCGCCGGCGACAGAATCGGGCACGGGCGCGCCGAAAGCGGTTGTGTTTCGGGATTTCGCCCCTACACTACGCCGCACGGAGCGGGTTCTCGCGGCCCGCTCGTGATTGAACCGGGGGCGACACGGCTTCGACGGAGGTCGCGAAACTCCGGGTGCATGCCGAGGGGCAGGTTACCTCGTAAATCCAGCTGCAAAACGAATAGTTGCCAACGACGACAACTACGCACTAGCTGCTTAAAAACCAGCCTTAGTGCCCTCTGGCCGGGTGTGCTCGTGCGTCCGGGTCCCAGGGGTCACCCACACGAGATCGCGGCGAGGGCTTGCCCTGGATCCGAGCCGCTAAAACCTCACAGGGCTGGTCATGGGTCTTCCCCGTCCGCCGGGTAGTCCGTGACGAGAACAAAGGCGGAATAAGCATGTAGAGCTCGGAACGTAGGGCTTGCGGACGCGGGTTCGATCAACGCAAAGGTCGCCTTTGCGGGTAACCGCAAAGTGACAACGGGGCTCACATCGGCGAACCCTGACGGCTTTCCAGGAGAATCGGGAAAGTCATGGCAACGCCGAGGGGTAGCAAGCGGGCCAACCGCAGGGCTGCCCTGTAGAGACTCATAGGCTCGCCGAGCCAGCAGGCAGGGCGGGTACTAGGATTCGGCCGAGTGCCGGATAACACGCCCCGCGCCCGAAGGATTCGGGTGAAGGCATAGTCCAGGCCGTGGCGAAAGCTGCGGAATCACTGTCCCGCCGCCTCCACCATTTTCGCGCGCCCCGACACGGAATGTCGGGGCAAGCGAGCTCCGCCTGTCGATTCCGGTCGGGCAAAGCGCGCGAGCGCCAGACGCCTCCGTCGGCTTGACGCCGTCAGAATAATCCCCATCCACAAACGTCTCGGCCGGAGAAGCGGATGGTCCCGATTTCGATTCTCGATCTGGTCCGGGTGACCGGAGACACGGACGCACGCACGGCGCTCGACAACGCGCGCGACCTCGCGCGCCGTGCCGAGCAGTGGGGCTACCGGCGCTTCTGGGTCGCCGAGCACCACAACATCCCGAGCATTGCGAGCGCGGCGACCTCGATCGTGATCTCTCATGTCGCGGCGGGTACGAGCACGATCCGGGTCGGCGCGGGCGGTATCATGCTGCCGAACCATTCGCCCCTCGTGATTGCGGAGCAGTTCGGCACGCTCGACCTGCTGTTCCCGGGGCGTATCGACCTGGGACTCGGGCGCGCACCCGGCACCGACCCTTCGACCCTGCGCCTGCTGCGCCGCTCGCCGGCGGCCGCCGAGAATTTCCCGCAGGACGTGCTCGACTTGCAGGCGCTGCTCGCGCCGCCGCAACCGGAGCAGACGATCCAGGCGACACCCGGCGCGGGCAGTTGCGTGCCGCTCTGGATCCTTGGATCCAGTCACTTCGGCGCGGTGCTCGCGGCGGAGCTCGGCCTGCCATATGCATTCGCTGCGCATTTCGCGCCACAGCAGCTCATGGCGGCGCTCGAGCTCTACCGGACCCGGTTCAAGCCGTCACGGCAACTGGAGCGTCCGCACGCCATGGTAGGAGTCAACATCATCGCCGCGGACAGCGACGAGGAGGCGCGCCGCCTCTGGACGACCCAGCAGATGTCGTTCACGAACCTCGTGCGCGGCGCGATGCGCAGTCTGAGCCAGCCGCCAATCGACGATATCGAGCGCTACTGGACGCCGATGGAGAAAGCACAGGTGTCGCAAATGCTCTCCCGCTCCGTCGCCGGTTCTCCCGCTGCCGTGCGGGACTGGGCCGGCGCGCTGGTCGAAGAGACAGCTGCCGACGAGCTCATCATCGTGTCCGACGTGTACGAGCACGCGGCCAGGCTGCGCTCCTTCGAGCTCATCGCGCACGCCCTCGCCTGAGCGCCCTGCGCGACGAACAGCAATCGCGGACGCTCGCGCCGCCGAACCGGCCGCCGCGCAATCCGGGACGAGCCACGCGCGGTTTTGCAAGAGTGACATTGCCGCGGCGAATCCGGATACTTCCCCGCCTTTCGCCGTACACCGGAAAACAAGCATGTTCCGCAATGTCCGCCTGTTCCGCCTGAACGGCCCCTGGCCGGATTCCGAGCACGCCCTGTCCGCCAGGCTCGCCGAGGTCGCTTTCGAGCCCTGTGGCGCCTTCGCCGAGAAGAGCACCGGTTTCGAGCCGCCGACCGGCGATCCGGAGGGCTCGCTTGCGCGGCGTGTGGAAGGCGCGGACCTGCTGCGGCTGCGCAGCCAGGTGCGGCTCCTGCCCGCCGCGGCCATCGAGGATGCGCTCGAAGCACGCATTGCCGAGTTCCGCCAGCGGATGGGAACCGACCCCGGCCGACGCGAGCGCCGCCGGCTCAAGGCACAGACGCGCGACGAGCTGCTCCCCAAGGCGCTGGTCCGCTCACAGCGCACGCATGCCGTGGTGCTTGGCAAGGAGCGCATTCTCGCCATCGACACCGGCTCGGACGCGCGCACGGAGCAACTCGTCGAGCACCTGCGGTTTGCAGTCGCGGACGTGGACGCGACCCCGCTCGCGTTCAATCGCCCGTACGCCGACCTGCTCACGCGCATCTTCCTCGGCGATGCGCCGCGCGGTTTCGGGCTCGGCAACGAATGCCGCATGTGCGACCCGAGTGACAGCAAGGCCGCCATTCGCTGCAGCGACATGGATCTCGGTCACGCCACGGTGCGCAACCACCTGCGGCACGGTATGCGGCTGACACACCTCGGCGTGACGCTCGACGACGTGCTGAGCTGCACGCTCGACGAGAAAGGCGGCGTCGGCAAGCTGAAGCTCCTCGGCGGCGACGTCGCGGCCGACATGCCGGACGAAGACCCGCTGGCACGCTTCGACGCCGAGCTCGCTTTGCTGGCCGGCACGTTGCGCCAGCTCCTGTCCGCGCTCGAGCACGCGCTCGGCGGCTACGAGGAAGGAGCGCCGGCAGTGCAACGCCTGGCCGCCAGCGCGTAGGGGCGCGCCCGCCGGCGCCCGGCGATTCAGCCGAAACGCCGAGTGATCAGCGCGATCGGCAGGCCGACACAGAACAGCATCGGGGCCGCCGCCAGCGCGATCGAAAAGGCCGTGAAATGCCGTTCGCCAGGAACCGCCGACAGCGGCACCACCACGAAATTCATGACGATGTACACGACGATGCCGTACAGCAGGCCCATGACGACCGGCCGCTCCGTCAGCACGCCAATCCGGCGGCTCGCTGCCCAGTAGATCCAGCAAATCACGAACATGATGAGATAGTGCAGCACGACGCCGAGCGTCGCGCTCGCCGCTCCGTGCTCGAACGCGGCGCTGCCGAGGAGGCCGGACGAAATCGACTGCATGATGCTCACCGGCGGAACGCCGCGCAGCCCGTACACCACGAGCGCATAGGTCAGGTCCAGCGTGCCGGCGATGAGGGCGGCGTACAGCAGCGCACGGTACGCATTCGGGGCCGCCAGCTTCGCGGTTTGGGTGGTCATTGCTCCTCCTTGTTCGCGTGGGCCCCGCAAGGCTCTCGCGGCTGCGCAAGCCCAGGGCGGCAGGCAGGGTAAATACCACACGCAATCGGAGGCGCGTTATCCGATTTCGTTGTGACAGCCGAAAACGGCCACCCCGCCGAACCGCCGCTGACTCGCCCTCACCGGCGTGTCGTCTACACCTCGAATGCCGGTTCGATGTGGTCGTGTGCGGCGTCCTGCCCGCCCCAATGCCGGAAACCTTCCCCTCACGTCAAGCACGGGACACCGGATCGCCTGTCGGACGAGAGTGCACGAGACGAAGGCAACCAGGTGCTCGGGCAGCTGTACGGCAGCAAGGAAGCCAGCCGCAACGTGGCGGACCGCGCCTCCGAGGACACCGGCCTCGACAGCGGCCTGATCAGGAAAGCGCTGCCGATCGTCGCCGGCCTGCGATGGCCGCGCTCGGGAAACGGGCCGGCCGGCAGAGCGGCCTGGCGGGCGGGCTCGGCTCCCTCGCGGGGCTGCTCGACGGCGGCGACGGGAAGCTCGGCGCCGAGGACCTGCGTCGCCTGTTCTGATCGAACGTCAGGTCGACGCTTGCAGGCGCTGCACGGCCTCAAGCGACTTCTGCACGTTCTCGATCGGCGAAATGCCGCCGATCGTCTCGGCGATCCTGCCGTCCGGTGTCACGATGAAGGTCGTGCGCTCGGCAAAATCGTGGCCGATTTCCTCGCCGCGCGAATCCTTCAGGCCGGGGCGGCCCGCGGCGATCTCGAGCCCGTACGAGCGCGCGATCTCGCCGCTGGCATCCGACGCAACCGGCAGCTTGCCGGCGCAGTAGTCGGGATCCGCCGAGAAATCATTCAGCCGCTCGATGCTGTCGAGCGACACGCCGATCACGCTCGCACCCGCCGCCTTGAACTTCTCGATGTTCTGGGCGAACTCGTGGGCCTGCATGTTGCAGCCGTTCGTGAACGCGGACGGATAGAAATACACGACGACGGTGCCCTTCGCGAGCGCGCCGGCAAGGGAGAAGTCGAATTCCTTTCCGGCGAGCGACGCCTTCGCCCGGAAATCGGGCGCCTTGTCGCCGGGCTCGAGGGCCGCCAGCGCCGGCGCGGCAAGCAGGCCGGTGCAAATCAACGTAATCAGCTTGTGTTTCATCGGCTTGTCCCAGAGAATCAACAGAAATAAATAATAAAAACGACGTTCCGCCTCCATGCTGAGCCTCCCGGCGGGTCTGCGCAACACCGATACTTCCGCTCGACCATGGCATCGCCCGGCGCGCGCCCGGCGCGCGTGCGCCCGGTGGCTCGCGCCGCACACCGATAGCAGACCCGCCAAACGCCCGTTCCATTACAGCGCCCGCCGGCAGGGGTCGCACGCCGGCCCGGACACGCAATGCTTGCGCCGGGCGCCCACGATTCGACTATGATCCAGCATCATCCCCTCGACGGCACTCCCGTGTCGCGCCAGTACCGGTACCGGGCCTTCATCAGCTACAGCCACGCCGACGAGCGGTGGGCTGCCTGGCTGCACAGGGCGCTCGAGACCTACCGGGTGCCGCGGCGCCTGGTCGGGCAGAGCACCCCCGCCGGACCGGTGCCGGAACGCCTTGCTCCCGTTTTTCGCGACCGTGAAGAGCTGTCCTCGGCGACCAGCCTTGGGGGCGCACTGACGGAGGCCCTCGCGAGCTCCGCGTGCCTCGTCGTCATCTGCTCGCCCAACGCGGCCCGCTCGCGCTGGACCAACGAGGAAGTCCTTACCTTCAAGCGGCTCGGCGGCGCGGGCCGCATCTTCTGCCTGATCGTCGACGGCGAGCCCGGCGCCTCGCTGCACCCGGAAGGCGCCGACCGCGAATGCTTCCCGCCGGCGCTGCTCTACAAGGTCGACGAGCAAGGGCGGCTGACGGAGCACTTGAGCGAGCCCATCGCGGCCGATGCCCGCAAGGGGAAGGACGGCCGCCGGAACGCCAGCCTGAAGCTGATCGCCGGCATGCTGGGCGTCGGCTTCGACGCCCTGCGCCAGCGCGAGCAGCAGCGCCAGCACCGCCGCATGCTGGTGCTCGCGTCGGCGGCGCTGGCCGGCATGGCGATCACAACCGCGCTGGCGGCGACCGCGTGGCTCGCCCGCATCGAGGCGGAAGAGCAGCGCCGGCAGGCGGAGGTAAAGGCGGAGGTCGCGCGCCAGACCACGCAGTTCATGGTGGATCTCTTCAAGGTCTCCGATCCGGGCGAAGCGCTGGGCAACACCATCACCGCGCGGGAGATCCTCGACAAGGGCGCGAGCCGCATCGAGGACGAGCTCGCCGCTCAGCCGGAGATCCAGGCGACGCTGATGGACACCATGGGCACGGTGTATACCGGGCTCGGGCTGTATCCGCCGGCGCTGCGCCTCGTCCGCGAAGCGCTTGAGCGGCGCAGCGAGCTGTTCGGTGACGGGCACCTGGAAGTCGCCCGCAGCCGCGTGCACCTCGGCCGCGTCCTGACGCTCGACGCGAGCTACGACGAGGCCGAAGCCCAGCTCCGCCAGGCGCTCGCGACCGCGCGTGCGACGGCCGGCGACGATTCCGCCGACGTGGCGGACGCGGCGACCGCGCTCGCCGACGTACTGACCCGCCGCGGTGAGACCGGCGCGGCACGCCCGCTCATCGTCGAAGCGCTGGCCATCCGGCGCGCCCTGCACGACGGCGCCGCCCCCGACGTCGCCGAGAGCCTGGAGGATCTCGGGCTCAGCTATTACGAGCAGGGCGATTACGACCAGGCCGTGCCTTATCTGCGGGAAGCGCTCGCGATGCGGCGCGAGGTCGACGGCGGACCGCCGCTCGCGGAGACGCTGAACAACCTTGCATGGGCCGTGCTCGATCAGGGCCGTCTCGAAGAAGCCGAGGCGCTCCTCAAGGAAGCGCTGGTCATCAAGCGCCAGGTGTTCCAGGGTCCGCACTCGGAGCTGGCCGCCGGCCTGAACAACATCGGCTACGTGCTCGAGCTCAACGGCGATCTCGTCGAGGCGGAGCAGACTTACCGCAATGCGCTCGCGATGTACGGCAAGGTGTTCGGCCCTGAGCACCCCGAGATCGCCGCGGTGCTGAGCAACATCGCATTCGTGCTGTACGCCAGGGGACAGACGCAAGAGGCGATCGCGGAGCTCAGGGAGTCGCTCGCGATGCGCCGCAAGCTGCTCGGGCCGCAACATCCTGCGATCGCGGCGACGGTCACGAGCCTCGGCTTCTGGCTCATGCTGCAAGGCGAGTACGCCGAAGCGGGGCAGCTGCTGGACGAAGGCCTCGCCATCCGGCGGGCGGTACTGGGTGACGAGCATCCCGAGACCGCCGGCACGATGACCGTACGCGCGGACCTGATGGTGCTGACCGGCCAGTTCCGGGAGGGCCTCGAGACCGCGCGCCAGGCGGAGCGCATCCTGTCGCGAAGCCTGCCCGCGAATCACTGGCGGATTGCGGCGGCGAAGAACGTGGAAGGCGCCGCGCTGGCCGGCATCGGGCAATACGCACAAGCGGAACCGCTGCTGCTCACCAGTCTCGAGGGCCTGGCCCAGGCGCCCATCCCGCAGCTTGCGGATGAAGGCCGCAAGCGCGTCGCACAACTCTACACGGCGTGGGGCAAACCGGAGAAAGCACAAGCATATTCGATGCTGCCCTGAACCAGGCCGGCTGGCGGACGGCAGCACGCCCCATCTGCAATCACGATCAACCAGATAGAAGGACGAGAACGATGGCCATGGCCAACGTAAGCAGGTTCGCGCGGTGGATTGCGCTCACCGGAGCCGCGCTCTGCAGCGCCGCGGGCGCGCAGGAGCTGGCCATCCAGACCCTCGACCGGGTGGCAGTGAACAGCACGAACGCCGTGCTGGAGATGGACTTCGCCGATCCGCGGCGCAGCGCCGACTTCACGCACACGGGCATTACCGGCGCGGCCTTGCAGAGCTGCATCCTGACTGCCATCGACGGCCTGTATTGCCTCGACGGCCCGGTCGTACGGCACTGGGCGGATCCTGCGCTACCCGGCGCTGCCGATGACGCGGTCGACTGCCGCGATGCGGCCCTCGGGTTCGATGTGCGCGCACCGGGCCCGTGCACGGCGCTCGCCGTCAAGGCCGGTGGAGATCTCTTGCTTGCCGGCAAAAGCAAAGGCAAGTCCTACAGCGTGGTCGCGGTCTCCCCCCGCGCCGCTGACGGGACCTGTCCGTCCGGGTTCGTCCCCCTGACGCGCACGAACCGGTGCGCCGACGTGGCCGTGACCGGCCGCCCGCTGGTGGTGGATCTCGTCCCGGTCGAAGGCGACGACGCGGAGGCTTTCCCCTTCGGCGCGGGCATCCTGGCGCTCGAGGAGCGCAAGACGGCCGTCTTCTTCCCGGATTCCGCTGCGCCGGTCGTTCTCGCGACCAACCAGGGCAACTGGAAGCTCCAGGGCAACGAGCAGCTCCACGCCATCGCCCTCTCCCGGCTGGCGAATGCGTCGGGGACTTCCGGCGTCTACCTGCTCGCGACAACGAGCCTCGGCCGGATCCTGGCCGTCGCGTCGGGCGGCGGCCTCGCTCGCCAGGTGTTCGACGTGAATGCCGCCCGCGCGCCGTCCAGCGTCCGGTGCAGCGCCGCCGCCCCGGCGTACGGCATGCGCGCGAGCTCCCGGTCCGGTCGAATCTACGTGACCGATCGGGCGTTCTGCCAGGTGCTCGCGCTCGAGCCCGTGGCGGCCGGTGGCGTCCTCTCCGGACTCGAAAACGCCGAGGAGCCGGTGTTCGACGCGTCCGGCCAACAGACCGGACTCCGCGCCCTGACGCTGTCGACCGCCGGTTCCGCCGGGACGTTCCCGCCGGAAGGGCCGACCGTCGCCCCCGGCATTGCGATCGATCTCCTCGATTGCGCCGGCTCCTGCACGCTCGTGGTCGGTGCGAACGGCGAACCCGCGGCGACGCTCTCCAAGGTAATGCTCGCGAGCCAGGAGTCCGGACTCACTCTGTTCCAGATCCGTCACATACCGGACTGCCGCTACGATCCCCAGACCTGCCGGAATGTGCTCGGCGTGCAGAACCTCGTCCAGGCCGGCGTCGTGGTCGATCCGCAGGCCACCGGCGATCCGGCCGCCCAGCTCCTGAACGTGACGCCGCTCTTGCCGCGCGAGGTCACGGACCTGTTCGCGGACAGCGGCGGGCTGCCCGACATGCTGATCTCGCGCCAGTACCGCGGGAGCAAGGCGAGCGGGTTCGAGTTCGACGCGTTCTTCGGCGTCACCGAGAGCGGCGTCGTGTTCAGGGACACCTTCGAGGGCGAATTCGACGTCGCCGCCCTCACCGGCTCGGAGCTCGGTTGCGCACTGAACCTGCCGCCCGGCTCGCCGTTGTTCACCGAGAACGCCGGCCAGCCGAACGAACGCATCGGCACGCTCGACTGGGACGTCGCCACCACCGTCTCCGAACGCTTCCGCACGTTCACCGACCCGTCGCTGGGTGCGGCGCCGCAGTTCGTCGATACACTGATCAACAGCGGCTGCGGGAGCAGCCGCGTGCTGAGCGGCCGCTGGTCTTTGAAGCCCTACAACCTGGAGATCACGCCCTGCACCTTCAACGGCGATCCGCAGGACGTGTGGGCGAGCGACGGCAGCTGCCCGGTCGGCGGACCCGAGCTCCCGGACGACGCCGTGTTCGCGAAGCTGGTCCTGTCGCTGTATGACGATCTGCACGCGGCGCTCAACCAGCTTGCGTGCAGCGACGCGGACGGCGGCGGCGCAGCGCCGTTGTCGGCCGCGAGCTGCTCGACGCTCGACGCGACCTGGCTGAACGGCAAGGACAAGCTCGACAAGTGCTGGGCCGCCACCCAGCTGCCGAAGACGAGCGCCGGCGACCAGAATTGCCAGGCATTCCTGACCCAGTTCACGTCGTTCGGCAACACGCTTGCGGGTGCGCCGGTCGTCGGGCCCGACCCGGCGAACCGCAAGGGTGAGCTGCAGGCGCGCGCCGCCACCCTGCTGCACGTCTACCAGCAGCGCTTCGTGCCGTCGATTCCGGCCGGAGGCTTCGTCGAACCCTGATGTGGGCGAGCTATGCGGTGCCGCTCATGGTGGCGGTTACCGGGCACCGCGACCTCGTGCCGGCGGAAATCCCGGCGATCCGCGACCGGATCCGGAGGTTCCTCGCGGCATTGAGTTCCGAGGACCCGGACCGCCGAGTGCGGCTGATGAGCGGGCTCGCCGAAGGCGCCGACCGGCTGGTCGCTGACGCCGCGCTGGAGGTCGGCATTCCGATCGTCGCCACGCTGCCGATGCCCGCCGCGGTCTATCGCGAGGACTTCGTCACCGCGGAGTCGCTCGCAGAGTTCGAGCGGCTGTGCCGCGCGGCGGAGGAAATCTTCGAGCTGCCGATCGTGCCGGGCAGCTCGCCGGAAAGCCTGGCCGCGAACAGTCGCGAACGGGCGCGCCAGTATGCTCAGCTCGGGGTATTCCTGAGCGCGCATTGTCACATCCTGGTCGCGCTATGGGACGGCAAGCCGACGGACCAGCTCGGCGGCACCGCGGACGTCGTCCGCTTCCACCATGACGACGTCATGCCGGGCTACACGCCGCCGGCGACGGTCAGCCGCCTGGTCCTCGCCGAGGACGAAAGCGACCTCGTGTATCACATCGTCTGCTCGCGCGCCCGCGAGAACGGTGCACCGGCGGAAGGTCTCGCGGCGCTCGACTGCTGGTGGTTTACGGCCGACGACCGCGAGCCACGGACGCGTGCAATACCCTTGCGCCATCGACGGGTGTTTCAGCTCACCCGGGAATTCAACCGCGACGCGCTGCGCTACGGCGCACGCATCGCGGCGGAAAGCCGGCCGCTGGCGGGTGATTCCGACGGCGAAGTTCCGCGCGGCGCACGCGTCATAGAGCACGGTTTCCGGATCGCCGACTGGCTCGCGCTGCATTACCAGAAAGGGCGGCTGCTCGCGCTGCGCTCCACGCACGTACTTGCGCTGCTCATGGGCATCATGTACGTCGTGTATTCCGACGTGTTGCCGCAGCGCATTTTCATCGTGGCGTTCGTCGGCTTCTTCCTGATCGCCGCCGCCGTGCACGTGTTCGTCGGCCGCCATGCCTGGCATCGCAAGTACCTCGACTACCGCACTCTGGCCGAGGGACTGCGAGTGCAGTTCTACTGGGCTGTTGCCGGGGTGACGAGCGGCACGGTATCGAAGTTCGTGCATGACAACTTCCTGCAGATGCGCGATCCCGATCTCGGCTGGATTCGCAACGTCATGCGGGTGGCCGGCACGCGGTCCGACTTCTCGCCGAATACGGATCCTCGCGGTCTCGGGTACACGATCGCCCATTGGATCGGCGACGAGATCAACGGCCAGCTCGGCTACTTCCGCCGCAAATCGAGCGAGCGCCTGCGCAGGCACCGGCTGACCGAGCGCATGGCGCTCAGCGTGCTCTGGGCCGGCATCATCGCGGTCGCCTTGTTCATCCTGGCGCCTCCGGACCTTGCCGACGCGGCGCGCAACCCGGTCACCGTCGCAATGGGCATCCTGCTGCTCGGCCTCGGCGTTCGCCAGTCCTACGGCCACAGCACGGCGGACGCGGAGCTCACGCGACAGTACGAGTTCATGCACCGCATTTTCGAGAACGCGCATCGGCGCCTGCGACGCAGCGAGGACGACGGGGAGCGCCGGCGCGTGCTGCGGACGCTCGGTGACGCCGCCCTCGAAGAGCACTCCGAGTGGATCCTCATGCACCGCGAGCGCACCACGGACCAGGGCGACATCTGGCGCATGAGCAGCTGAGTCCGCACCGGCACCATCACAAAACGGGCGGAGCCGCGACTCGCAGGAACGCGCATCGCGCGCGACCGACCGAAGGCACGTGAGAAGAACGCAGGCACGTTGGCCCGAAGCATCGCTCGCGCACGGCACCACCCGCAAACAGGGCGGAGCCGTGGCCGGGGGAGACCCTCTCGGCGGCGTGCGAGGCAAAGCCTGAGCCCGCAGGACCACAGGGACGTGCTCGTGTCCGGCGCCGAGAGGGAGCTCCCCGCCTCAAGGCTCCGCCCAAGCCACCACCGTCGAACGTGCGTGAACGATGCGGTCTTCAACAGGGGGGCCACGATCCGGTCGCGCGCAGTGCGCGCTCCTACGCGAAGCACCGGGAGTGGTATGGTCCGACTGGACAGCAAGAGGAGCATGCCGCAATGACCAACGAACCGCCCCGCCCGCCCCTGCCGCCGTTCGATGCGGAAGCCGCGGCAAAGAAAGTGCGCGCCGCCGAGGACGCATGGAACACCCGCGACCCGGTGCGCGTGGCCGGCGCCTACAGCCCGGACAGCGTGTGGCGCAACCGCGCCGAGTTCCTGCACGGCCGCGACGAGATCGTCCGGTTCCTCATACGAAAATGGAACAAGGAGCTCGACTATCGGCTCATCAAGGAGGTCTGGGCGTTTCGCGACAACCGCATCGCCGTGCGCTTCGCCTACGAGTGGCACGACGACGCCGGCAACTGGTTCCGCTCCTATGGCAACGAGAACTGGGAATTCGACGAGCAGGGCTACATGCGCCGCCGGATCGCGAGCATCAACGACCTGCCGATCGAAGAGAGCGCGCGCAAATACCACTGGCCCCTCGGCCCGCGCCCGGCGGACCACCCCGGCCTCTCCGATCTCGGCCTGTAGGAGCGCGCATCGCGCGCGACCGGCCTGCGGTCGTCGCGGTCTCGTGCACGACACGGACGGCATCCGCTGGCGGTTCCCGCAGGATTACATCGCCCGCCTGCGCGATTCGCTGCAGAAAGCCACCCCGGCTTTCGCGAGACATCCGGAAATGAGGGCAGGAACTGACCTGTTTCGGCGTTAGCCTGCCGCCCTTTTCGATGGGCAGGGCCGATGCAATCCGTGAGTCACCTTCCGCCGTTCGAGGTCGTCGAGCTGCGCCGCTATGCGATCCGCGACGGCGAGCGCGAACGCTTCGCGCGCTATTTCGAGAGTTATTTCCCGGAGGCGTTCCAGCAGCTCGGGGCGCTCGCGCTGGGGCAGGGTTTCGAGCGCGGCAACGCCACGTGGTTCACGTGGCTGCGCGGATTCCGCGACATGGACGCGCGCGCGCGCATCAACGCCGAGTTCTATTTCGGCCCGTTGTGGAAGGAGCACCGGAGCACGATGAACGAGCTCCTGCTCGATTCGGACAACGTGCTGCTCCTCGAGCCTTTGCACGGCGATCCGGTCCCGGCGTTGCCGGCCGTCGATCCGGTCAGCGAAAGTGCGGGCGCAGCCGGCGTGCTCGTGCTGCACGTATTCGCACTCCGCAAGAAGGCCGCGGAGGCGTTCGCCGAGCGCGCGCGCAGGGAATTCCTCGCGTATCGCCGCCCCGGCGTCCGCCAGGCCGGGCTGCTCGCGACCCTGGATGAGCCGAACAACTTTCCCCAGCTCCCGGTGCGCGAAGACGGGCCGTACGCGGTATGGCTCGGGATTGCGGAGAGCGACGACATCGTCGCCCGCGAGCTCGTGCCGCGCGCCGCAAAGCTCGCGACCGTGCTCGGCGATGCGGGGCTGCTGCGCAGGAAGCCGGAGCTCGTGCTCATGGATCCGACCCCGCGCTCACGGCTGCGCTGGAGGATCGAGCCATGAGCGAATTTTCGTCCGACGGCGAGCGCATCTGGCGCCTGTGGGACCGGTACGCGCGCAAGTTCGACGTGGACGGGCTCCTGTCCCTGTACGCGGCCGATGCCACCCTGGAAACCCCCGTCATCACCGCGATCTTCCCGACCGACACCGGCGTGCTGCGCGGGCACGCCGCGCTGCGGGAGTTTTTCGAGGAAGGCGGCCGCCGCCGCCCGAACGAGCTGGTGCGCTGGCAGCGTGAGCCCGGCCGGTTCCTGTACGACGGCCGGCGTCTCGTGTGGGAGTACCCGCGGGAGGCTCCCGGCGGCGACCAGATCGACATCACGGAGGTCATGGACCTCGCCGACGGGCTGATCCGGCACCACCGCATCTACTGGGGCTGGTTCGGCATCCGTGAGCTGATCCGCTCGGCGCTGGCGAGGGCGCGGCGCGGCGCGGCGGGTTAGGGAGTTCCTTGTACCGCTGCTCCGGGTCGCCCGCGTGACGGGTGCCGGGGAGGCGGGCCGGCGAACAGGACCTTGAGGCGCCGGGTGGCTTCGGGCGTCCAGCCCGGAGGCTCGGTCAGGGCGATCCAGGCCTCGATGTAATCGTCCGGCGCGAAGTTGTGGCCGTGGCCCGTCGGCGTGATGTCGCCCGCGCGCATGTCCGCGACGACCTGCAGCATCGTGACCACGGGAATCCAGCGCAGCGCCGGCGTCACGTCCGGGCCGCGCGGCGACGCGAGCCACGCCGGCCTGCGCCATGCGAGGCTCGGATCGAAGAACGTCACCGGGTCGGTGGCGTACTGGAGGAACGCGATGCGCAGCGGTCCCCACGG
Source organism: Woeseiaceae bacterium (assembly GCA_036381215.1). Classification (GTDB taxonomy): domain Bacteria; phylum Pseudomonadota; class Gammaproteobacteria; order Steroidobacterales; family Woeseiaceae; genus IDS-8. The sequence continues at coordinate 32,763 of DASVDF010000097.1, read as the reverse complement.
CCCGTCCCCGTCATCCAGCCGCGCGTGCTGGTCGGTGAACCGGATGACGCTGCCGTCGCGGAAGCGCGGCAGCCACGCGGGCGATCCGGGTACGCGCTTCCTCGTCGCCGCGCGCCAGGTTTCACTGCGGTACGGCGGCCCGCTCCACAGCGCGCCATCGAACGGGTCGCCGATGACGTCGTAGAGATCGAACGAGCGGTCGGAATTGAGCGCGCCAAGGCTCAAGCCATACAGGTACAGGCGCGGGCGCCGGTCGTGCGGCAGCGAGCTCCAGTGTCCATAGACGGCGTTGAACAGCGCCTGCGCGGTTTCCGCCCCGTTCTCCGGCTCGACGACGAGCGAGATTGCACTGGCGAGGTAAGAGTACTGGACGGCGGCGCTGGCGATGTCGCCGCGATGCAGGTATTCGACGGTGTCCATCGCGCCCGGGTCGATCCAGCCGGTGCCGGTCGGCGTGATCAGGACGAGCACCGAGCGCTCGAATGCCCGCACTCGCTGCAACTCGGCGAGCGCCAGCCGCACGCGCTCTTCGACCGAGTCGGCGGAGTTGAGCCCCACGTACACCCGTATCGGCTGCGGCGCGGGTGCGCCGAAGAACGCTTCGAGATCGGCTGCGCTCGGGCCCGACGACACGAACAGGCGGCCCTGGCGCCCGAGCGTCTCCCACGGCACGAGCGACTCTGCGCTACCGGTCACGGCCGCGTTGCGTGGCGCCTCGGCTTCCGGCTCGACCAGGGCGTCGAGCTGCTGGAACGACTGGTCGATAGCGTGCAGGAAATAGCGGAACAGCACGCCGTCGATGACGGACCAGAACAGCACGGCCGCCGCTACCAGCCCGACCAGCCGCGACACGCGGGGCGGGACGAAACGCGGCAGCCGGTCGGTGATCAGGCGGTACGTCAGTCGGAAAAGTCTCGCGAGCAGCAGCAGCCCGGCGAACAGCGACAGCGCAACCAGGGCGATCGTGAACGGCCGCGTCTCCTCGACCGGCGGCATAGCCATGAGAGCGCGGATGGAGTCCTGCCACCCGGCGGACTGCGAGAGAAACACCAGCCCGACGACCACGCACACGCCCCCGGCCGCGATCCGCGCGATGCGCGCCGCGCGCGCCGGCAGCACCGGCAGCTCGAGATAGCGCCAGAGCCAGCCGAGCGACGCACCGATCGCGTACCCCGCGCTCAAGGACAGGCCCGCCACGATGCCCTGCATCAGGGCGGAGCGCGGCAGGAGGCTGGGGGTCAGGGAAAAGGCGGCAAAGAGAGTGCCGAGCAGCAGGCCCGCCGACGAGAACGATTTCCAGGTCCGGCGATCCACGATCCACACTGCGCGACGACCCGTTCCGCTGCCGTACGCGCATTGTAATGGCCATCATCCCCGGAGGAAGCCAGCCTTTCGGGCAGCCGCAGGCATCGGGCCGACTGCCGACTGCCGGCGGGCTGAGGGGGGGCGGCCGCGGGCGGGCTGGAGGCGTAAGGGGGTCAGGCGCTCTCGCGGGCTGGCACGAGGGGCTGCGGCGGCGCGAGCGGCTCGGGCAAGCCGGTCGGGAAGAAATGCGAGCTCACGGACAGGAAAGCGGCGCGCCCGTCCGCGCCCATGTCCCAACCGTTCACAGCCTGGAGATGCAGCCGCGCCGGCTCCCGGGAATCCGTCCACGACAGCGCCGTCAGCGCATGCACGCCGCCGGAAACCAGGCGCGCGAAGGTCGCGCGGTCCGTCACGTAGACGAAGGTCGGCACGTCGGGCGCACCACGCGTCACGGTGACGCGCGCGCCCTCGGCCGCGTCGGCCGGCGTCGCGGTCACGGTCCAGTCGGAGCCATCGATCCGCACGCCGAAGGTGACCGGAATCAGCTGCGGGTCCTGTTGGTAGCGATCCGCCAGGCGTTCGAGGGCGGCCCGGGTGTCCTGCTGCCCGAGCGGAGCGGCAACGAAGAGCGCCAGCAGTATGACGCGCAGGGCGATGAGCATGTCGTCCTCCTTCCGAGTTCATGGATTGGATGCTCGAAAGACCGGAGCGGTTGCGTCGAGATTGCTTCGCTGCCGGATTTTTTGGTTATGAGCAGGAGATTTCCGGTTATGAGGGATCAGGAACTCTGCACAACCCGCAAAGCTTCCCTGGGGCACGGATGCCCCGCAGCGTCAGTCGCGTGAGCGACAGCGGCCCCCCCTCCGCCGTCAGAAACGGGCGCGCGCCGTGAAGGTCGCGTAACGACCCATCACTCCCGAGAAATAGGTCGTCTCGCCCAGCGGGTCCGCCGCGGCCGGGTACGGCATGTCCCTATCGAGCAGGTTGTCGATGTTGAGCTGGCTGGATGATGTCGAGCGACGAATCCTCGGCCCGGGTGCGGCCATAAGTCACGTAGGCTTCCCAGGTGTACTCGCGCCCGCGCAGGTCGAGGTCGCCTTCCAGCCCGAGCACACCGCGGACCGTGTCCCGTCGCGTGTGGTTGGGCAGGTCGCCGACCACGCCGATCAGCGGTCCGCCGCGCCAGAAGCCGACGGCATCCGCCACGCCGTCACCGTCGGTGTCGATCGTCGGGTCCGCGGCGCCGTCGCCGTTCCCGTCCTGCAGCGCGTTCATCGCGGCCAGGATCGTCGCCCGCCTCGCCTCCGGCAGGAACGGATTGCCGATCAGCACCGGAACGGGCCCGGAGTTGACGTGGCCCCAGCCGTCTGCCGGCAATCCGCCGAACGCGGTCGAGTTGAAGACCGGCTGGTTGACGACCTCCGTGGCTTTTGTTCGCGAGAACCAGGCTTCGGCATTGACCCGGAGCGAATCGGTGAGGTCGTAGTGCACGAAGGCCGTCGTGTTGTAGCGGTCGATGTCGTTGTACAGGTTCGTGAATGCGGACAGGGCCAAACCGTCGCCGCCGTCCTTGAAGATGACGGAGGCGGTGCCGCCGCCCGGCGTGAACGGGAGCAAATTGCCGTCGGCATCGAACTGCGTGAGGGGCGAGCTCGGATCGTTGACGTCGAGCGGGACGCCGTTGCCGAAAATGTTGAAGAAGAACAGGTCGCCGAAGAGCAGCGGATACGGCCGCACGTTGTCGACCGCCACCTTGAGGTCGTTGAAGATGTCGAGCGCGAATGGCGAGTCGGGGTCGGCCGGCGCCTCGAAACGCACGCCGGTGGCCGTGCCGGGGCGATCCGTTTTCTTCAGCCCGTCCGCCGTCGAGTACTGTGCCGAGAGCGTGATGTTGCCCCGGTCGTCGGCGAAGTTCGTGCCCCACGTGGCGCCCAGCCGTGTCCGGTTCGCATCCGAGAATTCGGGCGAGGCGCCGGCGGATCCGAAGACCTCGAAACCTTCGAAGTCGTCCCGCAGGATGATGTTGACCGTGCCGGAAATCGCGTCAGAGCCGTAGATGGGCGCACCGCCGATGGCGATCGTCTCCACCCGTTCGACGAGGTTCTCGGGAACCATGTTGAGATCGACCGAAAGCCCCGCACCGGCGGAGGCCGTCGGAGAAACGCCCGCCGGGAAGCGTTTGCCGTTCACCAGCGTCAGCGTGCGCTGCTGTCCGAGGCCGAGGTAATCGACGTAGTTCCTGAGGTAGCGGACCGGATGCCGAACGCCGGCGACCTGGACCGCCTGTTTACCGGTGGTGGCTCGTGCCGGCCCGCGTCACGGTCGCGGGTCGGGGGGAGCGCCGGCGTCGCATTTTACGCATTCGAGCTTCTCGCCCAGGGCGCGCTCGCGGCCTTCGGCGGTGATGACCCACGGCCGGTTGATCCAAGGCGGGTCGTGCCGCACGTGCTGGTTGTGGCCGCAGACGAGTTGGGCGACCCAGTGCCCCTCCTCGTCGCGGTGATAGCCGACGATCTCGCGTTGCATGTCCGGTATTCTGAGGCAATGGACGCGTCGATTCTGTGGTACACGGCCGCGGGCCTGCTGATCCTCGTCGGGCTCGCCGGCACGATACTCCCCGCGCTGCCCGGCGTGCCGCTGGTGTTCGCGGGCATGTGGCTGGCCGCATGGGTAGCGGATTACAGCGAGATCGGCGTGTGGACGGTCGCCCTGCTCGGCGTGCTCGCCGTGCTCGCGATGCTGCTCGACTTCGTGGCTGGATTGCTCGGAGCCAGGCGAGTGGCAGCGAGCACCGCGGCGCTCTGGGGCGCAGCGATCGGCACCGTCGTCGGACTGTTCTTCGGTCTGCCGGGCCTCTTGCTCGGGCCGTTCCTCGGCGCGCTCGCCGGGGAATTCCGCTCGGGCGGGACGCTCGGGCGCTCCACCCAGGTCGGAGTCGCCACGTGGATCGGGCTGCTGTTCGGCACGCTCGCGAAGATCGCGCTCTCGTTCACGATGCTCGGGATCTTCGTCGGCGCGCTGCTCATCCCGTGAATCAGCGCGGGCGCAACGGCGGCGCCATCCCCACCAGCGCGAGCAGCCCCCACACGCACAACGCCGTGCCGCCGACGAAATACAGCGCGAGGAAAAAGCGGAACCCGAAGGGATTGGCGTCGCGGCTCGGCATCCAGCGGCCACGGAGAAAATTGGCACCCGCCGGCAGCACGCCGTCGCGATAGCCGTGCCAGGCGACGGCCAGCACACCGCCGCCCATCACGAGCAGGAAAGCGGAGCTTGCGAGCGCCGGCAGAGTCACGCCTGTGCGCCGGTCAGCTTGCGCGCCGCGAGCAGCACGCCGATGACGGCCAGGGACAGCACGCCGACCTGCAGGATCTCGAACGGCCAGAGGTTGTGTGACGTCGGATCGAGGGCCGTGCCGAGCACGATGCGCAGCACGACGAACGTCATCATCGCGGCGGGGACGGCCGCCGCGACCCGCCAGCCGCCGCGCCACCGCCGAAGCGCCCACACCGGCGCGAGGATACCCACGATGCCGAGCGCGGCGACGGTCAGCATGAAGCCGCTCATGAACAGCATTTCACCCGCGCTCGGCGGCGTGCTCGCCTGCTTTGCGCGCTCCTCCCGTTGCAGGCGCTCGTTTTCCTTCTTGAGGGCAGCGACCCATTCCGGCTCGGCGGCGCTGGTGGCGCGTGCATTACCGGACGCAATGTGCACAGGCCGCGTTGCCGTCACACGCGTGCCGGAGCGGCTGCCGTCACCGACGCTGATACGAATCTCGTCCACCCGCTGGCCGGGCTCCATCAGGAAGAACCAGCCGAGGGCCTCGCCGCTGCCGGTGTAGACGCGGGACGGATTGCTGCCCGCACGCACCTCGACGCCTTGGTAATAAGGACGCGCCCAGATCCTGACGGGTGCGTCCGTGGTGTAGGCGATACGGACGTAAAAGGTCTGGTTCAGGGCCAGGGTGACGGACTCGCCCGCGGGGTGCATGGCGAGCACGCGCGCGGTGGTCTCTGCGTGCACGCGGCTCGGCAACCCGGCCATGCCGGTCACTGCAATGAGAATGAGCGCTATTCGCTGCTGCACCGGCACGACTCCCGCGACGTTCGAATGACGCTAGCAGGCGCCGGCGGCGCCAGGCTGTGGCGGAATTCCCGGTTTTGGGGCCAGGGTCGCGACTCATCCCCGTCCGGAGTACCGGAATGCGCAGTGGTTCACGGAACGCGGGCGTTCCGGTACCTTGCCCGCTCCGGCTCGACCTGGAGCACTTCATGGTACGGCTCGGCGGCACTGATGCAGGTCAACGAGATCCACGGGCGCATCGCCAGGCAGGGGATTTAATGTCCCGTTCCGCAAATAACTACCCAATTCCGCTGCGTCTTTTCGCGTTTGGCGGCGTTGCGACTCCTCGCAATAGCCCTGCTATTCCTCGTCGTCGCGGGCACTTCCGCTGGTACAGCGGGGCTCAGGATGGTTGGGAAGCCCGCATTGCCTTGCCAGGCACGAAAATCCGCGAGCAGAATTGCGCAGTTGTTTACGGAACGGGACACCAGATGACACCGGATAAAGCGGGTGATCTCCGGATCGAGCGCGAGGAAGGCCCGAGCAAGGGCCGCTATGTCGTCCGGCAGGACGGCGCGGAAGCGGAGATGACCTACTCGCGCGCAGGCGAGAGCACGATCATCATCGATCACACGTTCGTCCCGCACGCGCTGCGCGGCCGCTCGATCGGGCAGGCGCTCGTGCGCCGCGCCGTCCTCGATGCGCGCGCGGAGGGACGCTCCGTCGTGGCGCTCTGCCCGTACGCGCAGGCACAGATTTCACGCCACCCAGAGTGGCAGGACGTGCTGAAGCGCTAGCCTCCGCGGCGGCCATTTGTTTTTGCCCTCGGACGGCAGAAAAGGGCTCTTGCCAGTCGCGTTGTCCGCCTTGAGACTTGGAGCATTCGAGCAAGCGGCACCGACATGCCCACCCTTCACCCGCGCATCACGGCGAAGCTCGATCCTTCCCTGCATGCGACACTCGAGGGCCTCATCCCGCTCACCTACGAGAATGGCGCCCGCCCCGAGCACGACCTTCCGGCGTACGTGCGCGCCGCATCGGCCGTGCGCCGGCTCGGCCGCCAGCTCGTGATCGTGCAGGACGACGTCAATGCGGTCGCGATATACGACTTCGAGGGAAGCACGGTCATATCGATGATGCTGCCGCGAGGCCCGGGTAGCCGACGCATGTTCGATGACGTGATCGGCAACAAGCACGACAAGCTGGATCTCGAGGCGCTCGCGCTGCTCCCGGACGAGCGGCTCGTGGCCTTCGGGTCCGGCGCAACCCCGGCACGCGAGAAGATCGTGGTGGCGTCGAGGCGCGAGCCGGTGTCGCTGCGCAACGCCTCCGCGCTCTATCGGTCCTTCCATGCCGAGCCGGCGTTCTCCGGCTCCGAGCTGAACATCGAGGGTGCCGTCGTCTACGGCCACGAGCTCCTGCTCTTCCAACGAGGCAACGGCGCTGTCGGCGGAGCAGAAGAACCGGTGAACGCGATCGGTGCGATGGAGCTCGACGGCTTCGTACGCTGGCTCGACGGGCACGGACCGGCGCCGCGGCTTTCGGCGGTCACGCCGTTCGATCTCGGCACGATCGACGGCTCTGTGCTCGGATTCACGGATGCCGCCGCCACGCCCGACGGGCGCATCGCGATCCTCGCCTGCGCGGAAGATTCGCCGAATGCGCTCACGGACGGCCCGGTCCTCGGCTGCCGCTTCGGCTATTTGCATCCGGGCGGTGAACTGCGCGTGACCGACATTCTCGAAGGTGGCCGACCTACGCGACTCAAGCTCGAAGGCATAGAGTGTCAACCCGGAAAGGCGCACCTCTTCGACGTCGTCGCGGATCGCGACCTGCCGCTGCAACCGGCGCTGCTGGGCCGACTCCGCGTGAGCGAGTAAGCTCACTCGAAGGCTCGCTCGGCCGGGTGCTATAGTGAGGCCGCCGCGGGAGTCCGTGATGGAAACAGAAGCGACTGAGGCTGGCACGAAGAATGAGCGCTGGCCGCTCGTACGCGACGTGCTCGCGTTCCAGTGCAAGCTCGTGGTCGACGGTTTTCGCGACCTCGTCCTCGTGCCGGTATCGCTGATCACCGGTCTCGTCAGCGTCATCGGCAAGGACGGGACCCCGGGCCGCGAGTTCTACGATCTCCTCCGTGCCGCGCAGCGCACCGAGCGCTGGATCAACCTGTTCGGCGCCGTGGAGGAGCGTGAGCCCCGCGAGACGGGAGCGGCCGACACGACACCGGCGGGAACGCCGGACCTCGACACCCTGATAGCGCGGGTCGAGACGTTCCTGGTGGATGAGTACCGCAAAGGCGGCGTGACCGCGCAGGCGAAAGAACGCCTCGACGCGGCGCTCGAGTCGCTGCACGGAATGCGCAATCGCATCGGCGGCGGCGGGCGGGCTGACAGCCCGTAGGGCGCAGCGCCTGCGCTGCGCCCACCGCAGTCCCGAATCCTGCCGCTTTTCGCCGGGTCGTGGCATGTACCTTGCACAACCTCGGTTCCGCAAACGGAGATCGGCCGGCCAGGCAGGTGACGAATAACGTCCAAAAGGTGCTCGCAGCGGGCCGGACGTGCTGGCGCATCGAGCCGGCCGAGCGCTACGCCCTCATCGTCGACGCAGCCGATTACTTCCGCCATGCCAAGGCCGCGATGCTGAAGGCCCGGCATCGCATCATGCTCATCGGCTGGGACTTCGACGTTCGCATAAGCCTGGAGCCTGACCGCAAGACACTCGAGGGACCGAACCGGCTCGGAGATTTCCTCGCCTGGCTGACGGAGAACAGGCCGGACTTGCACATCCATCTGCTCAAGTGGGACCTCGGCGTGCTGCAGTCGCTCGGGCGCGGAATGATGCCGCTGTTCGTCAGCAACTGGACGACGAGCAAGCGGCTGCACTTCAAGCTGGATGGGATGCATCCCCCCGGTGCCGCGCACCACCAGAAGATCGTGGTCATCGACGATGCGCTGGCGTTCTGCGGCGGCATCGACATCACGACGGATCGCTGGGACACCCGTCTGCATCGGGACGACGACCCGCGTCGCCTCGAGCCGAATGGCGAGCCGCACGGGCCGTGGCACGATGCGACGACCGCTATCGACGGAGACGCGGCACGCGCGCTCGGCGATCTCGCGCGCGAGCGGTGGCGACAGGCGACCGGCGAGCGCCTGGAGCCCGTGGCGCCGGCGCACGTTCAGTGGCCGGAGGGACTGACTCCCACCATCGAGCGCGTCGACCTGGGAATTGCCCGCACCCTGCCGGAGCACAACGGCAATGAGGCCGTGGCCGAAATCGAGCGGCTCTATCGCTCTGCCATCGCGAGCGCGCAGCGAACGATTTACCTCGAAAGCCAGTACTTCGCCTCGCGCGGACTTGCCGAGGCCCTTGCCGCCCGGCTGCGGGAGCCGGACGGACCGGAGATCGTGCTCATCCTACCCGAGAAAGCGGAAGGCTGGCTCGAGCAGAAAGCGATGGACGGCGCCCGGGTCCGGCTGTTCCGGATGCTGTGGGAGGCCGATCCGCACCGTCGCTTCGGCGCCTTTTACCCGGTTACCGCGGGCGGCAGGTCCATTTACGTGCACGCGAAGATCATGGTGATCGACAACGTGCTGCTCCGGGTGGGCTCGTCGAACCTCAACAACCGGTCGCTGTCGTTCGATACGGAATGCGACCTGGTGCTGGAAGCGGCACGCGACGGCTCCGCAGACGACCGGCTGCGGACGACGATCGGGAGTATCCGGAACGACCTGCTGTGCGAGCACCTGGGCCTCGAGCCCGGGGTGCTCGACCGGACCCTCGAAGCCAGGGGCGGTTCATTGCTCGCCGCGATCGAGCAACTGAAAAGCGATGGCCGGACTTTGCGGCGCTTCGATCCGGAAGAGGTCACGGAGGACGAGAGCGCACTTGCGGAAAACGAGTTGCTGGATCCGGAGCAGCGCGCTGCGGGGCTGTTCGCACGCCTCGCCGGTGGAGCTCGCGATCTCGCGGCCCGGGTCAGGCACGACGGCCGTCGGTAACCGTCTACCCGCTGCGAGCTACGTCCCCGTCCGCCGCAAGGTCCACGGAGCGCCGGAGCCACAGCCCGACTCCTGCCGGGTCCGAGGGTCGTGCTCGTGCGGAATCGGCCGCCACGGCAGCGGTCACAGTCTGAAGACCTGACCGCAGTACCGCTGCCGACATTGTATGGAAATTCCTGCGTCCTCTCCCGGTTACCTGCGCCACGGACACCGCGCAGCCCCCGCGTTCACGATCTCGCACCGCATCAACGCGGAGCGCCTCGTGTTGCTCGGCTGGTCGCGAGCCATCCTGCTCCAGTTCGCTCACAATACGGTTTGCGGTGGACACGCAGGGGCGAGCGCGCTCTCGCGATTGCGGTGCGTGGTCTCCGCGCCTCCCGCCGCACGCTGCCCGACCGTTTCGCGAAATGGAAGCCCGCGCGGCACCGCGAGCGAAGCGCCAGGGCGGCGCGCGGGTCCGGCGCAGACTGAAGCCTGCTGCGCGCGCGACTCCATTCTCACCGGGTAGTAAGAATCGTCATTCAGCGCGAGCCGCCGGCTCGAGCCACAGGTCCGCGAAGTCGTAGCTGAAATCGGTCGCGGGAGAGACCGGCTGCATCGTGGCGTGATGGATGCTGCCGTCCGGATTGAGCGCGAACGTGATGAACGCGTCCGCCCGCAGCTCGCGCTCGTCCCAGCGCGCAATGAACGTGTCGTGCTGCCAGTGCTCCAGGGTGCCGTGCAGGAGCGGCGTGTGCGAGAACGCGATCGAGAGTTGGCCGTCGGCGGGCTTGATCACGATGTCTCCGTACCAGGCGTCCGTGTACACGCCGGCATAGTCCGCGAGCGACAGCGACGGCTTTGAAGACGTGTCGCGGGCGGCACGCGATTCGTCGAGCGCGTTCGCGTAGTTCTCCTGCTGGCGCCGGGTCACCGCCTCGTAAGCCGCGATCCAATCCTTCTCCGGCGCGTCCAGGTAGAAGTCCAGCACGTGATAGACGATGCTGTCGTACGCGGCGCGGGATTCCTGGTTCGTGAGCACGGCGACGCCCACGCCGAGCTCCGGCAGCATCGCCACTTTCGACACGTAGCCGGGCAGCCCTCCCGTGTGCTGCACGAGCTTCCGCCCGCGATATTCGCTCAGACCGAAGCCGAGCCCGTAACCGAGGAAGTCCGTCGCGAGCGGCGCGAGCTCCGGTTCCGGCTCGCTGATCGGTATCGGCGTCACCACGGTCGTGAGCTCGCGGGCGGTGGCTGCGGAAAACAAGCGCGAGCCGTCCGGCAGCTTGCCGGCGGCGAGCTGGACGGTGAGCCACTTGGCCATGTCGGTCGCCGAAGAATTGATGCCGCCTGCGGGGTTGGTGGCGTCGCCCGTGAACGCGGCGATGGGACGGACTTCGCCGTCGACGGGTGCGTGAGTCGCCGCCACGTTGCCGGAGCGGGCAGCACCCGAGTGCATGACGTTGCTGTCGCTCATCCCGACCACGTCCAGGATGCGCGATTCGACGAATTCTTCCCAGGTGAGCCCGCTGACGGCTTCGATGACCTCGCCGGCAACGAGGTACAGCACATTGTCGTAGGCATACGCGCTGCGGAAGCTGGTCTTCGGCTCGATGTAGCGCAGCCGGCACGCAATCTCGTGGCGGTCGTAGTCCGAGGGCGGCCACCACAGCAGGTCGCCGGCGCCGAGCCCGAGGCCGCTCCTGTGCACCAGGAGGTCGCGCACCGTGATCTCGCGCGTCACCCACGGGTCCCACATCTGGAACCACGGCAGGTAGTCGACGACCCGGCCATCCCATTCGAGCTTGCCCTCCTCGACCAGCAACCCGAGCGCGGTGGCGGTGAAGGCTTTCGTGTTCGAGGCGATGCCGAACAGCGTGTGCTCGTCCACAGGTTCGGGCTCGCCGAGGCGGCGCACCCCGTAGCCTTTCGTCACGACCGTTTCGCCGTCCTTGACGATGGCGACCGCGAGACCCGGCACCTCGAACGTGCGCATCGCGCGCGCGACCCAGCGGTCGAGATCCGGCGGCGCTGCGGCCGCGACCGCGGCCGCAGGAACAAAGACCAGCATCGCGAACAGGCGGGAGACGCTCCCTGTCCGAAACCCTGAGCTCGTACCGCCTGCCCGCATCCGCTGCATCGCACTCCCCCCTTGTTCGCTCTGGCTTTCGAGGCCGGCAGTTTACCCGACCGGGGAACCCTGCTGCCCTCACCGTGTCTCTTGCCGCTCCACAACAAGCAAGAACAAAGGACGCACATGAATCTTCCTGCCCTGGTGCTGTCGGCGCTCGCGCCGGCGACCGTACTCGCCGCCGGCGTTCGCGATGCCACCGAGCCTCACGTCTGGCAACCCGGCTTGATCAGCGGGACATTGCACGATGCGGCGCCCGCCTTCCTCCCCGACGGTGACACCGTGTATTTCGGTCGCAGCAGCAGCCTCGACGGCCCCCTCCCGGTCATCTGCGTTTCCCGCCTCGTGGACGGCGCATGGAAGAAGCCGGAGGTGGCGCCTTTTTCGGGTACCTGGGGCGACATGGAACCGGCCATCGCGCCGGACGGATCGCACCTGATCTTCGTCTCGAACCGCCCCGAGCATGCCGGCGGCGCCATGATCGACGGCACCTTCAACGGGCGCACGTGGCCCGGGGGCGGCGGCGCCCTGTGGCGCATGGAAAGAACGGCCGAAGGCTGGAGCGCGCCGGGACGGCTGCCCGACACCATCAACGCCGGCGGCGCGACCTTCGCGCCGGCCATCGCGTCGAACGGTGCCCTCTATTTCATGCGTCCCGATGCGGAGACCGGCCGCTTTCGCCTGTTTCGCGCCGCCTGGTCGAACGGCGCGTACGGAGAGCCCGAACCCCTGCCATTCAGCGACGGCAGCAGCAGCGACGTCGACCCGGCGGTCGCGCCGGGCGAATCCTTCCTGGTCTTCGGTTCCGGCGGCAGCCGCTCGGCCGCGGCGCAGGACATGGATCTCTTCATCGTGTTCCGGCAACCGGATGGCGCCTGGGGCAGGCCGGTGCTGATCGGCGGCTCGGTGAGTGCACCGGGTTCCGATGCCGAGTCCCGTCTTGCACCGGTTCCCGGCACCCTTTATTTCAGCAGCGTACGCCGCGTGCCCGGCGTGAGCGCGGACTGGAACAACGGCAAGTACAACATCTGGTCGGTTCGGCTGGGGCGCGAGAGGATGGCCGAGTTGCGCGAGGCATCGCTGGCCGCGACTGCCGGCGACGGCAGCGCTGCGCGCGCCAGCCGGATCCCGGCAGAGGCCGAATTCGCCGGCGTTTCGTATTAGCATTCCCTTTCGTTGCGAAATCCACGCGAGCATTCGAGGAGGCACCGGTGCTGATCACCACCACGTCCACGGTCGAAGGCCGGCAAGTGACGAAGTACTGCGGCGTGGTCGCCGGCGAGGCCATTCTCGGCGCCAATATCTTCAAGGACCTGTTCGCCGGCATTCGCGACCTCGTGGGCGGACGCTCGGCCGCGTACGAGGCCGAGCTCCAGCGGGCGCGCGACATCGCGCTCGCCGAGCTCGAGGAGCGGGCGAAGGAGGCGGGCGCGAACGCGGTGGTGGGCGTCGACCTCGATTACGAGGTGCTGGGCACCGGCAACAGCATGCTCATGGTGTCGGCCAGCGGCACCGCCGTCGTCCTGTCGTAAGCGCGCACGGTCATCGGGCGGCGGCGCGGGCCTGCTGCTCTTTATAGAGCTGCCGCTCTTCGCTGACGGCTTTCGCCACCGCAGGACGCGCCAGCACGCGAGCGTGGTACTCGTCGACGGCAGGCCATGCGCCGAGATCGACGTCGCACGCAGGCGCCCAGTTCAAGACGGTCGCCAAATAACCGTCAGCGACGGTGAAACGATCGAGGAGGAATTCATGCGTACGGAGGTGCTTGTCCACAAGGCCCAGTCGCAGCGCTGCCTTGTCGCGCGCCCAGGACTTCACCGCCTCCGGCGCTTTCGTGTCGAGGATCGGACCGAAAACGGCCTTGTGCAACTCGGTCGAGATGAAGCCGAGCCACCGTACCAGCCCCATCCGCCCGGCCGCGTCGGCGGGCACGAGATTCGTTGCGGGGAAGCGCTCGGCCACGTACTACAGCACGGCTGAGTTCTCGGTCAGAATCGTCCCGTCGTCGCTGAAAAACGCGCGCGTGGACGACCGACGGCGTTCTCGAAGCACGCTTCCGGCATGCCCGGACCCGCGGCGAGGTCCGCCGCGACGCCGACCCGGCGGAGCTCGCCAGGATGGCGTCCGCCGTGCTGCACACGCTGGCGATCCGGGCACGCGCCAGCGAGCCACGCGCGTCACTCGCGGCGATTGCGGAAACAGGCGTCCGGCTTCTCTGCGGGGACGTCTAGCGCGCCTTCTCCGCCGCGCCGTTCCCTTACGATTCGGCCGTGCGCCCCTGCAGCCGGCTGGCGACGACGATCGCGATGACCGACAGCACGAAGCCGGGCACGAGCTCGTACAGCGCGAAGATGCCACCCGCGTCGCGCAGCAGCGGCCACACGATCACGGTGATGCCGCCGACCAGCATGCCCGCCAGCGCGCCGTTGCGCGTCATGCCGTCCCAGTAGAGGGACAGCAGCACGGCGGGGCCGAAGGTCGCGCCGAAGCCGGCCCATGCCCACGCGACCAGCGCGAGCACGCGGCTGTCGGGATCGAGGCCCAGCAGGAACGCGAGCACCGAGACCGCGAGCACGGCGAGCCGGCCCGCCCACAAAAGCTCGCCGCGCCCCGCCGTCTTGCGGAGAACGCCCTTGTAGAAATCCTCCGCGAAGGCGCTCGACGCAACGAGCAATTGCGCCGCCGCCGTGCTCATCACCGCCGCGAGGATCCCGGACAGGCACACGCCCGCGATCACCGCCGGAAAGCGGTCCACCGCCATGAAGATGAACACCTTCTCCACGTCGGCGCCCTGCAGCGGCCGATCGAGCACGGCGATGCCGGTGAGCCCGACCACGACCGCTGCCAGGAGCACCACCGTCTGCCACGTGATCGCGATGCGGCGCGCCAGCGGGATGCTGCCGGCCTCGTTCGCCGCCATGAACCGCGCGAGGATGTGCGGCTGGCCGAAATAACCGAGACCCCAGCCGACGAGCGAGACGATGCCGATGGCGCCGAGCGCCTGCCCGGTCCCGGCATCGACGAAGGGATCCAGCAGGTCGGGATTCACTGCGTTCAACGTGTCCGCGATCCCGCCCGGTCCACCGAGTGCCAACCAGCCGAGCGCACCCACGAGCAGGAGAGCGACGAACATCAGGCTGCCCTGCAGCACGTCCGCCCAGCTCACCGCGAGGAAGCCGCCGAAGAACGTATAGACCAGCACGGAGAGGGCGCCCCAGAACACAGCCCAGGCGTAATCGATGCCGAACAGGGCCTCGAACAGCTTGCCGGCGGCGACGAAGCCGGAGCTCGTGTACAGCACGAAGAACACGAGGATGAACACGCCCGCGAGGAGGCGCAGCAGGCGGCTCTTGTCACCAAAGCGGCGCTCGAAGTAGTCCGGCAGGGTCAGTGAATCGTCGAGCGCCTCCGTCCGCTGGCGCAGGCGGCCCGCGACCAGCTTCCAGTTGAGCCAGGTGCCGACCAGCAAGCCCAGCACCATCCAGCCGGCTTCGAGCCCCGCCGCGTAGGCGAGCCCCGGCAGGCCCATGAGCAGCCAGCCGCTCATGTCGGACGCCTGCGCCGAAAGCGCCGTCACCCACGCATTCAGGCTGCGGCCGCCCAGGATGTAATCCTTGAGGGTCGTCGTGCGGCGCCAGGCGAGAAATCCGAGCAGCAGCACCACGGCCATGTAGGCCAGGAACGTGCCAATGATGGCGGTGTTGTTGGCGTGCATCCCTTCCCCCCCGGGACCGAGCAGCGTGCGAATTCTATTGGAGATTCACGCGCGCGTCTCTGGCTCATTCCCGAGCGAGCAAATGCCTGGCAAGGAACTCCGCCGTCGCCGTGTTTGCCTGGAGCCAAGAGGCGTACCGCAGGAAATCGTGGATCTCGTTCGGCAGCACCAGCACCTCGAACGGCACGCCGCGCTTGCGCAGCCGCTGCGCCAGGTCGACGGTCTGGTAGAAGCGCACGTTGCGATCGTCGTCGCCCTGGATCAGCAGCACGGGCCCGCGCCAGTTGTCGACGTCCGCATCCGGGGACGATTGCCACGCCACCTCGATGGCTTTATCGAAATCCCCTGTCTCGTAACGGGAGCCGGGCTCGCCGAACCAGCCGGCCAGCAGCACCGACCAGTCGTGGACGCCGTGCAGGTCCACGCCCGCCTTGAACAGCTCCGGGTCGCGCGCAAGGCCGAGCGCCGTCAGGTAACCGCCGTAGGAGCCGCCCCACAAACCGATGCGCTCCGGGTCGACGCCCTCGAGCCGCTGCAGGAAACGGCCGCCCGCGACGACGTCGGCGTATTCGGACGCTCCGGTGGGCCCCCAGTGCGGCGGGTTGTTGAATTCGTGCCCGTAGCCGATACCGAGGCGATAGTTCACCGACAGCACGACGAATCCCTGATTGGCGAGATACTGGTTCATCGCGTAGCTGTTGGCGTAATAGTCCGAATAATGCCAGCCGAGCAGATTCTGCCGCGGCGGGCCACCGTGCAGGAACACGATGCCGGGCTTCTTTCGCGTGTCGTCGTCGGTGCGGAACAGCTGGCCGTGCACGGTCACGCCGTCCTGTGCCTCGAACGTCACGGCGCGCGGGACCACGAGCTCAGCGGCGGGAAAGGCGTCGGGCAGCCGGTCCGCGGTGAGAGCGCGCGTCTCGTCTCCCTCCAGCTCGGCGACGTACACGAACGGCGGCTGCTCTGCCGTCGCGCCGATGAAAGCAACGTGCTCACCCTCGCCGCCGACGACCGGCGCCCACTGCAGCGATTCGCCGGACGTGAAGGCGGACGGCTGCGCCCGGTCCACGGGCACGCGGAACAGATGGCGGCGCTCGCCGTCGTCGCGAGTCTCGCCCGTGTTCGCGCTGTACATCAGGAACCTGCCGTCGGGGCTCAGGTCGACGTCCTCGACCATGAACTGCCCGGGTGTGAGCAGCAGCGGCTCGTCCTCGCCTGCCGCCGCAACGGACCAGAGGTGCGGCCAGCCGTCGAGGTCCGCACGGAAGATCAGCCGGTCACCGGCGCCCCACGCGAGCTGCGCGTCTCCCGGGAACGAGCCGCG
Source organism: Woeseiaceae bacterium (assembly GCA_036381215.1). Taxonomy (GTDB): domain Bacteria; phylum Pseudomonadota; class Gammaproteobacteria; order Steroidobacterales; family Woeseiaceae; genus IDS-8. The sequence goes on along the minus strand of DASVDF010000097.1, from coordinate 16,246 downwards.
CAGCGTGTGCGGGCTTTGCCACACGGTGCGGGCGTCGCCGCTCGCGACGTCGGCCACGTGAATCGACCAGGGCTGCGGCGTCTGCTCGAGGATCGGCTCGGGCGGCCCGCCCCGGCCGGGGCGGCGCAGGAAAGCGATCCGCTTACCGTCGCGCGACCAGCGCGGCGAGAAGTCACGTTCCGTCGAAGGCGCGAGATATCGGAGCGGCTCGGCCGCCGATGTGTAGATGGCGATGAACGAGTGGTCGCCGCGACCGGACACGAACGCGAGCCGCGTGCCGTCCGGGCTCCATCGCAGGGAGCTCGCCTGGCCCCGGTCGAAGAACAGCCGCTCGGCCTCCCCTGCACCTTCGAGCGGCGCCGTCCAGACCTGGCCGTCGCGGATGAACGCGAGCCGGTGCGTCGCCGAGACCGCCGGCCCGTCGCCTTCGGCGATCTTCACGGGCTGGCCGTCGGGCAGCGCGACGGCCCAGATCGTCACCTTGGGCTCGTCCGGCGAGGAGGTCGGATTCGGCGCGAGATTCCCCTCCGCCGGCCAGTTCGAGTGATGATCGCCGCCGCGCACGTACACCAGCCAGCGGCCGTCCGGCGCAAAGGTGAGTTGCGTCAGTTGCTGGCCGTCGTCGGTCGTGTAATGCGTGACTTGCCGGGCGCGGAATTCGGGACCGGTGGCGATCCAGACGTTGCGCACGCCGCGTTCGTTCAGCACCCAGGCGAATGCCGGGCCGTCATCGGCGGCGGCGAGCTCGCCGGGGAAGGGATAGCTCATGATCTCGGGAAGGGTGAAGGAGCTCTCGGCGGCGGAGACGCTCGCGGTGGCGAGCATCGCGCAGAGCAGCAGCGCAATCGAGCGACGGATCATGACAGCACTCCGGGCTTGCGGCGGGCCCGCAGTATAAGACACAGCTCGCACAGGCTGCTCATCCGCCGCAATCGCGGCGGCAGCCCCTGTAGGAGCGCGCATCGCGCGCGACCGAGATGGCGGCACGGTCAAGCGTGAGGATGGTTACGTTCGCGGTCGCGCGCAATGCGCGCTCCTACAGGCGCAGGGCTTCGGTCAGGGAGCGCCTTCGCTGCGGCGATACGCGGTGTACGCGCGGCCGGCTTCCATGAGCGCCGTGAAGCGCGGCTCGTCGCCCGCCGCCACCGCATCGCGGATGGCATCGACGGCGCGCTTCAACGCGTCGAGTGGCAAGCGCCCGAACTCGTTCAACCGCTGAATCTCGTAATAAAGCGCGGGACTCTCGTGCGCCACGTTGCGTGCGATCTCGAACTGCGCATCGAACGTCGTGCTCGAGATCCGCATCAGCCCGGCCGCATGCTCGCCGCTCTCGGCAAGCGCGGTGAAGAACGCAATGTTCAGCGCGTGCGACAGTCCGAGCACGAAGGCCATGAGCTGATCGTGCTCCTCGAGCGTGGTCACGACCTGCTCCGCCATGGTCGGCGCGAACAGCGCGCGCGCCCCCGCCAGCGCCTCGTCATCGCCGAGGTCGATGAACACGACGTGCCGCCCCGACAGGAGCTCCACGTCCGGGCCGAACATCGGGTGAATGGAGGCCGTGCGCACGCCCGCTCCCCTGAGCGCCGTGAGACCCTGGCGCAGCGGCGACTTCAGGGAGCCGAGATCCATCACGATACCGCGCGGCCGGCGCGCGGCAAGCTCCTGGAGAATGACGTTGGTGGCCCCGATCGGCGCGGCCACGACCACGTAGTCGTGAGCGAGATCGGAGGCGCGCCAGTCGGGCAGGCTGCCCTCCCCCGCCTGCGCCCGCGGATCGGCGATCTCCACCTCGAAGCCCTGCGAGAAGAGGAACTGTGCGAACCAGCCGCCCATTTTGCCGGCACCGCCGATGACGAGCGCGCGCTGGCCGCCGCCGTTCGCGTGCGCGAGCAGGTTCGTCTGCTCCTGCTGCGTGAGCGAATAACGGATGAGCAGCCGCATCAGCTCTTCCGCGACGTCTGCCGAGACGCCGACCTCTTCCGCCTTCGCGCGCGCCTTCTGGAAGACGTCGCGCTCGCGCTTGAAATCGCGCAGCGGAAAGCCGGTGGAACGCTTCACACCGGCGATCCCGGCAATGACCGCCTGGCGCTCGGCGACGAGCTCCAGCAGGCGGCGGTCGATCTCGTCCAGGCGATCGCGGAAACTGTCGAGCGTCATCGCATTCCGGGGGCCGCCCGCATGACGGCTACTTCGCGAGCACCATCGTGGAAGGCATCTCGATGCCCTGCGGAGTGAATTGCACGTCGACGGTGATGCGGTCGAACATGCTCTCCAGGGATCGCATCAGGTTGCCCGTGGCGGCGGCCGTTTCGGGCGACGCACGTCGCTCGCCATCGTCGCCGACCTGCGACGACTCGAGCACGTCACCAAGGAAGCCGTAGTAGCGTGCCGCGTCCACGTCCATGCTCACGAACGGAGACGGCTCCGTGGAGGCAGCGGACAGCATGTCCGCAAGCCCGGTCTCCATGCCGTCCCCCACGGCGAGCGCGATGCCGTCATTCGACATGGCGATCCACGCGCTCGTGATCGGCGAGCCGTTCGGCGGCAGCTCGATCCTCACCGGCGTCGCATCCGGCTTCACGTCCAGCGACGCGAGCTGCGGGCTGAACATCGCGCCCATCGCCAGCAGGGACGGGGCGTTGGCGGCCGAGATCAGGAACCGCATGTCGATGTCGGTCGGCGGCTGCCTGGTCGCGATGTCGAGCCCCTGGATGTCGTCGATCACCGCGAGGAAGCCGTGGAAATCGTTGACGAACGGCGGCACCGGCTGCTGCAGCGCCTGCCGGCTCTTGGCGACGCCGTCCTGCAGGTCGGCGAACAGCTCGCACTCGAACGGATCGGCTTCCATCGCGTCGAGTCGCGCCGCGTAGAAATCCCTGAGCGCCGGCAGGTCGAAGCTCATGCCGAACGAGAACAGGGCGTCATGGGGCTGCCCGAGACCGGGCACCGGCGCGGTGATCGTCTGCAGCCCCGCCGCGATGTCGCTGCGCAGCTCGAACACCGAATTGGAGCGGATCTGCTCGGCCGTCATTTCCGTATAACCCGTCACCACCCGCGGCACGAGGCCGGCCACGGCGCGGATCTCGTCCCGGCACACGTCGGAAAGCTCGGACCGGTCGTGCTCCATCAGCGCGAGCAGGCTCTCGTTGACGCCGGACTGCTGGTCCAGGAAGGTGGCGGCGATGCGCTGGACGTCGACGAGCCCGAGCCCGTAGGCCGTAAACCCGTACTTCTTCGCGAGCGCCGCAAGCTCGTCAGTATCGGCGATGCTGCTTTCCGGCAGCGTGAGGCCGAGCACGCGCTTCATGAGGTCCTCGGGCAGAGCCGCGGGAACGAACGTCGCGACGAGCTGGTCTTCGAGCACGGCGAGGATGACCTTCGCGCTTTCACCGCCGGCATAGCGGTACGCATGCCCGTCGATGGAGCCTACGCTCATCGCCTTTCCGGCACGCTCTTCCATGCGCTTGAGAAAGGCCTCGAATTTCGCGGCGTCGCTCAACGTGACGCGCAGCACCGGCAGCAGGCCGACGCCGTAGAGAGCCATTTGCGAGTGGCGATCGATGCCGGCCTCGGGTACGCCTTCAGGCGTGACCATTGCCGCGAGCTCCTCGAGTATCGCGCTCACGCGCTTCCGCTCCTCGGGCTGAAGCACGGGCTCCTGGCCTTCGGCCGGCGGCTCGTTGAGTGCGGCCTTCAGCACGGTCGCGTAAGCTTTGACGATGCGGGTCGCGTTCTCGCCCATCTTGTCGGCCACCTCGTCCGGCGCCGTCTCGAGTGCCGCAAACACGTACGGAGTATCCGCCGGCACGTAGCCGAGGATTTCGGCGTCGGGGATCGTGGTCTCCCCCTTCGAGCACGCGACGGCCAGCAGCGGGACGGCCAGCGCGAGCCATGCGCGGGTGAATCGGTTGGCAATTTGCATGAGTCGGAATCCCCAGTGAGCGTCGGCGGAACGCGAAAAGACGCCGCGAATCATGTGACGACACGGATTCGGGACACTACGTTCTCTGCTGGCTTCGGTCGCCGACCGGCATCACAAACGAGCGATTTGCGTCCGCGGCACATTATATAGGCTGCCGGCCCTGCCCGGTGCATGACTTCCGGCCCGGGCGTTCTGCGGATCGGGGCAGCTCCGGTAGGATTGCCGGATGGAGATCGGTATCCGCGACGTACGACCGGAAGAGCTCGAAGCCATCCTCGCCCTGAACGAGGCCGCCGTGCCGCACGTCAACAGCGTGCCGCTCGCGCAGCTCGAGAAGTTCCGCCGCGAGGCGGCGTACTTCCGCGTGGCGGTCGTCGGCGGCAGGATCGGCGGGTTCCTCGTCGGGCTCACGCCGGAGGCGGATTACGCGAGCCCCAACTTCCTGTGGTTCCGGCGGCGTTACGCCGCCTTCGGTTACGTGGACCGGGTGGCGATCGCGGAGGACGCCCGGCGCTTCGGGCTCGGCAGCCGGCTCTATGCCGATTTCGAGGGCCACTTCCGCGGGCACGTGCCGCGCCTCGTCTGCGAGGTGAACCTCGTGCCGCCGAACGAGCCGTCGATGCGGTTCCATGAGCGGCACGGGTTCGCGAAGGTCGGCGAGCAGGCGGTGGACGGCAAAATCGTCGCGATGCTGGTGAAAGAACTATAATCCGCCGCTTTTCCGGCCGGGTGCCGGTGCATCTCCCCATGTCCAGAATCGAGCTGCTTCGCAACATCGCCATCATCGCGCACGTCGATCACGGCAAGACCACCCTGGTCGACCGGCTGCTGCAGCAGTCCGGCACGCTGGGCCCGCGCGCCGCCGTCCCCGAGCGCGTGCTCGATTCCAACGACCTCGAGCGCGAGCGCGGCATCACCATCCTCGCGAAGAACACGGCCATCCGCTGGGGTGAATACCGCATCAACATCGTCGATACGCCGGGGCACGCCGATTTCGGCGGCGAGGTCGAGCGGGTGCTCTCCATGGTGGACAGCGTGCTGTTGCTGGTCGATGCGGTCGACGGGCCGATGCCGCAGACGCGTTTCGTCACCCAGAAGGCGTTCGCGCAGGGGCTGAAGCCCATCGTCGTCATCAACAAGGTCGACCGCGACGGCAGCCGCCCGGAGTGGGTGCTGAACCAGACGTTCGACCTGTTCGACCGCCTCGGGGCGAGCGACGAGCAGCTCGACTTCCCGGTCATTTACGCCTCGGCGCTCGCCGGCTACGCAGGCACCCGCCCGGACGTCCGCGCAGGCGACATGACTCCCCTCTTCGAGTGCATCGTGAGCGCGGTGCCGCCACCGGACGTCGATCTCGACGGCCCGCTGCAGCTCCGCATCTCGAGCCTGGCCTACGACCCGTACGTCGGCGTGCTCGGCGTCGGCCGCATCCGCCGCGGACGCATCGAAAGCAACCAGGCGGTGAGTATCGTCGCCGCGGACGGCAGCGTGCGCCGCGGGCGCGTGCTGGAGCTTTTCGGCTTCCACGGTCTCGAGCGCCGCAAGGTCGAGAAGGCCAGCGCCGGCGACATCATCGTCGTGTCCGGCGTCGACGAGCTGGCGATCTCCGATACGATCTGCGCGCGCGAGCAACCGGAAGGCCTGCCGCCGCTCGCCGTCGACGAGCCGACCATCAGCATGACTTTCCAGGTGAACAAGTCGCCGTTCGCCGGCCGCGAGGGCAAGTACCTCACCAGCCGCCAGATCCGCGAGCGGCTCGAGGAAGAGCTGAAGCACAACGTCGCCCTGCGCGTCGCGGCCACCGACGATCCGGACAAGTTCCGCGTCTCCGGGCGCGGCGAGCTGCACCTGTCGGTGCTGATCGAGACGATGCGGCGCGAAGGCTTCGAGCTCGCCGTGTCCCGCCCCGAGGTCATCGTCCAGGACACGGAGGGCCTCCGCACCGAGCCGTGGGAGCAGCTCACCGTGGACGTCGAGGAGGCGCACCAGGGAGCCGTCATGTCGCGTCTCGCCGAGCGCCGCGGCGAGCTCCAGAACATGGTGCCCGACGGCAAGGGCCGCGTGCGCCTCGATTACCGCATCCCCACGCGCGGACTGATCGGCTTTCGTACCGAGTTCCTCACCGCGACCTCCGGCTCGGGGCTGCTCTACCACGTGTTCGACCGTTACGACCGCTGGCTGCCGTTTGCGCTGGGCGAGCGCCAGAATGGGGTCCTCGTCTCGAACGTCGCAGGCAAGGCGCTGGCGTACGCGCTTTATAATCTCCAGGACCGCGGCCGCCTCCTGATCGGACACGGCGACGCGGTCTACGAAGGCATGATCGTCGGCATCCATTCGCGGCAGAACGATCTGATCGTCAACCCCACGAAAGCCAAGCAGCTCACGAACATCCGCGCGGCCGGCAGCGACGAGAACATTTTGCTCACGCCGCCGATCCGGTTCTCGCTCGAGCAGGCGCTCGAGTTCATCGATGATGACGAATTACTCGAGGTGACGCCCGTAAGCCTCCGATTAAGAAAAAAATCTCTGACGGAGAACGAGCGCAAACGCGAGCTCAGGCTGCGCGCATGAGCGAGCTGTCTCGAGGCCTCGACCCGGTTCGCGCCTTCCAGGCGCTCAAGCCGGACGACATTCTCGGACCGCTCGAGGCGCTGGGCTTCGTGCCGGACGGCCGCTTCCTCGCGCTCTCGAGCTATGAGAATCGGGTGTACCGCGTCGGCATCGAGGACGACCAGCCGATCGTCGCCAAGTTCTACCGGCCGGCGCGCTGGAGCGACGCCGCCATCCTCGAGGAGCACCGCTTCACCCTGGAGCTCGCGGCCCGCGACATCCCGGTCGTGCCGCCGTTCGAGCGCGACGGCGGGACGCTGCACCACTCGGGTCCGTTCCGGCTCGCCGTCTTCCCCTGCCGCGGCGGCCGCGCGCCGGAGCTCGACCGGCCGGGCGTGCGCCGGCAGCTCGGGCGGCTGATCGCGCGTATCCACCTCGAAGGCGAGCGGCGGCCGTTCGGGCACCGTCCGGTTATCGACGTCGAGAGCTACGGGCACGAGTCGGCACGCTACCTGGTCGAGGCCGGCTTCATCCCGCGCGAGCTGGTTGCCACCTACCAGGGCGTGGTGGCACATCTGCTCGAGAACGTGGCGGCCTGCTTCGACCGCGCCGGTGGCGTGCGCACGCTGCGGTTGCACGGGGATTTCCACGTGGGCAACGTGCTCGCGGACGGCGAGGCGCTGTTCATCGTCGACTTCGACGACGTGCGCAGCGGCCCGGCGGTACAGGACCTCTGGATGCTGCTCGCCGGCGGGCGCGAGGAGCAGGCCGCGCAGCTCGCCGAGGTGCTCGCGGGCTACGAGGAATTCCGCCGTTTCGATGCCCGCGAGCTGCATCTCGTCGAGGCCCTGCGCTCGCTGCGTATCCTGCACTACGCCGCCTGGATTGCCCGGCGCTGGGAGGACCCGGCCTTCAGGACGGCATTCCCGTGGTTCGACACGGCCCGTTACTGGGACGAGCACGTTCTCACGCTGCGCGAGCAGGCCGCCCTGACCCAGGAGCCGCCGCTCCAGTGGGTGACATAACCGCCCGGCGGCGGGCCCGGGGGTATTTGCGCTGCCCGTGCGCCGGGTCCACAATGCAGGAGAGGACCTTCCGCCGGAACTCCCGCGCGCCGGAATGTCTGAGATATGGATTACGCGCCTTGCCAACCCCGTAGGGACGTCGCCGTTTGATCGCCCGGAGCTGGAAGCCGGTATCGCTGGCACTGATCACTGCGGCCGTCTGCGGCTGCTCCAAGAGCGTTACGCTCGAAAACCCCACCATCCCCGAACCGCTCGTCGAGCAGATCCCGCTCGCGGTCGCTGTCCGCTACCCGAAAGAGTTCGAGCATTACGTGCATAAAGAGAAGGTCATCGGCAAGGACGAGTGGACGATCGACATGGGCCGCGCGAACGGAATGCTGTTCACGAAGCTGTTCGGCGCCCTGTTCAGCGACTGCACGGTCATCGGCGAGCGGCCGAAAGAGGCCGAGGAATCGGCCGACGAGACCCTGCCCGGCCATCCCGTGCGCTGCAAGTTCGTCCCGGCCGGCACCAATCCGCACGATCTCCCGATCGATGCCCTGATCGAGCCGAGCATCGACGCGTTCGAATTCTCCGTTCCGAACCAGAGCCAGACGGACTCGTTCGCCGTCTGGATCCGTTACCGGGTCAAGATCTTCGATGCGCAAGGCAACGAGATCGCCAACTGGCCGCTCAGCGCGTACGGCAAGGCGATGAGCTCCATGATGGGCGGAGACGACGCGCTGCGGCACGCGGCGGTCCTGGCGATGCGGGATGCCGCCGCGCTCGTCATTCTGCAGATGGACAAATCGACGGGCATCAGCGCGCTCGCACAGGCCCGGCGCAGCCATGCGGCGGGCGCGGACGCCGAGGGAATGCTGCCGGTCGACGATCCGCTGCACACCACCGCGACGGAGGACAGCCACGATGATTCCGGATAGTCAGGCCCTGCTCGAACCGGGGCCGGCGCTCACGACCGCCGCGCGCTGCGGCCGCGGCCTTCTCCATGGCATTCTCAGCGGCGTGCTCCTCGTGGCGGTGTCCGGCTGTGTCACGTCGCGCGTGGAGGACGTGCGCGAGGGCGCCACGGGCATCGCGGACGGCGAAGGCGTGGTGATCATGGCGAAGAGCTATCACCTCGGCAACGAGACGGAAGCGAATTTCGTGGAGTGCGTTGGCGACGAGATCGCCGAAGGTCGCTCCGGTCTGCGCGTCATCCCGCACAAGCAATTCGTGGACGCACTGTTTCCCTGGTTCGAGCCGCGCACCGCGCCTGCGGAGACGAAAGGCCTGCCGGAGCTCATGCAGCGGCCGGGCGTGGCCGAGACCATCGCCCGGCAAGGCGTGCGTTACGTGGTCTGGCTGGACGGCAACACCGACCGGGTCGCCGGCGGCGGCAGCATGTCGTGTGCAGCCGGCCCGGGCGGCGGCGGCTGCTTCGGCTTCGCGTGGTGGCAGAACGACTCCAAGTACGAGGCGTCCGTGTGGGATTTGCACGGCCTCGAAGACGCCGGCAGCGTCAGCACCGACGTCAGCGGCACGTCCTTCCTGCCCGCCATCGTCATCCCGATCCCGCTCATCGCGCGCACCCAGTCGCACGCCTGCGGCGGGCTCGCCGAGCAGCTCAAGCTCTTCATCATCGGCGAGCAGCAGGGCAAAGAGTCCGATACCTGACTCCGGCGGTCCGCCCCCGAGGAGCGCGCCATGCGGGCGACCTCACGTCCGGGTCGGCAGCATGGCGCGCTCCTGTGTAAACCCGCGCCGAAGAGTTGCCCCGCATCCTGAGGTGTTTGGCAGGCAACGGCGAGCTGTGGAACACTGCCGCGGTTTGCGTCCAGACCACCGTACCGGAGCCCACGATCGATGAAGCATTTCCCGGCCCTGCTGTCGGCGGCGGTCGTCCTGCCGTTCGCCGGCTGCGGCCTCGCCTCCGGCGACGCCGGCGCGGCCGAGCGCGCCGAGCGCATCTACGATCTCGAGTACGTCGTGACCCTGGATCCGGCCGCCGGCGGCGCCTTCGTGGAGCTCACGCTCGAGCAGGACGACGATTACCTGCGCGAGCTCGACATGTCGCTGCTCGGGGGACGGCTGAGCGACGTCGCTGGCGACGGCGAGGTGTCCGTCGAGGACGGCAGCGCCGTGTGGCGGCCGCCGGAAGATGGCGGACAGCTCCGCTGGTTCGCGAGCCTGCGGCACCTGCGCGACGACGACGAGTACGACGCTTACATCACCGACGACTGGGCGCTGTTCCGGGCCGAAGACATCATTCCGTCGGCAGACACGCGCACGCTGAAGCGCGCCCGCAGCAACACGTGGCTCGAGTTCCGCATGCCGCGCGGCTGGTCCTCGGTCACACCCTATTTCGGCAAAGACGACCGCTACGAGATCGACAATCCCGAGCGGCGCTTCGATACGCCGACCGGCTGGATCGTGCTCGGCGACCTCGGCGTGCGCTACGACACGGTCTCGGGCATCCGCACGAAGGTGGCGGGACCTGTCGGTCAGGATGTGCGCCGCATGGACATGCTCGCGCTGCTGCGCTGGACCCTGCCGGAGCTCCTGCGCATCCTGCCCGAGTTTCCGCACCGGCTGACGGTCGTCAGCGCCGGCGACCCGATGTGGCGAGGCGCCCTCTCCGCCCCGCGGTCGCTGTACCTGCACGCCGACCGTCCGCTGATCAGCGAGAACGGCACCAGCACGCTGCTGCACGAGGTCGTACACGTCGGGCTCGGGGTCGGCGCCGAGCGCGGCGCCGACTGGGTGGTCGAAGGGCTCGCCGAGTACTACAGTCTGGAGATGCTACGGCGCAGCGGCACGATCGGCAGGCGGCGCCACGAGCGCGCCCGCGAAGACCTTGCGGAGTGGGGTCGCGGCGTGGAGGATCTCTGCACGCGGCATTCGAGCGGCAGCCGCACGGCACGCGCCGTTACGGTGCTGGCGCGCGTTGACGCCGAGATACGTGACAAGTCCGACGGCCGCGGCAGCCTGGACGACGTGCTCCGCGCGCTCGCGAAGAGCGGCCGGAACGTGACCGTGGCAGCGCTGCGCGAAGCGGCCGCCCGCGTGGCCGGCGAGCCGGTCGAGGCGCTCGAGGACCTGCCCGGATGTGAGGCGGATGCGAACCCGTGAAGCACCGCCCGAGCAGTGGCGGGACAGTCACTTGCGACGGGCGGGAGTGGTAAAATCGCCCCATGGCTAATGAGAACAAGAAAGCCCACGAATTAGCCTCCGAGAGCGACGAGGACACCTCCGAGCTCGAGATTCTGTCTGACACACTGGTGCGCACTCCGGAGCAGGACTACGAGTTCGAATCCGATGCCGCCACGCACTCGTTCGAGAACCTCGATCGGCGGCGCCAGTCCGAATCCTTCGCCGCGCTCACGTCGGAGCTCGAGGAGCGCGACGCCACGATCGGCCGGCTGGAGTACGAGCTGGAACAGCATCGCGCACGCCTGAGCGGCCTCGAAACCGAGATCGCGGCACGCGAGGCGGCATTCACGAACCTCGCGAAGGAGCTCGGTGAAGCGCGCGAGGCGCTCGCCGTGGCGCGCGAGCGGGTCCAGCGCCGCGACGAGAAGCTCGCGCGCCTGGAAGAGCAGCTGCGCGAGCAATCCGCGCGCCTCGCCGACACCGAGGGTGCGCTGGCGGAGGCCCTGCGTGCGGCAGCCTCTTCGGAATCGGCGCAAAGCGAGCTCGAAGCGTCGTGGCAGGATGCAGAGCGACGCATCGCCGCACTCGCGGCCGATCTCGAGCACGAGCGCGAGGAGCTCCAGCGCGCACGTCAGCGCGAGCAGGCCGAAGCGCAGCGACACGCAGAGCGCGACAAGGCCGAGGCGCAGCGACGCGCAGAGCTCGAGCAGCAGCACGCCGAAACGCGCTCGTTCGTCGAGACCCTCCGGCAATACATCGACGGTCGCAAGACGCAGTGGGATCAGCAGGACGTGCTGCTGCGCACGAAAGACGCGTTGCTCGACGAGCAGCATCGCCAACTCGAGCAATTCGCGAGCGAGGTCGACGAGCAGCAGCAACGGCTGCACGAGGTGCAGGCCGAGGCCATCGAGTTGCGCGCGCGCAAAGCCGTTCTCGAGGAGGAGGTCGCGCGGCTGGCCGCCGAGGTCGCGGCGGTCAGCGGGGATGCCGAGGAGCAGGCGCGGGCGCGCGCAGCGCATCGCGACCTGCAAGCGCGATATGCGGCGCTTTCCGAGCACGCCGAAATCCTGCGGGCCGAGGTGGAGGCGCTCCGGGCCGGCGCGGACGGCGCCGGTGAGCTGGCCGCGGAGCACGAGCGCCTCACCGGCGCGCTCGCTGCACAACGCGTGGAGCTGCGTGCCACTCGGGAACAGCTCGAACGCACCGAGTGCTATGCCGACGAGCTGCGCCGCCAGATCGGCGAGCTCTCCGCCGAAGCGGAAGCCAGTGCCACCGCGCACAGCGATCTCGCGCACGCGTTCGACGCCCTGCGCACGCGCAGCGACGAGCTGGTGCAGGCACTCGAAGCCGAGCGCGCGAGCCGCGCCGAGCTGGAAGCCGGCGAGGCGGGGAAACGGCGGCAGCTCGAGGAGGAAATCGAGCGACTGCGGCTGGACCTCACGCGCGCCGAGCAGACGCTCGGCGAGAACCAGACACTGAACGAGCAGCTGACTGCCGAGCTGATCGAGACCTCGAGTTTCCGGGTCGCGCTCGAATCGCAGCTCGCCCAGTCCGACGAAAGCTACCGCAAGCAGGTACAGGCGCTGGGCCGCGACGCGAAGAAGCTGCGTCAGCAACTGGAGGACTATCAGCGCAAGCTCGCAAGCAAGGACGCGGCGATCGGAGTGCTGCTCGCCGAGCTCGCGAGCAAGCCGGGAGCAGCGCCTGAGGAAAACCTGGTGGAACCCGTCGTGCACCTCCTTCCCGAGCGCAAGCCGCAGGCTTCGGAGGAGCGACCGCCCGCCCAGGACAAGGAGCGCGTCGCCCGTCTGCTCGTCGGTACGCTGGACGGCCAGGAGGTGCGCTTCCCGCTGTTCAAAAACAAGCTCACCATCGGCCGGACGGCCCACAATGACATCCAGCTCAAGGCGCAGTACGTCAGCCGCCGCCACGCGGTCATCGTGTGCGATCACGACAGCACCCGCATCGTGGACTGGGGCAGCAAGAACGGCATCTACGTGAACGGGCTGCGCGTGGCGGAGAAGATCCTCGCCCAGGGCGATCGCGTGACCGTGGGCACCGCCGAGTTCCGCTACGAGGAGTTGCCGAAGCGCTGAGGGTCGAAGCGATTTTCTGCGTCAGCGAAAAATCGGTTCGACCCCCCCTATGTCTTGCTGTGTCTTGTGAGAGCAATCACGGCAAAGCCCGGCGCGCGCTGCTACCGTGATGGCTCGTACCCAGCCCGTGCGGCCGCGCGCGGATTCTGCATTCCGCCGCCCTGACACGGCCCGACGACCCGACCGGTCACGGACGACGCATGACGACGCCCAGGACGGCGCAAAGGCAATTGGCATCCACGGCGGCGGAGGACATCGCCCGCACCGCCGAGAAGCTGGCCACGAAAAAAATCTGGCTGCCGAAGCTCCTCTACGACGGCCTTCCGTGGTTCTATCTCTCTGCCGGGATTCTTGCGTTCCTCGCGACCGTTTACGTCAGCACCTGGCTCTGGGTCGTTCCGCACTATCTCCTGTTCTCGCTCGCCTGCGTGCACCTCGGCTTGGTCGTGCTGCGCAAGCGGCAGCGGACCCGCCGCAATTAGTCTCCGGCAGACCCCGGGCACGGGGCGGGCTTGACCTGCCGCCGGTCATCGTGAACGATGCCCGCCTCGGTACCGAGGGCGGGGCCTGGTGGATCTCGATACGGTAAAGAAGCTCCTGGCGCGCGAAGGCGCGCTCTTCGTAGTGCTCGTCTTCGTCGGGTTCGTCCTGCTGCCGATCTGCATCTACCTGGTCGGCTCCGCGATGTTCGGCGCCTACGACGATGGCGGTCTCGCCGGCTTTTTCGGCGACCTGCAGGGCGAGTTGCGCGAAGGCGAGCCGGCGGTCGTTTTCCTGCTGCTCTCGCCGTGGCTGCTGTGGCAGCTCCTGCGTCTCACCATCCTCGCCTTCCGGCACCTCGCTCCTTCGCGGCCGGAGGAGGCCGACGCGCGCCGGGAGCCGCGGGCCGGCGATTTGTGACCCACGTCACAGATTCCTGATTCCATTCGCTTTTTCAGGAACGATTGGCTGGCGGTTATGTCAATCCTCGGGCATTCTTAAGGCCCGCGCCGGCTATAGTGCCGACGCGGCCGGTACCAGAGATGCAGGGTCGTCCGTAACGATGTTTCAGCAGTTCCTCAAGTGGCTCGGTACGAGGCTGTTCCCCGGCGAAACGCCGCCGCCGTCGCCGCAGCCGGTCGGCGTGCGGGTGCGGCCACCCTCCGAGCGTCCGCAGGCCGCCGCACGCCCCGCAGCGAAGCCGCAGGTCGTCGGCTTCCGCCCCCAGGTGAGCGGCAAGATCGAGGACGCCGGCCCCGGCAAGAACGTGCTCGTGCGCAACCGCTTCGTCCGCGAAGACACCGGCACGCACGAGACGCTGAAGATTCTGGACGAGACGCTGCTCAAGCCTGAGCAGGAAGAAGTCGGCATCGATCCCTACAACACCGGCCGCTTCGATCGCGCGAAGCACTGGGAAACACGCTTCCGCAAGTAGCTGTCGTCCGGCGGCCGCAAATTGACGCTACCGCGACCCGCGGGTAATCTCGCGCATTCCTTGCGGTGGACCTCTGCCGCGGCAGGCAGCGGAGCGCGGGCGCATGAGCCTCAGGATTTCCTTCGATCTCGGCGACAGTGATCTCAATCACTTTCGCCTGATCATGCGTGAAGCCCGCAAGGCGGCGGCGCATGCCGCACCTGAGGAAATCGTCGCGGGTGCCGAGAAGCTGCTCGCGCGCGTCGGCGAAACGAGCGTGCCGCAGTTCGTCCAGGATCGGCTGGACAACCTCGAGCTGATGATCCGCATGCTCCGCGACATCGAGTGGCGCCTGCCCAAGCAGGAATCCACTCGCGTACTCAACGCCCTCGCCTATTTCAGCGAGCCGGACGACCTGATTCCGGACCACATTCCGGGCCTCGGCTTTCTCGACGACGCGATCATGATCGAGCTGGTCGCACGCGAGCTCCGCCACGAGCTCGACGCCTACCGCGATTTCTGCGAGTTCCGCGCGCGGCGTCCCGCGGGCGGCCCGCGCTCGCCCGACGCCGCCCGCGAGGAATGGCTCGCGGAGCGGCGCAAGGAGCTCCAGTCGCGCATGCGCCGGCGGCGCAAGCGCAGCACGGAGCGGCCCGGCATCTTCTCTTGAGCCTGCGAGACAGGGATGTCTCGCGCGCGATTCGGGCGCGTAAGCGCCTGAGTCGCGGGAGCGAGTCCGGACATGCGCCGGACTCGCGACGTTGAAAAAGGTCAGGATGACCTTTTTCGACATCAACCGAGACAGGGATGTCTCGTCCGAGACTCGGGCGCGTAAGCGCCTGAGTCGCGGGAGCGAGTCCGGACATGCGCCGGACTCGCGACGTTGAAAAAGGTCAGGATGACCTTTTTCAACATCAACTAAGGGTAGTAATACCACCCCGTGCCGGCCAGCCCCACCCACATCAGGAGTTGGGCGGCGAGCCACCACCTGTGCCGCATGACCAGCGCATAGAAACTCGCGCCCGCCACCGCGGTCATACCGGCGAACAGGGCAAGGCTCGTGCCCATGGAGGGAAACTCCGCCGCCACCCGCGGGTGATCGTCGGCCAGCAGCAGGAACATGATGAACACGGCAGCCAGGCTCACGGCGATCGACGCACAGGAGCCCAGAACGATTCCGGTGATGACGGTCAAAGGACGCATGTACGCGTGCCCCGGGGAGCCTCCCACGCCGGTGGTCCTGAGAAGGCCGCTTTTTTGCTGACTGCGCCCTTGATCGCCGGCCTGCTGCACTCTAGCCTAGCTTTAACCTTGTCAGGTCCGAGATACCCGGACGCATGGAGACCGCGTTGAAATCGACCGTAGCCGCCGGCTTGCGCCGCCCTTGCCTCGCCCTCTTCCTCGGGTTGCTCGCCCTGCCGGCCCTCGCCGCCACCGTGCCCCCCGCCGATATCCACGCGGAGCTGCGGCCGCTGGCCAAGCACGAGCGCATCGCCGAGCTCGTGACCGAGTTCGTCGAGAAGTCCCACTACGAGCGGCTGCCCGTCGACGACACCCTCTCCGCCAGGGTGCTGGACCGGTACATCGAGTCGCTGGACAGCAACAAGATGTATTTCCTCGCGAGCGACATCGCGGCATTCCAGAAGTACAGTCACGAGCTGGACGACATGGTGCGGTCCGAATCGCTCGAACCGGTGTTCGACATGTTCGAAGTGTACCGCACCCGCGCGCGCGAACGGCTGGAATACGCGCTGAAGCTGCTGGAGACCAAGCCGGATTTCACGGTCGACGAGGATTATGTCTTCGATCGCACGGATATGGACTGGATCGCGTCCGAAGACGAGATGAACGAGCTGTGGCGCAAGCGCGTGAAGAACGACGCGCTCAGCCTGATCCTCGCGGACAAGAAGTGGGAGGAAGCGCAGGACACGTTGCACAAGCGCTATACGCGGTTCCTGAAGCGCATGGATCAGATCAAGAGCGACGACGTGTTCGAAACGTTCATGAACGCCTTCGCGCACACGCTCGATCCGCATTCGAGCTACCTGTCGCCGCGCAGCTCCGAGGAATACCGGATCGCGATGAGCCTGTCGTACTTCGGCATCGGCGCATCGCTGCAGATGGAGGACGA
>DASVDF010000096.1:0-7899 GCA_036381215.1 Woeseiaceae bacterium | reverse complement strand
AGCGCGCGCCGCAGGTCCCCGTCGGTGAAGATGCCGAGCACGCGGTCGCCGGCGTCGACGATCGCGGTCATGCCGAGGCCCTTGCGCGACATCTCGACCAGGCCTTCGCTCAGGAACACGTCTTCGCGCACTTTCGGGATTTCCTCGCCGGTATGCATCACGTCGGCAACGCGCAGCAGGAGGCGCTTGCCGAGGCTGCCGCTCGGGTGCGAGCGCGCGAAATCCTCCGCCGTGAAGCCGCGGCTCTCGAGCAGCGCCACCGCGAGCGCGTCGCCCATGGCGAGCATCGCGGTGGTGCTGGCGGTGGGCGCGAGATTCAGCGGGCAGGCTTCCTCGTCGACCGCGACGTCGAGACACACGTCCGCGGCTTTCGCGAGCGTCGAGCCCGACTTGCCCGTCATCGAGACCAGTTTCGCGCCCATGTGCTTGACGAGCGGCAGGATGGTGACGATCTCCTGCGTCTCGCCGGAATAGGAGACGGCGAGCATCAGGTCCTGCTGGGTGATCATGCCGAGGTCGCCGTGGCTCGCCTCGGCGGGGTGCATGAAGAACGCGGGCGTGCCGGTGCTCGCGAGGGTCGCGGCAATCTTCCGCCCGATGTGCCCCGACTTGCCCATGCCGGTGACGACCACTCGCCCCGTCGTCTCGAGGCACAGCCGGCACGCGGCGACGAAGGCGCCGTCCAGCCGCTCCTTGAGGCGCTGCACGGCGCGCGATTCGATGTCGAGCACCCGGCCGGCCAGCGCCAGCAGTTCGTCGGAAGAGAGTGCCGCCCGCATGAGCTCCCGGCCCGGCCTTGGCAAATGCGCACAGTTTACCTCGGGTCCCCGCCTTTCGGGCTCTGCTACACTGCGCCGATGGATTCACAGGCCATCGCACGGCTGATCGAAGAGGGCATGCCGGGCGCCCGCGTGCACGTCGCGAGCGACGACAATACGCATTTCCAGGCGCTCGTGGTCTCGGAGTCGTTCGCCGGACTGAAAGCGCCGGCCCGGCATCGGCTCGTCTACGGCTGCCTCGGGGAGCGCATGGGCAACGAGGTCCACGCCCTGTCGATCCGTGCGCTCACGCCCGACGAATGGCGCGCCGCGGCGGGCAACGGCTAGCGCACGGGTTTGGACAAGCTGCGAATCACCGGGGGAACGCGCCTCGAGGGCGAGATCCCGATCTCCGGCGCGAAGAACGCGGCGTTGCCGATCCTCTGCGGCACGCTGCTCGCTTCCGAGCCGGTGGCGGTGGGCAACGTCCCGCACCTGAAGGACGTCTCCACGACCATCACCCTGCTGCAGAGCATGGGGGCGGCGGTGACCGTCGACGAGAAGCTGAACGTCGAGGTCGATGCCAGCGGCACGCGCGAGCACCGCGCGCCTTACGAGCTCGTGCGCACCATGCGCGCGTCCATCCTCGTGCTCGGGCCGCTCCTGAGCCGCTTCGGCGAAGCGGACGTATCGCTGCCCGGCGGCTGCGCGATCGGCGCGCGTCCCGTGAACCTGCACGTTGCCGGCCTGCAGGCGATGGGCGCCGACGTGACCGTCAGGAACGGCTACATCAAGGCGCGCGCGCGCCGCCTGCGCGGCGCGCACATCGTGTTCGACACCGTGACGGTCACCGGCACCGAGAACCTCATGATGGCCGCGGTGCTCGCGGACGGCGAGACCGTCCTCGAGAACGCCGCGCGCGAGCCCGAGGTCGTCGATCTCGCCCGCTTTCTAACCGCGCTCGGCGCCGACGTGGACGGCGCCGGCACGAGCAGCATCCGCATCCGCGGTGTCGACGCGCTGCACGGCGGACACTATCTCGTCATGCCGGACCGTATCGAGACCGGCACCTACCTGGTCGCGGCCGCCGTTACCGGCGGCCGCGTGCGCCTGAAGCGCACCAGCCCCGCGATCGTCGACGCCGTTCTCCTCAAGCTGCGCGAAGCCGGCGCGGCCCTCCGGTGCGGCGACGACTGGATCGAGCTCGACATGGGCGGACGCCGGCCGCGCGCCGTCGACATCCGCACCATGCCGTATCCCGGCTTCCCCACCGACATGCAGGCGCAGTTCTGCGCGCTGAATGCCGTGAGCGATGGCGTCGGCACCGTCATCGAAACGGTGTTCGAGAACCGCTTCCAGCACGTCCTCGAGCTGCAGCGCATGGGCGCCGAGATCCGCATCGAGGGCAACACGGCGATCTGCCGCGGCGTCGGGAAGCTCACCGCCGCGCCAGTGATGGCGACCGATTTGCGGGCCTCCGCCGGACTCGTGCTCGCCGGACTCGCCGCGGAGGGCGAGACCGTGGTCGACCGCATTTACCACGTCGATCGCGGCTATGAGCGCATCGAGGAAAAGCTCTCCCAGCTCGGCGCCAACATCCGCCGCGTCCCCCGCTGACTCGCCCTGCCGGCGCAGCAACTCTCGGCGCCGGCCTGACGTCCGCATGGGAGCCCCAAAGGCACCCCGCCGTCGCCGGTGATGCCGAAATTCCTCTGACCCTGCTCACTCCGCCGTCGCCGGTGCTGCCGAACTCGCAGCGAGCCTCGCCCGCGGTCGCCGGTGCTGGCGGACGCGCGGTCAGCCGGCGGGACGTTCGGCGGCGGTGAGGGTGGCGGTGAAGGGCTGGCCCTCGCGCCAGCCTTCGAGGTCGATCTTGTCGCCGGGCTCCAGGGCCGCGACCAGCAGGCGTGCCTGCTGGTTGCTGCGGATCGACTCGCCGTTGATGGACAGGATCACGTCGCCGGGCAGGAGACCCGCGATCTCGGCGGGGCCGCCTTCGATGATCCGCGTCACGAGGATGCCGAGGTTCGGCTCGAGGCCGAGCGATTCGGATTCGGCGCTCGAGAGCTCGTCGGTTTCGAGCCCCAGCCAGCCGCGGATGACCCGGCCGTGCTGCTTGATCTCCTCCACGACGCCGCGCACCAGGTCGACCGGGATGGCGAAGCTGATGCCTTCGGTGC
Source organism: Woeseiaceae bacterium (assembly GCA_036381215.1). GTDB lineage: Bacteria > Pseudomonadota > Gammaproteobacteria > Steroidobacterales > Woeseiaceae > IDS-8. The sequence continues at coordinate 4,961 of DASVDF010000096.1, read as the reverse complement.
CGGCATCCTGCGCCAGCACGGCGGTGTTGATCCCGACCAGCTCGCCCAGCGTGTTGACCAGCGCGCCGCCCGAGTTGCCGTCGTTGATGGCCGCGTCCGTCTGGATGAAATTCTCGTAGGTCGTGAGCTCGAGCTCCCCACGGCCGGTCGCGCTGACGATGCCCTGCGTGACCGTCTTCGCGAGTCCGTAAGGGTTGCCGATCGCGAGCACGACGTCGCCGATGCGCACCCCGCCGGAACGCCCGAGGGAAATCGCCGGCAGCGGCCCGAGATCGACCTTGAGGAGCGCGAGGTCGGTTTCCGCGTCGACGCCCACGACCTCGGGGTCCGCGATGCGCCCGTCGCTCATCTGCACGCGGATCTCGTCGGCGTCAGCGACCACGTGATAGTTCGTCACGAGGTAGCCTTGCGGGTCGATCACGACCGCCGAGCCGAGGCTCGTGTTCAAACGGTACCGCTCGCGCGAGCTCGGCGGGCCCGCGGATTCGACGAGGCGGCGCGTATAGACGTTCGCGACGGCGGGTGCGCTGACCTCGACGGCGTCGGCGTAGCTCGCCGGCCCGGCCTTCCCGGACGATCCCCTGCCGTCGAGGCTCGGCAGGAGCTCCGGCTTCAGGACGACGATGACGAACGCGAACGCCAGCCCGACGACGATCGACTGGATGACGAAAAACAGGATGGATTTGAACCGTGCCACGTTCAGTTCCGTTGCACAGAGGAGCGCCCAGGCGTGCTCCGGCTCTCCGGCCCGCGCCTAGCCAATTTCGAGAACCGCCGTGTATAATGCCGCATTGATTCCGCACCCATGCCCCGAACGCGTCGTCATCCTGACGGCAACGGGGTCTGCTGCAAATCTACCAGTTTTCGAACAATGCAAAAATCGCCCAGGGCGGGGCAACACGAAGACCAGAGCGAGGACAGCTTGAGCCAGTCACCCTCTCCGGCAATCATGACTTCGTGGTGCGCACGCCGGGGCCGCAGTTCGTGGCCGGATCATCGGAGCGATCATCGACGATTCCTCGACGCCGCTCCCGCCGCTCACCAATCCACCGCGCCGTAAGCGGGCTCCTGTTCGGTAATGGGCGACGACGTGTTGGCTGCGGCGCTGTTGCGACAGCAGCTTCCGGCTTTGAAGGCGAACGGGGGGTGCCCGGCGCGGCACTGCTTTCGGCGTGGACCTGACAGCTATGGATGTGGCCGGCGTCGGCGCCGGCCGGTGATTGGGAGCACCTGATGGCCGAAGACGACGTTGACCGCAACAGGCGTCATTTTCTGACCGTTCTCACGGCGGTGACGGGCGGCGTGGGGATTGCGGCGGCGACCGTTCCCTTCCTCGCTTCCCTGCGGCCGAGCGCCCGTGCGCTCGCCCTCGGCGCGCCGGTGGAGGTGCCCGTCGGCTCGCTCGAGCCGGGCGAGATGATCCGCACCATCTGGCGCGGCAAGCTGATCTACGTCGTGCGGCGCCCGAAGAACCTGCTCGAGCTCCTCCCCAAGGCGGTGCCGTTCCTGCGTGATCCGGAGTCGAAGAACGTCGATCCCGAGGACCAGCCGGAATACGTCGACAATCCCTATCGCTCCCTCCGGCCCGAATTCCTGGTGGTCGAGGGCTCGTGCACGCACCTCGGCTGTGCACCGCTGCCGGAGTTTCACGTCGGTCCCGCGCCGAACTGGTTCGGCGGGTTCTTCTGCCCCTGCCACGGGTCGAAGTTCGACATGGCCGGGCGCGTCTACAAGGGTGTGCCTGCGCCGACGAACCTGAGAATTCCGCCGTACCGCTTCATCCAGGACGACGTCATCATGATCGGAGCAGAGAACGGAGCTGCGTAATGGCCCGGATCGAGTCGGAAATCGGCAAGCCGCAGGGCGGGTTCAGCAAGTGGATCAATGATCGCTTTCCGCTGCTGGACACCATCCGCTATCACGCCACCGAGTACTACGCATCCAAGAACTTCAACTTCTGGTACGTATTCGGGGTACTGGCGCTGACGGTGCTGGTCATCCAGCTCGTCACGGGTATCTTCCTGACGATGAACTACAAGCCGTCGGCGGAGGACGCTTTCGCCTCGATCGAATACATCATGCGGGACGTCGACTTCGGCTGGCTCATCCGCTACATGCACTCGACGGGCGCGTCGTTCTTCTTCATCGTCGTGTACCTGCACATGTTCCGCGCCATGCTGTACGGCTCGTACAAGAGCCCGCGCGAGCTGATCTGGATCATCGGCATGCTGATCTTCTTCGTGCTGATGGCGGAGGCGTTCGCGGGATACCTGCTGCCGTGGGGCAACATGTCCTACTGGGGCGCCCAGGTGATCATCTCGCTGTTCGGCGCCATCCCGTTCGTCGGTGATGCGCTCGTCGAGTTCATCAAGGGCGACTATTCCATCTCCGACATCACGCTGAATCGCTTCTTCGCGCTGCACGTGGTGGCCTTGCCGCTCGCGCTGATCGGCCTGGTGTTCGTGCACATCGTGGCGCTGCACCACGTCGGCTCCAACAATCCCGACGGCATCGAGATCAAGGAGCACAAGGGGCCGGACGGGGCGCCGCTCGACGGCGTCGCCTTCCACCCGTACCACACCAGCAAGGACCTGGTCGCCATCATCGTTTTCCTGATGGTGTTCTTCTTCGTGGTCTTCTTCGCGCCGACCATGGGCGGGTATTTCCTCGAGCACGCGAATTTCGATCCCGCGAACACCAAGGCCACGCCCGAGCACATCGCGCCGGTGTGGTACTTCACTCCTTATTACGCGATCCTGCGCGCGGTGCCGAACAAGCTGTGGGGCGCCATCCTGATGGCGTCCGCGGTGCTGCTGCCGATGTTCCTGCCGTGGCTGGACCGCAGCCGGGTCAAGTCGATCCGCTACCGCGGCTGGATCTACCGCATCGCGCTCGGCCTGTTCGCCGTGAGCTTCCTCGCGCTCGGCTGGCTGGGGCTGCAGCCGGCCACCGGCGTGTATGTGACGTTCGCGAGGGTGTTCTCCATCCTCTATTTCGCGTTTTTCCTGCTGATGCCTTACTACACCACCATCGACAAGACGAAGCCGGTGCCGGAAAGGGTGGTCTATCATGGTTGATGCCTACAGCCGCGTGGTGGCGATCGTCGCTGCCATCCTGCTCCTGGCGGCGGGCGCCGCCGGGGCGCAACAGCTCGAGGAGGTCGAGCTCGTGCCCGCCAAGAACGACCCGGGCAACGTCGCTTCCCTGCAGCGTGGCGCGCGCAACTTCATGAATTACTGCTCCGGCTGCCACTCGGCGAAGTACGTGCGTTACAACGTCATCGCCAGGGACCTGATGCTGCAGGAACAGCAGGTCATCGAGAACCTGATGTTCAACGCCGAGAAGACGTTCGAGACGATCGAGGCCAGCATGCCGTCCGACGCCGCCGAGCGCTGGTTCGGCCGGCAGCCTCCGGACCTCTCGCTGATCGCCCGTTCGCGCGGCACGGATTACATCTACAATTTCCTGCGGGGCTTCTACCTCGATCCCGAAAGCCCGACGGGTGTGGACAACCGGTTTCTGCCGAACACCGCAATGCCGAACGTGCTCTGGCGCCTCCAGGGGTACCAGAAAGCGGTCTACGAGCCCGCGGATGCCGCCAGCGGCGGCGTGCCGAAGTTCAGCCATTTCGAGTCCGTGACCACGGGGGCGCTCTCGGCGGAGGACTTCGACGCCTTCGTCCGCGACACGGTCAATTTCCTGGAGTACATCAGCGAGCCGGTGCGCGCGACGCGCCGCGTCCTTGGCGTCTGGGTCCTCATCTTTCTCGGCTTTTTCTTCATCGTCGCCAAGATGCTGAAGAACCAGATCTGGAAAGACGTGTCCTGAACCCGGCGAGCAGCCAACCATGGCAGTCATTGCCAACCGACGATCGGTCATGACCCTCTTCTCCAAGGCAACCTGTATACACAGTCACCGCACGCGACTCGTGCTGGCGGAGAAGAACATCAACATCGACATCGTGAACGTGGAAGGTCCCTCCCTGCCGGAGGACCTCATGGACCTGAACCCGTATCACACGGTGCCGACGCTGGTCGATCGCGACCTGGTGCTGTACGACTCGCGCGTGATCATCGAGTACCTCGACGAGCGATTCCCGCATCCCCCGCTGATGCCGGTCGATCCCGTCACGCGCGCCCAGTTTCGGCTCGCGTTGTTCCGCATCGAAACCGACTGGTACCCGCTCGCGCAGCAACTCGACACCGACGCCACTGGCAAGCAGGCCGGCAAGGCCCGCAAGATGCTGAAGGAAAGCATCCTCGCCGGTGCCGACCTGTTCAGCGCCCGGCACTTCTTCATGAGCGACGAGTTCTCCCTGGTCGACGCGAGCATCGCGCCCGTGCTGTGGCGGCTGGCGAGCTGGGGCATCGAGCTCGGGCCCCGCGCCGAGCCGATCGAAGGCTACATGCGCCGCATCTTCGACCGCCGCTCCTTCCAGCAGAGCCTCACCGAGCTGGAACAGGAAATGCGTCTCTAGGCAGCCGCGTGACGGGTGTCGCGAAACCGCCACGGCAGCGGTTTCGAGCCTTGGCAACCCGCCGCCCGCCCGGCATTATGGAGCCGTGAGCATCCCGAGCCGTTCCAAGCGTCCCTATCTCGTCCGTGCCATGCACGAATGGATGGGCGACAACGGGCACACGCCGCACATCGTGGTCGACGCCACGGTCGAGGGGGTCACCGTGCCGCGTGAGCACGTCAAGGACGGCAAGATCATTCTCAACATCAGCCATTCGGCCGCCCACAACCTCAAGCTCACGAACGACGCCGTGAGCTTCCGGGCGCGCTTCAGCGGCGTGCCCTTCGACGTCTGGGTGCCGATCGCGTCCGTGCTCGGCATCTACGCCAAGGAAACCGGCCAGGGCATGATCTTCTCGCACGGCGCCGATCACCCGGAGCCCCCCGACCCCCGCGACCGCGAAGCCGCCCGCACCGACCGCTCGCACCTCAAGCTCGTCAAATAA
>DASVDF010000095.1:0-5227 GCA_036381215.1 Woeseiaceae bacterium | reverse complement strand
GTCGACTTCGAGCATCGGGCCGTCTTCGTACGACAAGGCAAGGGCGGCGCGGACCGTGTCGTGACGCTCGCCGACGAGCTGATCATCCCATTGAAGCGCCACTTGCAATCGGTGCGGCTGCTACACGAAAGGGACTTGGCGGCGGGCTTCGGCAATGTGTATCTGCCGCATGCGCTTGCGCGCAAGTATCCCGGCGCCGGCCGTCGCTGGGCCTGGCAGTACGTCTTCCCTGCGCGGCGGCGCGCGAGCGACACGCGCTCAAGAGTCGAGCGCCGGCACCATGCACCGAAGGCGGCAAGCGCACGACCGAGACGCGCGCGCCGCGGGCCGCCACTTGTCGGCTGCTTCTCCTGTGGCCGCGCGCGGGCGGCCGGAGACAGGCTTTGCTTCCTCCGTCACCACCGCCGGAAGGCAGCATACCAATCGCTGAGGTAACGACGAGCGGGCACTGCGATCCCGCAAGTGCCGAACCGATTGCCTCGATCACGCGCCTGTCCGCTGCACGATTCTCGCGGAATCTCGAGAAATCGTGATTGAACGCAGTGTGGATCACGCCGTCCGCCTGTGCAGCGCCGGCGCGCAGGCGGTCGAGCTGCGCGCGTGCGCCGCGAAGCCGGCCTCGGCCGCGAAGAACGTGACCATGCAGAGGAACCGAGCGAGATTCGGGCGCGCTCGGCTGGCGGATCAAGGGCCGCGCGCCCCAGCGGCCACCGGAGTACACTCTTCGCGGTCATCAAGCGGAGGGGGAACGCAGATGCGCCTCGAGCTCGACGACGCGCGCGCCCCCGCAGGCGAGGACCGCGCGCGGCTCCTCGCGGCCATGGGCGCCGCCCTCGCTCTCCTCTTTCCGGCAGCGACTGAAGCGCATCACGGCTTCGGGCTCTTCGACCGCAGCCGTGAAGTCACCTTCACGGGCGTCATCACCGGCATCGATTTCGTCAATCCGCACGCCTATCTCTATTTCGACACGACGGACGCGGACGGCGAGCCGCTCGCGATGCGCTGCGAGATGCGTGCAGCGACGCTGCTCCGTCGCTCCGGGTGGTCGAAGGAGATGTTCGTGATCGGCGCGCCCGTCACCGTGTACGGCTTCGGCCACCGCACCGATCCCGGCGCCTGCTATCTCGAGGACGTGAAGATCGGCGACGCGCCGCAGATCAACCGCAACGATCAATTCACGAGCGGCGACGCCGACGTGTCCGGCCGGCCGCTGCGGCTCGCAACGGGCGAGCTCAATCTCTCCGGCGACTGGGCGCAGGAGCAATACGTGATCGCGGTGCCGCCCGGCGGCCGCGGCACCCTCGTGCCGAAGAGCATGGTCGCGGCCGTCGAGTCCGGCGAGATCGCGATCGAGGACGTGCCCTCCGCGGGCTGGGGCCCGCGCCCCGTGACGCTCACCGCGCGCGGCCAGGCCGAGGCCGACGCGTTCGAAATGTGGTCGCCGGAGCACAATCCGCGGCTGCGCTGCGAGCCGACGAGCATCCTCTTCGACTGGGTGTTCGACGGGCCGGTGAACCGCATCACGCAGGAGCCCGACCGCATCGTCATCGACTACGGCCTCTATAGCTTCCGCCGCGTGATCCACATGAACGTGGACGAGCATCCGCAGAACCTGGAGCAGAGTTACGCGGGACACTCGATCGGACGGTGGGAGGGCGACGTGCTCGTGGTCGACACGATCGGGTTCGCGCCGGGCGTGCTCGCACCGCCCGTGCGCCACAGCGACCAGCTGCACGTCGTCGAGCGGTTCTCACTCGACCCAGAGACGATGGCGCTCAGGCGCGACTACATCGCGGAGGATCCGGTCTACTTCAGCGACCAGTACGTCGGGCACGACGTCGTGCTGCCCGCGGACGTACCGTACGAGCCGCATCCGTGCGATGAGCTGGCGCCCGAGTTTTCCCGGGGCGGTGCCGGCGAGTGAGAAACCGAGGAGCCGCTATGACAACCACACCACCGTCTCCACGCTTGTCCGGCTGATCGCCGTCCTCGCGGTCGCAACCACCGCGACCACGGGGCCCGCGCCACCCCCACGGAGCTGCTCCGGGACTTCACCGCCGAAGCCGAGGCACCGGCCATGGCAGACTATGGCCGTTGCGGCAACGTGAGCTCGGCGCGGGGGGACTTCGTCGATTCACTGCGGATGCCGCCCTCGGTGATCCCGGTCGCCGCCAGGCGGCGGCGTAGCCGGAAGAGCGCGAGGTCCTTCGCTTTCGCCTCCAGCATGCAATCGAACGGCACGTCGGGGACGAGTCGCAGAAACGCGAGGACGTCGCGCGCCGCGACATAGTCCGCGTGCGTGCCGCGCCGACGCCCCCGAGCCTGGCTGCTCATGTGAACCTTTGGCGGTCCGTCGCTGCCGCGCCACGTCGCGAAGCAGCGCCGCACGACGGCGCTCGCCGCGGCGTGCCGGCGCGCGCTGCCGGGGTTCGCACGATGATGTAGCCAGTCGAAAACCACCGGCACACCGGCGAGACGCGCCGCCTCCAGCGCGTCCTCCGCCGTGAAAATGCGCTCGTCGTTCTCCACGATCAGGCGGCGGCGAATGGTTTCCGGCAGGTCTCGAGCCACGCTCGCGAAGCGCCGGATGGCGATCGCCTTCGACTCTCCGTACGTGGCGCCGACGTGGACGATGACCTTGGCGTCGGCGGCCGTGCCGAGCGCGTCGAGCAGGCGGCAGTGCCAGGACAGGTCGTCGATCGCGGCGGTCACGATCCGAGCATCGCGCGCGGACAGGATCGTGTATTGGCCCGGATGCATCGATACACGCATGCCGTTCGTGCGCACGAAGCGGCCGATAGCTGCGAGCGGCTCGCGAAGCTCTTCCCACCAGGGCACTTGATTGATCGGGTGCGAACCGAAAGGGATCAGGTCGCTGCTGATTCGATAAAGGAGAATCGAATGCTCGAGATTGAACTCGAGCACCAGTCGCAGGTTGGCGACGTTCGACGCGATGAGCGCCCGCAGCCGCTCGGGCGTCGCGTTGCGCAGCCGGCAGGTACGATTCGTCGGCGCATCGATGGACTTCGCGATCGCGACGTAGCCGAAGCGTCGAATCATTACCCGCCGATGCACATTCCGTACCGTCGGCACGAGGGGACCGCCGAGATCGGCTCGACGATCGACGCAGCGAACGCCCTGCTCGCACGCATCGGGGGGTGCTGCGCGAATCGGAGCGCCGCTTCACGGCCGATGCGGCCCACGCGCGCAGTTGCGGTACGCAAAGCACTGGTGCCGGCGCGGATCCGAGCGCAACGCCCCCGACGGAGCGATAGAATCCTTAAGTCGCGAAGGCGGGCTCGGGTGTCTCGCAACGGAGCCGGCGCGAGCAGCGCGTCGGCGAGCGCCGTGAGCCCGGCGCGTCCAAGGACGCAGGAGCCGGCATGGGCCAAGGAAGTTACGGCGGCCTCCGCTGCGCCTTGAGCTGCGGCTGCTACGTAGCCGCATCGCTCGCGCAGGCGCAGCCTGCAAGCGCGCCGCCCGCGCTCGCCGACGAAGTGGTCGCGACCGGACGTCGCGCGGATGCTCCGACCGAGCCGACCGCGCTGACCAAGAAGCTCGTTCGGCTGCCCGGCAACTTCGGCGATCCGCTCCGGGCCGTGACGGCGCTGCCGGGGGTCGTGCAGATCAGCGAAGGCGGCGGTCCACCCGCGGTGCGCGGATCGAGCCCGGAGGACAACGCCTTCCTCGTCGACGGGCTGCCGGCCGATACGTGTTCCACGCGCGCGCTCCGACCGTGCGCTCGTGGATCCCGGCTCCAGGGGCGCGGCGGCGGCCGCCACCGCCTTCGAGAGCACGGGCGCGAGCTGGATCTACCGCGGCGGCGGCGTCACGGCCGCACGGTCAAGTTCGACACGGACACGCCCGTGATCGCGAACATCGTGCTGAACTACCAGCTCACCCCGACGTGGAATCTCGGCCTGCGCTGGCAGTATCGCAGCGGCCTGCCGTACACGCCCATCGTGGGCAACGAGGAGAATCCCGATTACCCGGGCTTCTACCGGCCCGTATACGGCGACCTCAACGCGGAGCGCGCGGGCGCCTACCACAGGCTGGACGTGCGGTTCGAGCGGCCGGTCCGCATGGCGCGCGCCGAGGGGCTCTTCTACGTCGACATCGTCAACGCTTACGGGCGCAGGAACACGGGCGCCGCCGGGCTATGAGCCCGTCGCCGGCTCCTCCGAGTATCGCCTGGTCGAGGAGGAAGGGCTGCCGCTCCTGCCTTCCGTCGGCGTCAAGCTGAAGCTCGGCTCACGGCGAACTCGTGACGCCGAGCAAGCTTCGCAGCAGTAGGCGCTCCGGAGCCGCGGCTACCACCGACGCTGCGGCACGCCGTCGCCTCGCTACTGGAAGTGCTGCACATCCTTCTCGTTCTCGGTGCAGAAGTACTCGAGCAAATCCTGATCGGGCTGGAGCGTCGCGGCCACCGTGTACGTGATCGGCTTCGTGTATGCGCCCGGATCGGCGAGCGTCACTTGCACCTCGAGGCGTCCGGCGCTCGGCCGGCCGAACCGCTCCGTCACACGGAGCTGCTCGGTGTGCGGGTGCCCCAGCGCGTCGAGCCAGCTCTGCTCCGTGAGGCCGACGGTCGTCACGACCAGCGTGTCGTCCTCCCACCGGCCGGTCGAGTAGCCGAGCCAGCGGGGCAGCGCGTCCTCCGCGGGCTCGCGGCCGTCCAGGAACACCTGGCGGAAGTCGCTGTTCTCTTCCTGGAGCCCGCGCTTCATGAAGCACCTCCCGGGACGAGACCCGTTGGGAGCCGTTGTTCTTGCGACGCGTGACCCTTGGCGAAGCGATTCTCTCGCGCCCGCGGCGGCTTGGGAAGAGGCCCGGCGGACCCCCGTCACCGGCTGAGCGTCACCGCCGCGCCCCCGCGTTCGCCGGCACGAACCCCTCGCGAATCTCCTGCCGCGCGGCGCCGTAGCGCTCGGCGATGAGCCGGTCGTACGACTCCTCGAGCGCGCGCTCGACCTGAGCACGAAGCTCATCGAGGCTAGCCTCGAGCGCGGCCACCAGGTCGTCGCGATTGAAATGCTCGTCCACGGTGAGCAACACCCAGTCGGTGCCGAGCCACGCGGCGGCGCCCGCGACGAGCGCGCACGCGACCGCGCCCGGGCCGCTCGGGGCGCAGAGCGTGGCGCCGCCGGCGGCGGCCGCGCCCACCCGGGCGGCGCCCCGCGCCGCACCGCGGCCCGCCGCCCGCGCCGCGAGCCGCCCCGTGCGCGCC
>DASVDF010000094.1:0-6867 GCA_036381215.1 Woeseiaceae bacterium | reverse complement strand
TTGTAGAGGAAGATCAGCATGCAGATGACGATGACGATCTTGTGCGGCAGCGGCTGCTCGAGCAGCTTGTTGCCCGTGCCGTAGCGGAACAGGTAACCGATGACGGCCGACACGCCCATGATCACCCAGAGGACGAGTTGGATCACCGCGAGCTTCACACTGTGGAGCTCCGTGCGCGATTCCTCCGGCACCATCCAGTAGGTGGCGCCCATGAAGCCGGTCAGTACCCACACGATCAGCAGGTTGGTGTGGATGACCTTGGTGACGTCGAACGGCAGGACGTAGAGCAGCGGGTCCGGGCCGAGGTACTTGGTCGCCGACAGGAGCCCGAACACGACCTGCAGGCCGAAAAGCAGCATCGCGACCGCGAAATACCAGTAAGCGACGATTTGGGATCTGTAGCGCATGCTTTGTACCGTTGTTACCGGAACGAGGCAAGGAACGCCGCAAGGTCGTCGATCTGCTCGTCCGTGAGCGTCTTCGGATAGGTGTCCGGCATGAACGAGACGCCGTTCGCCGAGTACATCGCGCCCGGCACGAGATGAGCGCTCGGCGTGCGGATCGATTCGCGGATGTAGCTCTCGACGTCCGTCGCCTCGCCGGTGTAATCCGGGGAGCCGATGACCTGCGCCGCGCGCGTGGCGACGCCGGCGAGCGAGGGCCCGGCCATGTCCGCGCCCCGCTGTGTCGAATGGCAGGCGTTGCAGGCCGGCACGGCGGTGTGGAACAGGTTTTCGCCGCGCGCGATGGCGGCGCTGTCCGCGGTCACCGGCCGCGCCTCGTACGACGTCGGCTCGTTGGCCTGCGCGGCGGCGACCGCGCTGCGGGTCAGGCCGCCGGTGACGTAGATCGGCCGCGGCGGCCAGCCCTGGTTGTCGACCTGGGACACCCAGTCGAGGAAGCTCACGAGGTCCGCGATCTGCTGGTCGCTCAGATCCTGCTTCGGCATCAGGCGCCGGTGCACGTTCTCGTCATAGAACTGCGAGGGATCGCGCATGTACGCCTCGAGGTACGGCCGTCCGCGCAGCTCGGCGATTTTCGTGAGGTCCGGCGCGTAATAGGCGCCCTCGCCGAACAGGGTGTGGCAGTTGATGCAGTTGAACTCGTGCCACACGTCCATGCCGCGGCCGACCTCGGGCGTGAGGTTCTCCTCGTTGGTCAGCTCGGGGAACTGGCGATGGCTGTCGGCGGTGAGCGCGAGAAAGACGAATGCGGAGATGGCGGTGCTGATGATGGCGAAATGGCGGGCCTGGCGAATGTTCATGAGGCGGCCGTCAGACTCCGATGCCCGACCAGAGCATGATCGACATCACGCAGGTGTAGCCCGCCGCCACGAGCATCAGGAGCAACACGAGCCAGCTCAGCGCTTTGAAGGTCGGGAACAGGCCCTGCATCGTGCTCTCCTTGTTGCTTGTTCGTGTTCAAAGATAGTGACCGGATCGGCGGCACGCAACCTGCGCCCTGCTTGACCTCGATCAAGGCAGCCGGGCGGCCGGAGGCGCATTCTCAGGCCATGCAGACGGCACCGGTATTCGATCCCGCGCTCGTGCGGCGCTACGACCGTCCCGGTCCGCGCTACACCTCCTATCCCACGGCGCCGCAGTTCACGGAACGCTGGGGCGAGCGCGATTTTCGCCGCTTCGCCGAGCTTTCCAATGCGGCCACGCCGCCCCGGCCGCTCTCGGTTTACGTGCACGTGCCGTGGTGCTTCAGCCCGTGTTTCTACTGCGGCTGCAACCGGCTCATCACGCGCGACCCGGCGAAGGGCGCACGCTATCTCGAGTACCTCGTGGCAGAGATCGCGCTGGCGGCGCCGCTGTTCGCGGAAGATCGCGAGGTGGCGCAGCTGCATTTCGGCGGCGGCACCCCGAATTTTCTCGACCCTGCCGAGCTCGGCGCCGTGGTCGAGCGCCTCGGCCGTCACCTCGGCCTGAGCAGCGCGCCGCAACGCGACTTCTCCATCGAGCTCGATCCGCGTCACGTGCGGCCGGGTGACGTCGCGGCGCTCGCGCGCGCCGGATTCAACCGGGCGAGCCTCGGCGTGCAGGATTTCGACCCCGCCGTGCAGCGCGCCGTCAACCGCGTGCAGAGCGTCGCCGAGACGGCCGCAGTGATCGAAGCCTGCCGCAACGCGGGCTTCCGCTCAGTGAATGTCGATCTGATCTACGGGCTGCCGCTGCAGCAACCGGCGACTTTCGCACGTACGCTCGAGACCGTGATCGGGCTGCGCCCGGATCGGCTCGCGGTGTACGGCTATGCGCATCTACCCGAGCTGTTCAAGGCGCAGCGCCGGATCAAGTCGGCGGAGCTGCCGGATGCGGCGACCCGGCTCGCGCTGCTCGCGCTGGCCGTCGAGCGGCTGACTGCCGCCGGCTACGTCTACATCGGCATGGACCACTTCGCGCTGCCGGATGACGACCTCGCGCAAGCCGCCGCCAACGGCACGCTGCAGCGCAATTTCATGGGGTACACCACGCACGCCCGCGCCGACCTCGTCGGCTTCGGCATGAGCGCGATCAGCCGCATCGGCGCGAGCTACAGCCAGAATCGCCGCGACCTCACCGGCTGGGAAATCGATGTCGCGGCCGGCAGGCTGCCCGCGTGGCGCGGCATCGCGCTCTCCGCCGACGATCGGCTGCGCGCCGAGGTGATCGAGGCGCTGATGTGCCGCGCGGAGATCGACGTGCGGGCCATCGAGCGGCGGCATGCCATCGCCTTCGACGCTTATTTCGCGGACAGCCTGGCGCAGCTCGAAGCGTTGGCACTCGACGGCCTCGTCACCGTCGACCGCGAGTGCATCCGCGCCACGCCGCGCGGGCGCTTCCTGCTGCGCGCGCTCGCCATGTGCTTCGATGCGTACCTCGCCGCGCCGGCCGCCACGGACCGGCCGCGCTACTCGAGGGCCGTGTAGCGTGGCGTCAGGTGTTACGGCCGCACGTTGCAAATCCGCGGCAGGACTTCTAACTTGTCGTGCCCGGCCGGGTTGGCCGGCAGCAGCGGAACGCGCCTGAGGAAGCGATGCTCGAGCTCTACCCCGAAATAAAGTGGGTGCACGTCGCGGCGGTCGTCGCCAGCGGCGGCCTGTTCCTGCTGCGCGGGCTCGCCGTCCAGGCGCGGGCGCGCTGGCCGATGGCGGCGCCGGTGCGGTACCTCAGCTATGCGATCGACATCGTGCTGCTCGCGGCGGCGCTGCTGTTGCTCGCGATCCTGCCTTCCGCGGTGTACGCGAACGGCTGGCTCGCGGCGAAGCTCGGCCTGCTGGTCGTGTACATCGGCCTCGGCACCTTCGCGCTGAAGCGCGGGCGCACGGCCGCCGTGCGCTCCGCCACGTTCGTCGGCGCGATGCTCGTTTACGGGGCGATGTTCTCCATCGCGCGCACGCATCATCCGCTCGGGCCCCTGCTCGCGTTCCTGCGCTGATGGCCCGGCTCGTTCCCTTCGCCTACGGGTTTCGCCCGTTCTTTCTCGCCGCGGGCTGGTACGCGCTGGTCGCGATCGGCCTGTGGCTCTGGCTCTACCAGGCCGGGCTCGCGCCGTTCGGGCGCCTCCCGGCGTTCCAGTGGCACGCGCACGAGATGCTGTTCGGTTTCATCGCCGCGGCGATCGCGGGTTTCATGCTCACCGCGGTGCCGAGCTGGACCGGCGAGCGCGGTTTCGCCGGGCGGCCGCTCGTGTGGCTTGCGAGCCTGTGGCTTGCCGGCCGCGTGGCGATGGCTCTTGCCGGCGTCCTGCCGCTCGCGCTGGTCGCCGTCGCCGAGCTCGCGTTCCTGCCGGCGCTCGCGGCCACCATCGCGCCCTCCCTGCTTCGATCGAGCAACCGCAACGCGCCGCTGCTCATCGTGCTGTTCGTGTTCTGGGCCGTGGATGCGGCGTTCCTGTACGCCATGCGCGACGGCGATTTCCTGGTCGCGAGCCGGGCTTTGCGGCTCGCGCTCGACGTGGTGCTGGTGCTGGTGACCGTGATCGGCGGGCGCATCGTGCCGGCGTTCACGGCCAGCGCCTTGCGCCGGCGCGGCGCGGAACTGCGCGTGCGCACGCATCGCGCGGTCGAGGTGACGGCGATCGGGAGCATGATCGTGCTCGTGTTCGCCGACCTCGTCGGGCCTTTGCACTGGATAACGGCGGCGATCACCCTGATCGCGGCCCTCGCGCACATCGCCCGCATTGCCGGCTGGCAGACGCTGAAGACGTTCTCCGAGCCCATCGTGTGGGTGCTGCACGCGGCCTATCTCTGGCTGCCGGTCGGGCTGCTGCTCAAGGCCGTGTGGCTGCTGGCCGGAGCTGGCTGGGCGGCCCACTGGCCGCACGCGCTCGGCGCCGGCGCCGCGGCGACCATGATCCTGGCCGTCATGACCCGGGCGTCGCTCGGCCACACGGGCCGGCCGCTCGTCGTCGCGAAGCCGATTGCCTGGGCGTATGCCTTTCTCATCCTGGCGGCCGCCGTGCGCGTGTTCGGCCCCGCCGTGCTGCCGCTGAGCTACCCTCACGTCATCGCCTGCGCGGCGGTGCTGTGGATCGCGGCCTTTCTGCTGTACGTTTGGGTCTACACGCCGATCCTGCTTGGGCCCCGTGCGGACGGAAAACCCGGCTGACGATGCGTCGCGGCGCGCGCGGCGTCCGAGCTTGACGGCGATCAAGGCGCGGCCGTAGCGTCGGCGTAGCGTGTGCCCGATGGACGGCAAAGGAGCCGAACGCATGACCTTGCGCGCACACCGTGTCTGGGACCGGACCCAGCGGATCTTTCACTGGATCAACTTTCTCGCCGTGCTCGGGCTGGCGGCGATCGGCACGCTGATCCTGAACGCCGATCGCCTGGGGATTCCGGACGACCCGGGCATGATCCTGCTCAAGCAGACGCACGTGTTCGTCGGCTACGTGTTCGTGCTGAACCTGCTGTGGCGCGTGGTGTGGGCGTTCGTCGGCAGCCCGTTCGCCCGCTGGCGCGCACTGCTTCCGGGCGGCCGCGGCTACGGGCGTCGGCTTGGCGAATTCGTGCGCGGCGTCATTTCCGGCAAGGCGCCGTTCTACATGGGGCACAACCCGCTGGCCCGCGTGGTGCTCTCGCTCATCGTGCTGCTGCTCCTCGTGCAGGCCGGAACGGGTCTCGTGCTGGCCGGCACCGACGTGTTCATGCCGCCGTTCGGCGGCTCGGTGCGCACGTGGGTGGCCGGGGAGACGCACGATCCCGCACAGGTGCGGCCTTATGCTCCGGAAACCGTGAACCCGGAGGCGTGGGCCGACATGCGCGCGTTCCGCGGTCCCATCGTGGAAATCCACGAGCTCAATTTCTTCGTGCTCCTGGTGCTGATCGCGGTGCATATCGCGGCCGCGATCTACACCGAGTTCCGCGAGGGCGGCACGGTCATCTCCGCCATGTTCACGGGTATCAAATGGCATTCCGACGAGCCGGTGGACGGCAAAGCGGCCGCCGGCCCGGTGGACCATACTCCGGTCGAGGCGGCGGGCATTGATGAGAGGTGATGGCGATGTACAGGAAGATTCTCGTTCCGGTCGACGGCAGCGCGGCGTCCAACCGCGGCCTCGGGGAGGCAATCGCCTTTGCGAAAGCCACGGGGGCGACACTGGAGCTCGTGCACATCGTGGATGAGTTCGTCGTCGCGGCGGGTGCGGCGCCCGCGGTGTGGCAGGACCTCGTAGACGCCCTGCGCGAAACCGGCGAGAAAATTCTTGCCGAGGCGGAAGCCGCGGTGCGCGGCCAGGGTGTCACCTGCACGGGCGAGCTCCTGAAAGCGTCCAGTGGGGGCGCGGCCGGTGCCATCATCTCGCGGGCGAAAAAATCCTCCGCGGACCTGATCGTGATGGGCACGCACGGCCGCCGCGGCCTCAAGCGGCTGACGCTGGGGAGCGATGCCGAGATGGTCCTGCGCTCCTCGCCGGTACCCGTGCTCATGGTGCGGGCCGGTACCGAGGATTAGGGGTCGAACCTGGTCGAACCGTTTTTCGCTGGCGAAAATCTTCGACACCGATTCGCACCCGCAGGCAGCCGCCGACGTGAGCGAGGCCCTGCGGGCGCTCGCTTCTCTCACCGATGGCCCGACGACGGTGACGCTCGAGTTCCGATTCAATGCCGCCGGCGAAGTCGCGAGCATCTACACGCCGGCGCGCTGGGCGAGCTCGGGCGGCGGCTATCGCGAGCTGCCCTGGGAGGGGCATTTCCGCGACTATCGCGAGCATTGCGGCTTACGCATCCCGTTCTACGGCGAAGTCGGGTGGTGGATCGACGGCCGGCTCGAGCTCGTGTGGAAAGGCGAGCTCCGCGCCGCAACCTACGCGTTCTCCGCGTAGCGCTCAGCCCCCAGGCGTGAAAGCGGGGACGCCGATCAGCAGCGCGTGCAGCCAGGCGCCGAACACGACGTAGACGAGGAGGCCGAGGGCGATCGCGATCCAGTCGTTCCTGCGGGACGGCGGCGCGGTCTTCATGACCTGCGGCGGACGACGGGTGAACGACCGGCGGTCGGCGACGGCCCACGCGAGAAAACCGCCGAACAGCAGCACGTCCGCGAGCGTGCCGTTCGCGAGCAGGTGCGCGACGGCCCAGATCATGGTGCCGACCAGCATCGGGTGCTCGAGCGCCGCCTTGATGCGGCCCGGCAGGTATGCGGCGAACACCAGCGGGAACACCGGCAGCATCAGGAGATGCGTCACGTGCCGCATCCAGAAAGGCGGCGTGTAGAGCACCGCCGGTTCCTGGCGAGCGACGCCGTAGCCGTGGACGAGCAGCACGAATCCCACGAGGGAAACGAGCGCATACAGCCCGCGCCACGGACCGGGCCCGAGCCGTTCGCGCAGGCGCTCCCGCGTGCCGGGCGCGGCGAGCGCCACCGAGTGGACGCCGAGGAAAAGCAC
>DASVDF010000093.1:0-32438 GCA_036381215.1 Woeseiaceae bacterium | reverse complement strand
TGCACGATTCCTATCATCCGAGCGGACCACACGGCCTGGGTGTGCTGATCAACTCCAGGCAGGAAGGCAGCAAGGCGGCGGTAATCGGGAACCTGTTTGCCCATTCCTGGGGGCGCAACCCCAGGTCGAATGCGCCCGAGTTCGTGCTCGTGAACAACGTCGTATACAACGCCAAGGATGCGGAGACGATGCTGTTCAACGACCATGGACTGACGTCCGACAACACCGTCGTCGGCAATGTCTACATCAAGGGCCCGAATGCCACGAACTCGGTCAAATCGGTCAGGCTGATCGGCGATACGGGGTACGGGGCGGACTTGCTGCTGGGGACCAAGGTTTACCTCTCCGACAACAGGTCGATGCATGCAACCGAAGATCCGTGGTCCATCGTCGACAACAGGAGCGGTATCGCACGAGATCTGCTCCAGGCGCTTTCCCGGCTCATCTGGTTGAGCGACGGCTTCGACGCGCTACCGAGCTCGGAAGTCGTGGATTACGTGCTGGCAAATGCCGGAATGCGTCCCGGGGCGCGCAACCCGGTCGACGCACGCGTCGTTGCCGATGTGAAGAACGGCACCGGCCGGATCATCAATTGCGTCGCGGCCAACGGTTCCGATCGTTGTACGAAGAATGCCGGCGGCTGGCCAAAGATTGCGGAAAACCGGCGGGCGCTCACGATTCCCGATAATCCCGGCGTCGACGACGACGGCGACGGCTACACGCGCGCGGAGGAGTGGCTCCAGGCCATGGCAGCGGAAGTGGAAGGTCGCGCGGTAGCGGAGCAGCCGACCGTGGCCGCGCCTCCCAATCCGCCGCTCATTCACGACTGAGGATCGAATCCGCTTGCCTGTCACGCGTTGTCGGTGCGGGCCGACAACGCGTGATTTGACATAATCACCGCCCACGTGGCAGCATCGCCCGCCCTGAAGAAAGCGCCCCTCGATTCGGAGCCGCTGTTGGCTGGGAATGCGGCTCGTACACAGTCAAAGCAACAGACTTTCCTCAACGTAAAGTGGTAATGATCAGCAAGACGGCACTCGCAAGATCCCGGTTTCCGTTCGTTCTCGCTTCGCTGCTCTGCATGGGGCTCGGTATCGCACCGGGCGCGTTCGCCGGGCCGCCCGTGGTCCCCGGAGGAGTGGGTTACGGCATCGATACCCCGGCGGGTCGCGGCGGCAAGGTCTTTCGCGTCACCACACTGGACGACTCCGGGCCCGGGTCATTGCGGGAATGCGTCGGCGCTTCCGGCCCTCGCGTTTGCGTGTTCGAGGTCTCGGGAGCCATACGGCTGGAAGATAACCTGGTCGTCGAACATCCCTACCTGACGATCGCCGGGCAAACTGCCCCTGCACCGGGCATCCTGCTGCGGAACGGCACGCTCCAGATCAACGCGTCGGACGTGCTCGTTCAGCATATCGCCGTGCGGGTCGGAGACGATCCGGGCGGCATGGATCCCGATGCCCGGGATTCACTGAAAATCGGCGGGGATGGCGAGGTACGGAACGTCGTGGTCGACCACTCCTCGTTCAGCTGGGGCATCGACGAAGTTGTCGAGGTATGGGGAAACTGGACGGATGTGACGATCGCAAATTCGATCATCTCGGAGCCGTTGAATGATTCGCTGCATTCGAAAGGGCCGCACGGGCTGTCGGTGCTCATCACGTCCAGGGGCAAAGGCCGTGCTGCCATGGTCGGCAACCTGATTGCCCACGGCTTCGGTCGCAACCCGCGTTCCGGCGCCACGGAATTCGTGTTCGTCAACAACGTCGTCTACAACGCCGGCGAGAGCGAAGCGATGCTGTTCAATGACAAGAAGCCCACCATGAACAGCATCGTCGGAAACGTGTTCATCAAGGGGAAAGACTCGCGGGCAGAGGCCAAGCCTATCGAGCTCGTCGGCGAAGCGGCGGTCGGAGTCGGGACCGAGGTCGTCAACGGCACGCTGCTGTATCTCGCAGATAATGAGGCATCCTGCGCAACCGCGGATCCCTGGTCGGTGGTGGATAACCGCAGCAGTATTCCGAGGAAGCTGCTGGAGGTCTTCAACCCGCCGGCCTGGCTCGACGATCTCGACCCTGCTGCGGCCGAGAAGGCTGCCGTGCAGGAGTCCGTGCTCGCCAACGCCGGTATGCGACCGGCGCAACGCAGCGAAGTCGACTCGAGAATCGTGAGCGACGTGGCCGACCGCACCGGCCGGATCATCAACTGCGTTGCCGATGACGGCAGCAGTCGCTGCAGCCGGAACGCCGGCGGCTGGCCGCAACTCGCGAGCAACGAGCGCAGGTTGACCTTGCCGCCGGACGCCGATGGCGACGACGACGGAGACGGCTACACCAACCTCGAAGAATGGCTGCACGGAATGGCCGCCGAGGTGGAAGGACGGCAATCCCGTGCCGGCGATGACCCCAGCGCGCCGCCGAGACCGCCGGAACTGCACTGATCCAGCGCGTGCCGGGCCTTGGCCCCCCCCCCGGCACCTGCGGCAACTGCCGCTATAATCCTGTCGGACTGATTCCGGTCCACCGTTCCGACAGGAGCCTGCCGTGAGCGAAGAAATCTTCCGAACGTGGCGCCCTCAGGATGAGGAAAGCCGCCTGACCTTGTTGCTGCTTGCACTCGTAGTCGCGGTAGGCGCGGTGTTGCGTTTCTGGGGGCTCGGCAATATCGGTCTGTTCGGAGACGAGGACGTCATGGCGCTCGCGACTCGCGGCATCCTCGAAACGGGGGTACCGGTCATCCCGAGCGGCATGCTCTATCCGCGGGCATTGCCGCAGCTCTACCTCATGGCTCTTTCCGTGTCGGTGTTCGGCGACTCCGAATGGGCGCTGAGGCTGCCCTCGGCGGTCATGGGTACCTTGATGATCCTTATCGGCTACCGCCTGGGCAGACGATTCCTGACGGTGCCCTGGTCGCTGCTGCTCGCCACCTCGATCGCGCTGCTTCCGGTGATGATCGCGCTGTCGCAGACCGCACGCATGTACGTCTTCTATCTTTCCTTCGTGATGCTGTTCGGCGTCGCGGTATTCCGCTGGGAGCGAACCGAGTCCGTCAGGGACTGGCTGCTCGCCGTGACTGCCTGCATCGGGGCGCTCCTGTTCCATTCACTCACGGTGTTTGCGAGCCTGCTGTTCTTCTATCCCGGGCTCGTCAAGCGCTCGGTACGGCTGCTCGGCTTGGGTGGCGTGGGCTTCGTGGTCTGCGGCGTGCTGTTCGAACTGTTGTCGGAGTGGAGCTCCGGGCAGTATTTCCCGCTGGTGTCCGCGGGTCCGGGTGCCGTCGGCGCACCCGCCGAGAGCCTCCAGAACCCGGTCGGGGCGCTCGCAGCGATCGTAGTGGCAGTGCTGGTCGCGGGCTGTGCCGCGGCAGCGTGGATCGCCGGCGGCCGGCGGTCCGCGGCGGAGCCGATGACGCGGCTCTGGTTCACCGCCGCCGCCGTCCTGCTCTCGTTTGCCGTGGCGGCTGCCGTACTGGTCCAGTATCACCTGGGAGCCCTCGCGTGGTTCGTGGGGGCCGTCCTTTACGTGCGCTCGGGCAGGAGCGTTCTCGTCCCGGCGGCACTTGCCGCGTTCATGCTGGCACTGCTCGCCTGGCACGGCTACGCGGCGTGGCAGTCACCGCGGATCGAAGGCCTCTACGATTACGCCGAAGCGCTGCTTGGCCGACCGAAGCCTCTGTCCTATCTCACCTTCCTCGACTTCTCTCCCATCGGCGTGGCCGTCTACGCGCTGCTCATGGTCTGGTTCGCGGTCGGTTTCGCCCGGGGGCGCGCGCTCCCCGATCACGTATTGCTGTTTCTGGTTGCGGTGCTCGCGCCGTTGCTGCTGATCGCTTTCTTCGCCGAGCGCTTCATGCCGCCGAGATACGTCATCGGCACTCTGCCGTTCTTCATGGTGTCTTTGCTGGCGGGAGTGCGCGAAGTGCTGCTCCATTTCGAAGGCCGGCTCCGGCTGCGACCGGCACCCGCGCATGCGGTTGCGGCGCTGGTGGCGCTCGCCGTGCTCGCCGCGTTCGTCGATCCTGCGGAGTTCCGTTACAACGTCAATCCGCGGTATGCCGATTTCGCACACCTGACCGATCATCGAGGCGTCGACCACAAGGGCGCGGCGGAATTCGTGATCGCGAGCGGCACGGAGGACGAGGACGTCGTCATCGTGCTCGATTCCCAGCAGCAGGGCTATTATCTGCCGAAGCGAACCGACTATTACATGCGCTCACTGCACGCCGGCAGGAATTCGTCGATCCTGCGCGACGGAAGGATGCTCAACCTGTATACGGGAGTACCGCAAATCGCATCAGGTGAAGAGCTGGCGCGGGTCGTGCGCGAGTCGGAATATGACGAGATTCTCGTCGTCGGCAGCGGCGAGCTCGAGCACAATCTCATGCGGTACATGGCAGACGGGATCTGGACGACCATGCAGGAGCTCGGCTTCGAACGCGTGTGGCTCGGGCGCGATGGTGCGACGCCGATCTGGCGGTACACGAAGCCCGGCAAGGCCGCGACGGCGAGTGCCGAGGCCGACTCAGTCCCTGCGCCCGACTGAGCGCGCGCAGGCAGCCGCGAGCGAAGTACTAGGCGGTTCACGCCCGCTTGGGTTAGTATTGCAGGCGCTGCCCGCATCCCTACAGCGGCAAGCGCCTCTCGTGCCGCCGCGCCCGACACCGTAGCCGGCCAACCCCGTACATACGAATTCAGTCACCTGGTCGAATGAGCCAGGCCGCCGGCCATCCGCCGCGCGGCATGCAGAGCAGAAAACACAAAGCAGGACCCTGGAGAAGTATGCGTTCAGGAGAAGCAGTGGACCTTTCCATCGTCGTACCGCTGTACAACGAGGAGGGGAGCGTTGAGCCGCTCTATCGGGCGATCACCGACGCGCTGGATTCGCTGCCGCTGGAACACGGAGCGGAGATCCTGTTCGTGGACGACGGCAGCAGCGATACGACGTTCGCCTGTGCCGAGCGGCTCGCACTGCTGGACCGGCGGCTGAGGGTGGTCAAATTTCGCCGCAACTTCGGGCAAACGTCGGCGATGGCAGCGGGCATCGATCTCGCGCGCGGTACATATATCGTTACCATGGATGGCGATCTCCAGAACGACCCCCGGGACATCGGCCAGTTCATCGCCAAACTGGAAGACGGCTTCGATGTCGTGGTGGGCTGGCGATTCGACCGTCAGGACAAGCTCGTGTCGCGGAAAATCCCCTCACGGATCGCGAACTGGCTGATCGGCAAGGTCACCGGCGTCCCGATCAGGGACAACGGCTGTTCCCTCAAGGGTTTCCGTTCCGGCGTCATCAAGAACGTTCCGCTGTACAGCGAGATGCATCGCTTCATACCGGCGATGGCATCGATGGCGGGAGCACGCATTGCCGAGATCAAGGTTCGGCACCACGCCCGCCAGTTCGGCCGGTCGAAATACGGCCTGTCCCGCGTTTATAAGGTGCTGTTCGACCTCCTCATGATCCGCATGGTGTCCGGTTTCGCCGCGCGGCCGCTGGCATGGTTCGCCCTGCTCGCACTGCCGTTCTTCCTGCTGTCGACGGCGATCCTGACCTGGCAGGTGGTGGCACTGTTCGTCGGCTCGGAGGGCTCGTTGCCGATAGCGGGAGCGGGGATCTTCTTCGCCGCGCTGTGCTTCTTCCTGCTGTTCAGCGGTGTTCTCGCGGAGCTCATCAACCGGACGGGTGACATGCGAATCATGAAAGCGAGCCTCCTGACCGCGACGGAGCGGCGCAACCGCCCGAGGGCCGGGAAACAGCCATTGCGCGATGTGGAGTTCTCACAATGAGCGATACTACGGAGATTTCGGTAATCGTCCCGGTGGTCAAGCTGCTGGATACCACCGGCCGGCTGACCAGGCAGTACCTGGACGTATTGGAGAGTACCGGCAGATCCTTTGAGCTCGTGTACGTCCTCGACGGCGAGCACGAAGAATTCCTCGAGCACCTCTGGGCCGTTGCCCAGTCCGAGCCGCGGCTGCGAGTCATCCAGCTCGCCAAGAACTTCGGCGAGGCCAGTGCCCTGACGGCGGGATTCGAGAGCACGAAAAGCCCGGTGGTGCTCACGCTGCCGGCCTACGCACAGGTCGAGCCAGACGCGATTCCCAAGGTCCTCGAGCGTCTGCGGGATTGTGACGTCGCGATCGCAACCCGGGCCCCGAGCCATTCCAGCTCGTCACGCTTCAAGGCCGCGCGGCGCAGGATATTCCATTGGCTGGTGCGTATTGCGACGGGGCAGACGTTCAGCGACGTGGGCTGCGGTGTGCGCGCGTTGAAGCGCGAGGTCGTGAATGAGCTGCCGCTGTACGGCGACCAGTACCGTTTCATACCACTTCTCGCTACGCGCCGCGGGTTCAAGGTGTGCGAAGTAACGGTCCGGGAGGTCGAGCAGGGCGGGATCTACGATCATCACGGCGTGTCCGCGTACCTCGCCCGCCTGCTGGATATCTTCGGAATCGTGTTTCTCACCCGGTTCACGAAGAAGCCCCTGAGATTTTTCGGTGCGATAGGCAGCACTATCTTCGCGATAGGCGCCTTGCTTCTCGCCTGGCTCGCGGTCCAGCGCCTGTTCTTCGACGTTGCGCTTGCCGATCGTCCGGCGCTGCTGTTGACGTCGCTGATGGTGGTGCTGGGGATGCAGGTATTCGCGCTCGGGCTGCTCGGGGAGCTGATCATCTTCGCGCACGCCAGGGACATAAAGGAGTATTCGATTGAGCGCATCGTCAACTGATTCACGAGTGCCCGCGCCGGCGGGTGGCGATTGATGACGAAATACCTGCTCGCGTTCTTCTTCCTGCTGATGTATGCGGGCGACACGCTGGGCCTGAGCGCCAGCCTGGCGCCCGGTCTGAGCATCAAGAATATGCTGCTCTACCTGGTTCTGACCGGCATCGCCGTCAACGCGGCAGTCGCGCGCAATCGGAAAGTGGAGCTGGCCGGCGCGATGGTCATGTTCTGCGGGCTCATCGGCTACGCGTTCGTCACGTGGATTGCGCTCACATTCATCGTGCAAGATCCGGGCTACCTGGTAAAAGGCGCATTCATTGCAATGAAGAGCAGCCTGGTAGACCAGTTCCTCACTTTCCTGATCTTCTTCTACGGCGTGCTGCAGCTCAAGGACGCGATGTGGCTGATCCGCGCGATGCTCTGGGTCATCGTGCTCAGTAATGTGGTCACCATCATCGATACGATGAACATTCCTGACCTGGGGCTGCTTCCGGTTCCCCGTAAGGGCGGGCGCTTCGAAGGGTTCATAGGCCAGCCCAACGAGTACGGGCTGCTGTTGTCACTCTACATCCCGTTGTGCACCGCGCTCTTTCTCGAGGTGCGCGGCAAATTGCGCCTGCTTGCGGGCCTGGGTGTGTTCGCGTCCATCCTGGCATTGATTCTCACGGGATCCCGCGGCGCCTACGTCGGGACGATTGGCGGGCTGGTCGTCGGCTCCATATACCTGCGCCAGTACGTGTCTGCGACTACGGTGGTGCGAGCGGGGGCTGCCATTGGTATCGCCTGCGTCGCGGTCGTCGTGACTTCGTTCGCTACCGGCTATGCGCATCTCTTTCTCGACAGGTTTGCCGGGCTGGAAGGTAACCCGCACGTTGCCACCAGCGGGCGGTCGTCGATCTGGATGAACGCGATCGACGCGATGCTGGAGAACCCGCTTTCGTTCGTGACCGGCTACGGCTTCTTTTCCTACGACAGCGACCGCAGCTACCGCCTGGCCACTCACAATATCTACCTGTATCACCTGTATAACCTGGGCCTCATCGGGCTCATTTTGTTCATCGGGGTTTTCCGCCGCATCCTGTCGGCGGCGCGCCTTGCGATCGCGGAGGCGTCCGGCAGCCAGCGGCTCTATCTGATGGCGCTGGTATTCGGCTTGTGCAGCTTCATGCTGGCGATTTTCTTCAACCAGTACAACGATATGGGCTATCTCCTGTGGGCCACCGTCGGCGCGGCCATGCGCGTGGCGATGTGTCTCCGGGAACCGGCGGCCGAGCAGGCGCCCGAGGCGCGGGCACAAACCGGACAACGGCTCGGAGCAGGGGGGCGGGGGTATTCGCCCGCGTGGTACGGCCCCCAGGAGCCGCGGCGGTGAGCCGGAGGATCGGCGAGGTGAGGGCGGAGCGGCAGGCGGCAGGCGCCGCTCGCGCCGACGGCGCATGTACGAGCACCCGGCTCGTGACGCAGAGGCAAGCCGTGCAATACCGCGTGTGCATCGTTTACCCCGCGGACCCGATGGGCGTGATCCCCGGCGGCATCGACACCTTCATCAAGGGCGTGCTGCGCTGGGCGCCGCCGGACTTGCACTTCGATCTGGTGGGAATTACCACGGATCCGGCAAAGGCCCCGCCCGGGCGCTGGACGACGTACAGCCTGCATCCTGAAAGGCGGTTCGGGTTCTACCCGGTGCTGGCGCTCAGGAATTCCGAGCGACAGTCGGCGGTTCCTGTGGCGCTGCGCTTCCTGGTGGCACTTCTGCGGCGCCGCGTCAGGACCACGTCGGACGTACTGGAATTCCACCGGATCGAGCCGTGGCTCGCCTTCGCGCGCGATCCGCGCCCCAAGAACCTCGTCATGCACCAGAACATGCAGGACCTGAGAAACCTGGGATCGGACATCCGGTGGCGGCATTTCCCGTCGCTGTATTTCCGGCTCGAGGAGTACATCCTGCCGCGCCTGAGCACCGTCTTCTGCGTGCGTGAAGACGCGACCAAGGCGTACCAGGCGCGCTTTCCGGCGATGCGGGAACGCATCCGCTTCACACCGACGTGGATGGATCCCGACATTTTTCATTTGCCCGACGACCTTACGCGGATGCGCGCCCGGGCCGCGTTGAACCAGCGGCTGGGATTCCCCGACGAGGCGTTCGTTCTCGTGACGGTCGGCCGCCTGGACCGCCAGAAGAACCCGTTGTTGCTGCTGGAGGCGTTCCGCCTGCTGCATGAGGACATCCCGGAGCTCAGGCTCCTGTTCATCGGCGACGGTGTGCTGCGTCCGGAGCTCGAGGAGCGGATCAGGTCGGCGGGACTGCAGTCTCACGTGAAGCTCATTGGCGTCCAGCCTCCGCCGGCGATCGCGGAGCACCTGCAGGCGTCGGACCTGTTCGTGCTGTCGTCGGCCTACGAAGGCATGCCCATCGTGGTTCTCGAGGCGCTGGCTACCGGCCTGCCGGTGGCCGCAACGGACGTGGGCGAGGTGTCACGGGCCGTGCATCCCGGCGTCAACGGCGAGCTGGTGAGCCGGCATGACCCTGCTTCCCTGGCCGCAGCGATCCGCACCTGCCGGGACGCGATCGGCCGATTGCGGGGCAAGCCGTGCGCGGACGCGGTGCAGCCGTTTACGCCGCAGGAGGTACTGAAGCCCATTTACGCCAACTACCGGCGATTGGGACGACTCGGGTCCGGCGAGCGTCCGCGCCGCTCCGTGACGTGAGGGCGGCCGACCGACCGGCGGCGGCGGAACCGCTGTGCGGGATGGGCACGGCCGGTTGGAAACCGGCTGCAAAAAATCTGCCAATGGCTTGCGCGCTGCCGTTCTGCTGTCCCTGTTTCGCGACACGACGCGATGCGGCACTGGCACGAGGTTACAAACGATCGTATGATGGATGCTGACGGCGATACGAACATTTGAGCCGCGCGCTGCCGCACCGGAGGCTCGAAATCCGCCGCACATCTCGAACTCTTACACTCTGTCCGAGGGCCTGTCGAGCGCTGACGCATCGAGCAGGCGCCGCCCGCAATCCCTCGACCGAAGATCGCGTATCTACACATGGAATGAAATGCGCCGGGACGCTGCCCGGCTATTGATGTCTGCTTACGAGGTTCGGCTTTGTCCCTGTACTTCTATATCAGTGCAGCCCTGGCATTCTTTGCGACGACGGCGCTCATCCTGAGCTTCCGCCCGATCGCGAAGTCGCTCGGCCTCGTGGACGTTCCTAACGAGCGCAAGATTCACGAGGGCGAGGTTCCGCTGGTCGGCGGGATCGCGATCTACGTCGCCGTCGTCGCCACGCACGTGATCTCCACCGGGTTCTTCCCCGGCACCGGCGGCATCGAGCATTACACCAGCTTCTACGTTGCGGGAGCGTTGCTCGTGCTGGTCGGCGTCGCGGACGATTTTCGCGAAGTCTCGCCGGTGTTGCGGTTGATCACGGAAGCCATTGCGGTCGTGCTCATCATCGTCGGCGCCGACGTCGTGGTGCGCGATCTCGGAACGCTCGGCACGGGAGGCCAGCACGTGCTGCTGGGAGCGCTCGCCGTTCCGTTCACCATATTTGCCGTGGTCGGGGTGATCAACGCCGTCAACATGTCGGACGGCCTGGACGGGCTCGCAGGCACGCTGAGCCTCGTGCCCATTCTCGGGTTCATCTGCGCCACGATATTCCTCGGAGAGGGCAAGGACCTGGTGATCCTGTGCTGCTTCGCGGCCAGCATCATCGCGTTCCTGCTCTTCAACGCCGCCGTGCCGGGTCGCCGCAGGGCGCTCATCTTCCTCGGCGACTCCGGCAGCATGTTCCTCGGCATGGCGCTGGCCTGGTTCGCCATCCGTCTGTCGCAGGGCGAAGACGCGCCCCTGTCCCCGGCGGCGGCGCTCTGGTTCCTGACCCTGCCGATCTTCGATACCACCTGCACGACGATCCGCCGTGCCCTGCGCGGCCGCCCGATCTTCAGTCCGGACAAGGAGCACCTGCACCACGTCTTCCTGATGGCCGGGTTCACCGTGACCGAGACGGTGGTGATCATGTCCGGCCTGGCCGCCGCCGGCGTGGCCATCGGTCTGGTGGGCAGCTGGCTCGAGATATCCGACGCCTGGCTGGCCGGCGCCTTCCTGACGCTCGGCCTCGTCTATTTCTGGGCCATCATCCGCGCGTGGACGTTCATGCGCTTCCTGCGGCGGTCGATCTGCCGGCGCCGCGAGATCGGCGACCGGCGAGCGAAAGAGGAACGCCGTGGGCCCGGCGGCAGGTGGTCCGGCCCGGAGCGGCGCGAGCGGGAAAGGCGGCTCGGCGAGCGGCGCCACCCGCGCCGGGTGCACGACAGCCGGGTGACGGGCCCGGAGAGCGTGTGACGTCTGCCGGCGTCAGGCCGGTGCGCGCGCCAGGCGGCGGCGCAGCTTGAAGAACAGGGTTTCCACTTCTTCCAGCCTGAACAGGCGGATCGCGACGAGATAAGCGCCACCGTAGAGCGTGCCGAACACGAGCATGCGTGCAAGCTCCGGCATCGGAACATATTCGCCGGCGGCCAGCACGGCGGCGACCCCGATCGTGCATAGCCAGATTGCACCGAGGCTGCGCCATTTCATAAGGTCGGCGAGCCGGATCTCATACCAGCGAAGAATGCGCGAGCCGAGGAAGCAGAGCTGCGCGACGTAACCCGCAACCGTGCCCACGGCAGGGCCGAGGATCGCCTGTTCCGGCAGCCAGCGAAAGAATGCCACGATGCAGAGCACGTTCGTGCCAAGGAGCAGCGCGTTCCCGGCGAGCATGTCCGGCGTGCGATTGATGGCGCGCAGCGGCGTGTTCAGCTCGATTGCCTCGAGCGGCATGACCAGCAGCAGGATACGGAAGATCGGCACGGCATCCGCGTACTGCTGCGTGAAAACCAGTGGAATCAGCACGTCAGCGTACCAGAAGAGCAACATGAACGACGGCAGGATCAGGAACGCGTAGCCGATCGTGCCCCGCTTCCAGAGTCGCAGGCCGTCCACTGCCCGGCCGGCCGCGCGCCGGACCATCTCCGGGAAAATGGCGTCGCTGATGGCGCCCCTGACGATGCGGATGACGGGCGCCTTGTAGCTCGCGACCGAATAGATCGCCAGCGCGAGCACACCCAGTTGCGTCGAGATTACGAGTTGGCCGATGTATTGGTGGACCTGCGCCAGCGAGGTCGCGAGACCCAGGGGCAGGATGAACCGGAGTTGCTCCGGGATGAGGCGCCGGTCGAATTGGAAGGACAGCAACCCGATGCGCTGGGAAATGATCAGGACGCTGATCAGCCTGACGGCTTCGACGAGCACCAGTGAAACGACGATGGCTTCGATGGAACCGGTCACCCAGGCCGTACCGATGACGGCCGCGAGGCGGATGATCGTGCGCGCGGTCGAATAATAGAAGACGTATTTCGGCTGCCGGGTGGCGATCCAGTAGGTATCCAGGTACGCCAGATTCAAATAGAGGAACGCGTACGTCGCGAGCGGCAACACGAGGTCGAAGCTCGCATTGGCGTGAATCCGGTCCCGGAAAGCCCACAGGAGGGCGAAGGCCAGGGCCGATGCGATCAGGCTGAACCAGTTGGTATGGCTCACGTAGCGGTTCGCGTTCTGCGGATCCCGCGGGATGAAGTAGAGCAGGTTCGTGCTGATCGAGAAGCCGGCAATGGCGATGGTAATCATCGCCCAGGCGATGAACTCGCGGTATTGGCCGAAAGTCGCCGGATCGAGCAGCCGGACGAGCAGGATCGGGCTCAGGAACAGGAGCGCGAGATTCGTGGCCCTCGCGAAGGCGAGGATCAGGGACGATCGGATGAGGCTGGCCAAGGGTGCTACGGCGCCGGCTGTCGGGGATAGGTCTTCCGGGCGTGCCGCCCGGGGTCAGGCCTCAATAATAGTAGGGCGAAACGGAGCCTGTCTCGCGCGACTGGTTGAGCACGACACCGAGCAGGTTTCTTTCGCCCAGCATCTCCAGCGTCCGCGACAGCGCCGCGCGTTCTGTTTTCCCTTCCGCGACGACGAGCAGGATCGCGTCCGCATAAGGACAGAAGGCGAGCACGTCGTCGCAGGCGAGCACCGGAGGCATGTCGAAGATGATGATGGTTCCCGGGCCCTGGTCGTCGAGCCACTTCAGCAGGTCGCGCATGCGCGGTGAAGCGATCAGCTCCGAAGAGTTCGGCACCGGATCGCGGTTCGGAATGATGACGAGCCGCTCCATGCCCGCCGGC
Source organism: Woeseiaceae bacterium (assembly GCA_036381215.1). GTDB lineage: Bacteria > Pseudomonadota > Gammaproteobacteria > Steroidobacterales > Woeseiaceae > IDS-8. The sequence continues at coordinate 19,504 of DASVDF010000093.1, read as the reverse complement.
GCGTACACGATGTCGTCGAGCTGCGCGCGCCCGAGCAGGTAGTCGCCGATGCTGGCGTGGACCTCCAGCCCGAAATAGGAAGCGAGGGTGGAGCGCTGCAGGTCGAGGTCCACGAGCACGACGGCCTGGTTGACGTCGTTGGAAACGCTGACCGCCAGGTTGCAGGCCGTCAGCGTCTTGCCCTCGCCGGGACCGGCACCGGTCACCACCAGCGAGCGCCAGTCGTTGCTGCGCATCCGCTGCAACGCCCGCGTGCGCAGGATCTTGTAGGCGGTGACGGCGGCCGGATCGTCGATCGCGGGAAGGATCTTGTTGCGCTCCATGGCCCGGGATTCCACGCGCGCGGCGGCGCCCTTGAACAGGCCCGTCGCCGCGACGAACTCCCTCGTCACCTGGCCGAACGAGCGCCGCTCGGGCTTGCGCAGGACCGTGGCGGCATTGCGCTTCTTTTCCGCTTCGAGGACCTTCTGGATGATCGACGTCATTACTGTGCCTCTGTTCCGTATGCCGGCGCGATCATGCGGTGACGGCCCCGACGATCAGCACGATGATCACCCCCAGCAGCAGCGCACTGAGCGACACCACCAGCATGTGCCGCCGTCGTTCGGAGCGGTAGACCGAGTTCTGCACCACCGGTATGGCCGCGATCGCATGCGCATGCATGACGGTCAGGACGTCCTTGCTGCCGCGGATCGTGTCGTCCGAGACCTCCGCGAACAGCGTGACGCCGCCGGCGAGCGTGGTCGCGACGAACAGGCCGAGGATGGCAATCGCGATGCGCGGCGGGCCGGTCGGCTCGTCCGGTGCCTGTGCGGCGCGAACCATCTGCAGGCGCGCGCCGCGCTCACCGGACTCGAACGACTCGATCTGCTGCGCCTGCGAGAGCCGCTCGCGCAGGTTGTCGAAAGCCAGCGTGGCCGTCTGGAGCTGTCGCTGCAGATCCTGGTACTGCCGCTCGACCTGGGGCGTCTGCGCGATCTTGCCCTGCAGGTCGGCCAGGCGATCGCGCAGCTCCTGTTCCCGTTGGCGCAGTCCGGCGACGTTGCTGTTGATGGCGTTGATCTGTGCGCGGAGCTGCAGGTACACCGGGTCCGTAGGCGCATCGCCGGCGCCCGATTGCTTCAGCGCCTCGATGCGGTGCCTGAGGCTGACGACGTCCGGGTGCTGGTCCGAATACCGCTCCTTCAACGTCGCGAGCTGCGCCTCGAGCTGCGCGAGCTCCGAACCTCCGGCGGCGGGATCGTTGGTCATCGATGCGATCTGCCGCTTCAGGCGCAGGACGTCCGGGTGCTCGGGGCCGTAAAGGGCGACCGCGCGACGGTATTCCTGCTCGATCTCCGCGAGCTGTGCGCCCGCGCCGACCGTGCTCTGGATCTGCTGGAGCTGCGCTTCACGGAAGAAGCGGTCCTGCTCCAGTGTGCGGATCTCCCGCTGGACCTGCTCGAGCTCCTGGGTCGTGCGGTCGAGCGCGGTCATGTTCAGGACGAGGAGGTCGGGCAGGCTGCCGGAGTGCTGCTCCTTGAAGTCGGCGATCTTCGCCTCGATCTCCGCGATCTCGTCGCGCTTTACCTGAATCTGCTCGTGCAGGAAGCTGGAGGCCGCGCTCGCCTTGTCGACGCGGGTCCGGCGGTCTTCCGCCAGGAAGGCTTCTGCCACGCGGCTCGCGATGATCTGCGCCGACTCGGGATCGCGACCATTGAACGACGTGGTGAAGCCCGTGATGAGGTCGAACTCCTCGCCGGTCTCTTCCTCGATCACCGAGGTGAACACCATGTTCACCTGGATGTCCTCGCGCAACCTCGCAATCAGCTCGTTCTGGCTGGCGTCACCCGCATCGAGGCGGTAGGCGTTGGATTCCTACAGCCAGGCCTTGAGATTGTCGTAGGTGATGACCTTCTGCTGCAGCGACTTGATGTACTGGTCGGCATAGTTCGTGAGCTGGATCGGCTCGAGCACGTCGACGTTCGGTCCCTGCAGGTCGATGTGCATCTCGGCGGTCGCGCGGTAGGTGTCCGGGAGCAGGATCGCGACGGCGAGGGCGATACCGAAGAGCAGCGCCAGCACGCTGAGGAGCAGGCCGGCGCGGCGGCGCAGCGCGTTCAGGTAATCCTTGGTCGAGTATTCTTCGGTGGTCGTGGCCATTGGGTCTCCGGCGCTTTATTGCGGAAGCGGCGGCTGGTAGATGAGCGACAGCCGGACCTCGTGCTCCATGGCGTCACCGGGGATGTCGGCAAAGTCCTGCCATGTGAGCGAGTACAGCCCCTGCACGGTCCAGCTGCGAGTGAGCTGATAGCCGAGCGAGCCGCGGGCCTGGGCGTAATCGCGGTCGCTCGAGGTCACGCCTTCGTCCGCTACCGCGTCGGTGGCGAGATAGACGGCCGAGAGGTCGAGCAGCCAGCGTGGCTGCAGCTGATGCTGCATGGCGACCCGGTACTGGTCGCGCTCGACGAGCCTGCCGGTGCCGCTCGGCGTCACGTCCTGACCGAGATCGAACCGCCAGCGCGTGACCTCGAGCTGGCGCACGTAGCCGATGTTCCAGAGGAACGAGGTTTCCGAGATCTCGACGTCCGGATCGGATATCGAGTTGCTTTGCGCTTCCTGCGCGCCGACTTCGATGAAGAAGGTGGAGATGTCGGACGTGCTCTGCTGGTAGCGGATGCTCCCGCCAACGCTGTCCGAGCCGCGTTCCGCAACCTCCGGGTCGTAGCGCATGCCGTAGACGCCGAGCTCGACCTGGTTGTAAGGCGAAAGCTCGCGGATCAGGGCGGCATCGAGCCGGGTGGAGTTGTAGTCGACGGCTTCGTTTTCCTGCTGCACATCGTAGCTGACGTCGACATAACCGGCATCGAGCGCGAGCGACGTCAGCTCGGTGAATTCCATCGTGTAGCCCGGCTGGATGCGCCACAGGTCCCGCTGGCGGCGCTCGAACGTGCGGCCGGTGCCGGTCTGGTCGTCGTCTCCGATCAGGTCGTCGAAATCGGAGGGCGTCGTCTCGCCGTGGAACACCTGCTGCTGCCGGTAATTGCCGCGCAGCCGCCACTCGTTGCGTCGTCCCTGCCCCCTGGTGTCGAGATCGAGGAAGTACGACTCGGAGTCCTCGTTCGTCGCCTCGTCCTCGCCGTCGTCACCGTAACGGTAGACGATGACCGCCGGCCGCAGCAGGAAGGAGGACGTCTCGGTATTGCGCCGGACCGCCAACGCAGCGTCGACCAGCCCGCCTGCAATACTGTTGGTTTCCGTATCCTCGCGCAGGCGCGGGTTGTCGATCCACTGAGCGCCGAGCTCGACCTCGGGCGTGACCAGCCACTGCTGGGCCGCTGCCGGGCCCGCCGCCGCACACGCGAGCAGGACGAACGGCAGCAGCACGGCCGCGCCGGGGCGGCGGGTTACCCGGTCTTCCGTTGCCGCCGTTCGGTGTCGCGGATTGCAGCTCATACACAACTCCTCATCAAGGCCGGCTCCAGGCGGCGCACCGGCAGGCCGGCGCACATTCGCTCCCCGCGCGTTCAGGGGACCACGACGACGTCACCGCTCTGGAGCTCTATGTTCTGCTCGAGCGAGCGGCCATCGGCGACTCGGGTGTAATCGAACTCGTACGCCTCCTGCACGCCGTTCCTGCGCCGCAGGATGCGGATGTCCTTGAGCGCGGCGAACGGCGTCGTGCCGCCCGCCATCGCCAGCGCCTGCATGACGTCGAGCGACGGATTCATCACGAACATGCCGGGCGCGTTCACCTGGCCGATCACGAAGATCCGGTTGCCGCTGACGTCGAGGACGGTGACGGTCGACACGAGATCCGGAATGTATTTCGCGAGCCGCGATTCGAGCTCTTCGCGGATCTCGGTCACCGTGTGTCCCTCGGCCATGATCTGTCCCGCGAGCGGGAAGGAGAAGGCGCCGTCGGGCCGCACGAGCACCTCACGCTGGAGATCCGCTTCCTTCCAGACGGAGATCTCGAGGCGGTCGCCCGCGTTCACGAGATAGCCGCCCTGGTCGGCGCTGGGCATCTGTTCCTGCGCACCAGCCGCGGCGGCCAGGCCAAGGAGTATCAAAGTCAATGTCACAGTAATCGATCGCATGGGCAATCCACGTGTTCTTTACGGTATTCGTCCGACGCCCTGGGACGGCCATGACAACGGACGGGGCCGTCTTTGCGTCTGGTCTACGGGGGATGGCGCGACGCCGATGTAGAGATTTCGAAGGTCGGTCCTTGTCGGCATTCGGCGACGGATGCGCCGGGCGGACGGATGGATCGGTACCGACTTTTCAGCAGTTTACGGGGAGCGCATCGGCGAATCAACAGCGGAATGCCGAAGCCGCCGCCAGGCAATGCGCCAGCGGAACTGCAGGTCCTGGCGAAACACGCGCGGGTGGTGCAGCTTGCGGTACCAGCGGACGAGACGGTCGGCGAACAGCGCGTGCAGCTTCTCGCGGGCCGACGCCGGCCGCGGCGAGGCGTACTCGGTGGCATAGCCGTAGGCGGTGAGCTCGGGGCCCTGGATCGACTCGATGACCTCGACCTCGCGCGGGGTGAACACACGCCGCCAGACGCCGACCTTGGCCGCGCTGATGCCCTTGCGCAGCGATGCGTGCCACGGGCCCTGGGCGTCCAGGTTGCGGCTCAGCGAGGATTGCGCGTAGGTCGTCACCGTGTCGACGTAGGGCTCCTCCAGGAAGCGGAAGATTTCCGCGATCACGGATTCGGGGGACGTGACGAGATCCTCGTAGCGTATGACGAGGGTGCCGTCCTCGCCGGCCGCGTCCGTGAACCTGCGCCAGTGACCGATCTCGTCGCGCCAGACCCGCGCGACGCCGTAGGCGGTCACGGGATAGAAGATCATGCGCCGCATCGCCTCCGCGACGTCGCGGCCGTCGCGCACGAGGTGAATGAGCCTGGCGCCGGGAAAATCGCGGCGAATCTCGTCGAGATGCCGGATGTGCTCCGGCGTCTTGTCGCCCCAGCGCGAGGCGCCGTGCTGCTCGGCGTAGATGTCGAACAGCGCCTCCGCCACGCCGGCGAAGACCGGCCGGCGCACGCGCGCCTCGACGTCCGCGACGTATACCCCGAGCCGCCACTCTTCGATGAAGGCGTCGCGCAGGAAGGCGGCAATGAGCCGCCGCCGGTTGCGTGCGCGGGAAAGGTCGCCGTAAGTCGCGGCGATCGGGCCGAACCGCACGTACACGTGACTTTCCGGCGGTATGGCGATGTGCGGGTGGCTGTCGATCAGCGCCTGCAGCAGGGTCGTTCCCGAGCGGCTGCAGCCGACGATGAAGAACGGAGTCTTGCTCGCTCCGGGCCCGGTCATCGCGAGCCCCTGGCCAGCAACGAGCGCAGGACGAACAGGATCTCGTCGCCGCGCACGAAGCCGACGAGGATCAGGCCGATGAGGAAGATCGCCACGGCGAGCGGCGCGAGCGCGAACGCGTTGATGTCGGTGACGACCGCGAGTCCCGCTATGGCGGCGGCGATGATCGTCGGCGTCAGCAGCCAGCGCCGGAACTCGAGCTCGCGGCGTCCCGACGACGAAACTGCGTACAGCGTGATCAGCAGCGCTCCGCTGAGCAGCGCCGCCCACGCGGCGCCCTCCGCGCCGTACAGCGGGATCAGGATCGCATTGGCCGCGATGTTCGCGGCCACCACCGTGCCGAGGGCCGCCACGCGCCGGAAGTGCAGGTCGGCGCTCGACAGGAGGAGCTGCAACGGGACCATCATGCAGCGCGTCGCCATCACGCCGCCGAGGATGCGCAGGACCGAGGCACTCGCCACGAAGGATTCTCCGAACAGGAGCTCGATGAGTTCATCGGCGAGTATAAACGCCGTGACTCCGGCCACCAGTCCGGCGATCGCCATGAAGCGCGTCATCATGCTGGAAAACACGCGATAGGCCTTGCCGGGCTCGTGACTGGCCTTGAAGATGGCCGGCGCGAACACCCGGCCGGCAACCACCGCGGTCTTGGAGACGAGCTCCACGAGCTTGTAGGCGGCGGCGTAGATCCCGGCCTCGCGAATCCCGCCGATGGCAGAAAGCATCACGACGTCCGTCCGGAAGTAGATCTGGCTGAGCAGGTTGCTGATGGCGTACTGGTTGCTCCGCTTCAGCACGTCGAGCGTGGCGGCCAGCTCGAACTTCGGCCGCACCCGCTTGAGGGTGAACGCGAGCCAGCCGGCAGTAACCGCGGCGCCGCCGATCACGTATGCGAATCCCACGTGCTCGAGGGATATCCCGTCGCGCGGAAGCAGCAGCCATACGACGAGGATGCCGAGCGGCGCCGCACCCTGGAACAGGCCGTTGATGGCCATCGTCTGGTAGCACGAGTACACGGACGCGAGCGTCGTCTGCAACCCGAGAATCAGGCCGTAGGGCAGGAGGAGCAGCAGCAGTGCCACGACGGCGTTGCCGGGAAACAGGGCATGCGCCGCCAGCACGCCGAGGTACAGCAGGGCGAAGCCCACGCCGAGCACCGAGAGGCTCGCCCCGAAAAGCGCGGGGATGCGTGCGTGGTCCCGCGAGCCCTCCTGGACCGTCCACATTCCGGTGCCGAGACCCATGGCGATGGATCCGAGCACCGACCACGCGTAAGCCGTGACGAACACGCCGTAGGAGGCCGCGCCGAGCTTGCGGGCGATCAGGACCTCGACAAGCGTGAAAACCAGTTGTGCTACTATTCCACCGGCTGTCAGCGCCATCGCGTTCTGCGCCAGCCGCCGCACTTGCGACTTCATGTCCATCGCGCGGTCGCTGGTCATACGGCGTCAGCCACCCCTACACCGAAGCACACGGACCCGAGGCCGGCCGGCGGCCGGTCACACCGGTGCTCATCGTTAATGTCTCGTGCTGCCGAAACGTGGTTGGACGTCCCGCGGTGCTGTATGCGCGGCTGGCACGACCGACACACAAGAAGCGGGCAACCATCGAGGAATCATACATCGACGGCAGATACAGGGAGTCGGGAACAACGGAATGTTCGACGCGGCAAGCGAACAAACGGCGACGGAGCTGTACGTCGATGCACACGTGCACGTGTACCCGTGCATGTCGGTCGCGGCGGTGCTCGACGCCGCGGCACGCAATCTCCTGCGCGGCCGGCCCGCGTCGCCGCCGCCGGCCGGCGTGCTGCTGGTCGCGGACCCCGACGGCGTCCCCGGCTATGCGCGGCTCGCCGGGGACGCGATCGGCCCGCGCTGGCAGCGGGTGCAGGCGGACGGCCGCGTGGTCAGTTTCCTGAACGAGGCCGGCGTCGTCGTCGCCGCCTTGCCCGGCCGCCAGCTCGTCAGCGAGGAAGGACTCGAAGTGCTCGGAGCGGGCTGTGGCGAGCGGGTACGCTCCGGGCGGCCGCTCGGCGAGCTGGTGGAGAGCATCCGCGCGGCCGGCGGCCTCGCGCTGCTCGCCTGGGGTGTCGGCAAGTGGCTCGGGCGGCGCGGGCGCGTGCTGGATCGCGTGATCGCGGAGCAGGCAGGCCGCCGCGACGTGATGCTCGCCGACAATGCCGGCCGCCCCGGGCTGTGGTCGCATGTGCCGCAGTTCGCCGCCGCAACGGAATGCGGGCTGCGCGTGCTGGCCGGGACGGATCCCCTGCCGTTTGCCGGCGAGGAACGCCGCATCGGCAGCTACGGCTTTCGCGTGCGTGTGCCGACCGGCCCCGGCGATGCTCCGCGCGCGCTGCGGCGCGCGCTGGAAACGCCGGAAGTCCCGATCGAGATCGTCGGGCGGCGCGTGTCGGCGCGCGACTTCGTCGCGGGCCAGCTCAAGCTGCGGACGATGCGCATGTGGCGCGGCGGCAGGCGGTCATGAGAATCCTGTTCCTTGCGCCGCAACCTTATTTCGAGGAGCGTGGCACGCCGATCGCGGTCGATCTCATGCTGAAGGCATTGTCGGAGCGCGGCGACGACGTCGATCTCGTCACGTTCCACGTCGGCGAGGACCGCTGGCATCGCGGCGTGACGGTCACGCGCAGCCGACCCCCGCTCGCTCCCGCAGCGATACGGCCGGGCTTCTCCTGGCGGAAGGCGTGGTGCGACGTGTTCCTGTTCCGCGAAGCGCAGCGCATGCTGCGGACGAAGCGCTATCACCTCGTGCACGCGGTCGAGGAAGCGAGCTTCATCGCGATGGCGCTGGGCAGGCTCTATCACGTGCCGTACGTGTTCGACATGGATTCATCGATGGCCATGCAGCTCATGGCGCAGTACCCGTGGCTGCGTCCGGCGGGCGGGCTGTTGCGCTGGATCGAGGGCCTGCCGATGCGCCATGCCATCGCCGTGGTGCCGATGTGCGAGGACCTCGCCGCGCAGGCAAGGACGAGCTCGGACGCCATCGTGCAAGTGCTGAAGGACGTGAGCCTCATATCGCACGGCCGGGAAGAGCCGAGCGAGGACCTGCGCCGGGATCACGGCATCGGCGGCAAGATTCTCATGTACGTCGGCAATCTCGAGCGCTACCAGGGCATCGACCTGCTGCTCGAAAGCTTCGCCCGCCTGCATCCCATGCGTCCGGATGCCGAGCTGGTGATCATCGGCGGCAGCGACGAGCACATCCGCCAGTACCGTGAAGTCGCGCGCGCGGCCGGGCTCGGCGAGTCCGTGCACCTGCTCGGGCGGCGGCCCGTGTCCGACCTCGGCAGCTATCTGCACCAGGCGGACGTGCTGATCTCGCCGCGCATCGAGGGCACGAACACGCCGATGAAAATCTACAGCTATCTCGACTCCGGCGTGCCGGTCGTCGCCACCAACCTGCCGACGCATGCGCAAGTCATGAGCGACAACGAAGCGGCGCTCGTCGAGCCGGAGCCGGACGCCATGGCCGCGGCGATTGCGCGCCTGTTGGCCGACCCGCTCGAGCGCAGCCGCCTCGCGCGCAACGCGCAGAACCTCGTGCGCCGGGAGCACAGCTGGCCGACCTTCCGTCGCGACGTGAACCGACTCTTCGGCGAGCTGGAGGAACGGCTTGCACCGCTGGAGACGAAGCGATGCGTGTAGCGGTCACGGGCGGCAGCGGGTTCCTCGGCTCGTATCTCGTGCGGCGCTTCAAAGCCGACGGCGGCGAGGTACGCGCGCTCGTGCGCGACCCGGAGAAATGCTCGCGCCTGCCGGCGGGGGTCGAGCCCGTCGTCGGCGACATTGCCGCAGCCGACCCGGTGCGCCGGCTCGTCGAGGGCGCGGACCTCGTCCTGCACACGGTGTCGAATTTCCGCCTCGCCTCCGGCCCCGCGGAAAGCTATCGCCGCATCAACGTTCTCGGCACGCGCAACGTGCTCGAGGCAACGATCGAGGCCGGCGTGCAACGTTTCGTGCACTGCTCGACCATCGGCGTGCACGGGCACGTCGCGGAGACCCCGGGCGACGAGAACGCGCCCTACAATCCGGGCGATCTGTACCAGCAGACCAAGCTCGAGGCGGAGAAGCTGGTCCGGGCGCGCGCGGGAAGCTCGGCCACCGAGATCGTCGTCGTGCGGCCCTGTTCGATGTACGGGCCCGGCGACCTGCGCATGCTGAAGATGTTTCGCATGCTGGCCCGCGGCAGGTTCTTCAAGGTCGGACCCTGTCGGGCGAATTTCCACGCGGGTTACATCGAGGACGTGGTGGACGGCTTCGTGCGCGCCGCCACCGTCCCCGGCATCGATGGCGAGGTGTTCATCGTCGGCGGCGATCGCTTCCTGCCGCTCGACGAGTACATCGATACGGCCGCGCAGGCGGTCGGCGCGCCCGCGCCGAAGCTCAGGTTGCCCTATGGGGCGATGCACGCCGCGGCCTGGGCTTGCGAGCGGATGTGCAAGCCGTTCGGGCTGGAGCCGCCCCTGCACGTCCGCAGGGTGCGGTTCTTTCGCAACAACCGCGCCTTCTCGATCGACAAGGCGCGTCGCGTGCTTGGCTTCGAGCCCGCGATCCCGCTGGAGGAAGGCATGGCGCGCACGGTCGATTGGTATCGGTCACAGGGGTTGCTGCCGCAGGGAGGCGCCCGATGAGCGTCGCGGCAGCGGATACCCGCGCGGACGTCGACGACCTGCGGTGCGCGATCCTCGAAGGCCCGCTCGCGACCGGCGACGTCGAGCGGCACTGGCGCCGCCTGTGCGCGCTCGCACCGTCGCCCGACCTGCGCGTCGCATGGCTCGGCAATCACACCCTCGAGCCGGCGCTGCGGCACGCCACCGTGCTGGCGTTCGCACACGGCGTCAGTCTTGCGAGCGAGGCCGGCGACTTCGGCCAGCATTTCCAGGCCGTCCTGGATCCCGGGTCGGCGCTGCATGCCGCGCTTCCGGACGCGATCGTGCTGTCGTTGTCGCTGCGGCTGCTCGCGCCCGCGCTCGTGACCGGGGGCGCGGGCCTCGCGGAAGAGACGCGGCGCGCGGAGGCGGTGCGGGTGCTGGACGACGTGCGCCGCTGGGTCGATGCGGCACGCGAGCGCACGCCGGCGACGCTCCTCGTCACGAACTTCCCGCGCCCCGCGCGCAGCGGGTACGGCCTCGCCGACGCGCAGAGTGCGGCGGGCGATGCGGCGCTGTACGGCTGGCTCAACGAGTCGCTCGCGGCCGAGTACCGCGACGATCCGCAAGTGCACGTGCTGGACGCGGACGCCGCCATAGCCAACGCCGGCCGCGCGGCCAGCTGGAATCCCGCGATGTATCACCTCGCGAAGATCGAATGGCACGGCCCGGGTCTCGCCGCCGTCGCGGAGCTCCTCGCGCGCGCCCTGTGCGCGCTCGTTCGCCCGGCGAAAAAGTGCCTGCTCCTCGACCTCGACAACACGCTGTGGGGCGGTATCGTCGGCGAGGACGGGGTGGAGGGGTTGAGGATCGGCGCCGGCGACCCCGCGGGTGAGGCGTTCCTCGATTTCCAGCGTGCGCTGCTCGACATCAAGGCTCGCGGCGTGCTCCTCGGGCTGGTCAGCAAGAACAACCGCGAAGACGTGGAGGAGGCGTACCGCCGGCTCGACATGCCGCTCGCGCTCAGCGATTTCGCGGCCACGCGCATCGACTGGCAGCAGAAGCATCTGCACATCGCCGACATCGCGGGCGAGCTCGGCATCGGGCTCGACAGCGTCGTGTTCGTCGACGACAACCCGGTCGAGTGCGAGCTCGCCCGGCGCGCCCTGCCCGAAGTCGAGGTGATTGCCTTGCCCGGGGATCCGGCCGCATACGCGGAAATCCTCCTGGGCTCGTGGCTGTTCGACAAGCTCGCGCTCACCGAGGAGGACGCGCAGAAGACGATCCAGTACCGCGACAATGCGGCGCGCGCGCGCGGCCGCCACGGCGCCGCGGATCTCGCGGCCTGGCTGGAGAGCCTGGGCACCCGCATCGAGATCGGCCGGGCCGGCGCCGGCGAGCTCACCCGGCTGCACCAGCTGTTCGGCAAGACCAACCAGTTCAACGTCACGACCAAGCGCTATACGGCGGCCGAGCTCCGGCGCTTTGCCGAATCCGACGCGTGGCTGTTCGAATGGCTGCGCGTGCGCGACAACTTCGGCGATCTCGGGCTGGTCGGTGCCTGGCTGGTGCGCCTGAACGGCGGGGTGCCGGAGATCGACAGCTTCCTCCTGAGCTGCCGGGCGCTGGGCCGCGGCGTCGAGACCGCGGCCGTCAACCGCATCAAGGAACGGGTGTTCGCGTCGGGTGCGGAGGCTTTGGTCGCACGGTTCGTTCCGACCGCAAAGAACCGGCCGGCCGAGCGCTTTTACGACGAGCAGGGCTTCGCGCTCGTCGACACCGGACCCGACGGCGTGAAGACCTACCGCATCACCGCCGCGGACGCCGCCCCGCGTCCGTGCGCCGTACAAGAAATAATAGTGAGAGAGGAGGGCGGATGAACGAGCAGTTGCGAAGCATCGTCGCGGATACGCTGGGGATCGACCCGGCGGCCGTCACGCCGCAGACGAGCCGTGAGGACGAGCCGGCGTGGGATTCGCTCAATCACCTGCGGCTCGTGAGCGCCGTGGAGGAGGCGTTCGGCATCAAGCTGACCATGGCCGAGATCCAGGAGATCGCGACCGCGGGCGAGCTGGAAGCACGAATCGACCGGCCTTGAGGCACGCATGAACGCGCGCAAGATCGTGCAGCGTTTCCTCGTGCCGTCGTTCGTCGTCACCCTGGTTTACCTGTTCCGCTACCGCTGCAAGGTGAGCCCGCGCGCCGAGGTGGAGCTGTCGCCGCGCCTGAAGATCGGGGAAGGCAGCCAGATCGGCTCGTTCACGAAGATCAAGGCGACCGACGGCGATCTCAGCATCGGCCGCAACGTGCACATTGGCACGTGCTGCTTCATCTCCGCCGATGCGGGCGGCGTGTCCATTGGCGACTATTCGATGATCAGCCCGAACGTGTGCATCGTCGGCAACGACTATCGCTACGACCGCCTCGATATCCCCGTCGCTCTCCAGGAGAAAACCTCGAAGGGCATCCGCATCGGCATCGACGTGTGGATCGGTGCGGGATCTGTCGTGACCGACGGGGCGGACATCGCCGACCACTGCATCGTCGCGCCGAACTCGGTTGTGACCGGCCGCCTCGAAACCGGCACGATCGCGCAGGGACAGCCGGCGCGGCGCGTGTTCGTGCGCAGGGCCTAGTGTGCGCACGCTCGACGCCGCTCGCGCGGAGCGCAGAGGGACCCGGCAAGCCGCTGCGGGAAAGCCGCGCATCCTGCACGTGATGGACAAGCTCTCCGTCGATGGCTCGCGGATCGCGGGCCCGGCGCGGCTCGTGGGCTACTACGTCCCGCAATGTCCGAAAGGGCGCTGCGACTTCCTGCTCTGCAGTTTGCGCAGCGACGACGTCGCGCGCACGGAGCTCGTCGCCTGCGGCGTCGACGTCGTGTGCCTCGGCCGGTCGAAATACGACCTGCGCGTGCTCGGGGATCTCGCCCGGCTGGTGCACGAGTGGCGGCCCTCGCTCCTGCACCTGCACGGTTACGCGGCCTGGACTTTCGGGCGCCTCGTCGCGCGCCGCGCGGGGCTGCCGGTCGTGCTCCAGGAGCACTTCGTCGATGACCGCGTGCCCCGGGTCCAGCGCATCGCCGACTGGCTGCTGCGGCACGAGCAGGCGGCCGCGATCGCGGTGTCACCTCCGGTGAGGGACTTTATGATAAATCGCCGCTATCTGTCTGGAATGAAAGTGAAAATAATCTGGAACGCCGTGCCCGTCGCGGCCATCCGCCAGCGCGCCCGGCAGGCGGACACGGCGGCGCTCCGGCGCGCCTTTGGGCTGCCCGGGGACGCGCCGCTGGTCGGGATCGTGGGCCGGCTCGCCGAGGAAAAGGGGCACGAATATTTCCTGGACATCGCCGAGCGCGTCGCCCGCGCCCGCGGCGACGTCCGCTTCGTCATCGTCGGCGAGGGCCCGCGGCGCTCCGCGCTCGAGGCGCGCGCCGCCCGGCCGGGACTCGCGGGACGCGTGTGCTTCACCGGGTTCCAGGAGGACGTCGTGCCGTGGCTCGCCGCGTTCGCCGTCAGCGTGCTCGCCTCGCGACGGGAAGGCTTCCCGGCCGTGCCGCTCGAGGCGCTCGCGGCCGGCACCCCGGCCGTCGTCACCGATCTCGACGTGTTCCGGGGCGTGTACACTCATGAGCGGGACGTGCTGAAGATTCCGCCGGGCGATCCCGACACGGCCGCGGCCGAAGTGCTGCGGCTGCTCGACGATCCGACGCTCGCGGCGCGCCTCCGGGAAAACGCGAAAACCACACTCGAGGCCTGCACCGTGGACGCCATCCTGCCGAAGTATTCCCGCCTGTACGGCCGCGTGCTGCGTGCCGCGGAGCGGGCCGGATGAACCGCGCCGCGGCGACGGTCACCTCCGGCGTCGCGCGGCTCGGCTCCGGCGAGCGGCGCCGTACGCCGCGCTTCGATCGCCTGCTGCTCGGTGCGGCGGTGCTGGCGCTCGTCGTCACCGCGGTCTCGTTTCTGGCGCGCGCCGCGTGGCTGTTCGAGCTGTTCACGCATTTCCGCCTGCAACTGGCGGCCGGTGCGATGCTGCTTCTCGCCTGTGCCGTGGTGCGCCGCCGGCTGTTCGCGGCCGTGCTGGCGGCGCTCGCGTTCGCCGCGAACGGCCTGCCGCTCCTCCCGTGGCTGCCCGCCGCGCACGCGAGCCTCGCGGCCGGCGCGAACGGCGGCACCGAGCTGCGCATCATGTCCGCGAACGTGTACTACCGGAATTTCGATTACGCGGCGCTGCTCGAGCAGGTGCGCGCCGTCGATCCCGACGTGCTCGGGCTGCTGGAAGTCGACCGGGATTGGCTCGAGGGCCTGTCCGCGCTGGAAGCCGTGTACCCCTGGCGCGCGAGTTACCCGCAGGAGGGGCCCTGGGGCCTCGCGCTCTACAGCAAGCTGCCGTTCGAAGAGTTGCCGGTGAGCCCGTACCGCGAGGCGGGGTTCCAGACCGCGATCCTGGTCGAGCTCGCCGCGGGCGACAGGCCGGTCGAGCTCGTGCTCGCGCACGTGAGCGCGCCGACCACGCCCGCCAAGGCGCGGCTGCGCAACCGCCAGTTCGCCCGGCTCGGCGAGCTGCTCCGCTCCGGCGATGCCACGGCGAGGATACTGGCAGGCGATCTCAACACGACTCCGTTCTCGCCGTACTACGAGGATCTGCTCGCGAGCAGCAACCTGGGCAGCGCGGCGCGCGGATTCGGTTACCAGGCGACGTGGCGAGCGGGCCTCGGCCCGCTCGGCATTCCGATCGATCACTGCCTGGTTTCCGACGGACTCCGCGTGCTGTCCTTTCGCACCGGCTCGGCGTTCGGCTCGGATCACCTGCCCATCATCGTCGAGCTGGCCGGGGCCGACCTCCGGGAGGACGGCACGTGACCGCTCATGCCGGCGGGGAATCACGGCGACACGAGGTCGAGCCGGCTTCTCCGGATAGTGGCCCTGCCCGTCACGCCGTGGCGGACAGCCAGGCATCGATCACGCCGATCATCCTGGTCGGCATGAACCGATCCGGTACGAAATGGCTATCGAACATCATCTGCAGCCACGATGCGGTGATCGGTATCCAGAGTCCACGATTCGGCGGCATACTCGAGTCGGAAATGCTGGGCCCCATGCGCGACAAGTTCGATCCCGCTTTCCCGGACGACTACGTCGCGCTCGTGGAGCTTTGGTCCAGGACCGAGTTCTTCCGGCTCGCGCGCTTCGACAAGCGGACGTTCTATGAGCTGGACCCGCGGCCGCGGACCGTGCTGGAGCTGTTCGGGCTGGCGATGGACGAGCTTGCCAGGAGAAACGGTTGTCAGTTCTGGCTTCAGAAAACTTCACCCGAAAATGCACCAGCCGTTCTCGAGCACTTCACCAACGCCAAGGTCGTGATCACGAGGCGGGATCTCCTCGATAACGTACGATCCACCATGGCGCTCCAGAAGAGATACCGGTCGCCGCGTCCTTTGCACGCGACTTATCGCTATGTTTACCAGGACAAGATCCTCGCCCGGATCTGTCGGCGTCGGCAGGTCGTCCAGATGCGCTACGAGGATCTCAAGGCCGAACCGGAAAGAGAGAAGGCGCGCCTGTTCGCTGAGCTGGGATTGAGCCGGCCGAGCAATCCGGCTCCGGCTGCTTTCCCGAGGAACACGAGCTTTGCCAGCGACGACCAGCGACAGCAGATCCTGCCGCCGCGGCAACGCTGGCTCGTGCGTGCTTTCGCAACCTGCGTTCGCCTGATCCCTTTGCCGCTTTTTTCCGCCGCGATCGGTCTCAGGAAGTGGTGGCTGGGGTACCGCCCCCGGCCTTTCTTCCCGGACAGCTTCGGCGAGCTCGGCGACCAGCTGGTGGATCGTTCGAAGGGACGTGGCGGGGAGCGCTGATCCCGTAGCCACACCGTCCGGCGAGCCGCAAAACCTCAGCCCGCCTGCTGCGTCGCCGGCGCGGTGACGTATGCCGCGGGAGCGGCATCCCCCAAAAGCTCACGGCGGAGGCTCTGCGCGTCCTGGCCCTCGATGTGGATGCGGTACCAGCACTCCAGGTTCGCGAGCAGCCACAGGCGATTGCCGTGATCGCGGCTATCGCGCAAGTACGCGGCGAGCATCACTTCGATCGGCTTTTCCGAGAGATAGCCGTCCGCCACCAGGCGCGAGTGCGGCAGCACCGACCGAAATATCGCCCGGTAATCGTCCTTGAGCAGGTACGGCAAGGCGGACGAGAACCCCTGCTTCGGCTTGTGCATGATCTGCCTGGGCAGGTACCGGCTCGCGAGTTTGCGCTGCAGATATCGCAGCGTGAGCCTGCGCACCTTGTAGCGGGCGGGCAGCCGCGCGCAGAACTCGGCCAGCCGGTGATCCATGAACGGGCTGCGCACCTCGAGACCGCATGCCATGGTCATGCGATCCGAGATCATCACGGGGTGATCCGGCAGGCGTGAGCACGTGTCCGAGTAGATCATGCGATCGAGCGGCGTGGCCGCGCGCGCCGCGTCGTAATAGTCGATCACGTCCTGCTCCGGATCGGTGTCCCTGAGCTGGTCGAAGGTACGCACCGTGTAAAGTGCGGTGCGGAGCTCCGGCGTGAACTGGAACCAGCTCAGCGCTCGCGCGTAGCGGCGGCCGCCTTCCAGGAACGAAATATCGTGCAGCCATTTGAATTGGTGGCTGACGTTCTTGTACCACGCCCCGTCCGGCAGGCGTTCGAGCAGCGGCGCGATCGCGCGCCGGCGCAACGCTTCCGGCAGCCGCGCATACCAGTCGGCGTACAGGTTGCCGTAGTAGCGGTCGTAGCCGCCGAACATCTCGTCGCCGCCGTCGCCGCCCAGCACGACCTTCACGCTGCGGCGGGCGAGCCTGGCGACGTGCCACATGCAGACGGATAGGGCATCGGACGGCTCATCGAGATGATAGGCAACGTCGGCGAGGTCCTCGGTGATGGTCGGCAGGCGGGTTTCCTCGCTGTGCCGGGTGCCGAAACGCTCCGCAACGAGCCTCGCGTCCGGCGCTTCGTTGAAGCGCGGGTGGGGGATACCGAGCGTGAACGTCGGCAGCTCGCGCACGCCGAGATCGCGGCTCAGCATCGCGACGATCAGTGAGGAATCGAGGCCACCGCTCAGGAGCGCTCCGACCGGAACGTCGCTGACCAGGTGATGGCGAAGGGTGTCGACGAGCATCGCGTGCAGCTCGTCGAGCAACTGCTCTTCGGACGCTTCGTTCTTATGCGAGAAGTCGAGGTCCCAGTAGCGGCGGACCTGCGTGGCTTTGCCCGGCTCGTGAACCAGGTAGTGGGCCGGGGGCAGCTTGGCCACGCCCTCGAACATCGTTTTCGGCGGACAGATGATCCTGAGCGCGAGGTATTGGTCGAGCGCGGCCGGCGAAAGTCTTCTCAGGCGCGGCTCGACCTCGGTAAGCGCCTTGATCTCAGAGGCGAACAGGAAACGCCCGTCGACGAGCGAATAGAAGAACGGCTTCTGGCCGAGATGGTCGCGAGCGGCAAAGAGGCGCCCGTGCCGGCTGTCCCAGATCGCGAAAGCGAACATGCCGCGCAGGTGCCGCAGGCAATCGACGCCGTGCCGTTCGTAGAGATGCAGGATGACTTCGGTGTCGCTCGCTGTACGGAAGCGGCAGCCGCCGTCTTCGAGGGAGCGGCGCAGCTCGCGCCAGTTGTAGATCTCGCCGTTGCACACGATGTGCATGTCGCCCGCCGCGTTCGAGATCGGCTGGCGCCCGCCCTTGAGGTCGATGATGGCCAGTCGTCGCTGACCGACGACACCGGCACCGTCGCTGTGCAGGCCTGCATCGTCGGGACCGCGATGCGCCAGCATTTCCAGCATCCGTGCTACCTTGCGCTCCGGCGAGCGTGCTCCCGCTCCGATGATCCCTGCGATACCGCACATTGATTTCGCCTTCTGTGGCGTAGAAGGTTCGTTCGTTGTGTCCGGGCGCGCTCCATCCGCTCCGCACGTCGCGAGTGGCCCCCTGTTCTATAATCGGCGCCCCGGGGGCGGCGGCTCGTCCGGCCCCCACCTCGAGAACAGGCGATTATCGAACATGCTCAAAACCCGCTTCGCACCCAGCCCCACCGGAGTCCTGCACATCGGCAGCATTCGCACGGCGCTCTTCTGCTGGCTCTATGCCCGGCGGCACGAGGGTGTGTTCGTGCTGCGGATCGAGGATACCGACCGGGAGCGGAGTACGCGGGAAAATGTAGAAGCCATTCTCGACGGCTTGTCCTGGCTCGGACTGCATGCCGACGAGGGGCCATTCTATCAGAGCGAGCGATTTTCGCGATACCGCGAGGTCGCGGAGCGCCTGCTCGCTTCAGCCAAGGCCTATCACTGCTGGTGCACGAAGGAGGAGCTCGACGCTTTGCGCGCCCGCCAGCAGGCCGCCGGCGAGAAATTCCGTTACGACGGGCGCTGCCGCGGGCGCACGGAGCCGCGGCCCGGGGTCGATCCGGTGGTGCGTTTCCGCAATCCGGACGACGGCGAGGTGGTGGTGCACGATCTCGTGCGCGGCCGCGTCGTGTTCCGCAACGCGGAGCTCGACGATCTCGTCATCGTGCGCTCGGACGGCACGCCGACGTACAACTTCACGGTCGTCGTCGACGACGCCGACATGGGCATAACGCACGTGATCCGGGGCGACGATCACCTGAACAACACGCCGCGGCAGATGAACATGCTCGGCGCGCTCGGCGTCGCGCCGCCGGCGTACGCGCATCTGCCGATGATTCACGGCCGGGACGGGGCGAAGCTCTCGAAGCGGCACGGCGCGGTGGACGTGCGCGAGTACCGCGCCCAAGGCTACCTGCCCGAAGCGCTGCTCAACTACCTCGCGCGCCTCGGCTGGTCACATGGCGACCAGGAAATCTTCACGCCGGACGAGCTGGTGCGGCTGTTCGACATCGCCGACGTAAACCCCTCGGCCGCCGCGTTCGATCCCGACAAGCTCCGCTGGGTCAACCAGCAGCACATCATCGCCATGCCGGCCCCGACCCTGGGCGAGCGGCTCGTGCCGTACCTGCGGCAAGCCGGTCTCGATCCCGCGAACGGACCCGACCCCGCGCGCGTCGCCGACGGATTCCGCGAGCGTGCCGGGACGCTGGTGGACATGGCCGAAAGCTCCCGCTTCTGCTACGAGGATTTCGCGGAGATCGACCCGGCCGCCGCGAACAAGCACTTGCGGCCCGCGGTGCTGGAGCCGTTGCGCGACCTCGGGCAGCGCCTCGCAGTGTTGTCCGTGTGGTCGCGCGCAGCCATCGAGCAGGCTATCGCCGCCTGCGCCGCGGCCCACGACGTGAAGCTCGGCAAGATCGGCCAGCCATTGCGCGTCGCCGTCACCGGGCGCGCCGTGTCGCCGCCGATCGACGTGACCCTCGAGCTGGTCGGCCGCGAGCGCACCCTCGAGCGCCTGGGGCGCGCGCTCGACCTCATCGCCCAACGCGCCGCCACCCCGTAGGAGCCGTCACGTGAACGATGCTGGCGTGCCAGCGTGCCTCCGTTTGTGGTCGGTGCCTTCGTTCCGGCGCACATTTTGCCGCGCGCCTGCCCGCCGGATGGCGTTCTGCGGGCGGCTGCGCTTCCTTGACAGGGAAAAATGCGCTGCGTA
>DASVDF010000092.1:0-9240 GCA_036381215.1 Woeseiaceae bacterium | reverse complement strand
CGTCTTGCATGGACGCGGAATATATGGGCGCCTCTCAATTGCGGTCAACGAAATGAGGGACTTGGGAAAAAGAGCCCAAGTTTTCTGTTCATTTACGCGCAAATGCCACTGTTATTTCTTCGCTTACCCCCATGATTTACGCCTTGATTTGATTGAAAATCCTGCTCCGATTTTCCCAAACGCTGGTTAATTACTGATCAGCTAGTAATTTCTCCAACGCGGCCTCATCCAGCGTCGTGACTCCGAGGTTTTGCGCTTTTGTGAGTTTGGAACCAGCACTCTCGCCGTAGATCACGTAATCGGTTTTCGCTGAAACGCTGCCCGAGACCTTGCCGCCGAGCGCGATGATCCGCGCTTTGGCCTCTTCGCGTGTCATGCTGGACAACGTGCCGGTCAGCACGAACGTCTTGCCGACGAGCGGCCCCGCGGTGCGAATTGCCGCCGGTTCGAACTCCTCCCAGCGAATGCGGTAGCTCCTCAGGCTGGCGATGATCTGCCGGTTGTGCTCCTCGGCGAAGAAAGCCCGGATGCGCGAGGCGACCACAGGGCCCACATCGGGCACCTTCTGCAACTCCTCTTCCGTCGCTGCCATGATCGGATCCAGCCGGCCGAAGTGCGTCGCCAGTGCCAGGGCGGTCGATTCGCCGACCTCACGGATGCCGAGCGAGTACAGGAATCGCTGCAACGTGGTCTGTTTGCTGCGCTCGATGGAAGCCAGCAGCTTCTCCGCAGAGCGCTCGCCCATGCGCTCGAGCGCGACGAGCTCGTCCTTCTGGAGAGCATAGATGTCGGCAGGTGTCTTCAGCCGCTCGAGCGCCACGAGTTGCTCGATCAGCTTGCTTCCGAGCCCGTCGATATCCATCGCCTGGCGCGATACGAAATGCTTGAGGGATTCGATCCGCTGTGCGGCACATATGAGGCCGCCGGTGCAGCGCGCGACCGCCTCGCCCTCGATTCGCACGACGGCCGATCCGCACACCGGGCACTCGGCCGGCAATTCAACCGGACGCGTGCCCGCCGGACGCCGCTCGGTGACGACCTTTACCACCTCCGGGATGACATCGCCGGCGCGGCGCACGATCACGGTATCGCCGACTCGCACATCCTTGCGCGTGAGCTCGTCCATATTGTGCAGAGTGGCATTGCTGACGGTCACCCCGCCCACGAAGACCGGCTCCAGGCGCGCTACCGGTGTCAGGACGCCGGTCCGGCCCACCTGGAATTCCACGTCGCGGACGAAGGTGAGCTCCTCCTGGGCCGGGAACTTGTGGGCGATAGCCCAGCGCGGTGCCCTGGACACGAATCCCAGCTCTCGCTGGTAATCGAGCCGGTCGACCTTGTACACGACACCATCGATGTCGTACGCAAGAGAATCCCGCTTGCGTGACATCGCCTCGTAGTACGCCAGGCAGCCATCGATACCCTCGACCACGTCGCGCTCCGGGCACACCTTGAAGCCCCATTCCTCGAGCCGCTCCAGGATCGCGCTGTGGCGATCCGGCAGTGCCCCGTCCGTGAACAAGCCGACGGAATACACGTAGATGTCGAGTGGACGCGAGGCGGTGAGCCGCGGGTCGAGCTGTCGCAGGCTGCCTGCGGCCGCATTGCGCGGATTGACGAAAGTGCGCTCGCCTCTTTCGATCGCCTGCTCATTGAAGCGCCGGAAGCCTGCACGCGGCATGAACACCTCGCCACGCACTTCCAGCCGCGCCGGAACCTTCCTGCCCGCGAGCTTGAGCGGCACGGCCTTGATCGTGCGAACGTTGTGGGTGACATCCTCCCCGCGCGTGCCGTCGCCGCGCGTCGCCCCGCGCACGAGCGCGCCGTGCTCGTACAACAGGCTTACAGCCGCCCCGTCGAGCTTCGGCTCCACGGAATAGGCGACCCGAGCGTCCGTTTCCAGCTCGAGCCGCTCGGTCACGCGCCGGTGGAAGTCGCGGACGGACTGCTCGGAGAACGCGTTGTCGAGCGAAAGCATCGGACGCGCGTGCGTGACCGTGGCGAACGCCGAAATCGGCTCCGCGCCAACGCGCTGTGTCGGTGAATCCGGCGTCACGAGCTCCGGATATTTGCTTTCGAGAGCCTGGAGCTCCTGCATCATGCGGTCGTACTCGGCATCCGGAATCTCCGGCGCATCGAGCACGTGATACAGATAGTTGTGGTGATGCAGCGCGCTCTTCAGCGCTTCCAGCTTCTTTCTGATCGCGGCCGGAGCGGGCATGACACTCGGTGAGCCGCCGTCAGGCGACCTTGATACCGTGCTGGTACTGGATGATCTCTTCGCGGAGGTAGCGTTCGCGCTGGATACTGAACGTGCTGCCGGATTCGTCGAGCAATTCGGCCCCGAGCGACTTGGATACGGCGCGACCCGCGGCCACCATCAGATCGTAAGCCTGCGCGCCATCCAGCGGGCCGGGCAGCACCATGAACAGGCTGATCCCGGGAATGCGTTGCGCTTCGAGATTCGTGAGATCGAAGCTGCCCGGTTCCACCAGGCTCGCGGCGCTGAAAATGATCTTGCTGTCGTCGTCGCTCTCGTAGCGATGGAAGATGCCGAACCTGCCGTGTCGCATGCCGATGCCCCGCAGGGTCAGCACGAGCTCGTCGCCGGCGAAGGTGCCGCGGTTGCGGGCGACCACCCGCAGGGTGACGATCTTTTCCTCGACCGCCGGGGCGGGCTCGTCTTCCGCATCCGGCTCCACGGCAGGCGGGTGCTCCGTCTCCTGCCCGGCCGCGACGGGGGCGGCGTCGTCGAAGGACGGCTCGACCCGCTGCGCCGGCGCGCCAGGCGCCGGTCTGCTCTTCCGCTCACGATCCCGCCGGCTGTAAACGTACACGCCGGCGATCACCAGCAATCCAAACAACAAAAGCAGCCAGCGGAGGCCTTCCATAGGGACCCGCAGAGAATCGTCAGCTCAACTCGCCGCCATTCTAACCGCTTCGTCGAGATCCACGGAAACGAGCCGCGATACACCGGGCTCCTGCATCGTCACACCCGAGAGCTGGCGTGCCAGCTCCATGGTGACCTTGTTGTGCGTGATGAACACGAACTGCACCTTCTCCGACATCTCCCGGACGATGTCGCAGAACCGGGTGACATTCGAATCGTCGAGGGGCGCGTCGACCTCGTCCAGGAGGCAGAACGGCGCGGGGTTCAGCTCGAAGATCGCGAACACGAGCGACACCGCGGTTAGCGCTTTCTCGCCACCCGAGAGCAGGTGGATGGTGCTGTTGCGCTTGCCCGGGGGGCGCGCCATGACGGTGACGCCGGCCGCCAGCAGATCGTCTCCGGTGAGCTCGAGGTAGGCGTGGCCACCGCCGAAAAGCTTCGGAAACAGCCGCTTGAACCCGGCATCCACCTTGTCGAACGTGTCGCGGAAGCGATTGCGCGTTTCCCGGTCGATCTTGCGGATCGCCCCCTCGAGGGTGGCGAGCGCGTCGTTCAGGTCGGTCAGCTGCGCGTCGAGGTACTCCTTGCGCTCGGACTGCTCCTTGAACTCGTCGATGGCGGCGAGATTGATCGGTCCCAGGCGCTCGATGCGGGTGCGGATCTTCTCGAGCTTCTCTTCCCAGGCGGTGATTCCGGCGCCCTCCGTCAGCTCGTTCAGCAGCTCCTCGAGCATGAAATTCGTGCTCGCGAGCTGCTCCGCCAGGCCCTCGCGGCGCACGCGGATCTCCTGCAGCGCCATGCGCGCCTCGCCGACGGCGCCGCGGGCTTCCTCGACGACACGGTCGGTTTCCACGCGGTGCTGGTCGAGCTCGCGGAGCTCGGCTTCCACCTGCTCGACGCGGCGCCGGGCCTCGGTCAGCGCGGTCTCCACCTCGACGCGCGCAGCGAGCTGCTCCTCGAGCTTCGCGCGATTGGCCGCCAGCGGCGCCTCGCCCTGCTCGAGCTGCCGCCGTATCTCGGCCTCGCGGCTGCCGAAATGCTGGAGCTGCGTCTGCATGCGCTCGAGGCTTTGCGCCGCGGATTCCTTGCTCGACCGCCGGTTCTCGAACTGGATCGCCATCTGGTGCGCCGCGTTGCGGTCCTGCTCGGCCTGCAGGCGCACGCGCTTCAACTCCTCCCGCAGCTCTTCGCGCTGTGCTTCCAGCGTCGCACGCCGCGCGTCCAGCTCCTGCAAGCTCGCACTGGCGTGCGACATGCGGCCGCGGGAATCCCTGATCTGCTCTTCCGCCGCCAGGCGTTCCTTGTCGATGACGTCGGTCTCTTCCGCGATGGCGACCCGGCGCGCATTCGCCTGGTCGACCCGGAAGCGCATCGCGTCGAGCGCAGCCTTGGTCTCGGAATACTCGTTGAGGAGCGCGCCCGCGTCGTGCTGGAGATGCTCCCGCTGTTCTTCGAGCTGGTTCAGGCGAGCGCGGCCGTCTTCCTGGAGTTTCTTCGCGCTGTCCCAACGCGCCCGCAGCTCGCGGATTTCCCCGGCGAGCCGGCGCATGTCGTGCTCGCGCGCGAGGATACCGGCACGCGGATCGGCATCGCGCGAGACGCGCAGCCAGGCACCGCTTATCCAGATGCCGTCCGGCGTGATCACCGATTCGCCAGCGCCGAGCCGCGCGCGCACGGCGAGCGCCGCCTCGAGCGTCTCGGCGACACGCACCGGGCGCAGCAGGTCCGCAACCGCGCGCGGCGCCCCTGCCACCTTGGCGAGCAAGGAATCCTCCGTCGCGGGTGCCTCGTCGCGCCCGCCGGCCACCAACGTGAGATCCCCGTCCCGCAGCCTGGTGATGGCCGCCGATGCCTGCTCGAGGTCGCCGACGCAGACGGCCTGCAGGTAGCGCCCGAGCACCGTTTCCACGGCCCGGGCCCATCCGGACTCCACTTCCAGCGACTGCGCGACCCGCGCGCACTCGGCGAGCCCGCTGCCCTCCAGCCAGCGCTGCACGTTCTCGTCGCTCTGGCCGAGCGCCGCCTTCTGCACCGCTTCGAGCGAGGTGTATTTGCCTTCCGCCGCCTGCACCGCGGCGTGCCGCTCATCGACGAGCTTCGTGAGCTTCTGATCCTGCTCACGCAGCTTGCGAATCTGGTCGGCGATGTCGGCGAGCGCCCGGTCGAACTCGTCGCGCGCTTGCCGCGAGCGGTATTCCTGCACCGCCAGTTTCTCGAACGCCGCCTTGAGCTCGTCCGGGCTCGTCTCTTTGGCGGCCGCGTCGAGCTTGTGACGGCGCTCGGAGAGGCTTTTGAGCCGCGATTCGAGCTGCTCCGCACGCGTCTGCTCGACGCGCACGACCTGCTGCGCTTCATTCGAGGCGAGCGTCCAGGCGTCCCACTGTTCCTGCCACTCCGCCAGCGCCTTCTCGGCGCGCTCCAACGAGGCCTGGGACCGGCGCTCGTTCTCGCGCGCGCGCTCGAGGCCGGGAGCCAGCTCGCTCAGGGAAGACTCGAGCTCTTCGATTTCGCTCCGGTCCTTGCTGATGTGCGAGGCAATCTCGCGTGCGCCTTCGATGGCCTGCTCGAGGTCGTTGCGCTGCCGCTCGCGCAGCTCTTCGGCGTGCTCGATCGCCTGCTCCAGGCGCGAAATCTCCGAGCCCGCGCGATAGAAGCGCGCCTGCACGGCGTTGAATTCGTCGGTGCGCTCGTTCTGCGCGACGCGCGAGCGTTCGATGTCGGCCTCGATGCGGCGCTGCGCCGCGATGGCCGCTTCGAGTGCCGTATCGCGCTCGGTGAGCTCCGCCTGCGCGCGGCCGGCACGCTCGTCGAGTTGCTTCAGGCGCATCGCCAGAAGCTCGGCGCCGGTGCGACGCTCGTCCGCTTTCAAACGGCTGTAGCGCTCCGCCGTCTTCGCCTGCCGATCGAGGTGCTTGAGCTGCTTCTCCACCTCCTCGAGCAGATCCCTCAGGCGCGAGAGATTCTCGCGCGTGTGGCGGATGCGGTTCTCCGTCTCGCGGCGCCGCTCCTTGTATTTGGAGATGCCGGCCGCTTCCTCGAGGAAGACGCGCATCTCTTCGGGCTTCGCCTCGATCAGCCGCGAGATCATCCCCTGCTCGATGATCGAGTAACTCCGCGGCCCGAGGCCGGTGCCGAGGAACACACCCGTGATGTCCTTGCGCCGGCAGCGCGTGCCGTTCAGGAAATAATTGGAGGTGCCGTCGCGGGACACCTCCCGGCGAATCGAGATCTCGGCGTATTTCGCGTACTGCCCCTCGAGCGTCGTCTCGGAATTGTCGAACAGGAGCTCCACCGAGGCCGCGCCAACCGGCTTGCGCGAGCTCGAGCCGTTGAAGATGACGTCCGTGATCGAATCGCCCCGCAGGCGACTCGCCGAGCTCTCGCCCATCACCCAGCGCACCGCGTCGATCACGTTCGACTTGCCGCAGCCGTTCGGGCCGACGACGCCGACGAGATTGCTTGGGAAGGGAATGACGGTGGGGTCTACGAAAGATTTGAAGCCGGCGAGCTTGATCTTGCTGAGTCGCATCAGGTGGTGTACGCCAGGGGCTCGTTCGAGTTCGCGGTAGTCTAAAGTAATTCGGCCGACAAAACGATTGTCGCAGCCGCAAGACAAACCGCCCACGAAGACCGCAAGCGGCGGGAGGCGCCGGCGCTTCCGACACGGTCGGCGACTATCGGCCGACCTCGAGAGAAGCGGCCGCCCGCGCTCCAACCGGAAGGCCACGGCACCCCGGCCGCCGGGGCTCCCGCAAGCCCCGGAATGCCGGCAAAATGGACTTCCAAGCCCGGGCCAGCGATGTATAATCCCGCGTTTTTCCCGGACCGGCTGGAGGCAACATGCCCGCAAAAAAGACTGCGAGCAGGACCCGAAAGGCTGCTGGCGGCGCCGGGAAAAAGAAGGCGCCACGCAAGGCTTCGGCCGGCAGCAAGGCACGCAGCAGCAAGCCAACAGGTAAGAAGCGAAAAGTGAGTGCAGGTAAGTCGAAAAAGGCCGCATCGGCCGCATCCGCATCCCGCAAGAAGACGTCCCGCCAGTCGGCCAGCCGCACGGCCGGCCGCAAGACGTCCTCGAGCCGCAAATCGCCGGCGAAACAGGCGTCTCGCAAGAAGGTGACCGCTACGACCAAGACCTCGTCCCGGAAAGAAGCCGCGTCAACCGAAAAGAAGGTTGGCAAGAAGGCCGCTCCATCGACCCCGCGCCGCAAGAACGGCGCGGCGACGGAGGCAGCGGACGCGCCGCGGCGCTCGCGCCAGGACGTCTTGTCCGGGCCGATTCACGGCTTCAAGCCGTACGTGCCGAAGCGCGGCGAGCCGTACATGAGCCCGTCCCAGCTCGCGCACTTCGAGTCGATCCTGCGCTCCTGGAAGCTCGAGCTCATGAACGAGGTCGACCGGACCGTGCATCACATGCAGGACGAGGCGGCAAACTTCCCGGACCCGAACGACCGCGCCACCCAGGAATCCGAGTTCGGGCTCGAGCTGCGCACGCGCGATCGCGAGCGCAAGCTGTTGCGCAAGATCGACTCCGCCCTGCAGCGGATTCAGGACGGCACTTACGGCTACTGCGACGAGACCGGCGAGGAGATCGGCCTGAAGCGCCTCGAAGCGCGGCCGGTCGCGACGCTGTGCCTCGAGGCGCAGGAGCGCCGCGAGATGGCCGAGCGGCAGTTCCGGGACCGCGACGACCGGTATCGGTAGGCACCGGCACTCGCTTGCACGGCCCCGGACCGCGAGGCCGCTTGCGCACGACCGGCTGCCGCCGTGACGACCAGCGAGCCCTCCTCGGGGTACGTCGGCCGCTTCGCGCCCTCGCCCACCGGGCCGCTGCACTTCGGGTCCCTGCTCGCCGCGGCCGCAAGCTACCTCGAGGCGAAGGCCGCGCACGGCCGCTGGCTGGTGCGGATCGAGGACATCGATCCGCCGCGTGAGCCGCCGGGCGCGGACACGGAGATCCTGCGCGCGCTCGAGCATTACGGCTTCGCCTGGGACGGCCCCGTCCTCTACCAGAGCCGTGAAGCCGCGCGCCACCGCGCGCTCGTCGAAGCGCTCGTTTCCCGCGGCGCAGCGTATGCCTGCGGCTGCTCCCGCCGCGCGCTCGCCGGCGCGCGGCGCGGACCGCTCGGCATCATCTATCCGGGCACCTGCCGCAACGGCACCCGCGCGCGGCGGACCGCCATCCGGGTCCGCACGACGGACGCGCCGATAACGTTCGATGACCGGTTGCAGGGCCGGCAGACCCAGCGGCTCGAGTCGGAGTCCGGGGATTTCGTGATCCTGCGGCGGGACGGCCTGATCGCTTACCAGCTCGCCGTGGTCGCAGACGACGCCGCCCAGGGCGTGACCGAGGTGGTGCGCGGCATCGATCTCCTGGATTCCACGCCGCGCCAGATCCACCTGCAGCGGCTGCTCGGACTGCGGACGCCGGCCTACGCGCATTTTCCGATCGCCGTGAATGCCCGCGGCGAGAAGCTCGGCAAAAGCACCGGCGCTCCCGCGGTCTCGCTCGGCGATCCGCGCCCGTTGCTCCTCGCGCTGCTGCGCGCGCTCGGCCAGTCGGTGCCCGCGGACCTCGGGTCGGCGAGCCTCGCGTCGATCTGGGCTTTCGCCACCCGGCACTGGGACCCGGGCGGCCTCGCGGGGCGCCGCCAAGTGCTTTGGATGCCGGAAAAAATCGGCTATCGTTAGCTGCAAAGGCGAAGCGGAAAACCGACCCGACATCCCATGACCGAGCTCCGCGTCATCAAGAAATACCCGAATCGCAGGCTCTACGATACCGAGGAAAGCCGTTACATCCGGCTCGCCGACGTGCGCAGCCTCGTATTGAACGACGTGCCCTTGGTGGTCGTCGACAAGCGCAGCGGCGCCGACATCACCCGCAGCATCCTGCTCCAGGTCATCGCGGAGGAGGAACAGCGGCCCGAGCCGCTGCTGAGCCAGGCGTTCCTTTGGCAGGTCATCAAGGCGCAGGACCGGCTGCCGACCGCGGCCGTCGCCGGCCAGCTCGAGCAGTGTCTCAGCGGCCTGTTGCAGCGCGACCGCCCGGTCGCACCCGTGCACCGCGGCCGCTGGCCGACGATCCCGGACGACAGGCGACCGGCTTCGCCGGCGGACACCGCCGGCGAAGCCGGCGAGTTCGCCGTGGACCGGCAGAAAGCCGGCTGAAACGCCACTTGACAGTGCAGCGTCCCATGCCCTACTTTGTGCGTTGCAGCAGGGATACGCTCCCCCGCCCCCTGCTGTACATGCCTGAAGGAGTGAAAGCTCCACGGCGGGCCCCCCGCGCAAGCGGGGGGCCTTTTTTGTGGGAGCTTCGCTGACGAGCGGCCACGGAACGCGTGCGGAACCAC
>DASVDF010000091.1:0-136069 GCA_036381215.1 Woeseiaceae bacterium | reverse complement strand
CGGGTCGGCTCCGTGTTCAACGCGATCACCGCGGACTTCACGCGCGAGCTGCAGGAGCTTGCCGTCGAGGACACGCGCCTCGGCATTCCGCTCCTGTTCGGCTACGACGTGATCCACGGCCACCGCACGATCTTCCCGATCCCGCTCGGCGAGGCGGCGTCGTGGGACCTCGCGGCGATCGAAAGGAGCGCGCGCATCGCGGCGACCGAGGCCGCGGCGGAAGGCGTCAACTGGACGTTCGCACCGATGGTCGACATCGCGCGCGACCCGCGCTGGGGGCGCATCGCGGAAGGCGCCGGCGAGGATCAGTACCTCGGCTCGCTGATCGCGGCGGCGCGCGTACACGGCTTCCAGGGCGACGACCTTTCCGCGCCGGACACGATCCTCGCCACGGCCAAGCACTTCGCCGCGTACGGCGCAGCGCAGGCCGGGCGCGACTACCACACCACCGACGTGTCCGAGCGCGAGCTGCGCGAAACCTACCTGCCGCCGTTCGCGGCCGCGGTGGACGCCGGCGTGGGCTCCATCATGACCGCCTTCAACGACCTGAACGGCGTCCCGGCGAGCGGCAACAGCTGGCTCATCAGCGACGTGCTGCGCGGCGAGTGGGGCTTCGACGGCCTGGTCGTCAGCGATTACACGTCGATCAACGAGCTTGTGCCGCACGGGTTCGCGCGCGACGATGCGCAAGCGGCGGAGATCGCGGTCACGGCCGGCGTCGACATGGACCTGCAGGGCGGCCTCTACCTCGCGCACCTGCCGGCCGCGCTCGATCACGGGCGCGTGACGGCCTCCGCGATCGATCGCGCCGTGCGCGTCATTCTCGAGGCGAAGTACCGGCTCGGCCTGTTCGAGGATCCGTACCGCTACTCGGATCCGGAGCGCGAAGCCGCCGTGATCTACCGCCCCGAGTTCCTCGAAGCGGCGCGCGACATGGCGCGCCGTTCCATGGTGCTCCTGAAGAACGAGGGCGGGCTCTTGCCGCTGTCCGACGACATCCGTTCGATCGCGGTGATCGGGCCGCTCGCCGACAGCGAGGCGGACATGCTCGGGAGCTGGTCGGCCGCCGGCGAGCGCGAGGACCGGCCGGTGACGCTGCTCGAGGGCCTCGAGGCGCGCCTCGGCAGTTCCGTGGAGATCCGCTACGCGCGCGGCGCCGACTACACGCTCGGCAGCACGGACGAATCGGGTTTTGCGGAAGCGCTCGCCGCCGCGCGCGCCTGCGACGTGATCATCGCCGCGCTCGGCGAGGCCGGCGACATGACCGGCGAGGCGGCCAGCCGCACGTCGCTCGAGCTGCCCGGCAGGCAGCAGGCGTTGCTGCGCGCACTCGCCGGGACGGGCAAGCCGATCGTGCTGGTGCTGATGAACGGCCGGCCGCTCGCTATCGACTGGGCGGACGCTCACGTCCCCGCGATCCTCGAAGCCTGGTTCCCCGGCACCATGGCCGGGCACGCGATCGCGGACGTGCTCTTCGGCGACTACAACCCGTCCGGCAAGCTGCCCGTGACATTCCCGCGCAACGTGGGCCAGGTGCCGATCTACTACGACATGAAAAGCACCGGCCGTCCGTACAAGCCCGGCGAGAAATACGTGTCGCGCTATCTCGCGACGCCGAACACCCCGCTCTATCCGTTCGGCTACGGCCTGAGCTACACGCAGTTCGAGTACTCGCCGATCGAGCTGGACCGGAACGCTATCCGGCCGGGCGAATCGCTCACGGCTGCCGTGACGGTCACGAATACGGGCGATTACGCCGGCGAGGAGGTGGTGCAGCTCTACGTGCAGGACCTCGTCGGCTCCGTGACCCGGCCGGTGAAGGAGCTCAAGGGCTTCGAGAAGATCCGCCTCGCAAAAGGCGAGACCCGGCGCGTCGCGTTCTCGTTGAGCGACGCGGATCTCGCGTTCTGGCGCCGCGACATGACCTTCGGCGCCGAGCCGGGCGAATTCAGGCTGTACATCGGCACGTCGTCGGCAGACGTGCAGTCCGCGCGCTTCACCCTCCTCCCGGGAGATGCCCGGTAACAGCGCACAATGTCGCAATCGGCGCTGCAGGAGCGCGCATTGCGCGCGAATTGGCGCCGCCCTGGCCTGGCGCTCGCAACGGCGCTCGCGGGCCACACGGCCCCGAGTTGTGGTACATACGGCCTTGCCCACACAATTTTCGCCGATGACCGGAACAGCCGTCATGCCGCACAGCAGGCTTTTGCCACGCGGGAGCTCGCCGTGCGGCGCGTGAACATCGCCGACGTCGCCCGGCGTGCCGGCGTGTCGCGCAAATCGGTCTCGCGCGTCATCAACCGCGAGGAGTACGTCAGCGACGCGCTGCGCAAGAAGGTCGAGAAAGCGATCCAGCAGCTCAACTACGCGCCGGACCGGCAGGCGCGGAGCCTGCGTTCCGGGAAGTCCTTCCACATCGCGTTCCTGTACGAGACGCCGTCCTCGTATTTCGTGATCAGCCTCGTCGACGGCATCCGTGCCGGCTGCCGCGAGCGCGGCTACGAGCTCGTGCTGCACGAAACCACGGCGAAAGGCTCGCGGCTCGTGCTCTCGGTGCTGGAGTTCGCCGAGCGCGAGCGTATCGACGGGCTGCTCATGATGCCGCCCTTGACGGACGACGAGCAGCTGCTCGCCGCGCTCGATGACGCCGGTGTCCTCTACGGCCGCATCGCACCCGGCACGCTGCGGCGCGACGGGCTCGACGTCCGCACCACGGATCATGCCGCCGCCGTCGCCATGACGGAGCACCTGCTGTCGCTCGGCCATCGCCGCATCGCGTTCATCAGCGGCGATCCCGGTCACCTGGCGATGACGCGACGCCTGGACGGCGTCCGTGACGCGCTCGCCGCCGGTCCACCCTGCGAGCTCATCGTGCAGCAGGGGTACAGCACGTTCGAGAGCGGCCTCCGGGCGGCGAAGGAGCTGCTCGCCCGCGATCCCAGGCCCACGGCGGTGTTCGCCGCCAACGACGACATGGCGGCGGGGGTGATCTACGAGGCGCAGGAGCTCGGGCTGCGCATCCCCGACGATCTGAGCGTCGCGGGCTTCGACGACACGCTGCTCGCGTCGCGCATCTGGCCGGGACTTACCACAGTGCGCCAGCCGACGCGCGAGATGGGCGAGGCGGCCGCACAACTCCTGATCGATCGGGTGATGGGGCGCGAGGCAGAGACGGGGGAGCCGCTGCCGACGGAGCTCGTGGTGCGCCGCTCGACCGGCCGCGCACCCGGCTGATGGAGGTCAACACCCGCTACACGATCCGGCTCGCGCTCATCGTCGCCATCGGCGGCTTCCTGATGGGGTTCGAGGCCTCGGTCGTGTCGGGCATCGTCACGTTCATCGCCCGGGAGTTCGATCTCGGCCGCATCGCGCTGGGCTGGGCCGTCGCTTCGCTCACGCTCACCGCGACCGTCGCGATGCTCGCCGCCGGGCCCTTGAGCGACCGCATCGGCAGGCGGCCGGTGCTCATGATCGCGGCGCTGCTCTTCCTCGCGGCGGCCATCGCGGCGGCGGCCGCGCCCGATTTCGTCGCGCTGGTCGGCGCCCGCATGGTGGGCGGCCTCGCGGTCGGTGCGGCGCTGATCGTCGCGCCCATGTACATCGCCGAGATCTCGCCGGCCCGGCTGCGCGGCCGCACGGTGTCGCTCAATCAGCTCAACATCGTCGTCGGCATCTCGGCGGCGTTCTTCAGCAATTACCTGATCCTGGAGCTCGGACGCTCGGAGCTTGCGCCGGTGCTCAATCTCGGCGAGCACAGCTGGCGGGCGATGCTCGGCATCGAGGCGCTGCCGGCGCTCGGCTATTTCCTGGCGCTCTTTGCCGTGCCGGAAAGCCCGCGCTGGCTCGCGATGCACGGCCGCGACCAGGAAGCGCTCGAAGTGCTCGCCCGTTGCAGCGGACGCGAGCAGGCCGAGCTCGAGCTCGCCGCCATCCGCGCTTCGCTCGCGAACCGGGCGGAGCCGCGCATCGCCGAGCTGTTCCGGCCGTCGATGCGGCTGGTGCTCATCATCGGCGTGTCCGTCGCCGTGCTGCAGCAGATCACCGGCATCAACGCCGTCTTCTTCTATGCACCGATGATCTTCGAGCAGTCCGGCATCGGCACGGACGCGGCGTTCATGCAGGCCGTGCTGGTCGGGCTGGTGAATCTCGGGTTCACGCTGCTCGCGATCTCGCAGATCGACCGGCTCGGGCGCCGTCCGCTGCTCGGCGGCGGGCTCGCGGGCATCGCCGCGTGCATGCTGCTTCTCTCGTTCGGCTTCGACTCGGCGACGTACACGCTCGACGACGCGGACCTGGACCGGTTCCCGGCGGCGGAGCAGCAAACGCTGGCGCCGCTTGCCGGAGAGAAGTGGGACAGCGACGTCGACTTCCGGCGGGCCGTGGTCGATGCCGCCGGCGCGGATTTCTGGCGGAGCTTCGAGGCGGAGCTCGTGAGCGCCGCCAGCAATGCGAATCCCGCGCTCATTCTCTTCGGCGTGCTCGGTTTCGTCGCCTGCTTCGCGATCTCGATCGGCCCCGTGATGTGGGTGCTGTTCGCGGAGCTGTTTCCCAACCGGCTGCGCGGCCTCGCGATCTCGTTTGTCGGATTCGTCAACTCGGCCGTGAGCTTCACCGTGCAGCTCGTGTTTCCGTGGGAGCTCGAGCGGATCGGCAACGCCGGCACCTTCCTCATCTATGCGCTGTTCGCGATCGCCGGCCTCGCGATCGTCATGCGCGTCCTGCCCGAGACCAACGGCCGGAGCCTCGAGGAGCTGGAAGCCACCCTCGTCGGCTGACCGCAGGCTTCGCGCCGCGCGAGCCGGTAGGAGCGCGTATTGCGCGCGATCAAGCATCGCACAGGCCGTGAGCCCCGCGCCGCCGCGAGCTAGAATGAAGGGGACAGACCAGCCAGCGGAGGCACGCCATGCCCCTCACCCTCGACGTGAACGGCAGAGCGCACGAGGTCGACGTCGAGCCCGAGATGCCGCTCCTCTGGGTGCTGCGCGAGACGCTCGGGCTTACCGGCACGAAGTACGGCTGCGGCATCGCCCAGTGCGGCGCCTGCACCGTGCACGTCGACGGGCAGCCGGTGCGCTCGTGCAGCGTGCCGGCGGCCAGCGTCGCAGGCCGGCGAATCACCACCATCGAGGGCCTGTCGCCGGACGCGAGTCACCCGGTGCAACAGGCCTGGATCGAGCACACCGTGCCGCAGTGCGGCTACTGCCAGTCCGGGCAGATCATGGCGGCGGCGGCGCTGCTCGCGCGCTCGCCGGACCCGAGCGATGCCGAGATCGATGCCGCGATGGCCGGCAACCTGTGCCGCTGCGGCACCTACCCGCGCATCCGTACAGCCATCCACCGCGCCGCAGAGCTCGCGAAGGAGTGATCCCATGCCAGCTCAGACGATGATTTCGCGCCGCGCGGTCATCCGCACGATGCTCGGCGCCGGCGGCGGCATGATCCTGGGCTTTCACCTTCCCGACGCGCTCGCCGCGGCGGTAGCGCCGAAGCCGTGGACGACGCCGACCGACGGCGTCGAGATCAACGCGTGGCTCACGATCGACGGCGACGGCACGGTGACGATCCGCGTGCCGCACACCGAGCAGGGGCAGGGGGCGCTGACCTCGGTGGCGATGCTGATCGCCGAAGAGCTCGACGTGCCGTGGGACAGCATCCAGGTGGTGTTCGCCGACATGCACCGGCACGTGAACGAGGGCGAGGAATACATCGTCACTTCCACGCACGGCTCGCAGCTCGTGCGCGAGCAGCATCCGCACATCATGCAGGCCGGCGCGTCCGCGCGCGAACGGCTGAAGCAGGCGGCGGCGAACGCCTGGGGCATCGAGCGCGGCGCGGTGACGGCCCGCCAGGGGATTCTGAGCGCCGGCGACCGCCGCGCACCGTATGCGGATTTCGCCGCAGCGGCGGCGGAGATCGCGCTGGACGAGGAGCCCGCGATCAAGACGCCGGACGAGTGGTGGCTGCTCGGCCGGCCCGTACCAAGGCTCGACGCGCGCGTGAAGGTCGACGGCAGCGCGCGCTTTTCCATCGACGCGCGCCCGGAAGGCCTCGTGTACGCGGCCGTGAAGTGCTGCCCCGTGCCCTGGGGCAGGCTCGTCCGCTACGATTTCGAGCGCGTCAAGGAACGGCCCGGAATCATCGGCGCGGTCGAGTTCCGCGCCCGGCCCGGCCGTCGCGACAATTCCGACCTGCAGGACGGGGTCGCGATCGTCGCCGATTCCTGGCACCGGGCGAAGGCGGCGCTCGACGACCTGCCGATCGAATGGGACTTCGGGCCGGACGGCGAGGTGAGCAGCGCCACGCAGGCCGCCAAGGCGCGCGAGCTGCTCGAGGCGCCGGGCGAGGTCAGCGAGGCGAGCGGCGGCGACGCGCTCGCCATGATCCGCGCAGCGGAGCGCGTCGTCAGCGCCGACTATCACCGCCCGTACGAAGCGCACGCCCGCATGGAGCCGATCAACGCCACGGTGAGCGCGACGGCGGCGCGGGTCGACGTCTGGTCGCCGACGCAGGACCAGTCGACGGCGCTCTTGCTCGCGGCCGACCAGCTCGGCCGGGACACGCGCGACGTGTACGTGCACACCACGTTCATCGGCGGCGCTTTCGGCGGCAACGGCGGCGGAGCCACCGCCGTGACGCGGCAGGCCGCGGAGATTTCGCGACAGATCGGGCGGCCGGTCCAGGTCATCTGGCCGCGCGAAGAGGACATCGTGCAGGACAAGCAGCGCCCGCCGGTGTATGCGCGCCTCAGCGCCGCGCTCGGCGAGGATGGTCTCCCGGAAGCGTTGCTGTCGCGCTCCGTCGTGTTCACGCGCGACCCGTTGAGCATCCGCCTCGCGGACCGCGGCGTCTCCGACATGCCGTACCGCATTCCACACCGGCGGCACGAGCGCCACGCCGCGCCGGCGCACGTGCCGACCGCGACGCATCGCGCGCCGGGCACCAACCAGAACGGCTTCATGGTCGAGCAGTTCGCCGACGAGATGGCGCTGGCCGGCGGCCGCGATCCGCTGGAGTGGCGGCTCGAGATGACGCAGGGCATGGAGCCCTGGCAGCGCGTGCTCCTGAAGCTCGAGGAAGTGGCCGGGTTCCGCACCGACCTGCCGCGCGGGCGCGGCATGGGGATCGCGGTGCTCGAGGATCACGATTCGTACTGCGGCGCCTGCGCGACGGTGTCGGTGAGCCGCGCGGGCGAGCTCACCGTCGAGAAGGTCGTGCTGGTGATGAACTCGGGTTACGTGATCAATCCGCGCGCGGCCGCAGAGCAGATGGAAGGCTCCGTCGTCTGGGAGCTGTCGCACGCGCTGTACGGCGGGCTCGAGCTCGAGCAGGGGCGCTTCGTCAACGACAACTTCGACACCTATCGTCTCATGCGCATGCCGCAGGTGCCGGAAATCGAGGTGCACTTCGCGCTCTCGGAGGACGGCTGGTGGGGTGGGATCGGCGAGCCGGCGGGGCCGCCCGTGCCGCCCGCGGTCGCGAACGCGGTCTTCTTCGCAACCGGCAAGCGCGTGCGGTCGACGCCGATCGCGAAGCACGATCTCCGCTGGACCTGATGCCGCGCACGCCGCCATGTCAGCCGGCCTGAGCGACGTCTTCTACCTGCGGCCGATGGATCCGCCGCTGACTCCCGCCGCCACGCTCGAGATGGGCCGGCAGGCCGACGGCTGTTTCGGGCTGCATGGCGTCGCGTGGATGCAGAGCTTTCTCGCCACGGACGGAAGAAGGATGCTCTGCTGGTACCGCGCGCCCGACGCCGAGTCGGCGCGCATCGCATTGCGCGAGCTCGGCGCAGAGCTCCGCGGCGTGTGGCCCGGACGCGTGCTGGGCAACGTCGAGCCGCGCGATTCGTCGCTCTCCAAGGTGAACGTGATCGCGGAGCTGCTGCCGGCCGGAGCGATCGGCAAGGAAGCGCTGCTCGACCGGCTGCACGGTGTGACGGCGGACTTCGCGGAAATCGCGTGCGCTTTTCTCTCGAACCGCCGCGACCGCCTCGTGTGCCTCCTCTCCGGCGACAATGCGGATGCGATCGGGCAGGCACTCGCAGCGGACGGCTTCGGGGCAGCCCGCGCCTGGCCGTGCCGCGTGGTCACCCCGCCGGGGGACTGACCGCGCTTGACTTCGCCCTTTTCGGACCCACGAAGCCGGTATCCGACGGAGAGCGCCATGAGCACCAGCCACATTGTCTGTCCGCATTGCGACGCCGTGAACCGCATCCCTTCCGAGCGCCTCGCCGACGCGCCGAAGTGCGGCAGCTGCCACGCGCCGTTGTTCGGGGAGCAACCTAAGGAAGTCG
This sequence comes from Woeseiaceae bacterium, assembly GCA_036381215.1. GTDB lineage: Bacteria > Pseudomonadota > Gammaproteobacteria > Steroidobacterales > Woeseiaceae > IDS-8. Next base: position 127,776 of record DASVDF010000091.1, on the reverse strand, counting down.
ACGGCGCGGGCCTGCGCCGCCAGGTCGAGCGCAACGACATCCCGGTCGTGGTGGACTTCTGGGCGCCGTGGTGTGGTCCGTGCCGCATGATGGCGCCCGAGTTCGAACGGGCGTCCGCGGAGCTCGGGGCGGAGGCGCGCCTGCTCAAGCTCAACACCGACCAGGAGCAGGAGCTCGCAGGTCAGCTCGGTATCCGCGGCATCCCGACGATGATCCTGTTCGTGAACGGCCGTGAAGCCGCCCGCCGCTCCGGCGCCATGCGCTCAGCCGACATCGTGCGCTGGGTTCGCGAGCAGGCGCGCGCCGTGGCCTGATCAGGACATGTTTGCGATGAAGGCGTTCGCCTCGGCGATCGCCCGCTCCATCTCCGCGATCAGGGTGCCGGTGGCCTGCTCGATCTCTCCGAGCTCGTTCTCGAGGGAACCGATGGCGCGCGCGTTCAGGTTGTGGCGCAGGAACATGACCTGGTCGTTGAACAGCGCCAGCACCGGGTCCATGGTCTCTTCCGCCCGGTGCATGGCGGTAATCACCTCGCCATACTGGTCGCGCGTCTCTTCGAGCAGCTGATTGCTGCGGCGGGCGAGGTCCGGATCGGAGTACTGCCCGATCTCGTCCTCCCATTCGTCGAACAGGTCGCCCGCGACTTTTTCCACGCTGTCGATGCGCCGCCGCACCTCTTCGGCGCGCCGTTCGTTCTTCTCGTATTCCGAGTTCAGCCGATCGTAGGCATCCTCGAGGTCACCGCCTTCGAAGGCCACGACGCTGCGGTATTGCTCGAGCGCGGAGCTGAACTGTTCCTTGGCGTCGTTCTGCGCGTTGCGGGTGTCGTCGATGCGGTCGACGAGGATGTCGCGTTTCTCGATCCCGACGGATTCGAGCGCGCGGTAATACGTGCTCGTGCACGCGGCGAGCGCAAGCAGCGTCGCGAGCCCGGCAAGCATCGCCGAATAGCGGGTCTTGCGCACGCAACCACCTCCTTTCATACGGCGGCCTGGTTCCACAGCCATTGCACTGAACGGAACACCAGGAACAGCACGACCGCGATGCCGAGAAGAGCGAGGACGAGCGCGGCGACGAATCGTACCCAGCTCTCGCGGCGCACGTGCCGCTCATCCGTGAGGTATCGCTCCATCAGGCCGATGTTGCGGCGATTCGCCTTGAACGCGAAATCGAACAGGTCGCCGAGCACCGGGATCGCGCCGATCGCGGCGTCCAGCACGACGTTGCCGAGCATGCGCGCCATCACGATGCGCGGCACGCCGAACTGCCTCGCGCGCAGCAGTATCCACGTCGCGGCGATCAGCCCGAGTGCGTCGCCGAGACCGGGTACGAGCCCGACGATGCCGTCGATGCCGATGCGATAGCCGCCGGGCAGCAGAATCGCATCGTCGAACAGCCAGGCGAGGCGCCGCAGCTCGCGGGCAGCGGACGGCTCTGTGTGTTCCCCGGCTCGGGCCATGCACCGTCCATACCGCGCGCGTCCAAAGCAAATTCTAGCAGGGTGCGCGAGCGGGCGTTGCCTATTGGCGACATCGCGCCAGTTGACACGCGGCGCGGAAAACCCCGCTTGACAGTCCCCGTGGGCGAGGTATAACAGCCGGGCCGTTGCCACTGGCGGCGGCCGGGCGGCCGGGGGGCCGTCGCCATAACGCTTGGGGACACCACTTTACAATGTTCAATCTGTCTAACGTGACCGTCAGGTCGCTCGTGTTCGCGTTCTGCGTCTCGCTCGGCCTGTCCGTGTCGTCGCTGCAAGGCGTCTCGACACTCGAAATTGCACAAACGGCACTCGTCGCAAGCGCGCTCTTCCTGGGCTTCATGGTCGGCGAAGCCGCGATGGGGCACGTGCAGAAGCGCGCGGTCGCGAAGCGACGCAAGAACGACAAGCGCCGCTGATCCGTCAATCCAGCAAGCGGTAACCGACTCCCTGCTCGGTCACGATGTAGCGGGGATCGGCGGGATCGTCGCCGAGCTTCTGCCTGAGGCCGCTGACGAGCACGCGCAGGTAATGCGTCTGGTGCGTGAAGCCGGGCCCCCACAGCTCGCGCAACACGTGCTGGTGGGTGAGCACCCGGCCGGCGTTGCGCACGAGCAGGCGCAGCAGGTCGTATTCCTTGCGCGTCACGTGCACCGGTACGCCGTCACGATGCACCTCGCGGCGCGCCAGGTCGACGCGCAGCCCGCCGCGTTCGTACACCGCGCCGTCCGGGGCGTCTGCGCCGGGCTTGCGCAGCAGGACCCGCACGCGCGCCATCAGCTCCGAGATTCCCGCGGGCTTGGTGACGTAATCGTTGGCTCCGGCATCGAGCGCCTGCACTTTCTCGTGCTCTTCGCCACGGACGGACAGCACGAGGATCGGAGCTTGCGACCACTCGCGCAGCCGGGTGATCACGCCCCTGCCGTCCATGTCCGGCAGCCCGAGATCGAGAATCACGAGCTGCGGTGGGCAGCGTCCGGCGGCAGCCAGGCCGTCCGCGCCGGTGCGGGCTTCCAGGACGGTGTAGCCGTGCGCTTCGAGGGCGATGCGCAGAAAGCTCCTGATGTGCGCCTCGTCCTCGATCACGAGAACAGTCGCCGCGGGATCACTCATCGGCGCTCTCCGCGACCGGTTCGCAGGCTTGCGGAATGCAGATGCGGATCAGCGTACCGGGCCTGTCGCGGCGGGCGTGAGCGCTGACCTCGCCGCCGTGCGCCTGCACGATGCCGCGGCAAATCGACAACCCGAGTCCCGTCCCGCTTTTGCGGTCACGCTCGTGCACGCGATAGAAGGGATCGAAGACTTTCTCGCGTTCGGTTTCCGGTATGCCGGGGCCCTGATCGGCCACGTCGATGACGATCGACCCGGCCGTTCTCCTCGAGGTCACGCGGATGCTGCCGTTGCGCGGAGAGTAGCGGGCGGCGTTGTCCAGCAGGTTCACGAAAACCTGTTCCAGCAGCTCGCCGTGCACGTGCACGAGCTGCGCTCCGGGCGGCAGATCGAGCTCGAGGGAAAGCCCGCGGGCGTTGAGCCGCAAACGCCGCGCGGCGGCCGAGAGAAGATCGCGCAGGTCCTCCCAGTCTCGCGGTGATTCCGGCCGGCCCTGCTCGAGGCGAGTCATGTCGAGGAGATTCTGGATATAACGGTCGAGCCGCTCGGATTCCTCCAGCACCGAACGCAGCAGCACATCCCGTTTCTCCTTGTCCAGTGACTCGTAGGTGAGCAGGCTCGAAGCGGCGCCGATGACCGATGCCAGCGGAGTGCGCAGGTCGTGCGAGACGGACGAGAGCAGGGCGACCTTGAGCTCCTGGCGTTGCGTCTCGAGCCTGGCGTGCTCGAGGCTCGCCACCAGCATCGCCCGCTCGACCGCGACCGCGGCCTGCTCGGTCAGCGCGGCCGCGTAATCGCGCTCCTCCCGCGTCAGCACGTTGCGCTGGAGGTGCACCGCACCGACCCGGCCAAGACCCGTATGCAGCGGCAGGACCGTCCAGCCGGGCTTCTGCTCCGCCCCTTCTTCCGGCGTTTCGCCGACGAGCGATGCAGGGCCGCCTGCATCGCGCCGCGCCCGGACCTTCTCGCCCGTCCGCGGGTCCGCGGCGACGGCGAGGGCGTCGCAGGCATAAACCTCCCCGAGCCGGTCGACGAGCATCTGCAGCACCTGCTGTCCCGTCGCCGCCCCGGCTACTCCACGGGTCAGCGTCTGCAGCGCGTCCGTGCGCGCCATCGCCTTCTCCCGCTTGTGCATCGCCTCGCGCATGCGCGCCGCGAGGTTCGCGGTGACGGAGGCCATCAGCAGGAAAAAAATCAGGGTGGCCACATCCCCTTCGGCGCCGACCTTGAACGTGTAGCGCGGGTCGGTGAAGAAGAAGTTGAACGTGAGAAAACTCAGGATGCTCGCGTAAATGCTCGGCCAGAGCCCGTGGCGCACGGCCACGACCAGGACACCGGTCATGAAAAGCAGCGACAGGTTCGCGTGCGGCAGGCGCTGGAGCACGGGAGCCGTTACGGCGGCGGCGGCGACGACGATGGAAGCGAAGACGTAGGGTCGCAGCTCGTGCCAGGCACGCGCGCCCGCGTGTGCCCCCGGGCTCCGGTCGACTGGTTCCATCGCGCTGCCTTTGAGCTTCCTGTCGCGCATTCTAGTGCGGCGGGGCGGCCCGGCACATCAAGAAAACGTCAAGAAGCTGCGTTCTCTTTAGGTGTGCGGACGTCCGCGCACGCGCAGAATGCCGCCCCTCGTTCTCGCGCGCGCAGAGCGCCGCATGCCGTGCAAATCGCCATCGTCAAAGTACTCGGGCTGCTTCTCGCCGGTCTCGGCGCGGCGTTCCTGCCGCCGGCCGCCTTGTCCCTCGCCGACGCGGACGGCCATTCCGGTTTCTGGCTGGCGGCCGCGCTGGGCGGCATGGCCGCCGGCGCGGCGGGCGTGTGGCTCACGCCCGCCTCGAAACGCGTCATTCAGACCCGTGACGGCTTTCTGATCGTCGCACTGTCCTGGTTCTTCGTCAGCGTACTCGGAGCAGTTCCGTTCGTGGCAGTCGGCGGGTTCGACTGGGTGACCGGGATCTTCGAGGCTGCGTCGGGCTTCACGACCACCGGATCGACTGCGATCGTCGGCCTCGACGGATTGCCCCGGTCCCTGCTGTTCTTCCGCCAGGAGATCCAGTGGCTCGGCGGCATCGGTGTCGTGGTCGCGGCCATCGCGCTGCTGCCGCTGCTCGGTATGGGCGGCATGCAACTCCTCAAGGCGGAGACCACGGGCCCCGCGAAGAGCGACAAGCTCAGGCCGCGTATCAAGCACACCGCGCAGGCACTGTGGCGCCTCTATCTTTACCTGACGGCGGGTTGCGCCCTGGCCTACTGGTTCGCCGGCATGAGCGTCTTCGATGCAGTGGGGCATGCGTTCAGCACCGTCTCCACCGGAGGCTTTTCCACCCACGACGCGAGCTTCACGTTCTTCCACAGCCCGGCAATCGAAGCGGTATCCATCATCTTCATGCTGCTCGGTGCGGTGAATTTCGCGGTGCACTTCCGCGCGTCGCAGCAACTCAAGGTGGAGCCCTACGTGACCAATCCCGAGGTCAGGGCGTTCGTCGTGACCGTTTTGGGCATCGCGGCGCTGGTGGCCGTGGCCTTGTTCGTGCAAACTGACGTCTCCCTTCTCGTGGCGATCCGCTACGCGCTGTTCGAGGTCGTGAGCGTGATCACCTCCACGGGTTTCGCCGTGGACGACTTCTCCATATGGCCCGGATTCCTTCCGCCCCTTTTGATTTTCACGAGCTTCATTGGTGGGTGTGCCGGATCCACGGCCGGCGGCATGAAGGTGATCCGGTTCATGGTCATGTCGCGGCAGGCCGTGATCGAGCTGACTCGCCTGATTCATCCCCGGCTGGTGCGATCTCTCAAGATCGGCGGCGAAGTGGTCGACGATTCCGTCGTGCGCGCGGTCTGGGCGTTCTTCACGATCTACGTGTTCGTATTCATCGTGCTGATGCTCGCCCTGATGGCCGTGGGCATGGACCAGGTCACGGCATTCTCGGCGGTGGCCACCTGCATCAACAATCTTGGGCCGGGACTCGGAGCGGTGGCGATACATTTCGCGGACACCAGTGATGCCGCCAAGCTGATTTCCGCGTTCGCCTGCATTCTCGGGCGCCTCGAGGTCCTGACGATCTTTGTGCTGTTCACGCCGGCGTACTGGCGGGCCTGAAACGGCCGCCGGGCTTGCGCTCTGCGGAGCGCGCGAGGCGTGGAGGCAGCTTCGCTTTAGTCCTCGTCGTCCTGCACGTCCTCGAGTGACACCGAGCCCTCGAGCGAGTGCGTGAAGGCGGCGACGAACGCGTTACGCAGCAGGCTGAGCCCCGCCGCGAGGAGACCCGCATCGGGATTTTCGAGCTCGCCCGCGAACGGGATGCGGGTCGCGACCTGCTCCTCCTCGGGATTCTCGAGGATGCCGCTCACGGCCCCCACCAGCGCTTCCCAGGCTTTCTGGAGCGCGCTGTCGGACGGTTCGTCCATGCGGAAGATCTCCGGGTCCTCGAGGATCGGCTTGACGTAGCCTTCGAACCGCCCGTCGGCCGCGGCGAGCTCCGCGTACAGTGAGAACACGCCTTTTTCGGCATCGACGTTCAAAAATTCCCGCAACCACGGGTTGACGTCGACCAGGGGCGCGTTCTCCAGGGAGGCGTTGACGTCGAACGTCGGCTGCTGCGCCAGGGGGTTCGCGCGTCCCTTCGCCGACAACGGCGTGTCCTTGCCGAACCGGCCGCTGATCTCGAACCCGGCGAAATTCCCGACGTTGCGCTCTTCCATGTTGGTGAGATTGGTGAGCAGCGCTTCGAAATCGTGGATCGTCAGCGATTCGTTCTGCTCGATCCCCGGCGCGCGGAAGGTGACGGTGCCGTCCAGCACCTCGACCCGGTTGAAACGGAACGGAAACAGCTTCTGCACCTGCGCCACCCAGTCGACTCCCTCGCCGAGCTGCGTCTGGCGCGCCGTTTCGCCCTGCACCATGCGCATCACCGGGCCGTGCATCTGGATCTCGCCCACGAGCTCGCCGTGGAAGAGCGCCGACCATTTGACGGAGATGTCCGCGAGCGGCAGGGACAGGAACGGCTCCTGGCCCTCGGCGCCGCGCTTCACGATCGTGAGCCCGCGCAGCTGATAGGCGCCGCGGATCAGCGCGACGTCGATGTTCTGCACGTGGCCCCGATAATCCCCCAGCGCTGCGATGCGCTCGTTCACGTAGTCAGCGGCAAAGACGGGCAGGGCCGCGCGCGCGGCCACCAGGACCGCGACGACGATGAGGGCGGCGAACGCGAGCCGGCGCATTGACGAGGACCGCCTCCTTGTCGGGCTCTGCCAGACGCGAAGGTTCAAGCAAGTTGCATGCCAGTGGCCGCCCGGCGCGGGTAAAAACGGCGGGCCGCTGGCGATCCTCTATGCTTTTTCCATGAGCAAGGCCTTCACCAGGGAAGATCCCGGCGAGGATCCGGTCATCGTGCCGGAGCGGCCGCCGCTGCCGCCGGGTGTGCCGAACTACGTGACCCCGCGCGGCAAGGCGCTCCTCGAGGAGGAACATCGGCGGCTGTCCGAGGCGCGCGAGCGTCTCAAGGCCGCGGCAGCGGATGAGCGCGTGGGGCAGAAGCAGCTGGCCGTGATCAACCGCCGCCTCGCGGACGTCTCGGAGCGCATCGCGACCGCGCGCGTCGTGCAGCCGCCCGAGCACCCGGACCTCATCGTGCGCTTCGGCGCAACCGTGACGCTCAAGACCCGCGAGGGGCCGCGCGCGGGTGAAATCCGCCGCATCACGCTGGTCGGCGTCGACGAGGCGCAGGAACGTCCGGAGCTCGTCTCGTTCTCGGCGCCGATCGCCCGCGCGCTGCTCGGGCACCGCCCCGGCGAGACGGTCACGCACCCGAGGCAGGACGGGGACGAGCTGCTGGAGATACAGGACGTCACCTACGAACCCGGTGGGGCGGGAAGAAACTCCGCGTAATCCGGGCCGACTCGCACCAGCCGGAGCAAGGCTTCCCGTTGCGGCGAGCGGAATGCCGAGCGCAGCCGAGCGCCGACGCGGTCGCAGGCGGCGGCGAGCTCAGGAGCGCGAGTACGTGCCGACGAGGCGGTTCATGCCGAGCACGTGCGGCTCGACCTTCTCGAACAGCTGCCACATCGTGAGGCCGGGCGCGAGATCGAGCTCGGCATCCAGCGCCAGCAGCCAGAAATAGTAGTGATGCGTGCCGTGCCCGGGCGGCGGCATCGGCCCGCCGTAGCCGCTCTTTCCGAAGTTGTTCACGCCGGCCGTGTACGCGCTGACGCCTTCCGGCAGCTCGTTCAGCGATCCGGGAATGCCGTACAGCACCCAGTGCACGAAGCCGTAGGTGCCCGGACCCGCGCTGACCAGGGGCGCATCCGGATCGTGACACACGAGCGCGAACGACTTCGTCCCGGACGGCGGCTTCGACCAGGTGAGCGCCGGCGACACGTTCTCGCCTTCGCCCGTGTGCTGTTTCGGGATCCTGCCGTGGTTCTGGAAGGCGGGGCTCTCGAGCGTCATCTCGGAAGGTGCGAAGCCCATGATTCACTCCTCTGTCGTGTGGCTCGCACCCAATGTTAGCAGCGCGGCCGCGCGGTCTCAGGCGGCCGGCCGTCGCTGCAGGTGGGCCGCGATTTTCGGCCACCAGCCCTGCCGCGGATACGCCTTCTGCAGGAAGGCGGCGAACGCGCGGACTTTCGCGGGCAGGTAACGATTGCCGGGGTAGGCGAGAACGACTGCCGGAGCCTGCACGATGTGCTCGGTGAGCACGGGCTCGAGCTCACCTGCGAGCACCGCGCCGCACGCGAGCAGGTCCGGGACCTGCGCGAGACCCGTGCCGGCGCGGGCCGCGGCGACGGCCGCATCGAGTGACGTCAGCGAAAGGCTGCCGCGTGGCGTGCGCTTCGTCTGCACGCCGCCTTCGTCGAACAGCCAGTCGCGCGCGCGTCCCGTGGAAGGCGACACGAAACGGATGCAGTTGTGCGCGGCGATCTCGGAGGGATGCCCCGGAACTCCGTGCTGCGCGAAATACCCGGGGGAAGCGCACGTCAGCCAGCGCGCGATGAACAGCGTGCGAGCGACGAGCAGCGCATCGCGCGACGCTTCGACGGCACGCACGGCGCAATCGATCCCTTCCTCGACCATGTTGACGGCACGATCGGTGACGATCACCTCCACGGACAGCTCCGGATACTCGTCCATGAAGCGCGCGAGCAGCGGGAAGAAGCCGAGCGGTTCGAACGACTGCGCGATCGACACGCGCAGGCGTCCGCGCGGCGAGAGTCTCGCGTGCGTGAGCGCGTCCTCCGCCTCGTCGATGTCGCCGAGGATGCGCACACAGTCGGCGTAGTACGCGCGCCCTTCGTCGGTCAGGCTGAGCCGGCGCGTGGTCCGCTGCAGCAGGCGCACGCCGAGCCGCTTCTCCAGTTGCGACAGGGCGGTGGTGACCGTGGCGCGGGAGACGCCGAGATCGTCCGCGGCCCGCGAGCAGGCCCCCTGCTCCACGATCCGGACGAACACCCGCATGCAGAAAAGCTGGTCCATCGGATTGTTCAGCTTTAGCGAACAGCCAATTCGAGCCGGCGCGGTTTATCGCGCCCTGGGCCGCAAATACAGTGCGCCGTCCGGCAGGGGTCCGTCAATGGCGCCCCGGCGCCGGAATCCCGAGGCCGCGGCATCCCGGCGGCCGATCCCGATGCAGTTCCAAGGACGAGTCACATGAGCGGCAGCAAGATCATTGCCGTCGTCGGCGCGACCGGCGCGCAGGGCGGCGGACTGGCGAGAGCGATACTCTCCGATCCGCGCGGCGGGTTCTCGGTACGGGCGCTCACGCGGCATCCGGAGTCGGGCGCGGCTCGCGACCTGGCGGCGCGCGGGGCCAGGGTCGTCGCCGCCGATCTCGACGATGCGGCGTCCGTGCGGGAGGCATTCGAGGGCGCCTGGGGCGCGTTCTGCGTCACGAATTTCTGGGAGCACTTCTCACCGGAGCGCGAGGAGGCCCAGGCCGCGCACATGGCCGAGGCCGCCGCGCGCGCGGGCCTCGCACACGTCGTCTGGTCGACCCTCGAGGACGTGCGGCGCTTCGTGCCGCTGTCGGATCCGTCTATCCCGACCCTGCACGGCAAGTACAAGGTGCCGCATTTCGACGGCAAGGGCGCCAGCGACCGCCAGTTCACGGAGCGCGGCCTGCCGGTCACCTTCGTGCTGGCCTCCTTTTACTGGGAGAACCTGATCCACTTCGGCATGGGGCCGCGGCGCCTGGAGGACGGCGGCCTCGCGCTCACGTTTCCCATGGCGGACCGAACGCTCACCGGCATTGCGGCCGAAGACATCGGCAAATGCGTGTACGGCGTCTTCCTGCGCGGGCCCGCGCTGGCCGGGAAGCACATCGGGCTCGCCGGCGACGCGCTCACCGGCGAGCGGATGGCGGCGGCGCTGGGCGAGGCGATCGGCGAGCCCGTGGCGTACCGTCCGCTGTCGTTCGAGGCCTACCGCGCCCTCGGATTTCCCGGCGCGGACGATCTCGGGAACATGTTCCAGTTCTACTGCGACTTCGAGGAGCTCCTCGCCCAATCGCGTTCCCCGGAAGCCTCGCGTGAGCTGAATCCGGAGCTCGAGGACTTCCGCGCCTGGCTCGCGGTAAACGCGAGCCGCATCCCGCTTCTCTGAGCGGCTTCGCCGCCGGCCCGGAAGACCGCCATGACCTCCGTTCGCGACACCTGCCTGCTGATCCTGCGCCTCGTGGTGCTCGGCGCCGTCCTCTGGGCCGCCGCGCCGCGCGCCGCCGAGGCGCCGCCGCCGCTGCCGCAGAAGCTCAGCGAGACCGGGCTGTTTGCACGGGGGACGCGCGAGATCGGGCCCGACAAGCTCGCCTATGCGCCGCAATACCCGTTGTGGTCTGACGGCGCGGTCAAGCGCCGCTGGCTCTGGCTGCCGCCCGGCACGCGCATCGACGCGGCGAATCCGGATGCCTGGCAATTCCCGCCGGGCACCCGGCTCTGGAAGGAGTTCGGCTTCGGCAAACCCGTCGAGACCCGCTACATCGAGCGGCTCGCCGACGGCTCCTGGCGCTTTGCCGCCTACGTGTGGGACGCCGACGGCCGCGACGCGCGGCTGGCGCCGGCGGCCGGGATCGCCAGCCTGCCGGTGCGGCAGGCGCCGGGCGGCCGCTACACGATTCCCTCGCGCGACGACTGCCTCGCCTGCCACGACGCCGGCGCGGTGCCGGTGCTCGGCGTCAGCGCGCTGCAACTCTCGCCGGACCGCGATCCGCTCGCGCCGCACGCCGGGGCGCCGGGCGAGAAGCTCGAGGACCTCGCCACGCTCAGCGCGCGCGGGCTGCTCGAGCACCTGCCGCCGGAGTTGCTCAGCGAGCCCCCGCGTATCGCGGCCGCGACGCCGCGGGCACGGGCCGCGCTCGGCTACCTGCACGGCAACTGCGGCCATTGCCACAACGCCGGCGGCCCGCTGGCAGCGCTCGAGCTCGACCTCGAGCAGCCCGCGAGGGCGAGTCCCGCCGCCACCGCGGCGACGCTCGCGACGCTCGTGGGTGTCGCGAGCGAGTTCCGGCTGGAGGACGTCGGGACGCGGGTGGTTGCGGGGGCGGACGGGGAGAGCCTGCTGCTCGCACGCATGCGCTCGCGCGATCCGCTCGTGCAGATGCCGCCGCTCGGCACGGCCGTCAGCGATCGCGAGGCGATCGCGCTCGTCGGCCACTGGATTCGCGACGATCTTTCCGCTGTTCAGGCACGACAGGAGCCATCACGATGACCACCACTCTGCCCCTTGTGCGCCACCTTTGCGCCGCGCTCGCGCTGGCCGCCCTGGCAGCGCCGGCGCTGGCCCAGGAGGATGCGACCACGGACGACCCGGTCGCCCGCGGCAAGTACCTCGTCACGATCGCCGGGTGCAACGACTGCCATACGCCGCTCAAGATGGGCGCGAACGGACCCGAGCCGGACATGAGCCGCATGCTGTCCGGGCACCCGCAGGACCTCGAGATGCCGCCCGCGCCGGCGCCGCAGGACCCCTGGGCCTTTGCCGCCGCCGTGACCAACACCGCGTGGGCGGGCCCCTGGGGCGTGAGCTTCACGGCGAACCTGACGCCGGACCGCGAGACCGGCCTCGGCAAGTGGACGCTCAGGAACTTCGTCGAGACGATCCGCACGGGGCGCCACCTCGGCCGCGGCCGCGCCATCCTGCCGCCGATGCCGATCCCGATGTACAAGCACATGACCGACGACGATCTGGCCGCGGTCTTCGCCTATCTCCAGTCCATCCCGCCCGTCAGGAACAAGGTCCCGTCGCCCCGTCCGCCGGCGACCGCGTCGGCCTCCACCGAGGGGCAGTGACGCGTGCGCCGGTCGTGCGGACAGTGACCGGAAACGCGTGCAGAACGGTCACTGTCCCCGATCGGCGACGGGAAACGGGTCACGGCAAGCGGTTCGAGCCGGTACAATCGCGGCATGGGGAAGGTACTTGCAGTACTGGTGCTCCTGCTGGTCGCGGCGGGAGCGGTGTGGCATTTCGCCGGCAAGGCCGATCCGCCGGTCATCGAGATCGCGCAGCCCGCGCAGCGGGTCGGGCAGACGGGCCAGCTCGACGTCACCGTGACGGCGCCGGGCGGCAAGCTGACGCGGCTCGAGATCTCGCTGCAACAGGGCGGTGAGCGCCTGCCGCTCGCCGATCTGTCGGCCACTGAAATCGCGACGCTCGAGCGGCAGGGGGAGAACGCCGTGCGCTACACGCGCGCCATCGGCAAGCGCGACTTGCCGGCGCTCGAGGCGGGGCCGGTCACGGTGGTCGTGAGCGCCGCGCGGCCGGTGCTGTTCGGCCTGCGCGAGGTTTCGGCCGCGACGAGCCACACCGTCGAGGTCCGGCTGGCACCGCCGGTCATCGCGGTCGCGTCGCGCTTCCATTTCATCAATCACGGCGGCTCGGAGATGGTCGTCTACCGGGTCCGGCCGGGGGACGTCGAGTCCGGCGTGCGCGTCGGCGACGTCGAATATCCGGGGTACCCCGCGTCCGGCGCCGGCATCGAGAACGCCGACCCGGGGCTCCGGGTCGCATTCTTCGCGCTGCTGTGGGACCAGCCGGTGGATGCCCCGATCACGCTGTATGCGCGTGACGAGGTCGGCAACGAAGCGCGCGCGGGCTTCGACCACCGGGTGTTCGAGAAGCAGTTCCGGGAGAGCCGCATCACGCTGAGCGACGGCTTTTTGCAGAAAGTCGTGCCCGAGATCCTCTACAACACGCCGGGGTTCACCGTGGAGGATTCGTCCGACCTGCTCGCGTCCTACCTGCGCATCAACGGCGACCTGCGCCGCCAGAACCGCGCCGCGATCGCGGAACTGGCAAAGTCCACGGCGCCCGAGATCCTCTGGCAGGGACCGTTCAAGCAGCTCGTCAACACCGCCGTCGAAGCCGGCTTCGCCGACCAGCGCACCTACGTGTACGACGGCGAGGCGGTGGATCACCAGGTGCATCTCGGCTACGACCTCGCGTCGGTCGCCAATGCCCCGGTGCTCGCCGCGAACAGCGGCCGCGTCGTGCACGCCGGCTGGCTCGGTATCTTCGGCAACTGCGTCATCCTCGATCACGGCATGGGCCTGCAGTCGCTGTACGCCCACCTTTCTGCGGTCGATGTCAACGTCGGCGATAACGTGCAGAAGAACCAGCGCCTCGGCCTCTCCGGCTCGACCGGCCTCGCCGGCGGCGACCACCTGCACTTCACGATGCTGCTCGCCGGGCACGCCATCACGCCGATCGACTGGTGGAGCGAGCAGTGGGTGCAGGACCGTATCCTGCGCAAGCTGCGCGAGGCGGGCCCGGGCGAGGCGGCCGCGCCGGCCTCCTCGGGCGGCGGTTAACGGGCCGGGCGCGTGCCGTCCCGCCGGCTCGCATGCCCGAGCTTCCCGACGTCACCCTGTATGTCCGGCGCGCCGATCCAGCGCATCGTCTAAGCGGAGAACGAGAGCAACTACTGCGCACGTTGCCAGACCGGCGGCCGCGTGCTGGCGGACCGCTCGCTGTCGCGGCTGCTCAAGGCCAACTGGCCGAAGAGCATCGACGATCTGGAGGGCGGCGGCTGAGCGGCGCAGGTGCGGCCCGGCCCAACGCGCGGCCAGTCGCGCGGCCGGTCACTGCGCGGGGCGCTCGGGGAGCGGAATGGTGCGCACGTCGTTCTCCCCGTCGTCCCACAGGCGGAAATGCTTCACCAGGCTCAACGATATGAACTGCGCGTCGTCCGCGTAGTACTCGTACTCGAGCTGCAGGAACACCGTGCGCCCGAGCGCGAAGCTGCCCGCCAGGCCGAAGAACAGCGAGGTGCTTTCCTCCTGCTCGAACGCGATGTCGCCCTGGATGTCGAGCCGGGTCACGCCGAGCTCGAGATACCCGGACACGCGCGGCGCCTTGACGCTGCCGACGCCGTACATCAGGCCGCCGCCGTACACGGAATACTCGAGCTTGCCGACGTTGCCGAGCGCGGTCTCGCCGAGATCGGCCCAGAACGCTTCCACCGACAGGTTCGGGCTGAGCGGCGTCAGGTCGAAGCCGCCGAACACCTTGTAGCCGTAATCGCCGTTGTCGGAGACCGAGAACGGCGTGTCGCCGGTATCCGGCGTGAGCCGCGACATGCCGGCGCCGCCGCCGACGAACACGTCCGCGTCCGCCGCGGGCGGCGCCCCTGCGAGGCAGGCGGCGACGAGGGCAAGCGAGCTGAAGCGCGCCAGCCGGCGCCGGCGGGTGAGGAGGGCGGCGCCCGCGAGCACGAGCAGAAGCCACGGACCGGCGGCACCGCTGCCCTGGCCGGCCACGACCTCGCCCCGCGGCGTGCCCACGCCGCCAGGATCCTTGACGATGCCGTTCCGGCCGTCGGCGGCATCGCCGTCGTTCGGCCCGCCGTCCTCGATCGAGAGCTGCACGCACAGGTGCCCGGGTGTGAGCCCGGGCCGGTAGGCGGCGTCGCCGGGCGGCGGGCATTTGTTGGCGTCGTCCGGCGCCGAGGCGATCGCGTTCCTTTGGTCCTCGACGAAACCGACCCAGCCCTGGGCGCCGAGCTTCCTGTATTGCGCCGCGTCGCCGATGGGTGATGCTTGCGGAATCACTATGTTCACGACCGTCCCCGCCTCCGGCAGATTCGTCACCTCGAAATCGTAGATCCCGCCCACGTACTCGAACTCGTCCTCCGCGCCGCCGGCGGCCGCGATGTCGGCCGGCGTCACCAGCGCCGAGTCCGCGAGCGTGGCGCGCGCCGTGCTGCCGAGCTGCAGACGGGTGCCCGGCTCCGCGACGATCGGCGCGATGGCCTCGGACGGCAGCCGGTTCGCATCTCCGCGCCGGCCGTCGGTGGCATCGGCTCCATCCCGCACGCCGTCGCCGTCGCCGTCGGCGAGCGCCTCGGCCGTGCCGTTCTCGAGCACCTCGAGCGCAAGCCGCACGACCGACGTCGGGGTGGTGAGGTCGCCGAGCGTGCGGGTCACGGAGACGACCAGCTCGTAACGGCCGGGCGGCAGCGTCTGCGGCGCGAAGGAGAGGGCGGGTCCGTCGTGCGGACCGTTCGCGACCGCGAGGACCGCCGCGCTCGTCGCGTTCCAGTCGTACGTGAGCCCCGACTGGTGCCCGCCGATGCGCGCGCGCGCGGTTGCCGGTCCCGCGCCGGTCGCGAGCGCACGCACCGGGCCGAAATCCGCCTGCACCAGCTCGATCCACGCCACCGGCTGCTCGTCGTGCAGCGGATCGGCGCCGAGCCGGATCTCGTCGGCGTCCGCGAGCCCGTCCTCGTCGCTGTCGGTGGCGGCGGTGACGTCGCCGGTCACGCCGAGCGCGGCCAGCACGTGCTCGATGGCGAGGCTCACGCCGTCGCCGTCGTCGTCGTCGCCGCCGCCTGCCACCGGCGAGCTCGCGTCGAGCGGATTCGCGCCGAGCGCGATCTCGCGCGCGTCGGGCACGCCGTCGGCGTCCGAGTCGGTCGCGGGACTCGCATCGACGCCGGCCAGCGCCTCGATCACGTTCGGCACGCCATCGCCGTCCCGGTCGCCGGCGGCGGAGGACAGCGGGTCGAGGCCGAGCGAGACCTCGGCCGCGTCCGGGTAGCCGTCGCGATCGAAATCGCCGGTGCGCTCCGCGGTGGTGATGCCGAGCCCGGCGAGATACTCCTGCACCGCGTTCGAGACGCCGTTGCCGTCGGCGTCGCCGGCCCCGTCCGCGGTGGGCGAATCGGCGGAATCGGGGGCGGAGGCGAGCGCGAGCTCGAAGCGGTCCGGCAGCCCGTCGCCGTCCGTGTCGTGCCGGTCGTCGGCGGCGTTCGCGGGATCGGTGGCGGGCAGTCCGAAGGCCGGGTAGGTCACGGTCTCGAGGTAATCGGCCGTCCCCCCGCCGTCGGCGTCCGCGAAGTCGGCCGGATCCTCGGGGCTGCTGCCGTCCGCGGCTTCGACCGCATCGGGGACGAGGTCGCCGTCCGCGTCGGCGAAGGCGCGCGGGTCGAGGGGATCGGTGCCGGCCGTGTCCTCGTCGCCGTCGTTCACGCCGTCGTCGTCGCTGTCCGGGTCACCCGGGTCCGTGCCGAGCGCGTCCTCCTGCGTGTTCGTGAGCCCGTCGCCGTCGGGATCGCCCTGCGGGCTGCCGCCGTCGTCGGCGTCGAGGTAATCGGACACGCCGTCGCTGTCCTGGTCCGTGGGACTCGTGGCCGGGTTGCCGTCTCCGTCCGGATTTGCGTCCTCCTCGCGGGTCGGCCGCCCGTCGCCGTCATCGTCGTCGTCCAGGTAGTCGGGCGTGTCGTCGCCGTCGGTGTCCTGGTCCGGCGCGTGCTCGGACGCCGTGGGCACGCCGTCGTCGTCGTCGTCCGCATCGAGCCAGTCCGCGAGCCCGTCCCCGTCGCTGTCCCGGCACGCCGCGAACTCGGGGCACTCGGCGCCGTTGGCGAGCCCGTCGCCGTCGTCGTCGCGCGCCGCATCGTCGTCGGCGACGACGATGGAGGCGGACGCCGGGTCGCCCACGGAGACGCGCGCATCGCCGCTCTTCGTCAGCGTGATCCCGACCGATTCGTCAGCCTCCAGAGCGTCGTCGTCGAGCGGCCGCACCGTGACCGGCGCGCTGCTCGCGCCGGGCGCTATGGCGACGCTGCCGCTGAGCGCCGTGTAATCGACCCCCGGTTCGGCGTCCCCGGCGACGGAATAGTCCACCGTGAGCGGCGCTCCGGATTCGTTGCGGCCGCTGAGACGCACGAGGATCTCGCCCTCTTCCCCGCCTTCGAGTGCGTTGCCTGCGGCTTCCGCCGTGACCGTGTGCGGACTGTCGACGATGGTGATCGACGCGCTGCCGTTGCCGACGAAGAAGGCACCATCCGGCTGCCCGTCGTCATCCTCGTCCTCGTCCAGCGTGACCGTGACGGTCTCATCGCCTTCGAACAGGCCGTCGTCGCCGGAGACGGTGACGTCGATCGCGAGCGACTGCGCGCCCAGATTCAGCACGACGACGTGGGGAAGCGGCGCGTAATCCGCGCCCTCCGTGGCGCTGCCGGAGATCTCGAGCGGAACACGCACGGAGCGGAGCAAATCGCCGCCGGAGCGCCGCACGACGAAGCGCGCGGGATCGGCCGGCGTTTCTGCCGCCTCGCCGTCAGCGACTTCTATCGTGACGATGGTCTGCGCAAACGCAGGGGCGGCGGCGAAGAGTCCCGCCGCGAGACCGACCAGGTGAAGGATGCCCCGCAACCGGGGAAACGACAGGACGCGGGAACAGGCGCCCAGGGGTTTGGCAAGCGCCTGCCGGCGCTCCGGGGTGAGCTCGTGCTGCACGTTCCTTGTTCTCCGAACCGATGCATGTCGGCCGTGTCCTCCCCCCAAAGCGCTTGCGGATTGCTGTTATGAGCCCCCTTCGACGAAGCCGCTGCAAATTGCTGTACTTACCGGAAATTATAGCCAGCAGGAGCGCGCATCGCGCGCGCTGGCGATCGTGGGTCGCGCGCAATGCGCGCTCCTGCCGCCCCTGCTCATGTACGCCTGATCGCGCAGGCGCGATCTCAGCCGAGCGCGCGCCCCGCCTCCGCCCGGATCGAGCCGGTCAGGACTTCGTTCAGCTTGTCGAACGCGATCGGTTTGACGAAATAACGATCGAAGCCGGCCGCGCGCGCCCGCCGCTTGTCGGCCGCCGTGCTGAAGCCGCTGATACCGATCAGCGGCACGTCCTCGAGCAGGCCTGCGCCGCGCATCCGGCGCGCGACCTCGTAGCCGTCGATGTCCGGCAGGCCGATATCGAGCAGCACGACGTCCGGCTTGAACTCCGCCGCCTTCGCGATGCCGTCCTCGCCCGTGTGCGCGAGGCGCACCTCGTGGCCGGATCTTTCCGCGAGATACATGGCAAGACCGCGTGCGAGGTCCTCGTTGTCGTCCACGATGAGGAGCCGCAGGCCGTCGTGCGCCGGGCAAGGCATCGCCTTGGGCGGGGCCGGGCGGATCTTCGCGTTGCGCTCGAGCAGCGGCAGCCGTACCACGAACTGCGAGCCCTGCCCCGGGCCGGCGCTTTCCGCTCGCACGTTGCCGCCGTGCAGGTCGGCGAGCGCGCGCACCAGCGCGAGACCTATGCCCAAGCCCGTCTGCGTGCGATTGTTCTGGTCGTCCGCCTGGGTGAAGAGCTCGAATACGCGGTCCAGCATGTCGGCGCGAATTCCGGACCCCGTGTCCCGCACGCGGATGGTCGCGCAGCGCGGCGGGCCCTCGTCGATCTCCGCCGTGAGATCGATGCGCCCGCCCGGCTCGGTGTACTTCGCGGCGTTCGTGAGCAGGTTTCCGAACACCTGCGTCAGGCGTACGGAATCCCCGTCCATGTACATCGGCTCGGAAGGCAGTTCCGCGCGAAAGTCGTGGCTGCGCTCCGCGATCAGCGGCCGGGCGGCGTCCATGGAGTGCTCGATGACGCTCTTGAGATCCAGGATTTCGCGCTGCAGCTGCACGCGGCCGCTGGTGATCCTGGAAACGTCGAGCAGGTCGTCGATGAGCCGCTTCAGGTGCCTGAGCTGCCTCTGCAGCAGGTCCCGCGCCCATGGCAACCGGGTCTCGTTCGGCCCGGCGTTGCACAGAAGCTCGATGCCGCTCTGCATCGCCGCCAGCGGATTGCGCAGCTCATGGCCGAGGATGGAGATGAACTCGTCCTTGCGGCGGGCCTCGTCTTTCAGCAGCGATTCGGCGTGCTTGCGCTCCGCGACTTCGGAAATCAGTTGCGCGTTGGCGCGCTCGAGCGTGCGGTTGAGCTTCTGCAGCTCACGGGTGTTCTCCGCCTGCAGGCGCGCATGCGCTTCCGCGAGCTCCTCGTTCGCCGCCGCCAGGCGTTCGTTCAGCTGCGCCAGCTCGCGGCGCTGCAGATAGAGCTGAACGAGCACCTGCACCTTGCCGCGCAGCACGTCCGGAATGACCGGTACGTACACGTAATCGGCGGCGCCCATCTCGTAGCCGCGCAGCCGGTCGAGATCGGTGATGTGCACGCCGGTCACGAAGATGATCGGTGTCTGGCCGAAACGCGGATGGCTGCGCACCAGCGCCGCGGTCTCGAAGCCGTTCATGCCCGGCATGCTGACGTCGAGCAGGATGGCGGCGAATTCGCGCTCGTGCAGCTTTTCGAAGGCTTCCTCGCCGGAAAGCGCGCGCACGAGATTCTGGTCGAGGCTTTCGAGAATGACCTCGTAGGTGAGCAAACGCTCCGGTTGGTCGTCAACCAGCAGGATGTTGGCTTTTTCTGGCATCGGTGCCGGCGGTGTCAGCGGTCCAGCCAGACTTTGAGCAGCGACAGGAAGTGCTCGCTGTCGACCGGCTTCGCGATGTAATCCGAGGCGCCGGCCTCGAGGCATTTCTCGCGATCGCCGCTCATGGCTTTGGCGGTCAGCGCGACGATCGGTCGCTCGAAGCCTCCGCTGCGCAGCCGCCGCATCGTCTCGTAACCATCCATCTCCGGCATCATCACGTCCAATACTATCAACGAAAGGTCGTCGGTGCCGGTCGCGAGCTCGATCCCGCGGCGGCCGGTGGTTGCGGAGATCACGCGCATGCGCTGCCGTTCCAGCAGGCTCGACAGCGCGAAGATGTTGCGCACGTCGTCGTCGACGACGAGCACCGTTTTCCCGGCCAGGACGTCGACGTCGGGCGGTGAGAGAAGGAGCTGGCGCCGGCCGTCCGGCAGGTCGCGGATTTGCCGGTGCAGGAACATGCAGCAGTCGTCCAGCAGGATCGCGAGCGACGGCGCGGGGCGCAGCACGACGCTCCGCCGGAGCTCCGCGATCTGCTGCCGATGGGCGTCGAGCCAGTCGCGCCGGGCGTACAGCACGAAAGGCACGTCGCGCAGCGCAGGCAGGGCAGCGACACGGCCGAGGAAACTCAGGGCCGGCATGTCGCGCTGCAGCGCGTCGAGCGCGACACAATCGAAGCTGTTCTGGGTCAGCAGGCGCAACGCGTCGGGGCCTCCCGCGGCGACCACCGTCTCGATGTCCGGGCCGCCGAGAAGCTCGGCGAGCCGGCCCGGCTCGGCGCCTTCGCCCTCGACCACGAGCAGGCGCCGGCCGCCCTCGCGGGCGGCTCGCAGCTGGCGCCGCAGGTCTTCCCGCACCTCGGAGGCCGCGACCGGCCGCGCGAGGCCCGAGCAGGCGCCGCGCGCCCGTGCGGCGAGGCGGTCGCCGGGCGCGACGAACATCTGCACGGGAATGTGCCGCAGGTCGGGATCGCGCTTGAAGCGGCTCAACACCGACCAGCCGTGTGCGTCCGCCAGGCTGTCGTCCAGGCTCACCAGCTCCGGCCGCCAGCGGCGCGCGAGCGCCACCGCTTCCTCGGCGCGGGTCGTGGCGATCCCTTTCAGGCCGGAAGCGCGTGCGGCGTCCAGCACCATCTCCGCGGCGGTCTCGTCGCGATGCACGATCAGGATCAGCGGATCGCCTGCGGCGATCTGCTCGCGGTCGTCGGACAGGCCGGCGAGCCGCGACGCGGGCGCGAGCATGGACGGGAAGGCACGGCGCTGCACCGCTTCGGGCTCGTTCCCGGCCGGCAGCGCCGGACCGGCGTATGCCGCCGGCAGGTACAGCGTGAACGTGCTGCCGCGGCCGGGCTCGCTCTTCACGCGGATCTCGCCGCCCAGAAGCTGCGCCAGCTCGCGGCTGATGGCGAGGCCGAGGCCGGTACCGCCGTGCTTGCGCGCGGTGCCCGCATCGGCCTGCTGGAAGGCCTCGAAAATGATGCGCTGCTTGTCCGGCGGGATGCCTATGCCCGTGTCGCTCACGGCGAAGGCCACGACCCGCTGCTCCGACCGATCGAGCACCGGATGTCCCGGGGTCCAGCCTTCCTGCGCCTTGTAAACGCGCAGATTTACGCTGCCGTGCTCGGTGAACTTGAACGCGTTGGACAGGAGGTTCTTCAACACCTGCAGCAGGCGCTTGGGATCCGTCTGGATCGAGCGTCCGAGAGAGCGGCCCAGCTCGGTGGTGAACGTCAGGTCGCGCGCGTCGGCCTCGTGGCGGAAATTGCGCTCCACCATTTTCTTCAGGGCGGTGAAGGGCAGCTCCTCGCTTTCGACGGTGACCGTGCCGGACTCGATCTTCGACAGATCGAGGATGTCGCTGATGAGATTCAGAAGATCGGTGCCCGCCGCGCGTATGGTGTGCGCGTATTCCACCTGGCGCTCGTTCAGGTTGCGCTCGGCGTTGTCCGCGAGCTGCTGGCCGAGAACGAGGATGCTGTTCAGCGGCGTCCGGAGCTCGTGCGACATGTTGGCGAGGAATTCGGATTTGTAGCGCGACGTGAGGGCGAGCTCGGCGGCTTTCTCCTCCAGCGCGCGCCGCGCCTGCTCGATTTCCTGGTTCTTGCGCTCGACCTCGGCGTTCTGCGCCGCGAGGAGCTGCGCTTTCTGCGCCAGCTCCTCGTTGGTCTTCTGCAGCTCCTGCTGCTGGGTCTGCTGCTCCGTGGCTAGCTGCTGCGACTGGGCCAGCAGCCGCTCCGTGCGCATCGTCACCTCGATGTTGTTGAATACCACGCCGATGATGTCGGTGAGCTGCTCGAGGAACGAGATCTGCATCGCCGTGAACGCGTCGAGCGAGGCCAGCTCGATCACCGCCTTGACGTGGCCTTCGAAGAGCACGGGCAGGATCACCACGTTGCGCGGCGCGGCATCCACCACGCCCGAGGTGATGCGCACGGCATTTTCGGGAAGGTCTCTCAAGATCATGGTCTTGCGCTCGCGGGCGCACTGGCCGATCAGCCCTTCGTTGAAGGAGTACATGCGCGTCCTGGAGCCGGCCTCCGCATCGGCGTAGGCGGCGATCTGCTGCAGGACGGCGTCGCCGTCGGCTTCCGCCGCCACGTAGATGAGCCCCTGATGCGCGCCGACCAGCGGCGCGAGCTCGGAAAGCAGCATCTCGGCCACCGAGTGCAGATCGCGCTGACCCTGCATCACGCGGCTGAAGTTCGCGAGGTTGGTCTTCAGCCAGTCCTGCTTGGTATTGCGCTCGGTGGTCTGGCGCAGGTTGCCGATCATCGCGTTGATGTAGTTCTTGAGATCGGCGACCTCGCCGCGGGCGTCGACCTGGATCGAGCGCGTGAGGTCGCCCTTGGTCACGGCCGTTGCCACGTCCGCGATCGCGCGTACCTGCGTGGTGAGGTTGGCGGCGAGCAGGTTCACGTTGGCCGTCAGGTCCTTCCACGTGCCGGCGGCGCCCGGCACGTTGGCCTGCCCGCCGAGCCGGCCCTCCACGCCGACCTCGCGCGCCACGGTGGTCACCTGGTCCGCGAAGATCGCGAGCGTGTCCGTCATGCTGTTGATCGTGTTGGCGAGCGCCGCGACCTCGCCTTTCGACTCCACGGTGAGTTTCTGCGCGAGGTCGCCGTGGGCGACCGCGGTCACGACCTTGACGATGCCGCGCACCTGGTTGGTCAGGTTCTCGGCCATGACGTTCACGTTGTCGGTGAGGTCCTTCCAGATGCCGGCGACGCCGGGCACCTTGGCCTGGCCCCCGAGTTTGCCTTCCGTGCCCACTTCGCGCGCAACGCGCGTCACCTCGGCCGCGAAGCCGTTCAGCTGGTCCACGAGCGTGTTGATCGTGTTCTTGAGCTCGAGGATCTCGCCCTTCACGTCGACCGTGACCTTGCGCGACAGGTCGCCGCGCGCGATGGCGGTGGCTACTTCCGCAATCTCGCGCACCTGGCCCGTCAGGTTCGCGGCCATGACGTTCACGTTGTCCGTGAGCCCCTTCCACGTGCCCGCGACGCCCGGCACGTCCGCCTGGCCGCCGAGCTTGCCCTCCGTGCCCACCTCGCGCGCGACGCGCGTCACCTCGGACGCGAAGCTGTTCAGCTGATCCACCATCGTGTTGATGGTGTTCTTGAGCTCGAGGATCTCGCCTTCGACGTTGACCGTGATCTTGCGCGACAGGTCGCCGCGCGCGACCGCGGTCGTCACCTCCGCGATGTTGCGCATCTGCGAGGTGAGATTGCGCGCCATGGAGTTCACGTTGTCGGTGAGGTCCTTCCACGTGCCCGCGACGCCCGGCACTTTCGCCTGGCCGCCGAGCTTGCCCTCGGTGCCGACCTCACGCGCGACGCGCGTGACTTCCGCGGCGAAACCATTGAGCTGGTCGACCATGGTGTTGATCGTGTCCTTGAGCTCGAGCAGCTCGCCTTTCACGTCGACGGTGATCTTGCGCGACAGGTCGCCGCGTGCGATCGCCGTCGCCACCTCCGCGATGCCGCGCACCTGATCGGTCAGGTTCGTCGCCATCACGTTCACGTTGTCGGTGAGATCCTTCCAGGTGCCGGCGACGCCGGGCACGATTGCCTGGCCGCCGAGCTGGCCTTCGGTGCCGACCTCGCGCGCGACCCGCGTGACTTCCGATGCGAAGGAACGGAGCTGATCGACCATCGTGTTGATGGCATCCTTCAACTGCAGCATCTCGCCGCGCACGTCGACGGTGATCTTGCGCGAGAGGTCGCCGTTGGCCACCGCGATCGTCACCTCGGAGATGTTCCGCACCTGCGCGGTGAGGTGGCTGGCCATGGAATTTACGTTATCCGTCAAGTCCTTCCATACGCCCGAGACGTCCGGGACGTCGGCCTGTCCGCCGAGCTTGCCTTCGGAGCCGACCTCGCGCGCGACCCGCGTCGCCTCCGAGGTGAACACGCGCATCTGCTCGATCATGGTGTTGACGATGCGCGCGGAGCGCAGGAACTCACCTTCGAGCCGGCGGCCGTCGACCTCGAGCGGCACGGTGCGCGAGAGATCGCCGCGCGCGACGGCGGCGACGCTGCGAGTCACCTCCGTCGTCGGCCAGAGCAGGTCGTCGATGAGGTCGTTGACGCAGTTCTCCATCTCGCCCCACGCGCCGGCGCGGCGGTCGAAATGCACGCGCTGGCGGGTGCGGCCGCAGCGGCCCACTGCGTCGCTCACCTTGCCGAGCTCGCGAGCGAGGTGATCGTTGGCTGCGACGACATCGTTGAACGTGTCGGCGATCTTGCCGGCAAGACCCGTCCAGTCGTTCGGCAGACGCACGGAGAAGTCACCGTTACGCACAGCCTGGAGTGCATTGAGCAACTCGACAGGATGGACCTGCGAATCCCCAATGAATCCGGAAGGCGCGCCGATGGCGCCTGTTGGGCTGGTTCCCATGGTGTTATTTCCGTTGTAGATGTGTTGGAGCCGGGCAAGGAGGAGGGTGCGGGCTCGCGTACCCCGAATGGCGTCTTGCCCTGCAAAAACCTCGCGGCGAAGGGCGACTGCGAGAATTTGCGTACGGAAAAATACCCGCCTGCCGGGCGAAACACAACCCGAATTTTCAGTAGATGAAACCGGTTTCCGGGCGAGCGAAAATTCTCGCCCGGATACCCGGCGGCGCGCGGCTCAACGTGGGTTAGTTACCGCTGAATCTTACATAATCGACGAGACAGCCCGTATCTGGTCATGCATGCTTTCCGTGCCGCCGCGCGCGTGCGCGCGGCAGGGCAAACAAGGGCAGTGAATGACGCAGGAAACCTGGTCTTCGAGGGTGGCGTTCTGGCTCGTCTCCGTGGGCGCGGCGGTCGGGCTCGGCACGGTCTGGCGATTTCCATATCTCGCGGGCCGCTACTGCGGAATGTTCATTTTCGCCTTCATCGTCGTCTGCGTACTGGTTGCGCTGCCGATACTCGCGGCCGAGTTCATGCTCGGACAGAGCGGACGCGGCAGCCCGCCGGCCGCGGCACGCGCGGTGGCGGAGCGTCACGATCGATCCGCTCGATGGTCGCTGATCGGCTGGTCGGGCACGCTCGCGATCGTCGCGATCATGACGTATTACGCGGTGATCGGCGGCTGGGTGCTGGCGTACGTCGCAAGCTTCGTCACGGGCGAGCTCATGCACGCGAACGCCGCTGCGGTCGCGTCGCGCTTTGCCGCGCTGCTCGCGTCACCCGGGACGCTGCTCGCGTGGCATTTCGTGTTTCTCGCGGCGAGCGTCGCGATCTCCGCCGCCGGGCTGGCGCGCGGCATCGAGCTTGCGAACAAGGTGATGATCCCGGGCCTGTTCGCGTTGCTCGCGCTGCTCGTTCTGTATGCGTTCGCGACCGGCGATCTCGAGCGTGGCGGTGCGTTCATCCTGCGCTGGGACCGGGCGGCGCTGGACGGCGAGCTCCTGCTTGCCGCCGTGGGCCAGGCGTTCTACGCCACCGGCGTGGGCATGGCCATCATGATGGCCTACGGCGCGTACCTGCCGCCCGGCGTGTCGCTGGTCCGCTCGGGAGCGGTGGTGAGCGGCTCGATCATCGCCGCTTCCGTGCTGGCGGCGCTCGTGGTGTTTCCGCTCGCGTTCCGCTACGGCGTCGACCCCGGGCAGGGCCCCGAGCTCGCGTTCGTGGTGCTGCCGACGATCTTTGCGAACATGCCCGGCGGGCAGGCGGCGGGGTTCGCGTTCTTCATCCTGCTCGGCTTCGCCGCGCTGAGCTCCGCCATCGCGGGACTCGAGCCACCGGCGGCATGGCTCAGGGAACGGTTCCGTCTTTCCCGGGCCGGGTCCGTGCTCGTCGTTGGTGCCGGGCTGTGGCTGCTCGGGCTGCCGATCGTGCTCTCCTTCAACCTGTGGTCGGAGGTGCGGCCGCTCGCCGCCTGGCCGCGGTTTGCCGACAGCGGCATCTTCGACCTCGTCGACTACGCCTCGGCCAACCTGCTCTTGCCGTGCGGCGCCTTTCTCACGTGCGTGTTCGTCGCGTGGCGGCTGCCGGTCGGGCTGCTCACCGACCAGCTCGGCTTCGCCGGAGCCCGGCTTTTCGCCTTCCGCCTGTTGCTGGGCATCGCCTGTCCGCTGGCGATCGCGCTCTTATTCCTGTTCAATCTTTGAGCTCGAAAGTCCGTGGCGGCCGGCGCTTGACGCTCGTCGGCGCGGGCGTGGTATTCTTTCCCCTCTGCGCCTTCTCGTGCGGCTGTTCCCCCTCGCGGCTACTGCCGTTCCGCGTCCCCTGATGCGCGGCGGCACGCACGGCTGCGCGAGCGAACACTTTCTTCCTTGCCGCCTGTCGATACCCGGTCACAGAAAACGACCAGGCATCGTCTGTGGTGTGGATGCACTTCCTGCGGCGGGCACGGCCGGGCTTCCGGCGGCCTGTACGAGCGAAGGACAGGAGAATGGAATGATAAGAGTCAGCAAGCTCATCAGCCGGCCCGCGGGCGAGACGCTGCGGCTTGCAGTGAGCGAGGTCTCCGGCGTGACGCTCACCGTGAGCGACGTCGATCGCGCCGTCGATTTCTACTCGCGCGTATTCGGCTTGAAGCTCGTGCGAACCGGTCACCGGCTGCCGCGCCGCTCCGCGACCCTTGCCGGCGCCGGGGCGCTGGTCGCCGTGCACGAGCACGGCAAGGACGGGGAGCGGCCGCCGCCGACGCGCGGCTGGGGCTTCATCGTGGACGATCTCGATCGCGCGCGGGAAGCGGTCTGGGACCTCGGCGTCAAGGTCGCGAACGACAACGGCGAGCCCGATCACATCCGGCGCTGGGTGAACGGACGCTCGCTGTCGGTCCGCGATCCGGACGGCAACACCATCGAGCTGGTCGAGGAAGTGCAGGAGCGCGCCCCGGAGCTGCTGCGACGTTGCCCGGCGCGCGCGGCGTGGCGCCGCTGGGTGCGCCACGCCGCCTGCCACGCCCGCTGAGCCGTCGCCTGGGCCTGCCGGCGCGATCACGGGCCGGCCGGGCCGGAGCCGGTTCCTGTGCGCGAGCGTCGCCGGCGGCCTTATCATGAACGGGCGGTACCTCCGGCAGACTGAGCCCATGCCCCGGCATCACGAGCGACACAAGCCCGACCGGATCGGCTGGCTCAGAGCAGCCGTGCTCGGCGCCAACGACGGCATCCTCTCCACCGCGAGCCTGGTGGTCGGCGTCGCTTCCGCGGAAATCGCTCGCGGCGACGTGCTCACCGCCGGGGTCGCCGGGATGGTGGCGGGCGCCATGTCCATGGGCGCCGGCGAGTACGTCTCGGTGAGCTCCCAGGCGGATGCCGAGGCGGCGGAGCTCGCGCGCGAGCAATGGGAGCTCGAGCGCTTCGAGGAGCACGAGCTCGAAGAGCTCGAGAACATCTACGTCGCCCGCGGCCTCGATCGCGAGCTCGCCCGCCAGGTCGCGATTCAGCTGCACGAGCACGACGCACTCGCCGCGCACGCGCGCGACGAGCTGGGCCTTTCGGAGCAGCTCGCCGCGCGGCCGCTCCAGGCGGCGGTAACGTCGGTCGTGAGCTTCGCGGCGGGCGCGTCGGTGCCGCTGTGCCTTACCCTGGTGAGCGCCATCGACCGCCTCGCGCCGACGGTCGCCCTGGGCTCGCTCGTGGCCCTCGCCGTGCTCGGCGCGTTCGCCGCGCGGGCCGGCGGCGCGAGCCTGTGGAAGGGTGCGCTGCGCGTCTCGATCTGGGGTGCGCTCGCGATGACGGCGTCGGCCATCGTCGGCTCGCTGTTCGGCACCGTCGTCTGAGCGGCGCTCGCGGTCCGGCCACGCCTCCGGGTTGCCTTGGCTGCTCCTTCTCAACTAACGTCTCCCGGTCGGGAGCCGGGACGTACAGCATGCACCTGGGTCGATCATGGCCAGCGCTGGTTTTCATCGCGCTGGCCGGTTGCGCCGCGCAGCCGACCGGCGCCGATCGCTACGTCGAGCTCCAGATCCTCGCGATCAACGACTTCCATGGCAACCTGTCGCCGCCGGCGCCGGAGCTCGGCGGGGCGGCGTGGCTCGCCGCGCACCTCAGGCGCGCGGAGCGCGCGGTGCCGAACACCGTGATCGTCTCCGCCGGCGACCTCGTCGGCGCGAGCCCGCTCGTCTCGGGGCTGTTCCACGACGAGCCGTCGATCATGGCGGCCAATCTCTTCGGCCTCGATTTCAACGCTGCCGGCAACCACGAGTTCGACGAGGGCAGCGCGGAGCTTCTGCGCATGCAGAACGGCGGCGCCCGCGAGGGCGGCGACCCGCACTTCCGCGGCGCCGATTTCCGCATCCTCGCGGCGAACGTCGTCGTCGACGCGAGCGGCGATACCCTGCTGCCGGCGTACGCGATCGAGAGCTACGGGGGCGTACCCGTCGCGTTCATCGGGCTGCCGTTGCAGGACACCCCTTCCGTGGTCGTGGCGTCGGGTGTCGCCGGCCTCACCTTCGGGGACGAAGCGGCGACGATCAACCGGCTCGTGAGCGAGATCCGGGCGCAGGGGGTCGAGGCGATCGTCGTGCTCATCCACCAGGGCGGCTACCCGGAGGACGGCAGCGAGGACGAATGCAAGGGCTTTGCCGGTCCGATCATCGACATCGTCCGCCGCACCGATCCGGCGGTCGATCTCTTCATCACCGGCCACACGCACCGCCACTATCTCTGCCGGATCGACGGTCGCCCGGTGACCAGCGCCGGTTCCTTCGGGCGCTGGTACACCCGGATCGAAGCCCGCCTCGCCCCGCGCACCGGCGACCTGACGGTGGTCAGCACCGACAACGTGCCGGTCACCCACGACGTCGTACCGGCCGCCGACGTCGCGGCGCTCGTGGCCGACTACCGGGCGCGGGCCCAGGCGGTATCGCAGAGCGTGGTCGGCACCATCACGGCCGACATCACCGAAGAGCCGAACGCCGCGGGCGGTAACCGGCTCGGCGCGCTGATCGCGGACGCGCAGCTTGCCGCGACGCGGGATGCGGGCGCGGTCGTCGCCTTCATGAACCCCGGAGGCATCCGCACCGACCTGCTGTACGAGGCCGCAGGCGCCGAGCGTGACGGCGAAGTAACGTTCGCGGAGATCTCGGCGACGCAGCCGTTCGGCAACACGCTGGTCACGATGACGTTGACCGGGGCACAAATCGATACGCTGCTGGAACAGCAGTGGGTGGGGCAGCAGGCCCCGAACATGCTGATGCCGTCGGCGGGATTCTCCTATGCGTTCAGCCGCAGCGCGCCGGACGGCGAGCGGGTCGCGCCGGGCGCGGTCGAAATCGGCGGCATGCCGATCCAGCCTGACGGGGAATACCGGGTCACCGTCAACAGCTTCCTCGCCGGCGGCGGCGACGGTTTCCCGGTGCTGAAGGAGGGGACCGAGCGCGTCGAGGGAATCGTGGACATCGACGCGCTGCGCGCGTACTTGCGGGAGCATTCGCCGGTCGCGCCGCCGGGGCTCGGGCGAATCAGCGTCGTCCCGTAGGAGCGCGCACTGCGCGCGACCCACGATCGTTCGCCGCGCGCGATGCGCGCTCCTACAGCCCCGATTTGTAGACCTTGCCGCCCTTCATCACGAACGCCACGTTCTCCAGCAGGCGCACGTTCTCGAGCGGGTTGCCGCTGACCGCGATGATGTCGGCATAACGCCCCGCGGCGATCGCGCCCACCTCGTCCGGCCAGCCCATGAGCTCCGCGGCGTGCACGGTCGCGGCCTGGATCGCCTCCATCGGCGTCATCCCGTACTCGACCATGTACGCGAACTGCTTGCCGTTGTCCCCGTGCGGGTAGACGCCGCTGTCGCTGCCGAACGCCATCCGCGCGCCGCCCTCGAACGCTTTGCGAAAATTGTCGCGCTGCAGCTGGCCGATCTGCCGCTCCTTCTCCAGCGATTCCGGCAGCATGCCGACCTCGGCGCCGTGCTCGAGAATGTAGGTGTCGTTGTAGATGTCCATCACGAGGAAAGTGCCGTGCGCCTTCGCGAGGTTTATGCCTTCCTCGTCGATCAGGCTGGAATGTTCTATGGAGTCGACGCCGGCCAGGATCGCGTCCTTGATCCCCTCGGTTCCGTGCGCGTGCGCCGCCACCTTGCGTCCGTGGCGATGCGCCTCCTCGACGATGGCACTCATCTCCTCCGGCGTGTACTGCTGCCCGCCGACGCTGTCGCCCTTGGAGAGCACGCCGCCCGTCGCGCAGATCTTGATCACGTCCGCGCCGTACTTGACGACCTCGCGCACCTTGGCGCGCGCGGCCCAGGGGCCGTCGGCGACCCCGGCGCTCTTGTCCGCGTATTCGCTCGGCAGCAGGTTGTTGTCGCAGTGCCCGCCGGTGATGCCGAGCGCGGGACCCGAGGCACGCATGCGCGGCCCGTCGATCTCGCCCGCGGCGATCGCATCGCGGAGCGCGATGTCGCTGTAGCCTCCCGCGCCCACGTTGCGCACGGACGTGAAACCCGCGAGCAGCGTCTTCCTCGCGTTCAGCACGCCGTACAGCGCCTCGCGCGGCACCGAGATCGCGAGCGACTCGTAGCCGTGGAAGCGGTGATCGCCGGTGAGGTGCGTGTGCATGTCGATCAGGCCCGGCAGCACGGTCTGGCCCGACAGGTCGATGACCCGCGCGCCGGCCGGGATCTCGACGTCACCGGCGGGCGCGACCCGCGCGATCCGCTCGCCTTCGACGACGATGACCTGGTCGGCGCGCAATCGCCCGTCGACGGTGTCGACGAGCTGTCCGGCCCGGATATAGAGAGTGTCGGCAGCGGCGCCGGAAGGTCCGGCGAGCGCCATCAGGAACAGGAACACAACGGTCGCGCGCGGCATCGATACACCCGTGAACGGCAACGGCCGCGGGACGATAGCACCGGCCCTTGCCGAAAGGAATCCGGCCCGGCGGACCGCGGAAGCGAGACAGCGGGGGCGATTTGGGGTACCGTCGCTGCCGTCCGCCGCGCGGACGGCGGGCCAGAACAAGACCAGCAGGGGAGCCCTCGATGAGCCAGACCAACCAGCGGCAGATGTCGGCACGCGCCGTGATCCTCGCCATCGTGCTTGCCGTCATCCTGGCCGCGGCGAATGCCTACCTCGGGCTGTTCGCGGGCCTGACCGTGGCGACGGCCATCCCGGCGGCGGTGGTCTCAATGGGCGTGCTGCGGCTCCTGGGCGGCGGCTCGATCCTCGAGAACAACATCGTGCAGACCGGCGCTTCCGCCGGGTCCTCGATCGCGGCCGGCGTCATCTTCACCCTGCCGGCGCTCGTCATCCTCGGCTACTGGGAGGATTTCCGCTATTCGTGGGTGCTGGCCATCGCCGGTCTCGGCGGGCTGCTCGGCGTGCTGTTCTCGGTGCCGCTCCGGCGCACCATGATCGTCGAGAACCCGCTGCCGTTCCCGGAAGGCAAGGCCGCGGCGGAAGTGCTGAAGGCGGGCGCCAACCCCGGGCCGGGTCTGCGCATCCTTGCAAAGGCGGGCGCCATCGGCGCGGTGGTGAAGCTGTGCGCCGAAAGCGCGCTGCGCATCATCCCGGACAACTGGGTGCTCTCTTCTTACGTCGCCGGCGGCAAGAGCATCGCCTACATCGGCACGGGCCTGTCGCCGGCGCTGCTCGGCGTCGGCTACATCGTGGGGGTCAACGTCGGCATCGTCGTGGTGTCCGGCTCGATCCTGTCGTGGCATTTCGCGATCCCGATCTACCACGCCTTCTTCCTCGATACGGACCCGACGCTCGCGGCGCGGATCGCCGGCCTGGATGCGGCGGCCGCAGGAGGTGCGATCTGGGGCGCGAAAGTCCGCTACCTCGGCGTCGGCGCCATGCTGATCGGCGGCATCTGGACCCTGTTCTCGCTGCGCAAGTCGCTGATCTCGGGTATCCGCAGCGGCCTCGCGGCGGCTCGCCGCGGCGCCGGCCAGGCCGTGGCAGAAACCGAGCGCGACCTGCCGATGACCTGGATGCTCATCGCGCTCGTGCTGTTCGTGCTGCCGCTCGGCGCGCTGTACCAGGCCATCGTCGGCGAATGGACGGTGAGCCTGCCGATGACGATCATCATGATCGTCGCGGGCTTCGTGTTCGTGTCCGTATCCGCCTATCTCGCCGGCCTCGTCGGCTCCTCGAACAACCCCGTTTCGGGCATCACCATCGCCACGATCCTGTTCGCGTCGGTCGTGCTCCTGTTCCTGCTCGGCCGCGATTCGAACATCGGCGCGGTGGCCGCCATCATGATCGGCGCCGTCGTCTGCTGCGCGGCGGCGGTGGGTGGCGACAACCTCCAGGACCTGAAAGCGGGCTACCTGGTCGGCGCGACGCCGTGGAAACAGCAGCTCATGCTCGGCATCGGCGCGCTGTCGTGCGCCTTCATCATGGCGCCCATGCTGAACCTGCTGGATGCCGCCTACGGCATCGGCGTCGCGCCGACGCCGGAGAAGCCCAACCCGCTCGGTGCCCCGCAGGCGACGCTGATGGCGGCGGTCGCCAGCGGCATGTTCGGCGGCGAGCTGCCGTGGGTCATGATCGGCATCGGTGTCGCCATCGGTGCCGCCGTGATCGTTCTCGACGAGATCCTGAAGGCGCTCAAGTCGAGCTTCCGCGTGCCCGTGCTCGCCGCGGCGATCGGCATCTACCTGCCGCTCGAGCTGATGGTGCCCATCTTCCTGGGCGGCCTGCTGTCCTGGCTGGTGGAGCGGTACCATGGGCTCACAGGCGATGGCGCGGAGCGCGATCGCATTCACCAGCCGGGGACGCTGTTCGCCGCCGGCCTGATCACCGGCGAGGCGCTGATGGGCATCGCCATCGCCATCCCGATCGTGGCCACCGCGGACCGCGACGTGCTCGCCGTGCCGGAAATGTTCCAGCTCGGCCAGTGGTTCGGGCTGCTCGTGCTCGCGGCGGTCGGCTGGCTCATGTACCGCACCGGGACCAGGGGCAACGCACTGGGCGAGGCCGAAGCCGGCCCGCGCTGATCGCGCGCCGCCAATTCGCGCGCGGATCTTGAGCCGCGCGTGATGAATGAGACGCCGTCATTTGAATTAGCGGCGAAAGTTCGGTAGCTTGCCCACCGGAGCTGGGCATTCCCTTTCGGCCACGTTGCCGAAGCCGACACGTTGCGTCATCGCGGCTCGCCTGCGATGCGGCGGCGTGCCGCGCCCGCCCGCGCATCGACAAGAACGCCAGCCTAAGGTGCTCAGGGAGGATCGCCGTGCCGTTCCGTAAAGTCGCCGCCGTCACCGCCGCGCTCGCCATGCTGGCCGGTTGCGCCGTATCGCCGGCCGGGGGTGAATCGACGTCGCCATCGTCCTCGAGCGCGCCGGCGCCGGCCGACGACCCGATGGCGCCGGGAGTGCAGAGCGGCAAGCGTTCGTCGCTGCTGTTCGATGTCGCCGGCGGCCTGCCGATGCTCGACGCCGGCGCCGCGGACGGCGGCGCGCTCCTCGCCAGCCGGGTGGGTTTCGGGCTCGACGACGACCTGCTGCGCTATCGCGCGAGCTACCGGCTGGAGGCCGGTGACGTCTTCTCGCAGGCGAACGACGCTGCTGCGAGGTCGACGCCCTCGGTCCTCGCGGGCCAGCACTTCGGCCAGAACGTGGTGCTGACACTGCCGGAGCTCGTCGGTGCGCCGCTGTCCCTCGGCGTGACCGCGGAGGTGCAGGACAGCTGGCAGCTCGCCGGCGAGGCGCAGACGGAGCGCGAGCGCGCCGAGGTCGAATGGTCGCCCTGGCGCGCCACCGTGCGCGTGCAGTGGACCGATCAGGCACAGGCTTTCGATCCGTCGCTCGCGCTGCACTGCAACGTGGAGAGCAGCCTCGGATTGCCGCTGTACGCGGAGGGCCGGCGCGGCGCTCTCATGCAGGTGTCCGGGCGCGAGTGCGTGATCGCGGAAGGCACCGAGTACGCCGGTCTGCCGGTACAGACCTGGGGCATCGGCTGGTCGTGGACCGGCGACGCGCGCGAGAGCGTGGCGCAAGTGCGGGTCATCGAGCCCTTGTGGTCGGAGCTCGCGCTGGACGCGGATTTCGATCCCGGCTATCAGCTCGGCCTCCGTCACTCGCGCGATTTCGGGGCGCTTTCCGCCGCGGCGCTGGTCGCGGTGCGCCAGTCGCCGGCGCTGCTGCTCGGCCCCGAGCCCGCGTTCGCCCCGGAGACCAGCTGGTCGGCGAACGCGTCGCTCACCTGGCACCTGGCCGATGCCTCCGTGTCGGCGGACTGGGCGCAGGGCGTCGACCCCCTGTGGTTCATGCCGGACGCGCGCGCCCCCCGCGACCGTTTCGGCCTCGCGCTGGATCTTTCCCCCTGGATCCAGACCGTCGCGCCGGGCACCGCGCCCGTCTTCGGCATGCGCTGGAACTGGTCGCAGTTGCGCCAGCCGGGCGAGGGCGAGGTCGACGAGAACTCGGTGGAGCTCAACGTCTCCCTGCTGTTCTGACGGCCCCGGCCGGTTTGCCCCCGTTGGGATTCTGCAACGGCGATTAGCGCCCGGACAGCGGCCGGAGCCGCTGTTTGTGCTCGCTCCGGGCTTCTGATAGCTTATATAACCAAAGGGAATACCCTCGGCGTCCACGACGTTGAGCGGCAAGCAGAGCGCCCGCCCGAACAGCCGAAGAGCGGCGGGAACCCTGCAGCCAAAAACCAACAACTGCAAAGGGGTACACAAGTGAAGAGTCCTACGCCTGTCGCGCGCGCCTGGCGCGCACGGATAGCCGCTGTCGTGCTGTCTTTCGCATGCAGCGTTGCTCTTGCCGATACCGGTGGCCTGAGAGTCACCGTGACCGATTCGACCGGTGCGCCTGTCTCGGGCGTGACGGTCACCGCGAGAACGCCCGAAAGCCTGACCAGCCGCTCCGGCATCACCGGCGCAGACGGCATCGTCCGGCTGGAAGGCCTCGACCCGTCCAACCACTATGAGCTGGCCGTCGGCGGTGAAGGTTTCCCAACCGTCAGGTACACGGACGTCAAGGTCGTGTCCGATCGCACGTTCGACTTCGGTGCCGTCCTCGGCGGCCCGGGCGCGGACATCGAAGAAGTTGTCGTCACGGGTGTGAATGCCGATACGCAGCTCGTGGACACCACCTCCGCGATGGTGGCCACGGACGTGACGCTGGATCTCACGGAGTCCCTGCCCACGGGCCGCACATACCAGTCCTATCTGCAGCTCGCGCCGACGACCAAGCCGACCCTGAACGGCAACCCGTCGTCGAAGTCCGGCGTGAATTACAGCGACGTCGTGGACCGGAACGGCAACACCTTCGGAGTGTCCTCCGACAACGTCTACTACATCGACGGCGTCAACATCACGGACAACCTGACGGGCACGTTCGGCGCCAACTTCAACTCCGAGATCATCCAGGAGCAACAGATCATCACCGGCGGCGTGCCGGCGGAGTACGCGGGCGGCCAGGGCCTGATCTCCCGGGTCATCACCAAATCGGGAAGCAACGAGTTCCACGGTTCGGTCAACTACTACACCCAGAGCGATAGCCTGGTGGCGGATAACAAGAACCTGCCGAATGCCTCGTTCTCGACGTTCGACACCGCCTTCACGCTGGGCGGCCCGATCATCAGGGACAAGCTCTGGTTCTTCGCTTCTCTGCAGAGAAAGGAAAGAGAAGACGACGTCATCGATCCGAACACGGACGAGTTCCTCCGCACCGCGAAGAGGACGGACGACCTGGGCTTCCTCAAGTTCACGTGGCAGGTGACGGACAACGATCAGGTCATTGCCGAGTATTTCAACGACCCCGTCGAGCTGCTCAGCTCGAGTGACATCTCCACGTTGAACCGTCGTGACTCCGATCGCGAACAGGGCGGCGACAACTACAAGTTCAGCTACGCGCACTCGTGGGAAAACTTCGTTGCCACCGTCGACTACGCGAGCCACGAAGGTGAATTGAGTACCTACGCCGCCAGCGACGAGACAAGAAACGACGTTGCGTACTTCGGCGTGCCGGGAGTCACGAACGAACAGACCGATCTCGGTGGCCTCGGGACCAACACGACCACCTTCCGCAACAAGGATGAAGTCTCCCTGACGCTCGAATACTTCCTCGAAAGCAAGTGGGGCTATCACGACATCAAGTTTGGTTACACCGACAGCAAGAACGAGTACACGACGAACTTCGTGTACACGGGTGATGGCGCCCAGTACACATCCATTGCGAATGTGAACGCCGGCACCACGCTGGATGAGTACGTTACCAACGATTGGATCGGGGCGCAGGACATCGTTGCAGACGATTATCAGCGCATCATCGACGGTATCACCGCGGATCCCAATTCGGCGGACCTCATCGCTTTGCTCGATAGCGACAATTCGGGCGATCTCAGCGACGAGGAAGTAGGGCAGATCGTGTTCGACAGCACGGCGGGCAATCCGCAGGGCACGGTGAACGTTTACCGCATCGTGCAGGCATCGCAGGCGCCGCTGAAGTTCGAGACCAAGGGCAGCACGTTCTTCATCCAGGATTCGTGGGAAATCAACGACCACTGGACCGTCAACGCCGGAATCCGTGCTGAAAAGTGGGACCACTACGCAACCGACGGCTCGAAGATCTTCACGTTCGATTACGAGCTCGCGCCCCGACTGAGTGTCGTCTATGACATCCATGGCGACGGTGCCAGCAAGGTCTGGGCATTCGGAGGCCGCTATTACGACCCGATCCGCACGAACATGACTTCGTTCGCCGGCACCCTGACCGGCTCGGTTCGCAACGAACAGATCTACGTGGGTGACCAGTGGGTGACGTTCCGCGTGCGCGGCGGTTCCCAGCAACAGGACGCGTTCTTCGCGCCGTCGACCAAGACGCCCTATACCGACGAATTCATGCTCGGCTACGAGCAGGCGCTGACCAGCGATATGAGCGTCGGCATTACAGTGACGGATCGCAAGACCAGCGACATTCTCGAGGACTACGACCTTGGGCTGTACACGGATCCGGAACAGGTCGGCGATTTCGTGCTGCCAATTACGTACTTCGGATACGATTCAATCCCGGACTCGAACTACGTCATTGCCACTCTTGCGGGCGGCAAGCGCGACTACACGGGTGCCGAATTGACGTTCCGTAAGCGCCGCACGCCGGAGGACAACTGGCAGCTACTGGCGTCCTACGCGTACAACGACGCGAAAGGCAACACCAACTCGGACAGCAATGCCGACTTCCAGGGCGACGTGGTCTTCCTGGATCCGCGTGCGCCGAACATGTATGGACCGCAGCCGGGCAACGTCGAGCACCTCCTCAAGCTGGGCGGGTCCTACGCCTGGGAGAATGGCATCGAGCTCGGTGCCGCTTATTACTGGAACTCCGGGACGCTTTACAGCCGGACGTTCCTGGCGAGCAGCCGGCACCTTCCCCAGCTGGGTGATTCGTACGTCTACGGCGGCGTGGAGGCCCCTTGGGTCGAGGACGGCGCGGTCGGCGCCTTCAAGACTGATCCCTACGGCACGCTGGACGTTCGGGTCAAGTACACGCGGTCCCTGTGGGATGATCGTTACCAGGCCGAGTTCTTCCTCGACATTTTCAATATCCTCGACGATCAGGCTCCGATCCGGAACCAGGACCTCGGTGCAGGCGGCGGCGGCTTCACCTTCGGCGAAGCCAACAACTGGGTGGAGCCGCGCCGGTTCTACCTCGGCGCCCGCCTGTCGTTCTGACCCGAAAGGCATCGTGGCGGGGAAGCGCACGCTTCCCCGCTTTCTTTCGGAACCTCGGTCTCGGCCGAGGTTTTTTTTGCCCGGTGTATTCCTCGCACCCGGGCCTGAGGGGTGCCCGCCTCCACCGGATAGGCAGGCGTTCGACCCCTTTTGCTAAGATCGGCGCATGCCCACCCGCTTGCCGAATGCCGCGACCTGTCTCGCCGGGCTGCTGCTGGCCGTCGCGCCTGCCGGCGCGGTGCTCGCGCAGGCGGCAGGCGACGATGCCGCGATGGAGCGGTTCGTCTCCGACCTCATGGCGCGCATGACGCTCTCCGAGAAGATCGGGCAGCTGAACCTCCTGACGAGCAGCATGGACGTGACCGGCCCCACGCTGCGCGCAGGCTATCGGGAGGCGATCGCCGCCGGCGACGTCGGCGCCATGTTCAATGCGTACGGCGCGAAATACACGCGGTCATTGCAGGAGCTTGCGCTCGAGGAAACGCGGCTCGGCGTGCCGCTGCTCTTCGGCTACGACGTCATTCACGGCTTTCGCACCATCTTCCCGATCCCGCTCGGGGAGGCCGCGTCGTGGGACCTCGAAGCGATCGAGCGCTCCGCGCGCGTCGCGGCGACGGAGGCGGCCGCTGCCGGGCTGCACTGGACCTTTGCGCCCATGGTGGACGTCGCCCGCGACCCGCGCTGGGGGCGCATCGCCGAGGGTGCGGGGGAGGACCCGTGGCTCGGCTCGCAGATCGCCGCCGCGCGCGTGCGCGGCTTCCAGGGCGACGACCTCGCGGCGCTCGATACAGTGCTCGCCTGCGCCAAGCACTATGCCGCCTACGGCGCCGCCCAGGCCGGGCGCGACTATCACGCCGTGGACATCTCGCCGCGCACGCTGTGGGAGGTGTACCTGCCGCCGTTCCATGCGGCGCTCGCTGCCGGCGTCGCCACGTTCATGACGGCCTTCAACGAGCTGAACGGCGTGCCGGCCACCGCCAATCCCTATCTGTTGCGCGACGTCCTGCAGGATTACTGGGGCTTCGAAGGGTTCGTGGTCTCGGACTATACGGCGATCAACGAGCTCGTGCCGCACGGCCTGGCGCGCGACGAGGCCCAGGCCGCGGAGCTTGCAGCGAATGCCGGCGTGCACATGGACATGCAGGGAGAGACGTTCGTCAAACACCTGCCGGAGCTCGTGCAGCAGGGCAGGGTCGGCCAGGCGACCGTCGACGACGCCGTGCGCCGCATCCTCGAGATGAAGTACCGCATCGGGCTGTTCGAAGACCCGTATCGCTATTCCGACGAGGCGCGCGAGGACGCCGCGACCTACGCGCCGGCGCATCTCGCAGCGGCGCGCGACATGGCGCGCCGTTCGCTGGTGCTCCTCAAGAACGACGGCGTGCTGCCGTTGTCCGACGAGGCCACGTCGATCGCGGTGATCGGCCCGCTCGCGGACAGCGAGGCGGACATGGTCGGCTCATGGTCGGCGGCGGGCGAGAAGCGGGACCGGCCGCTGTCGGTGCTCGAAGGCATCCGCGAGCGGGTCGGCGACGATGCCGCGGTGCACCATGCCAGGGGCACGAGCGACGTCATCGGCGACGACGATCGTGCGGGCTTCAGCGCCGCGATTGCGGCCGCCGCGCGCGCGGA
The DNA here is from genome assembly GCA_036381215.1 of Woeseiaceae bacterium. Taxonomy (GTDB): domain Bacteria; phylum Pseudomonadota; class Gammaproteobacteria; order Steroidobacterales; family Woeseiaceae; genus IDS-8. The sequence goes on along the minus strand of DASVDF010000091.1, from coordinate 88,830 downwards.
CGTGATCGTCGCCGTGATGGGGGAGTCCGCCGGCATGACGGGCGAGGCGGCGAGCCGCGCATCGCTCGAGCTGCCCGGTGCGCAGCCCGAGCTGCTGATGGCGCTGCAGCGGCTCGGCAAGCCGCTGGTGCTGGTGCTCATGAGCGGCCGGCCGCTCGCGATCGACTGGGCCGACGAGAACGTCAACGCCATTCTCGAGGCGTGGTACCCCGGCACCGAAGGGGGGCACGCGGTCGCCGACGTGCTGTTCGGTGATTACAATCCGTCCGGCAAGCTGCCGGTCACGTTTCCGCGCGAGGTCGGACAGGTGCCGATCTATTACAACGCGAAGAACACCGGCCGCCCCTACGATCCGGCCGGTACGGAGCAGAAGTACCGCTCGCGCTATCTCGACGTGCCGAATACGCCTCTGTATCCGTTCGGATACGGGCTCAGCTACACGCACTTCGCCTACTCCGATCTCACGCTGGATCGCGATGAGATCGAAGGCGACGAGACGCTGACCGTCAGCGTGCGGGTGGAGAACACGGGCGATTACGACGGCACGGAGATCGTGCAGCTCTACCTGCGCGACGAGGTGGGCTCGGTGACGCGGCCGGTGCAGGAGCTGCGCGGGTTCCGGCGCATCGAGCTCGCGAAAGGCGCGGGCGAAACCGTCGAGTTCGAGCTCGATGCGGCCGACCTCGCGTTCTATCGCCGCGACATGAGCTACGGCGCGGAAGCCGGAGAGTTCACCGTGCTGGTCGGCGGCAGCTCGGCCGACCTCAGGGGCGCGCGCTTCCGCCTGACCGAGGACGTCACCCTGCGCCCGCCGCCGCCGCTCCCGTTCGCGAGGTCGGCAAGCCCGGGCGGCGGCTGATCGTCACCGCTCGACTCCGGGAAGCGGCGCCGTGCGATACTTTGCGCACATCGGCATGAAAACGACCAAGCCGACATCGAGGGATATCGCGTTCGAGGCGGGCGTTTCGCAGGCCACGGTTTCCCGCGCGCTCCGCAACAGCCCGCTCGTTCGTCCCGAGACCCGCCAGCGCATTCTCGAGATCGCGGATCAGCTCAACTACCGTGTGGACCGTCACGCCGCGGGCCTGCGCAGCCGCCAGAGCCGCACGCTGGCGCTGCTCCTGTTCGAGGATCCGACGGGAGACGAGTCGCAGATCAACCCGTTTTTCCTGTCGATGCTCGGCAGCATCACGCGCGCCGCGGCGGCACGGGATTACGACGTGCTCGTCTCTTTCCAGCAGCTCAGCAACCACTGGCACGCGCGTTACGAGGCGAGCCATCGCGCCGACGGCATCATCCTGCTCGGCTACGGAGATTACGTCTCGTACTCGGAGAAGCTGCAGGCGCTCGCGGACGCGAACGCGCATTTCATCATCTGGGGACCGAGGGTCGACGAGCTGCCGGGGCATTCGCTCGGCTGCGACAACATCGCGGGTGCCTTGCAGGCTACGCGCCACCTCGTGGCGCTCGGGCGCAAGCGGATCGCCTTTCTCGGCGGCGCTTCCGAGCACTGCCCGGAATTCGAGCACCGGCATCGCGGCTACCGGCAGGCGCTCGCGGAAGCCGGACTGGCAGCCGACCCCGATCTCAGGATCGACGCCGACAACCAGGAGCAATCCGGCTTCAGCGCCGCCGGGCGGTTGCTCGAGGCCGGCAAGTCGTTCGACGGCGTCTTCGCGGCCAGCGACCTGATCGCCATCGGCGCGCTGCGGCGTCTGCAGAGCGCGGGCCGCAGCGTGCCGGCCGACGTCTCGGTCGTCGGTTTCGACGACATCCCTGCCGCGTCCTACGTGAACCCCGGGCTCTCGACCGTGCACCAGGACACGGTGCTCGCGGGCGAGTTGCTGGTTGCGAACCTGCTCAGGCTGATTGCGGGCGAGCCGGTCGAGTCGTCGCTGTTGCCGCCGAAGCTGGTGGTGCGGGAGTCCTGCGGCGCGTCGTCGGAGCCCGCCGATTTGGGCGACCCGTAAGCCCAGGTTGCGCGCGATGCGCGCTCCTACACTGGAGCGGCGGAGGTCGGTTCGGCGGCCGGATCGACGAGCAGCGTGGCGACGCCGGCCAGGGCAAGAGAGGCGCCGCCCGTGACCAGCATGAAGATGCTCTGCCCGCCGAACACGTTGGAAAGCAGGATCCCGAGCACGCTGGCCGCCACGAGCTGCGGGATGACGATGAAGAAGTTGAAGATGCCCATGTACACCCCCAGCTTCCCGGCGGGCAGCACGCAGGACAGCAGCACGTAGGGGAGTGACAGGATCGAGGCCCACGCGAGCCCGACGCCGACCATCGGCCAGAGGAGCAGCGCGGGGTCGCGAATCGCCCAGAAGCTCGCGAGGCAGACACCACCGATCGCCAGGTTCGCGGCATGGCAGCCGCGGCAGCCCAGGCGCGCGGCCGCGAACGGGATCGCGACGGCGGCCAGCGCGGCGAAGCCGTTGTATGCGCCGAACAGCACGCCGACCCAGTCCGCGCCGTCGTTGTACAGCTGCGAGGTGACGTCGCTCGTGCCGTAATGATGACTGGTGACGGCCGCCGTGCCGTAGATCCACATCGCGAACAGGCCGAACCAGGAAAAGAACTGCACGACGGCGAGCTGCCGCATGACGCGCGGCATGGCGAAAAGATCGTCGAGGATCGCGGACAGCGCGCCGGCGCTGCGGCCCTTTGCCCGCCGCCTGCCGCGGACGAGCTGCAGCAACCCGAACAGCGCGACGCCGCCGGCGAGCACGTACAGCTCCTTTTCCAGCGCGGCGTACCCGACGGCCGCGAACAGGGCGGCGCCCGCGCCCAGCCACGCCATGCCACCGCGCGCCCAGGCGGCCGGGCCGCGCTCGCGGCGCACGCGGGCCGTACCTTCCGGCGACGCCGCCTCGAACGCCGCGAGCTCGGCGGGTGAGTATTCGCGCGTGCTCGAGACGGTCCAGGCGACGGCGCCGAGGAACACCGCGGCGCCGACGTAAAACGCGAGCTTCACCGAATCCGGGATCTCGCCCGGCGCCGCCGTATTCTCCACGCCGAGCCAGTTCGTCACGAGCCACGGCAGCGCGGACGCGATCACCGCGCCGGTGCCGATGAAGAAGCTCTGCATCGCGAATCCGGCCGTCCGCTGCCGCTCGGGCAGCAGGTCGCCGACGAACGCGCGGAACGGCTCCATCGACACGTTGATGCTCGCGTCCATCACCCACAGCATCCCCGCGGCGACCCACAGTGCCGGCGAGGCCGGCATGACGAGCAGCGCGGCCGAGGCGAGGATGGCGCCCGCGAGGAAATACGGGCGGCGCCTGCCGAAGCGCCCCCAGGTGCGGTCGCTCAGGTAGCCGATGACCGGCTGCACGAGCAGCCCGGTCGCCGGTGCCGCGATCCAAAGGATCGGCAGGTCGTCCATCGAGGCACCGAGCGTCTGGAAGATGCGGCTCACGTTCGCGTTCTGCAGCGCGAAGCCGAACTGGATGCCGAAGAAGCCGAAAGACATGTTCCAGATCTGCCAGAAGCCGAGCCGCGGACGCTCGCGCGGCAGATCTTCCGTGGCCGTGCCGGCGCCCGCCCCGGGGACGACGGGAGCGGTCGGGTCGCCCGCGGGGCGGGCCTCGACGGTCTTCATGGCCCGCCGGGGACGGCGATCGCCGGATCGCCCGTCGGGCGGGCGCGGACGGATGTCATTGCGGCTGCTTGCGGAAGCGGATGGCGGTGCCGCCGCCGGGAGCGAGGGTGAGCTCGAGCGTATCGCCGGCCGCGACTTCGCGCTTCTCGATGACGATGTCGTACGGCGCGGTCTTCCAGTCCGCGTCCTCACCGTCCCGGTAGATCTCTGCCGTCCAGTCGGCATCCGCCTCCAGGAAATCCAGCGGTACGGCGATGTCGCGCCCCTGTTCGTCGGTCAACGCGCCGAGATACCAGTCGCTGCCGCCGCGCTCCTGGCGCGCGAACACCACGAAATCGCCGACCTCGCCCGCGAGCGCGATGCTCTGCTCCCAGTCCGTCGGCACGTCGACGATGAACTGGAAGGCAGCGAGCCGCTTTTCGTAATTCTCCGGCAGGTCGGCCGCCATCTGGATCGGGCTGTACAGCACGACGTAGAGCGCGAGCTGCTTCGCGAGCGTCGTCTGCACGCGCGACGGCGCATTCTCGCCCTTCGGCATCAGGTCGAAAATGCCGGGCGTGAAATCCATCGGCCCCGAGAGCATGCGCGTGTACGGCAGGATCGCCGCGTGCTCCGGCGGGTTGGGCGGCTCGCCCCAGGCGTTGTATTCCTGGCCGCGCGCGCCCTCCCGCGCGATCCAGTTCGGATATGTGCGCCGTAACCCGGTGTCCTTCACCGGCTCGTGCGGGTTGATGGCGATGTGGTGCTTCGCCGCGGCACGCACGACGCGCAGGTGGTGATTCACGGCGAATTGCCCGTCGTGCCACTCGTAATGCGCAACGCCGGCATCGTCGACCCATTTGAGGCCGCCCGCATCGGCCACGTATCCGGTCTTCACCTTGCCGATGCCGAGCGACTCGTACAACGCGAACGCGTCCTCCATCTGCCGCTCGTAATTCGTGATGTTGCCGGCCGTCTCGTTGTGGCCGATCAGCCGCACCCCCTTGTCGGCCGCGTAGGCCGTGAGCTCCCGCAGGTTGAAATCCGGATACGGCTCGGTGAAGCTGAAGCGGTCGCCGTTCGCGAACCAGTTGCCGTCCCAACCCCTGTTCCAGCCCTCGACCAGCACGCCGTCGAAGCCGTACTTCGCAGCGAAATCGATGTAGCGCTTCGTTCGTTCGGTGGTCGCACCGTGTATCGGGCCGGAGCCCCACGTGGCCTTGCCGATGTGCATGGCCCACCAGATGCCGACGTACTTGCCGGGCTTCATCCAGGACGCGTCGCCGAGCGCGTTCGGCTCGTTCAGGTTGAGAATCAGGTTCGAATTCAGCAGGCCCACGGCATCCGGCGAGATCTGGATCGTCCGCCAGGGCGTGTGGAACGGCGTCTTCGTCTTCACGCGGATGCCGTCGGACCACGGGGTCAGGTTCGTGCGGAACACGTTGGGGCGCCGCTGCTCGAGCACGTACGCGGCATAGTCGACGAGCGCCGCCTCGTGCAGCGACAGGTGTGTGCCGGACGGCAGCCTGAGGGTCATCGGCGTGTGCGCCATGTGGATGGCATCGAGGTTGGTCTTGCGGTACAGGTACTCGTACCGGTTATACAGACGGCCTGGAATCCACCAGGCGGTCGCGTCCGCCGGCAGGTGGAACTGCGTCAGCTCGTCGACGATGTCGACGCGGTCGTAGCCGGTCTGCCTGGGAACCTCGTAGCGGAAACCGACGCCGTCGTCGAACACGCGAATCCTCAGGTCGAAGCGGCGCTCGCGCTCGTCGGCCGATTCGAAGCTCACCAGCAGCTCGTTGTGCTCGTCGGTGACGAGCCGGCGCTCACCCCAGGGCTGCTCCCACACGGTATCGACGGACGCGGTGTGCGTGTCCGCGATGCGGAAGCCGTCGTCGAAGGCGTGCTGCTCCCGAAAGCGCAAGCCGAGGCGCGAGTCCTGCACCACCTCTTCGCCCCGGTAGCGCACCGAGTACCAGGGCGAGCCGTCCTCGTGCGTCGTCACGGTGACCGCGATGCGGCCGTCGGGCGAGCGGACCTCGGCGCCCCACGCCGCGGCGGTCAGCGTGAGCAGGGCGGCGGCAAGCAGGTGGAGCGCGCAGTCGAGCTTCATCGAATTTCCCTTTTTTTGGAGATTTGCCGGCGGTGTCCCGCGTCGGATGCAAGCTGCACAGTGTACCAATCGCTTCCGCGCGCGCGGCCGCCGGTGCATACGTATTCATTCGGCGGCGGCGCGAGCACGCCGGTAAGCTCGGAAAGAGCGGTCGAACCGATTTTTTTGGCACCGCCGGTGCGGTGTCTCCCTCAACGCCGAAAAAAATCGGGTCGACCCCTTTATGAGGGGGAAGAATGATGGTGCACCGACTGCTGCTTACGCTCGCTCTCCTGATCGCCGCCCAGGCGCACGCGGCCTGGCGCATCGAGCATCTGGAGCCCGGGTCCTGGTGGACCGGCATGCGCGACGGCAGGCTCGAAATCATGGTGCACGGCGAGCGGATCGCCGAGCTGGAGCCGGAGATAGACCACACGGGCGTCACGCTGGAGGGCGTGCAACGCACCGAAAACCCGAACTACCTGTTTCTCGAGCTCGACATCGCGAACGATGCGGAGCCCGGACGGTTCGAGATCCGCTTCGAGCGCGGCGGCAGGACGGAGCTCGTGCAGCCCTACGAGCTCGCGGCACGCGCTCCCGGCTCCGCGGAGCGCCGCGGCTTCGACGCTTCCGACGTCATCTACCTCATCACACCAGACCGCTTCGCGAACGGCGATCCGGCGAACGACCGGATCGAAGGCCTTCGCGAACGGCCTGATCGGGCCGCCCCCTTCGGGCGGCACGGCGGCGACCTCCAGGGGATTCTCGATCACCTCGATTACATCGAGGACATGGGATACACAGAGCTCTGGCTCAATCCGGTGCTCGAGAACGACCAGCCCGAGCAGTCCTATCATGGCTACGCGACGACCGATTTCTACGCAGTGGATCCGCGCTTCGGCACGAACGAGCTCTACCGCCGGCTCGCAAACGCTGCCGGCGAGCGCGGCATCGGCCTGATCATGGATGTGATCCTCAACCATTGCGGCTCGGAGCACTGGTGGATGGACGACCTTCCCAGTGCCGACTGGATCAACCACGGCGGGGAGTTCGTCGGCACCACGCACGAGCGCTTCAGCATCGTCGACCCGCACGCGGCCGAAAGCGACGTTCGCCGCTTCGCCGACGGGTGGTTCGTGTCCGCGATGCCGGACCTGAACCAGCGCAATCCCCACGTCGCGGCGTATCTCACGCAAATGAGTCTCTGGTGGGTGGAGTACGCCGGCCTGTCCGGCATTCGCGTGGACACCCTGCCGTATTCGGACAAGGCGTTCCTCACCGAGTGGAGCCGTCGCCTCACCACCGAGTATCCGGACCTCAACATCGTCGGCGAGCAATGGCTGATGAGCCCGGCAATGGTCGCGTACTGGCAGCGCGGCGCGCCGCGCAGCGACGGCTACGAGTCATACTTTCCGAGCCTGACGGACTTCCCGCTGCAGGACGCGGTCGTGCGCGGACTGCAGGAAAAGGCAGGCTGGGGAACGGGGCTGGACCGCATCTATCACGTGCTGGCGCACGATTTCCTGTATGCCGATCCGTACAACCTCGTGATCTTCCCCGACAACCACGACATGAGCCGCATCTACACGCAGCTCGGTGAGCGTTTCGACCTGTACGCGATGTCGCTTGCGTTCTTCCTCACGACGCGCGGTATCCCGCAGCTCTACTACGGGGACGAAATCCTCATGAGTAACCGCGGCAGCGACTCCCACGGCGTGATCCGCAGCGATTTCCCCGGGGGGTGGCGCGGCGACGAGGTCAACGGCTTCACGGGCGACGGCCTGGCACCGCAACGGCGCGAAGCACAGGCGCTCACGCGAAAGCTGCTCTCGTGGCGGATGCAGGCGACCGCGGTGCATGACGGAAAGCTCACGCAGTTCGATCCGGAGGACGGCCTATACGTCTACTTCCGGCAGGACGATCGCCAGACGGTGATGGTGGCGCTGAACAACGCAGACGACGCCCGCACGATCGACCCGGCGCGCTTCGCGGAGATCATCGGTGGTCGAGAGTCGGCCTACGACGTGCTGGCGGATGCGCAGGTTGCGCTGACGGGCGAGATCACCGTCCCCGCGCATTCCGCGCGGATATTCGAAACCGCGCGCTAGGAGCGCGCATCGCGCGCTCCTTACGGGGGTCGCGCGCGATCAGTGATCGCGGCGGATCTCGGATTCGCCCGCGGCGTGCTGCGGCACGGCCGCGTGCTCGTTGCCGACACCGGTCGCGCCCATCGCCGCCTCCTGGAGCTCCGGCATCATCTCGGAGGCCATGTCGCGCACGTCTTCGTACGCTTCCGCCGCACGCTCCTTCAACCGCCGCGCTGCGCTGTCCCGCGTCTCACCGAGCAGGCGATCCTCGGACTCGGTGCGCGGCAGGATGGCGCCGAGCGCTGCTCCGATCCCGATGCCGATCGCACCGGCGAGCAGCGGCTGCTCGTCGAGCATTCGCCCGAAACCTTCGCGCATGCGGCCGCTTTGCATGCGCATGCGCTCGCCGGCATAGCGTACGCGCTCGCCGGTGTGACTCACGGTGTCACCAATGGCGTGGCGCGCCCGTGCAGCGCCCTCGCCGACGGCGCCGGCGGCCGACTTCGCGGACTCCATGCCACCGTGCAGGCGGTCCTTCGCGCCTTCCAGCCGGTCTTTCGCGCCTTCCATGAAGTCGCCGTCGCCGGCCTCGCCGTACGTCGCCCGGCGGCTCGCGCGCGGCTCGTTGGAAGACAGCATCAGCCATGCGATGCCGACCGCAGTCAGGAGGAGCGGCAAGGGATTGTTCTCGACGGAACGGCCGAGATTGCTCGCAAGCTCACCGCCGTGCTGGCGGCCCATCGAGAGCGCCTGGTCAACGAGCTGCCCGGGCGACAGCCGGTTCTCCAGTTCCTCCATCGTGCGACCGAGGCTCGACCGGGTGCGGTCGATGTCCCTCTCGAGCTCCTGCGGCTCGCGGGTCTCCGGCGGATGTATTCCGCTGTTCATTGCACTTTCCTCCTTGCGAGATCCGCGTCCTTCCTCAGGGAGTCAACGGTGCGATCCGGTTTCATCGATTCGGCGCTCATCTTCTTCTTGCCGGCCGCCAGCATGATCAGGCCAATGACGGTCACCACCGCGCCGACGATGAAGGCGGCCCACATCAATCCCACCCACTGGGAGATCAGCAGCATCACACCGCCAAGCAGGAACAGGATGCCTGCATAGAGCACGCCGCCGCCCATGGCGATCGAGGTGATGCCACTCTGGACGTCGCTGACGGCCGAGGTCATCTCGGAGCGCGCGAGCGCGACTTCCTGCCGGAACAATGTCGAGACGTCGGTTGCGAGCTTGCGAAACAGCCCGGGCACCGATTCGTCCGCATAGCGCCCTGTCGTGCCTTCGTAATGCTCGACGCCGCCGCCGTCGCCGCCCGCGCCTCGCCCGTTCTCCGGGTGCATACCCGGGCTCGAGCCCGGTTCCTGCCTGTTCATAGTCCGCCACCTCCACTGGAATCCGGGGTAATCGGCCGATCCGCCGCACGCCCGGACGTGCCGCGATCAGTGCCCTCGTAGGTCGAAATGCCCGGCTCGGCAGGCTCGAGCTCGCGGGTGGCGACGTCGTCCTCGCCGGTCCATTCGGATTCGGTTGGCTTTTCGTCATCACCTCGCGTCCACGCGGGCCTGCCTGCGGCACCGTCGGCGCGGGCGCGCTCGCCGCTCGCTTTCGCGAAACGGGAGAGGGCGAGTCCCACGCCGATGCTGCCGAGAAAGAACAAGGCCGGGTTGCGCTCTGCGATGCCGCGGAGATCGCCGGTGATCTCATCGACGTTCCGGTTGCGCAGCTTGCCGGACATCTCGCTCAGCCAGGTGGCAAGCCGGTTGGCGTAATCGGCCAGGCCTTCGTGGTCCATTTCTCCGAGCCGCGATGCGGCCGTGCCGACGGCTTCGGCCACGGCGTCGACGCTTCCGGCGGCCTGCTCGGCTCCGGCCTCGAGCCGCTCCTTGCCGGTTTCCGCCGCCTGTTGCGCGGTCTCACGCGTGTTCCGGGCGGCCTCCTCGCCGCCCGTGCTGCCACGCTGCGTGGGCGTGGCTCCCGTATCGTCGCTTGCGCGCCTGTTCATGATGCATTCCTCGTGGGGTTGGGTCTCCGCGGTGGGCAAGCCGCCTGGCCGGCCCGCGAGCCGCAGGGCTCACGGGCCGGGAGTGTTCGCGACCCCACTGCCGGAGGGTTACCAGTCCTTGTCTTCGCTCTGTGGTTGCTCGTCCGTGCTCAGGCTCGACGGATCGAACTCCGGCTGCGACTGGATCTCTTCGCGGGTCATGGTCGTCTGCAGGCTGTCGTCGCTGCCCATTTGCAGCTCGGACAATGGGACGGCAATCAGCTTTTCGCCCACGCCGAGGAATCCGCCGACGTTGATCGTTGCGACCTTCTCCTGGTCCGTGCTGCTGTAGCCGACCTGCTCGATGGTGCCGATTTCCTCGCCGCTCGTCGTCATGACGGTTCTGCCGGCAAGCTCCTCGGCGCTCATCTGCGACAAGTCGTGAGCGGACTGCTCGCCGACCTCCTCGCCGTAGGCGTTCTCGCCTTCCGGCAAGGTGCCCATTTCCGGATCGCCGGTGGGCTCGTCGGACTGTGTCGAACTGTGCGGGTCCGTGCTTTGGGTTGCGCTCTCCTGCAAGGCGGCCCATGTCGTGCCGCTGGCGAGCATGATCCCGGCGAGAATTGCTGCTGTTTTCTTCATCGATAGACCTCCTCATGGCATGGTCTGGGGCCCAGTGGCCTGCAAACGGCGTGCCAAGGGGCATGCGCGCGCGCGCCGCGCGGCGCCACCGCCACAAAGGTCCGGAGAGGCAAATAATTCCGGTAGAAATTGCCGGGACGGCAATTTCCACAAACGGTGCAGCGAGTGACCGGGTGGGGACCCGGGTCAGAGCGCGCGCGCCGCGAGCCCGGGCAGGCGCTGCCGCACGTCAGGCGATCGCGTCTCCTGCCAGGCGGCGCACGCTCTCGTCGTCACACACATAGCTCGCCGTGACCTTCCCGTCCTGGATCGACTCCAGGCGCACGTCGAAGCGCCACAGCGCGTGCAGGTGCTTCATCACCGCCTTGGCATCTTCCTTGTCCAGCGGAATGCGGTCGTGCTGGATGTGGCGCAGCGTGATCGAGCGGTTCCCGCGGAGGTCGACCTCATGCACCTGGATGTTCGGCTCCTGCTTGCTCAGGTTGTACTGGTCCGAAAGGCCCTCGCGAATGCGCCGATAACCCTGGTCGTCGTGTATGGCGCTGACCTCGATCTCCTTTTCCCAGTCGTCGTCGACGATGCTGAAAAGCTTCAGGTCGCGGATGATCGTTGGCGAAAGGTACTGCAGGATGAAGCTCTCGTCCTTGAAATTCTCCATCGCGTGGTGCACCGCATCGAGCCAGTCGCGCCCGGCGAGGTCCGGGAACCACTCGCGGTCCTCTGCCGTGGGATGCTCGCAGATCCGGCGGATGTCGTTGAACATCGAAAAGCCGAGCGTGTACGGGTTGAGGCCGCTGAACCAGGGCGAGTCGAAATCGGGCTGATAGGTGACGTTCGTGTGCGACTGCAGGATCTCGAACATGAAGCCGTCGGAGACGAGGCCCTCGTCATACAACGTGTTCAGCAGGTTGTAGTGCCAGAACGTGGCCCAGCCTTCATTCATGACCTTGGTCTGGCGCTGCGGATAAAAATACTGCGCGATCTTGCGGACGATGCGCACGACCTCGCGTTCCCATGGCTCGAGGAGCGGCGCATTCTTCTCGATGAAGTAGAGCAGGTTCTCCTGCGGCTCCTTGGGGAATTTCGGCCAGCGCTCCTCGTGGTGCGGTGCCTTCTTCGGCACCGTGCGCCACAGGTCGTTGACCTGCTGCTGCAGAAAGGCTTCACGTTCGTCCTGGCGGCGCTTCTCATCTTCTGCCGATATCGCCCGCGGGCGCCGGAACCGGTCCACCCCGTAATTCATCAGCGCATGACAGGAATCCAGCAGGGATTCCGTGGCATCCAGGCCGTAACGCTCCTCGCATTCGGCAATGTAGTTGCGGGCGAACAGCAGGTAATTGACGATCGCACTCGCGTCGGTCCACGTCCGGAACACGTAGTTGCTCTTGAAGAAGGAGTTGTGCCCGAAGCAGGCATGCGCGATCACCAGCGCCTGCATTGCCAGCGTGTTCTCCTCCATCAGGTAGGCGATGCAGGGGTTCGAATTGATGACGAGCTCGTAAGCGAGGCCCATGTGGCCGCGGCGATAGTGCTGTTCGGTGGAAAGGAATTGCTTGCCCAGTGACCAGTGGTGATAGCCGAGCGGCATGCCGATGGACGAGTAGCGGTCCATCATCTGCTCGGCCGTGATGATCTCGATCTGGTTCGGGTAGGTATCGAGCCGGTACCCCCGGGCGATGCGGGAGATTTCCTGCTCGAAGCGTTCGAGCAGCTCGAAGGTCCACTCCGACCCCTCGGCAATCGGCACGCGCTCGGTCATTGTGCTTTCTTCTTGAAGAGCTCGTGGAACACGGGGTAGATATCCGCGGCGCTCGTCACGCGCTTCATGGCGAAGCAGTCGGAGTGCTTCTCCAGCACCTCCTCGTAAGCCCGCCACAGCGCCTGCTCCGTGTGCTCCGAAATTTCCACGTAGGCGAAGTACTGGACCAGGGGCAGGATGCTGTTGACCAGCAGGTCGCGGGCGATCGGCGAATCGTCCTGCCAGTTCTCGCCGTCCGAGGCCTGCGCGGCGTAGATGTTCCAGTCCGACGTCGGGTAGCGGTCGTGGATGATGTCACGCATCAGCTTCAGCACGCTGGAGACGACCGTGCCACCCGTCTCGCGCGAATAGAAGAACTCGTCCTCGTCGACCTCGCTCGCCACGGTGTGGTGGCGCAAGAACACGATGTCGATTTTCTTGTATGTCTGCTTGAGGAACAGGTGCAGCAGGATGAAAAAGCGCTTCGCGAGGTCCTTTATCTCCTGCGTCATGGAACCGGAGACGTCCATGAGACAGAACATGACCGCGTTGCTCGTCGGCAGCGGCTGCTGGATCAGGTTGTTATAGCGCAGGTCGAAGTCGTCGAGGAACGGGATATGGTTCAGGCGCCGCTCCAGCCGGTCGAGCTCGTTCTTGATGTCACGCGCCCGCTCGGGGGACGACGGCGGCTCGCCGAGGCTCGCGAGCTCTTCCCGCAATTCGGTCATCTCCCGCTTGATCGCGCCGGACAGTGCGATGCGGCGCGCATGCGCACTCTTGAACGACTGCAGCACGTTGAGCCGCGCCGGGATTCCGACCTTGGTGTAGCCGCCTTTCTGGAAGCGGAAGGTATCCGTTTCCTTGAGCTGCTTCTTCACCAGATTCGGCAGCTCCAGGTCCTCGAACATGAAATCGAGGAACTCCTGCCGCGTCAGCTCGAAGACGAAGTCGTCCATGCCTTCGCCCGTGTTGCTGGCCTTGCCGCGGCCGGAGCCGCCGCCACCGCCGGGCGGACGCTTGATGCGATCGCCGGTCACGAACTCCTTGTTGCCGGGCAGCACGCGGCGCTGGTGGCCACCGGCGCCGTGGCGGAAGACCGGCTCGGAGATGTCCTTGCGCGGGATACTGATCTCGTCGCCGCGATCGGTGTCCGTGATGCTGCGCCGGTTGACGGCGTCGGCGACCGCTTCCTTGATGTGCCTGCGGAACCGCCGCACGAATCGCTGCCGATTTACTGCGCTCTTGTTGCGGCTCTCCTGGCGGCGATCGATGATGAGGAACGCCATCTTGCTGTTAGCGCGATTTGCGCACCCTCAGGTACCACTCGGACAGCAGCTTCACCTGCTTCTCCGTGTAGCCGTGCTCGGTCATCCGACCCACGAAATCCCTGTGCTTCTTCTGATCCTCGGAAGACGCTTTGGGATTGAAGGAGATGACGGGCAGCAGGTCCTCGGTGTTCGCGAACATGTTCTTCTCGATGACGAGCTTCAGCTTTTCGTAGCTCGTCCAGGCCGGGTTCCTCCCGTGGTTCGCCGCGCGTGCTCGCAGCACGAAGTTGACGACCTCGTGCCGGAAATCCTTCGGGTTCGAAATGCCCGCGGGCTTCTCGATCTTCTCCAGCTCGTCGTTCAGGGCCGCATGGTCCAGGTTCTCGCCCGTCTCCGGGTTGCGGTAGTCCTGATCCTGGATCCACAGATCGGCGTAGGTAATGTAGCGGTCGAATACGTTCTGGCCGTATTCCGAGTAGGACTCGAGATAAGCCGTCTGGATCTCCTTGCCGATGAATTCGATGTAGCGCGGCGTCAGGTATTCCTTGATGAAGTTGAGATAGCGGTCGCGCAGCTCCGGCGGGAACTGCTCGTGCTCGATCTGCTTCTCCAGCACATACAGGAGGTGCACCGGGTTGGCCGCGATCTCCGTCGTGTCGAAGTTGAACACCTTCGACAGAATCTTGAACGCGAAGCGCGTGGAAAGACCTTCCATGCCCTCGTCGACCCCGGCGGCGTCGCGATACTCCTGGATCGACTTCGCCTTCGGATCCGTGTCTTTCAGGCTCTCGCCGTCGTACACGCGCATTTTCGAGTAGATGCTCGAGTTCTCCGGCTCGACGAGCCGTGTGAGCACCGAGAACTGCGCCAGCATGCGCAGCGTGTCCGGCGCGCACGGCGCCTGCGACAGCGAGCTGTTGCGCAGCAGCTTTTCGTAAATCTTGACTTCTTCCGTGACCTGCAGGCAGTACGGCACCTTCACGATGTAGACGCGATCGATGAACGCCTCGTTGTTGCGATTGTTCTTGAATGCCTGCCATTCCGCTTCGTTCGAGTGCGCAAGGATGATCCCTTCGAACGGAATCGAGCCGATCGCTTCCGTGCCGTTGTAGTTCGCCTCCTGGGACGCGGTGAGCAGCGGGTGCAGGACCTTGATGGGCGCCTTGAACATCTCCACGAATTCCAGGATGCCCTGGTTCGCGCGGCACAGGCCGCCGGAGAAGCTGTAGGCATCCGGATCGTTCTGCTTGAAATGCTCGAGCTTGCGGATGTCGACCTTGCCGACCAGCGACGAGATGTCCTGGTTGTTCTCGTCCCCGGGCTCGGTCTTCGAGACCGCAATCTGGTTGAGGGTCGAGGGATGCTGCTTGACGACGCGGAACTTCGTGATGTCGCCGCCGTATTCCTTGAGCCGCTTTGCCGCCCAGGGGGACATGATCGTGTGCACGTACCGTTCGGGGATTCCGTATTCCTCCTGCAGGATCTTCGCATCCTCACGCGGATTGAAGAGCCCGAGCGGTGATTCCTGGACGGGCGAGCCCTTCAGTGAATAGAAGGGTACCTTCTCCATGAGCTGCTTCAGCTTCTCGGCCAGTGACGATTTGCCGCCGCCCACCGGGCCGAGCAGATAGAGAATCTGCTTCTTCTCTTCCAACCCCTGCGCGGCATGTTTGAAGAAGGAGACGATCTGCTCGATGCACTCCTCCATGCCGTAGAAGTCATCGAACTCGCGGTATCTCTTGATGACTTTGTTGGAGAAGATCCGGCTCAGGCGGGGATCTTTGGAAGTGTCGACCAGCTCCGGCTCGCCGATCGCGGTCAGCAACCGCTCGGCAGCGGTCGCGTAGGCAGTCTTGTCTGTCTTGCAGATCTCTAGATATTCTTGAAGGCTGTATTCTTCTTTTTCTGTATCTTCGTAACGCGACTGATAGTTCGCGAAGATACTCATTGCGAATTCCTCCGGCTTACGCCTCTTGCTCGTTATGAAACTTGTCGAAGCATCGAGTGTGACTCGCTGTTCGTTCCTGTGAATTCGACACGAAAATCGCTCGTTTCCTGCTTCGATAATAGCAACTTTAGAGATTAAATCGTGACCGATGTTCCATTTACAAAAAAATGCAGGCGCCGTTAAAATCGTGAACTGAATCGGGTTTTGAATGTCCACGCGGCGAGCTTCACGTCGGCAAATGCCGACCTTGGATGCCAGCAGCGGGTGTGGACGGCCGATCGAAGGGGACGACCCACGCAGGCAGCACGCTGCGGCCGCGCCGATCGGGGCAAAAATCCACCGCAGGAGGGCGTTCGGACGGCCGAAAGGCCGCTTTTCGCCGCCCCTGACCGCTCGCCGGGCAATCCGGCCGGCAACCGCGGCCGTTTCAGGCCATTTTCAGGGTCAGGAAGCCATCGTAAACGGCCCGCCGCCGAGCGGCGGCCGCGCGCCGACTACCCGGCGCTTCGCAAGAAGCTCCGGCGATCCGTCCGGGCCGTCGCGCGGGTCATTCCGGCCCCTGGGCCTCGTCCCGGAACAACACGCTCAAGTCGATGCTGCCGTGCTGTGCGGGATCCTGGAGATCGACGCTGCCCGGGACGCCGGGGTTCAGGTTGGACGCGGTGTCGTCCGGCGGGAAGAGTATCAGCGTATCGAGGAATTCGAGGATCTTGCGGCGGTCGTTGTCGCCGAGCGCCACGAAAGCGTCGCGTGCGGCTTCCGCCTCGCCGCCGTGTCGCAGTATGACCTCCTCGAGGTTGATGCTGCGCCCGTCGTGGCCGTAAGGCGCCGTCGTGGCGACGCCCCACAGCGGCTCGGTGACGAACTCGCTGACATGGCTGCCGTTGTACTCGCGCTCGAAGAACGCCGGGCCGAGATCGTGGCCCTTGAGACCAGGAACCGGCGCCCTTGCGGCACGAGCTTCGGCAGAGGTTCCCCGTCGTCCTGCACGTCGAAGCGCGCCGCGACGGTGGCGAACAGGTGGTTGAAGACGCCCTTCTCGTCGTCATAAACCGTCTCGCAAACGTACCTCCCTGGGCGAAGAACGGGCGCACGCGCAGGTCCGGATGAGCTGTGCCTGCGCCGCGCCGTTTGCGAACAGCAGGCCGAGCAGCGGCAGCAAGGCGGGCAACGTCGACGACGGCGGGCGGGCGTTGGTCCGCGTTATGGCGACTCTCCTGGTGATTGCCCCGCCGTCACGCCGGCCCCCTCCGGCAAACCCGTGGCGCTCCCGCCGGCGCGTCGAGGGCCGTGCCCGTGACGTCCTCGAGGCAGGCGACGAGGAAGCGGCGGTCGGCGCCTTCCGGCGGCAGCGCCCGGGCGAGCTCCAGCGCCCCGGCCCGATCCCCTGTACGCAGCCGCAGCAGAGTGCCGACGAGGTCCGACCAGCAGGAACCCTGGTCCAGGTCGACGGTTTCGACGGCCGACGACATAGGCGGCCTTGCGGGCCCGCGCAGCGGCGGGCGGCTCAGGCGTGGCAGTAGCGCTCGAGGAAGGCGGCGTGGTCGGGCAGCCCCGCCACCGCGTCGGCGACGATCCGCTGCAGGCCGTCCAGCAGCTCGTCGAGCTGCTCTCTCGAGAGCGCGTTGACGAGCGGATGGTAATCCGCAGGCATGACGCCCTGTCCGATCATGACCTGCTGCCAGGCGATCTCGGTGAACAGCTCGTCGTGCTCGCGGAACACCTTGCCGGTGCGGCGGAAGAGCTCGAGGCGCCGGGCGAGCGATTCCGGCAGCGTCATCTCGCGGCACTCGCGCCAGAGCTCGCCCCGGCGCTCGTTCAGGTGGTAATGCAGCATGATGAAGTCGCGGACGTGCTCCCACTCGGTCTTCGCCTGGCGGTTGTACTCGTCGACCGCCGCCGGGTCGATGCCCGCATGGGGGAAGTGCTTGATCAGGCGGATCGCATCCGACTGGATGAGGTGAATGCTGGTCGATTCCAGCGGCTCGAGGAAGCCGCTCGCAAGGCCGACCGCGACGCAGTTGCCTTTCCACTGCTGCACCCGCCGGCCGGTGCGGAAGCGCAGGACTCTGGGCTCGCCGAGCGGCGGGCCGTCGAGCCTCGCGAGCAGCAGGCGTCTGGCCGTGTCCTCGTCCAGGTGGCGGCTCGCGAACACGATGCCGTTGCCGGTGCGGTGGGTGAGCGGAATGCGCCACTGCCAGCCGCCGTCCAGCGCGGTGGTCCGTGTATAAGGTGTGAGCGGGTCGGTCCGCTCGCATTGCACGGCGACGGCACGGTCGCAGGGCAGCCAGTGACCCCAGTGCTCATACCCCGAGTGCAGCTTGTCTTCGATCAGGAGACCGCGGAACCCGGAGCAGTCGACGAACAGATCGCCCTCGACGCGGCCGCCGCCGTCGAGGAAGAGCGCCCGCACGTGGCCCGTGTCCGGGTCCAGCCCGGCGTCGCGCACGAGCCCTTCCGTGCGCTGCACGCCGAGCCGCTCCGCGTAGCGCCTGAGGTAAGCGGCGTAGAGTCCCGCGTCGAAGTGATAGGCGTACACCAGTCCGGGCAGGTTGGCCGGCGCGATCCGCTCGAGCTTGCCGAAGCGGTTGCGCAGCGCCGCCTGGTACGCGAGCGAGTAATCCCACAGCGACTCCCGGCGGCCTTCTTGCGCGCCGCGCGCCCAGAAGTGATGAAAGCTCACGAACGGGAAGTCCTTGCCGAGCGTGCCGAAGGCGTGCATGTAGCGGCTGCCCTCGCGCCACCAGTCCACGAACTCGATGCCGAGCTTGATCGTGCCTTGGGTCGCCCGCAGGAAGTCGGCCTCGTCGAGCCCGAGCGCGCGGTTCAGCGTCTGGATCGGCGGGATCGTCGCTTCGCCGACGCCGACCGTGCCGATGGCCTCCGATTCGACGAGCCGGATGCGCACGGCGTTGCCGAGCACCTTGACGAGCAGCGCCGCGGTGATCCAGCCGGCCGTGCCCCCGCCGACGATGACGACCGTCTCGATTCTTTTCATCGTGCCAAAAAAGAAACCCCTGCGAATATAGCACTCACAGGGGCTCCGCCTCGACGCGTCGGGGGATGATTACTCGAAGCGGAATCGCGCACCCAGAAGGTAGTTCCTTCCGTAGTTCTGGAAATCGCGTACCTGCCGTTCGTCGTCGTTGTTGTAGGTGACGAACGGCTCGTTGGTCAGGTTCTGCGCCTCCAGGGAGATCGTCAGGCCGTGCAGCAGCTCGATGCCGGATTCGGAGAAGTCGTAGCTGAGCTGCGCGTCCCAGATCTCCGTGTCCTTCACCGTAACCAGCTCGCGGGCGAAGCTGATCGTGTAGATCTCGCCCAGGAAGTCGTCGCGGCTGTTGCCGCTGATGCGCGCGGCGAAGCCCGAGTTCTCGTAGAACAGCGTGAGGTTCAGGACGGTCTCGGACAGACCGGGCACCTTGATCTCGTTTCCGTCCAGCTCGACGTTCGAGTCGAGGAAAGTGGCGCTCGCGGTCAGGCCGAAGCCTTCGAGCACCGGGGTGAGGACGTGCCCGGGCAGGGCGCCCTGCACCTCGAACCCGCTCACGCTGCCGCCGTCCGCGTTCTCCCAGCGGCTGACGATGCCCTCGTTGTTCGTGGCGACCTGTCCGCCCGGGGGCTCGATACCCGAGAAATCGACGACTTCGCCGACCTGTACCTGCCAGTCCTTGAGATCCTTGTGGAAGTACGCCACCGCCGCATAGCCGTCGTCGGCGAAGTAGTATTCATAAGAGAGGTCGAACTGGTCGGCCATCTGCGGCCGCAAGGCCGGATTCGCGCCGCTGCCGCTCCACGGGGATTCGGGGAGCGCCGCATTGAACGTGAATCCGAAACCCGCGTTCATCCGATCCATGCGTGACCGGGACATGGTGCGCGCCGCGCCCACCCGCACCTGGTGCTCGTCGTTCAGGTGGAAGATCGCATTGACGCTGGGCAGCACGTCCGAATACGTGTCGCCGCCGCTCACCGGCTGCACGCGCACCCGGCTGCCGTCCGGCGTGGATACGAGATCGACGGCGTTGCCGTCCGAGCTCTGGTCCGTGTGGACGAACTGGAGACCGAAGTTGCCGGTGAGGCCGATGCCGCCGAGCTCCGTGTCGAAGTCCGCCATCGCATACCCGATGGCGATCTTCTCGCGCACCGTCCAGGTGTTGAGCGCGCGGGCCGAATCCGTGAGGCCACCCTCGGTCTCTTCGTAGTTGCCGTCCGCCCAGAAGGCGAACGAATCGTAGCTGATCATCTCGCCCATGCCGATGAAGTCGAGCGACACGTCGGGCAGCCGGTACCTGTCGGGGATCGCTGCCACGCCGGGGTACTCCGGCAGCGTCAGATAGATGCCCCGGTCGACCTTGGACTTCTCGCGATCGGAGTAATAGGCGCCGACCTCGACGCCGCTGATGATGCCGTGATCGAGCGTGGCGTCGGCGGACAGGCGAAAGGTGTTGAGCGTGTCCTCGACGTGCGGCAGGTTGATGAAGCCGTCCTGTGCGTCGCCCGGCACCGTGATGTTGTTGCCCCAGGCCTGCGCGCCGCCGAGCTGGAACATGGAATCGTCGCTGTAATCGAGTGTCGGAGAGAAGATGGCTCCCTCATTGCCGCCGCGCATCTCGAACGCGATGTCGTCCGAGGGCGCCGTCGGATCGCTCGAGCGTCCCGATCCGGAATAGCTCTCGAGGCTCCAGATGTCGCGCTCGACATCGCCGTGGCTGGCGTCGAAGACCAGCGACCAGGCATCGCTGAGCGCGAATTCGGCGTTGAGCCCGTAGGACTGGAGAGTCGCTTCGCGCTTCTCGAAGTCGTTGCGGATCTGGCCGCGCACGTTCTCCCACACACCCGATGTAACGAGCCCGTCGTCGACGGCCACCACCTGCGTCGCCTGCGGCGGGCCGGCCCACGCGCCCGGCATTTCGATGCCGCGCAGAATCTTCTCGTCGGAAAAGTCGATGTAAAGGGCATCCGCGGTGATGCGAAGCACGTCGCTCGGCTCGAACTGCACGACCCCCATTGCAGTGTTGCGGTCGAGCAGCGACGAGCGCACGAAAGGCTTCGCGCCGCCGTTCACAAGCCCCAGCTCCGTATTGGCGCCGACACCGTCCGAGCAGGTGGAGTTGTTTATCACCACCTGTCCGGTGACGCAGTCCTCGAAGGCCATCGGATAGCCCCAGGAATTCCAGCGCTCCTCCTGGTTCGGTGACTCCATGGTGGCGAGCGCCAGCGCAACCCCCACGCGGTCGTCCGCAAACTGATCGATCCAGGACACGGTGGCACGCCAGCCGGAATCGTCGCCGTCCGGATTGAGCTGGTCGTGGCTGTTCTGCTCGAGCGACGCGTTGACGGAGAGCGCTTCCGGTGACGCGAGCGGCCTGACCGTCTCCAGGTCGATCGTACCGCCGATTCCCTGGGTCATGAGCGACGCCTGCGGCGTCTTGTAGACCATGACGCCGCTCATGATCTCCGAGGGATAGAGGTCGAATTCGATGCCGCGGTTATCGCTGATGGACACCTGCTCGCGCCCGTTCAGGGTGGCGGTGCTGAAGTTCTCGCCGAGGCCGCGGATCGAAATCGAGCTGGTGCGGCCATCGAGCCGCTGCCCCGCGAGCCCGGGCAGGCGCGCCAGCGAATCCGCGATGCTCGAGTCGGGAAGCTTCCCGATGTCCTCCGCGGAGATCGCCTCGACGATCGAGGTGGCGGTGCGCTTGGTGTTGATGGAATCGATCAGGCTCGCGCGAAAGCCGGTCACCACGATCTCGTCCATCGCGTCGTCGTCGTTCGAGTTGCTATTCGCGTTCTGCGCACGAACGTTCGTCGCTGACAGTGCGAGTGCGAGAGCAACGGCGCTCGCGACTTTCGATTTTGAATGCCGCAGGATCATTGCGTCCTCCCCCTGGTGATCGGTGGCGAGCGATCGCGCGTGCACGGAATCCTTGCAGCGGGCAATCGTCTGCGGTTGTCTTTGCAACCGGCTGGAGTATATGCACCGCTCCGGAGGCCTCACAACGCATTGCATACGTATTCATGCACCGATGAATTCGTATGCATCGCCTTGCCGGAAAGCGCCCGCGTCGCTTAGTTTGCGGGACTTGCAACCCCGTAGTTCCTGCGAGTCGAGAGAAATGAGCTCCGCCGATATCCAGCCGAGGAACACGAGCGCCCGCGCCGCGGAGATCGAGGCGCGGGAGGAGGGCTGGTGGCGGGGCGCGGTGATCTACCAGATCTATCCGCGCAGCTTCATGGACAGCAGCGGCGACGGCATCGGCGATCTCCGCGGCGTCATCGACAAGCTCGGCTACGTCGCGGATCTCGGCGTCGACGCGATCTGGCTGTCGCCGTTCTACAAGTCACCCATGAAGGACTTCGGTTACGACGTCAGCGATTACCGCTCCGTCGACCCGGTGTTCGGCGAGCTCGACGACTTCGATCGGCTGGTCGAGACTGCGCACCGCTTTGGGCTCAAGGTCGTCATCGACCAGGTCCTGAGCCACACCTCGGACGAGCATCCGTGGTTCGCCGAGAGCCGGCAAAGCCGCGACAATCCGCGGGCCGGCTGGTACGTATGGGCGGATCCGCGCGACGACGGCACGCCGCCCAACAACTGGCTGTCCGTCTTCGGCGGCCCGGCGTGGCAGTGGGAGCCGCGGCGCCGGCAATACTACCTGCACAACTTCCTGGCGAGCCAGCCGGATCTCAACTATCACGAGCCCGCGGTCGTCGAGCAGATGCTCGAGGAAGTGCGCTTCTGGCTCGCGCGCGGCGTCGACGGCCTGCGTCTCGATGCCATCAACTTCTGCTACCACGACCGCCTGTTGCGCGACAATCCGGCGAAGCCGCACGCGGCGCGGGTGGGCCACGGGTACCGCACCGACAACCCGTACGCCTGGCAATACCATCGTTACGACAACACGCAGCCCGAGAACCTCGAGTTCATCCGGCGCCTGCGCCGGCTCGCCGACGGCTTTCCCGGCATCGCGTTGCTCGGCGAGGTCACCGGCGAGGATCCGCTCGACACCATGCGCGAGTACACCCGCGGCAACGACCGGCTGCACATGGCCTACAACTTCGACCTGCTCGCCGACGAGTTCTCCCTCGCGCGCATCAGGAACGCCGTCGAAGGGCTCGAGAACGACGGCGGCGACTGCTGGCCGTGCCGTTCCATCGGCAATCACGACGTCGCCCGGGTCGCGACCCGCTGGGCTGCCGGCGGCAGCAGCGACGCGCGCTCGAAGCTTTTGAACGCGCTCGTGCTCTCGCTGAAAGGGTCCGTCTGCTGCTACCAGGGCGACGAGCTCGGCCTCACCCAGGCGGAGCTCGCGCCCGAGGACATCCGGGACCCCTACGGGGTCGCCTTCTGGCCGCTGTTCGCCGGCCGCGACGGCTGCCGCACGCCGATGCCCTGGTCCGCGTCCGCACGCGGCTCGGGATTCTCGCTAGGCGTGCCGTGGCTGCCGGTCCCCGACGAGCACCGTGCGAGAGCCGTCGACCGGCAGGCGGAAGATCCCGAATCCGTCCTCAACGCCTACCGCCGTTTCGTGCGCTGGCGTCGCGCGCAGCCCGCGCTGGTCCACGGCGACATCCGCTTCACGGAATCACCCGCCGGCACGCTGGCGTTCATCCGATGGAACCGGGACGACGGCGTCCTCGCCGTCTTCAACTTCAACGATGCGGCCGTCGCTTACGCTTTACCGGACCTGCCGGGCGCCGCCCCGCTCACCGGCCATGGCTTTGCGCCCTGCAGCGTGCACGGCCAAGTGGCGCGTATTCCCCCACACTCCGCCTTCTTCGCCAGCCTCACGCCACCGCCCCTCCCGTAGGAGCGCGCATCGCGCGCGAGGGCGATGGTGCCGTGCGTGAACGATGCTTCGGGCTGACGTGCCTTCGACTGTCGTATGTGCCTTCGTTCGATTGCGCGCGATGCGCGCTCCTACGGCGCAAACTCAGCGAGCAACGCAAACGCTGCGAGCCACGGGATCAGGGCACCCCGCCGTCGCCGGTGCTGCCGAACCGGCGACGGACGCCAGCGATGCGCGTGGGCGCGGAATCAGCGCATCGAGGCGGGCGCGCCGGAGGGCGCCACGGTCGCCGGTGCCGGTCGCGGTGCAGGCTCGTTGGCGAAGCGCTCGCCGCCGCCGTTCAGCCAGCCGCCCGCGAAGCCGGCACGCGCCAGTCCTTCGCGGATGTGCGGATTCTGGCGCATCACATCCCACACGAAGCCCGAGCGGTAGTTCTCGATCATGAGCAGGATGGGGCCCTGGTCGATGCCGAGGTAATCGTCGGCGACCCAGCCGAAGCCCGGAATGACGCGGCCGCGCTTCAGGTCCACGTCGTACGTGAAGCTCGGGTTGAAGGCATCGAGAAAGCCGTACTTCGAATAGATGTACTTGCCGTAACGCACGCGCATCTCGCGGATCGCCTGGATGGCGAGTTTCGGCGCGAACACGATCGAGCCCGCCGCGGCCGTGGGCGCGATCGTCCCGTCGTCGTAGGACTGGCCCAGATCCGCGTGGCTCGCGGGATAGCCGATGCCGCGTGCCGCGTAGCCGCGGAACCGGCGCTCCTCGCCGTTATAGACCAGCGTCGCGCTGACCGGGCCGTCGCTCGCCGTGAGCCCCCACACGCCGTCACCGTAGCCCTTCCAGCCGAGCGGGTTGTCCTCCGCGTACGCGTACTGCGCGTAAGCGGCACGCACGCTGTTCTCGAAATAGTCGAGCCCACGCGCATGCATGTACGGATCCTGGATGCCGCGGAAATCGACCCAGATGTGCGTGTACTGGTGGCCGAAGCCGGGGCTGAACATCAGGTATTCCTGGTCGTAGTACTCGCCCCAGTGCTCGTCGTAACGATCGGTCCATGCCTCCCAGGCGTTGCGGCCGAGCGAATGCTCCGGCGCGCCGAGCGCGAGCAGGTACACGATCATCGCCTCGTTGTAACCGCTCCAGTCCATGGCGTGGAAACCGGATTCCGGCCGCCACGCGAGCGTGATGCCGCCCACGTCCTCCTGCGCCCACGGCCAGTCGACGCGCGTGTAGATCCTCTCCGCGAGCTCGCGGATGCGCGCCTCGTCGGGATTGTCCTCCGCGAAGTACGACTGGGCGAACAGCACGCCGCCGAGCAGGAGCGCGGTGTCGACGGTCGAAAGCTCCGAGCGCGCATAGCGGGCGCCCGTTTCCATGTCGAGGAAGTGATAGAAGAAGCCCTTATAGCCGGCTTTGCCCTCGGGCTCAGGCCCCTGCGGCGCGTTGGCGAAAAAGGACAGCGTCGCCAGCGTGCGCTCCCGCGCCTGCTCGCGCGTGATGTAGCCACGCTCCACTCCCACGGGATAGGCCGTCAGCGCGAAGCCGACGGCCGCGATCGACGAGAACGACGGTGACGGCCAGCGATCGGGTATCAGGCCGTTCTCGGGATTCGCGGTGTCCCAGAAGAAGCGGAATGTGCGCTCCTCGAGATCCTCGAGCAGCGACTCGTCGTCGAGCCGCGGTGCATCGGGGCGCCCCGTGTTGACCGACGGCGGATCGGTCATCGGCGCGACGGCATGGTCGGCTTGGCCGGGCGCGAGCGCCGGCAGCGCGAATCCGCAGAGTGCGACGGCAAAGAGCAGCACGGTGAAGTATGGGCGAGCCATGGTTCAGGCCCTCCTTGCGCGCGCGGGCGCCGCAGCGGAGCCGCAGGATTCGCGCACCACGAGCGTCGAGGGCACCGGCTCGCAACGTTCCTGCGCAAGCGCCGGCTCGCCCGTCAGGCGGAGCAGCCGTTCCAGCGCGCAGCGTCCGAAGGATTCGACGTCGACGTGCACCGTGGTGAGCGCAGGAGAGAGCAGCGACGCGAGCGGCACGTCGTCGAAGCCGACCACCGCGACGTCTTCGGGTACCGCCAGGCCGGCATCGGCGAGCGCCCGCATCGCGCCCGCCGCCATCAGGTCGTTGGCGGCGAAGATCGCGTCGGGCGGCTCAGGGCTCGCCGCGAACGCCTGCCCGGCGGCGCGCCCGCTCTCCTGCTCGAAATCGCCGCGGAAGAAAGGCGCCTCGGTGCCCGGCCAGTACGTGGCGAGAGCGTCCCTCCAGGCGCGCACCCGTTCCTCGGCATCGTGATTGCCGGCCGGCCCCGCGATGTGCGCGACGACGCGCCGGCCGCAGCGCTTCAGGTGCCGCATGACTTCCATGACGGCGCCGTAATTGTCGACCGTGAGCACGTTGCGCCCGGAGTCCGCGCGCGTATTCAGGAGCACCGCGGGGACATCGCCCGGGAGCAGCTCCGCCAGCGCTTCCTCGTGGCGGTGCGGCGCCATCAGCAGGAGCCCGTCCACGCGCCCGGTGAGCGTCGTCAAGGTCGCGGCATCCCGCGCGGCGTCGCCGGTCAGGTTGCACACGAGGAGATGGCGGCCGTGGCGCCGCGCCGCGTCCTCGATGCCGCGGATGAGCTTTGCGTACATCCCGGCATGCAGCTCCGGCAGCAGCAGCCCGACCACGCCGTGACGGCGCGTGACCAGGCTTGCGGCCCCCTGATGCGGGACGTAATGCAGCCGCGCGATCGCGTCCGTGACCCGGCGGCGCGTCGCCTGCGCCACCGGGCCCGTGCCGTTGATCACCCGGGATACGGATGCGATCGATACCCCCGCGGCGCGGGCGACGTCCTTGACCGTCGCCGCGCGCCGGGGCCCGTTGTTGTTCCCTTCCACGCCTTCTGCCCCCAAAGCCGAAGTCAGCGTCTGGGGCGCAGTGTAAACGCTTACAGTGTCGCGTCAAGCCGACAGGGCGTGTAAATTTTACAAACTGTGAAGTGCGTCAAGCCGGCGTTCGAGGAAGCGGCGCTCCGGCTCCAGCCGTGTGAGCTCCAGCGCCCGCCGGTAGGCCTCCGCGGCCTCGGCGGTCCGTCCGAGGCGGCGGCACAGGTCGGCCCGCGTGGCGTGGGCGAGATGGTAATCGCCGAGCTCGCCGCGGGCCAGCAGGCCGTCCACCAGCGCGAGCCCGGCCGCGGGGCCGTCGCGCATGGCCACGGCGACCGCCCGGTTCAGCTCGATGACGGGCGAGGGCTCGACCCGGAGGAGCAGGTCGTAAAGGGCGATGATCTCGTTCCAGTCCGTGGACGCCGCGTCCGCGGCATCGGCGTGCACGCCGACGATCGCGGCCTGCAGCGTGTACGGCCCGAAGCGCCGCGAGGTGAGCGCACGGCGGATCAGCTCCGCGGCCTCGCCGATCAGGGTGCGGTCCCACCGGCTGCGGTCCTGGTCTTCCAGCAGCACGAGCTCGCCGTCGGGCGTGGTGCGCGCCGCTCGCCGGGACTCGTGCAGCAGCATGAGCGCCAGCAGTCCCATGGCTTCCGGCTCCGCGAGCAACTCGACCAGCAGCCTGCCCAGCCGGATCGCTTCCCCCGAGAGATCGGTGCGGGTCAGCGAGCCGCCGGACGAGGCGAAGTAGCCCTCGTTGAAC
The DNA here is from genome assembly GCA_036381215.1 of Woeseiaceae bacterium. Lineage (GTDB taxonomy): Bacteria > Pseudomonadota > Gammaproteobacteria > Steroidobacterales > Woeseiaceae > IDS-8. The sequence continues at coordinate 62,071 of DASVDF010000091.1, read as the reverse complement.
ACCAGGTAGATGACCTGCAGCACGCTGTCGAGACGTTCGGGGAGCTCCGCGTGCGCGGGCACCTCGTACGGGATGCCGGCGTCGCGGATCTTCGCCTTGGCGCGCACGATGCGTTGCGCCACGGTGGGCGGCGCGGCGAGGAACGCGTGCGCGATTTCCTCGGTCGTGAGGTCGCAGACCTCGCGCAAGGTGAGCGCGATACGTGCTTCGGCCGGCAGTGCCGGATGACAGCAGGTAAAGATCAGCCGCAGCCGATCGTCCGCGATCTCCTCGTCGTCGTGGTCCGGGCCGGCTTCCGCCGCGGGCTCGAGCAGGCGCGCGATCTCGGCGAGCGACGAGTCGAACCGCGCGCGCCGGCGGATCGTGTCGATGCCCTTGAAGCGGCCGGCCGACACCAGCCACGCCCGCGGGTTGTCGGGAATGCCGTCCCGCTGCCATTGCGCGAGCGCGGCAATGAACGCGTCGTGCAGCGCTTCCTCGGCGAGGTCGAAGTCGCCGAGCAGGCGGATGAGGGTCGCGAGCACGCGCCGCGACTCCCTGCGATACACCGCATCGATCGTGTCGCGCGTGACCTGGGCGGCTTCGTTCATCGCCGCACTTTAGCAGAGCCCGGGAAAGCCCGGCGCGAGGCGCTGCGGAGCGCCTCGCCTACCAGGTCCAGGCGACGCGCAACCAGCCGCTGCGCTCGATCATGTTGCTGCCGCCGAATTCCAGGTGCTCGTCCTCGTTCAGGTTGCGCACGGTCAGCGAAATCCGCGAATGTTCGGAAGGGCGCCAGCCGAGGCTCACGTCGACTGCGGTGCGGTGCGGCACCCCGAGCCTCGGCAGCTCGTCCACGTAGCGCAGTGAAGTGAAGAGATCGAAGTCCCGCGGCAGCTCCAGGTAGGAATGCACCGCGGCCTGGTGCTGCGGACTGTTGCCGGCGATGCCGAGCGCTCCCCGATCGGTGCTCCCCGGGTCCAGCTCGAGATCCATGTCCAGCCAGGCGGTCTGGAACTGCAGCCGCCAGAAGTCGAGCGCCTGCCAGTTGACCACCGCCGTCGCACCGAACGATTCGCCGTGCATGCCGTTCGCGAGCGTGGCCGGGAGCAGCAGGTACTGCACCGGATCGCCGACCGGCAGGATCGTGCCGACCTCCTGCGTTTGCAGCCGGTCGTAGTCGTGATGAAAGAGCGAGACGTCCAGCGACAGGTTCTCGCCGACGCGCGCGCGCCAGCCCAGCTCCGTCGCGACCAGCTCTTCCGACTCGAACCGGTCGCTGCCCACGGCGTTGAAGTACACCGGCACCGGCACGCCGGGCAGCGGGATGGGAGCAAGCAGCTCGAGATCGGTGTTGAGCCGCGCCGGAATGCGCACGGCGCGCGACACGGCGCCCCAGAGGAACTGCGTGTCGCTCACGAGCCAGCTCAAGCGCACGTTCGGCTGCAGCTCCCATCCGGTGTAATCGTTGCGCTCCACCTTGGTGCCGGCGGTGAGCACGACGTCGTCGGCGAGCGTGATGTCGTCCTGGACGAACAGGCTGAAGGTCTCGTCGGTGCGTTCCTCGGGAAGGAAGCTCGCGAAGGTCGTGTTGTCGAGATCGTCCGACGTGACGCGCAGCCCGCCGCCCCAGATGACGCGATGCCGCCCCGCCGGCGCGATGTCGTGCTGGAAATCGAAGTCGAAGGTGCTGCGCCGCTCGCCGAAGGTGCCGGGGATGTCGCGCGACGTGTAATCCAGGTACGCCTGGACCTGCACGTGACTGCCGCTGTCGAGATCGCGGTCCCAGCGTGCCAGCGTGTTGAAGCCGCCGATGTCGATTTCACCGGGCACGTCGGGGCCCGGGATTTCGCCGAGTGCGAATTCCGGCCTGACGAGCGAGCCGAGCGCGGCATCGTAGACGTCGCCCTGGAGCGTGAGCGTGGCGCTGTCGCCCCGGTCCCAGTCCACCCGGAAGCCGGCCTGCACCCTGCGGCCATCGTCGGCGCCGTCCTCGCCGGTCGGCTGCAGCGACGCGTCGTGCTCGCCGTACTTGAGGTACATGCGCGCGGCGACGTCCGCGGCGGGCCGCCAGCCGTAGCGGACCCCGACGAGCCCTCGCACCTCGTTGCCCGCGCCGACGTCGACCAGGGCGCCCTGGGTGTCGCGCGCCGAGCGCGTGATCACGTTGATCACGCCGTTGACGGCGTTCGCGCCCCACAGCGTGCCGCCCGGGCCGCCGATCACCTCGATGCGCTCGATGTCCTGCACGAGCACGTCCTGCGCATCCCAGAAGACGCCGGCGAACAGCGGCGAATACACGCTGCGGCCGTCGATCAACACCAGGAGCTTGTTCGAAAGATCGCTGTTGAAGCCGCGCATCGAGATCGTCCACGAATGCGTGTCGTTCCTCGCCACTTCGACTCCGGGTGCGAGCCGCAGTATCTCCGGCAGGCGCGTGAGACCCGAGCGGCGGATCTCGTCGCCGGTGATGACGTAGATCGCGTTCGCTGCGCGGCGCAGCGGCTCCCCGCGGCGGGATGCCGAGGTGACCTTCAGCTCACCGAGCTCCTCGATGGAGAGGTCGAACAGGGCGGTGTCGTTCGCCGCCATCAGGGCCGGCGGCGCCGCCGCCCTTGCGAGCGGCGCCGCGACCAGAAGCGTCACAGGAAGCCAGATTTGATATAGTCTCGCGGCTCGTGCGTGGGAACGTCCCGGGGAATGGCGAATCAGCGTTTGTGGCATGCAGGCGCGCGTTCCGATTTCGTCGACGGACGGCTGATTTTCTTGCGCAAAGGGCGGACGGGAGTATAACGAAGCGATGCATTCGGTGCACCGAGGGAGCCTGCGGAGGCTCCTCGCAGCCAGCGGAGCCTGCTCGCGGCGTGCGCCGGTACGATCTTCCGGAGCAGCCGTTCCTTTCGGCGCACCTGCATCCCGGTGACGGGCGGACGGGCTCGAATGCCGGGATTTCTGCGGCAAAGCGCACTCGGAATCAACCGCTCCGTGCGGCGCAAGGTGCTGGTCGTGGTGCTCGTCACGACGTTCGTGGCGCTGCTCGTCTGCGCCGCCGCGTTGCTGACCTATGAAGCCCGCAACTATCGGCAGTTCCTGTTCAGCGACGTAACGACGCAGGCGGACATCCTCGCGCGCACCACCGCGCCCGCGGTGGCGTTCAATGACGTCGCGAGCGCGGAGGCGACTCTCGCGATGCTGTCCAGCCGGCCGGTCATCGAAGCGGCGGCGGTCTACACTGCGGACGGCGAGCTGTTCGCAGGTTATCGCGCCGAAGGCAGTCGCACGCCGCTGCCGGAGGACGCGAGCCCGCGCGGCCCCGCGGTCGAGGACGGTGCGCTGACGCTGTTCCAGCCCATCATCGAAAACAACCAGCTTCTCGGCACCGTGTACCTGCGGGCCGGCTACGAGCTGGCCGACCGGGTGATCGATTACCTGTTGATCCTGGGCGCCGTGATGCTCGGCAGCCTGCTCGTGGCCGCCCTGGTCTCGCTGTGGCTCCAGGGCACCGTCACCGGACCGATCCTCGCGGTCACCGACGTCGCGCACCGCATCGTGAAGGGGCGCGATTTCGACCTGCGCGCCACGCGCACCACGAACGACGAGGTCGGCACGCTGGTGGACGCCTTCAACGCCATGCTCGCCGAGGTCAGCGAACGGCAGCGTGCGCTCGAGGATTCCAACCGCAAGCTGCACAAGGAGACGGAGGAGCGCCGCAACGCGGAGGTCTCGCTCAGGCTTGCGGACAAGCACAAGGACGAATTCCTCGCGACGCTCGCGCACGAGCTCCGCAACCCGTTGGCGCCGATGGTGAACGCGACGGCGCTGCTGCGCTCTCCCGGCACCACGCCGGAGGCGGCGCGGCAGGCGCGGGAAATCATCGAACGCCAGCTTTCGCACATGATCCGGCTGGTCGACGACCTGCTCGACGTGTCACGCATCTCGCGCGGCAAGCTCACCGTGCGGCGCGAGCCGATCGAGCTCGCCACGGTCGTGCAGAACGCGGTCGATACCGTGCGGCCGCTCGTCGAGCGCGACGGCCAGACCCTGGTGGTCCGCCTGCCGGATCGGCCCGTCTACATGCAGGCGGATCCGGTGCGCCTGTCGCAGGTCTTCGCGAACCTGCTGAACAACGCGTCTCGCTACACGCACGGCGGCGGGCGCATCGAGCTGGCCGCGGTCGTGCAGGGCAACACCGTCTGCGTCACAGTGACGGACACCGGCAAGGGCATCGCCGCCGAGGCGCTCCCGAACATCTTCGCGATGTTCACGCAGGAGCAGGCCGCGGGAGTGCGCGTGCAGGCGGGCCTGGGCGTGGGCCTCGCGCTGGCGCGCCGCCTCGTGGAGCTGCACGGCGGCAGCATCGAGGCGGCGAGCGAGGGCCCCGGCAAGGGCAGCACGTTCACCGTGCGGCTGCCGGTCAAGGCCGCGCTGACCGGCGGGCGCGACGGCGTCGCGTCGAGACCGGATCCGGCGCGCGCCTCCGCCGGCCGGCGCATCCTGCTCGTCGACGACAACGTGGATTTCGCGACCACGCTTTCTTACCTGCTCGAGCAAATGGGCCATGAGGTGCGCGTTGCGCACGATGCCGATGCGGCACTCGCGACCGCTGCGGAGTTCCACCCGCATTTCGCCTTCCTGGACATCGGCTTGCCCGTCGTGGACGGTTACGAGCTGGCGCGCAGGCTGCATACTCTGCTCAAATCGGACATACCGCTGGTGGCCATCAGCGGCTGGGGACAGGAAGAAGACCGCCGCAGGGCGAAAGAGGCCGGCTTCGCCTCGTACCTGGTGAAGCCGGTGGGGCTCGAGAGCATCCGATCCGCGCTGGAGTCCTTGGACGTCCGGCACGGCTGAGGCTCGGCTTTACAGGATGAACGGCACGACAGGAAAGGCCCGGGCTGCCCGGGCATGGGGGGCTGTGCGCCGAAACCTGCGCCACGGGGCGTGGGCCGCGCTCATCGTGCTCGCCGTGTGCGCGCGTACGGACGCGCAGGCGGTGTATTCCGCCGCGCGCGTGAAAGCCGCCTTCCTGTATCACTTCACGACCTACGTGAACTGGCCCGAGTCCGCACGCTCCGACGACGTGTTCACCATCGCCGTGCTCGGATCGGACGCGGTCGCCGGCGAGCTCGCCGCGTTCCTGCCCGGCCATGAGATCCAGGGCCGGCCGATGCGCGTGCGGCGTGTCGCGTCGATCGACGACCTGAACGGCGCGGAGGTCCTCTACATCGGCCCGCGCGAGAATCGGCGCCTCGCCCGGCACCTGGAGGCCATCCGCTCGCGGCCCCTGCTCGTCGTGACCGACGATCCGAACGGATTGCAGGACGGCGCGATGATCAACTTCCGCATCGTCGAGGAGCGCGTGCGTTTCGAAATCTCGCTGAACGCCGCGCGCCAGGCGGGGCTCGAGCTGAGCTCGCGGCTCCTGTCCGCCGCGATGTCGGTGGAATCCGCGGGCGCCATCATGAAGCTCTGGCGCGAAGTGGCCGGCGTCTCCATGGAGCGCGCCGCGCCGCCGTGAGCAGCGCTCCTGCGCAGGCAGCCGCTTGCGTGACGGGGCAGCTCGGCGCTTGCAATGCGGCCTTCGTCACGTATCCTTCGCCTGCGGCAATGGCTTGGGCAAGCTGTGCAGTCATGCGGCTGCGCGATGACGGCAGTCACCGCGCGGCTAGAACTGTGACGCACCGCGTCGGAGTCGCCGGATCGATCTGGGACGATCCGTCAACCAAGGACTTTGGGGGGACCCGATGCGGCTGGTGTTCGGGCTGCTTCTGGCCATACTGTGCATTTCTTCCGGAAGGGCGACGGATCGCACCGCCTGGCTGAGCTCGCTCGCCGGGGTGCCGATCCGCATCTTCGAGCTGCAGGCGCCGGACGTGTCGGCGCAGTTCCGCGCGTTTCTCGCCGACGTTCCGATGACCAACGACCGCCCGGTGCCCGCCGCGCTGATCGACGACACGGTCGCCTCGCTCGGGTTCCTGAAATCCTCGACGCCCCCGGGCGAGCCGTCGTATTTCGTCGCTTCGTGGATCCACAAGACGCCGCTCGTCGCGCTGCCGCAGGCCTCGCGCGAGCGCTACCTGGAGCGCTACGGCGAGACCGTGTACCCGCAGCAGGTCTGCCCGGTGTTCCTCGACCGCGCGGACGCGGGCGTCGCGAAGCTGCTCGCCACTGCCGTGAACCTGCCCGCGCGCTGGTTTGTCCAGGTGACCGGCACGGCGGAGGATTACGATCTCCTCTTCGGGCTCACCGAGGCCTCGCATTGCGGGTTCATCGCACACGAGCTCGCGCATCCGACCGTGATCCCGGCGGGACTCGATCGTCGCGAGCTCAGGATCGTGCTGGAAGCCATCGGCGATTACGAGGCGATCGCCGTGTTTCGTGCCCAGGGCCCGCCCGGGGCTCTCGCCGACGAGGCCGACGTGCTGTATGCGAGCCGCCTGCTCGCGTCCTTCCTGGTCGAGCGCGAGAATCCCTACACGGCGATTCCCGCGCTGCTGCACGAATACCAGCGGATCGGCCCGGCCGCCGCGCACCGTGACCTCGAGCGCATTCGGCACTCCGTCCTGGTCGCACGCAGTGTGGTGCACGACGTGCTCGCCGGCGAGGTGCACGGCGATCCGCTCCGGCTGTCACTCGCAGGACTCGCGGAAACGCTGCGGCGGGCGGACGCGCAAGGCAGGCTCGCGCCGGCGGATCCGCTGGCGCGCGAGCTGATCGCCGATCTCGACCCCGCGCTCTGCCTTCTGCAGGGCGACGTGACGGTGCATACCGTGCCCGCACGCGCCCGCTCGGGCGGCAGCCTCCTCGCGCAACATCCGCTGGTGACCTTCACCGGGGCCGGCATTTTGCCGCTCGCAACGGACTGACCCTCGCGACGCCGGTCGGCCAGCGGGACGTTCGCTTACTGAAAGCTCGCCTCCCTCCACTTGAAAAAATTACAACGACGCGTGCCCCGTTTGTCCGGCGGGACCGCGTTCCGCCTGTGTCCCCCGCCTGCGACAGCGCTGGCACGACACTTGCAGCCGCCTCGAGGCAATCGAACCACAGGCACAGGAGATCGCGATGAGCAAATGGCTGACAGCCCTGGCAGCTCTGGCGCTTGCAAGCGGAGCGGCGTTCGCCGGGCAGGACACTGCGCAGGAAGACACGATGGACGAGGTCGGCCAGCCGACCGGGCAGCAGGATCCGGCGATGCCGGAGGATCCGACCCGGGCGGACGAGCCGGTGATGGGCGAAGAGCAGCCGCCCATGGAGAGCCAGTATCCGGAAGACCAGATGGAGATGTCCCAGAGCGTCGCGGACATGAGCGCCGCCGAGCTCGCGGGCAAGGCGATCGTGACTCCGGACGGCGAGGAGATCGGTGAGATCGACCGTATCGGCCAGCAAAGCGACATGCCGCAGGAGCGGGTCGCGGCGGTCGATGTCGGCGGGTTCCTGGGAGTCGGCGCGAAGACCGTCGCCATTCCGCTCTCGAAGCTCGAGATGACGAGCGACGGCAATCTCCGGACCTCCCTCACGAGAGAGGAGCTCGAGAGCCAGCAGGCCCTCGACGAGGAGACCTTCACCGAAGAAACGACCGACAGCCAGGACTCCGAATACTAAGCACGACGGGGTCGAAAGAGGCGGCCGTCCGGCAGCGTTGCCTGCGCGGGCGGCCGCCGCCAGAGCATGCGGTGCGCTTTCGAGGGGGGAGCCACACTCAGAAACCTGACGCTTTGGAGTCCGGCAGTTGGATATCTCCCGTCAAGTCCTGCGACGCAGCCCCTCGACGGAACCGCCTCCCCCCGCGGCCGATCTCCCCTGTTACGAGCTCGACGAGCTGACCGAATGGCAGAGCAGCACGCCGATGCCGGTCCACCCGCGCTCGCGGGCGCTCGACCGGGACGTCACTGAAGCCCTGGGCGGGACTTCGCCGCCCGCGGACAGCCGGCCCGCGAAGGCTGCCGCGCGCGACCCGGAACGGGTCACGCAGCCTATTCGCGCCAGGCCGGACGGCGCGCCGGCCGAGGGCGCCGGGGCGGCAGGCGCTTCCCTCCCCGTTCCCGAAACGCCCGACCCCGAGACCCCGGCGAGCGACCCCGCGCGCTTCCGCCGGCCGCCGCGGCGGGTCGCGCCCGGCGACGTCCTCTGCGGGCGCTACGTCGTCGCAGAGCAGGTCGCGCATTACGGCATGGGCCTCGTCTACAAGGCGCTCGATCGCCATCGCCAGGACGCGGGGCTACCGGATCCGTGGGTGGCGCTCAAGCTCGCGCGGCATTCCATCGGCGGGGAGGGTGAGACGTCCGCGCTCCTGCGCCACGAGTTCCTGAAGCTTTCGGTGCTCCGGCACCCGAACATCGTGGACGTTTTCGACATTGCACGCGACGGCGAGCTCGAGTTCATCGTCATGGAATGGCTCGACGGGGAAACTCTCGCCGACCTGCTGGCGCGCATCACCACGCGCCGCATCGCGCTCGATCGTGCCCTCGACATCGTCCGCAGCACGGCGCGCGCGGTCGCGCATGCGCACGACGCGGGCATCGTGCACGGCGACGTCAAGCCGTCGAACATCTTCCTGACCCGCTCGCGCGGGGTGAAGGTGCTGGACTTCGGCTCGTCCGGCACGGCGACCAGCGACGGTGAGCGCCACTGGGCGACGCGCGCGTACGCGAGCGCGGAGGTGCTGGACGGCCGGCCGCCGCAGGCGCACGACGACGTGTTCGCTCTCGGGGTGACGGCTTATTGCCTGCTGTCCGGCGAGCGCCCGTTCGGCGAGCTCGATGCCCTGCAGGCCCGCGAGCGCGGATTCGAGCCGGCGCCGCTCCCCGACGACGCGCAGGACGCCTGGCCGGCCGTGCGACGCGCGCTCGCGCCGGACGCGATCGATCGCACGGGCAACGCCCGCCAGTTCCTGCAGGAGCTCGAAGGGGCGCCGGACGCCGGCGGTGGTGCGGCCGCGCCCGAATCCCGGCCGGTGCTGTACGGCGCGGCGATCGCGACCGCGCTGGCGGGTCTCGTGTGGTGGTCGGTGCAGGGGATCGACGGACTGCCGGACCCCACCGCGGCGACCCTGGCGGCGGCGCACCAGGCTCTGATCGCCGGCCAGCTCGTCGAGCCGCCGGGGGAGAGCGCGCTCGCGCTCTACTCCGCGGTGCTCGAAGCGGAGCCGGAGAACGCTCTCGCGCGCGACGGCCTCGAGCACGTGGCGAGCCGTCTGGTCGGGCAGGCGCGCGAAGCGCTCGCCGCCGGCGATCCCGCGGCGGCACGCGCGCATCTCGAACGCGCGCGGCAGGTGAGTCCCGCGCATCCCGGCATCGCGCTGCTCGAGGACCTGCTGGTCGCGCGCGGCCGGGTGGCGATCCTGCAGTCGCGCTGGGCCGCGTCCACCAGTCCCGAGCGCGCGGAGGCGCTGCTCGAGCGGGCGCAGGTGCTGCTGCCGGCCGGTGACGGGCGTATCGCGCGCGGGCGCGACGTGATCGCGGCGCAACGCACCGCCGGGCGGGTCGGGGAGTTGCTGCGCGCCATCGACGACCGGATTCTCGCCGAGCGCCTGAGCGTGCCCGTTGGTGACAGCGCGCTGGACCTCCTGCGGCAGGCGCGTGAGCTCGCGCCCGACGATCCGCGCATCCCGCTCGCCGCCGATCGCGTTCTCACCGCGTTGCTCTTCCAGGCCCTCTTTGCCATCTCGGACGGCGATCTCGCGGCCGCCGGGAATTTCCTCTCCCTCGCGCGCGGCATGGGCCTGCGGCACGTCGCGCTCACGCGCGTCGAGTACGAGCTCGCCAGGGCGAAACGCGCCGCGCTCGCCGCCCGCTGATAACGAAAACCTCAGGCGGAAGCGCGCACAAAAAAAGGCCCCATCCCTGGGGCCCGTCTCGTCCTTAAGACTGTCGCCGGTGATGCGTCACTCGGCCTCTTCCGTCTCCTGCTCGATCGTGTCGAACTCCGCCGGCGTCAGGTAACCGTCCTGGTTCGCGTCGGCGGTCTGGAATTGCGCTGCGAGCGTCTGATCTGCGGACGCTTCCGTCTGCGTGATCACGCCATCCTGGTTCTCGTCGAGCTCGTTGAACGACTTCTGCTGATGCTGGTCGTCACCCGCAACCGCAAGGCCGGACGCCAGGATCAGGCCGCCTGCAATCGCTACGAGTTTCTTCATGCTCCTCTCCTTCGCTTCTTGGCTGCATTGGCGGCTGGCTGCCGCGTCGCGCAGGGGAGTTGCAAGGGCCGTGCCAGCGGCAGGGCGGGACGCCGCGAACCGCGCCTGCGGCGCGCGAGCGGCGCACGGCGGGCAGCGTCGGGGCGGCACCCCCATGAACTGCGAGAGCGCGTCGTCGGCAAAGGGAGACAGCGCTTTCGGGGGCGCTGTAGTTTCTGCACGCCCGTGCAATAACTGCCGCGGTGACGCAGACTTGCGACACCTTTGCGGGTGCGTGAGCGGTGCGCGCGGGCAGCGCCGCAGCGTGGCGCTCACGGCCGCCGCGGCTGCCGGCGCAACGGGTCAGGCGAACAGCGTGCGGTCGGGCTCGTGCAGGAGCTTGCTCAACGTCGACGCGGCGCTCGCGTCACGCTCGCCCTGGTCGGCGCAGCAGCAATCGCCGGCGAGAATTTTCGCGACGAGGATCGCGAGCAGCGCGCCGATGAAGCCGCCGGCCGCGGCATAGAGAAACACCTTGCCCTGTTCCGGCGGCGGCACGGCCGCGCTCCGCAAGCTGTGCTCCGGCGGTAAATCCACTTCACCCATGGATCGTCCCCTCTGGTGCGGCCGTACGGCCGTCTTTATTATGCTTTTGCGGGCAATCTATTGAGTCTGGCCCGCCCTGTCAAATCCGGGGGTTACATGCATGCATCGAGCGTGGTCGGGCAGAGGATCGGGCCCTATGCGCTCGTCCGGGTCATCGGCAGCGGCGGCATGGGCATCGTCTATCTCGCCGAGCGCGCCGACGAGAGTTTCCGCCAGCAGGTCGCCATCAAGCTCGTTCGCAACCGGCTCGTCGACCCCGCCACCGAAAAGCGCCTGATAGGCGAGCGCCAGATCCTCGCCAACCTCGATCACCCGAACATCGCGCGCCTGCTGGACGGCGGTACGACCGCTGACGGCACGCCATATCTCGTGATGGAGCACATCGACGGCGTGCCCATCGATCACTACTGCGACAGCCGCAGGCTCTCCATCGACGAGCGTCTGGACCTGTTCCGCCGCATCTGCTCCGCGGTGCATTACGCGCACCAGAACCTCGTGGTGCATCGCGACATCAAGCCGACCAACATCCTCGTCGCGCGCGACGGCACGCCGAAGCTGCTCGACTTCGGCATCGCCAAGCTCCTGGATCCCGCCGGCATGCCCACCGACGGGCTCACGCGCCAGGGGATGCTGATGCTGACGCCCGAGAACGCGGCACCCGAGCAGGTGCTCGATGCGCCGATCACGACGGCGACCGACACTTACGCGCTCGGGCTGCTGCTCTACCGGCTGCTGTGCGGCCATCCGGCGTACCGGCTGGACGGCGATCAGCGCGAGATCGCGGAGACGATCTGCGGGGAGCAGCCGCGGCCGCCGAGCACGATGGCCGGCGTCTACTGGCGCGCGCCGGAAGCCGGTGGGCACGATCTCGAGGTCGTGCGGCCGGAGATCGTGGCGCGCTACCGCGATACAACGGTCGACAAGCTGCGCCGGCGGCTGAAAGGGGACCTCGACAACATCGTGCTCGCGGCGTTGCGCAAGGAACCGGCGCGGCGCTACCGCTCCGTGCACGAGCTGGCCGAGGACATCCGCCGGCACCAGGCGCTGCTGCCGGTCACTGCGCGCCCGGACAGCTGGGCGTACCGCAGCGGCAAGTACGTGCGCCGCAATGCCGCGGCACTCGGCATGCTCTCGACGGTGGCCTTCCTGCTCGTGGCCTTCGCCCTCACCGTCACGGTGCAGAACCAGCGCATCGCGCGGCAGCGCGACACCGCGATGGAAGTCGCGCGTTTCCTGGAAGAGATCTTCACGGCGCCCGACCCGCGCCACGCGAAAGGCTCGGACGTGACGGCGCGCGAGGTCCTCGATCGCGGCGCGGACCGCATCGGCACGGAGCTCGACGGCCGTCCCGAAATCCAGGCGATGCTGATGCAGGCCATCGGCAGCGCCTATTACGGTCTGGGCGCCTACGAGCCCGCGCAGGCGATGCTCGAGGAAGCCTTGCGCCTGCGCCGGGAGCTGCCCGGCGAGGGCGGTGACCGGGCCGCGAGCGTCGAGAACGATCTCGCCGCGGTGCTCCTGCGCACCGCCGACTACGCCACGGCACGGGAGCTCCTCGAGGACGCGCTCGAGCAGAATCGGCGTGCCGAGGGCGCCGACGGCCCGGCCGTCGCGGACAGCCTGTTCTATCTCGCCGATCTCGCCCGCCTGTCCGGCGATCTCAGCGGGGCGGAGCGCTACGCCGCGCAAAGCCTCGCGATTTACGAGCGGCGAGAGCGGGAGTATCCGCGCCGGCTGGCGGAAGCGAAGAGCGCGCTGGCGCGCATCCTGCGGGCCAAGGGCGACCTGCAGACGGCGGAGCGCCTGTATCGCGAAGCCATCGCGTTCACGCGGGAACGCCTGGGCGCCGATCAGCCCTCGCTCGCCTACCCGCTGCAGAACCTCGCCGTGGTGCTGCGCGGGCAGGGCCGGTTCGCCGAAGCCGAAGCCATGTTCGAGGAGGCGATCGCGTTCGCGCGCAAGGTGTTCGGCGACGAGCACGACCTGGTCGCCGGCTCGCTCGTCATGATGGGCGCGCTGCAGCAGGAGCGCGGCGCCGTCGATGCGGCCGAGGCCTCCTTCCGCGAGGCGCTCGACCTGCACCGCCGCTCGCTGGGGAACGACCACCCGTTCGCGGCCTACGACATGACCAGCATGGCCATGCTCTACAGCGACGAGGGCCGCCTCGAGGAGGCGGAGACGCTGTTGCGCGATGCGCTCGCCATCTACGAGCAGTCGGTCGGGCCGGACCACTTATACGTGTCGTCCACGCTCACGGAGCTCGGCATCGTGCAGGTCGAGCGCGGCCGGCCGGCGGAAGCGCTGCCCCTCCTCGAGCGGGCGCTCGCGATCCGCAGCGCCGCGGAGGCGTCGTCGGAATTCCTGGTGGCCGGCACCAACGCCGCCATCGGGCATGCGCTGGCGCGCCTCGGGCGCTACGCGGAAGCGGAAAAACTGCTGCTCGCGAGCGTACCGGAGCTGCTCGCGCCGGAAGTGCCCTCGAGCCGGCGAGGGCGCCTGGCGCTCGCGTGGCTGGCTGACCTGTACGACGCCTGGCAGCGGCCCGACGACGCGTCCCGCTGGCGCGAGCAGCTGGCCGCATTCGTCGCGGATGTCGACTGAACGCATGGCGACCCGGGAGGCGAGGGCGCTCACCTGGCGGGATCTGCTGCTGCAGAAGCGCGTGGTCGCGTGGGCGCTTTACGATTTCGGCAACTCCGCGTTCGCCACCTCCGTGCTCGTCGGCTTCTTTCCTCTCTTCTTCAACGATTACTGGAGCGTGGACGCCACGGGCTCGGACACCACCGCCCGGCTCATGACCGCCAACGGCATCTCGAGCCTCGCGCTGGCGCTGTCGGCGCCGGTGCTCGGCGCGATCGCGGACCGCGGCGGCTGGCGCAAAGCGCTGCTCACCACCTTCGCCCTGATCGGCGCCGCGACCACCGCATGGCTCTGTTTCGTGCCGCAGGGCGACTGGCTCGAGGCCGCGACCGTGTTCGCGGTGGCCTCCATCGGCTTTGCCGCGGCCAACATCTTCTATGACTCCATGCTGATCGACGTGTCGAGCGAGCAGCGCTTCGATCTCGTCTCGGCCTTCGGTTACTCCGCGGGCTACATCGGCGGCGGTCTCTTGTTCGCCGTGCACCTCGTGATGATCCTCGAGCCCGGCTGGTTCGGCCTGCCCGACATCACGGCCGCGGTGCGGGTGGCGTTCCTGACCGTCGCGGTGTGGTGGCTGGTGTTCACGGTGCCGCTGCTCGCGTACGTGCAGGAGCAGCGGCCGGCAGTGCGCCCGCGCGTCGGGGCGGCGGTGGCCGAAGGTTTCGCCCAGCTCGCCGGCACGTTCCGGCACCTCCGGCGATTGCGGCCGGCGCTGCTGTTCCTCATCGCGTACTGGCTGTACATCGACGGCGTCAACACCGTCATGAAGGTCGCTATCGACTTCGGCTACAAGATCGGCGTCGGCCCGCAGGCGCTGATGATCGCGCTGCTCGTCGTGCAGTTCGTGAGCTTCCCGGCCGCACTCGCGTTCGGCTGGCTGGGCGAGCGCATCGGCGCGAAGCGCGGCATCCTGATCGGGCTCGCAATCTACGTCGTCGTGACCTCCTGGGGAGCCGTGATGAGCTCCGTGACCGAGTTCTTCGTGATGGCCTGCGCCATCGGGCTGGCACAGGGCGGGGTCCAGTCGCTCAGCCGCTCGCTGTTCGCGCGCCTGATCCCGGCGGACAAGCCGGGCGAGTTCTTCGGCTTCTACAACATGATCGGCAAGTTCGCGGCCGTGCTCGGCCCGTTCCTGGTCGCGCTGACCGCAACCATCACCGACGAAACCCGCTGGGCCGTGGCCGCCGTCCTGCCGTTGTTCGTGATCGGCGCCGTGATCCTGCTCTTCACTCCCGATGCCGGCGAGGCGCCCGGCGCTGGTTAGCCGGACCGGTCCGCGCGGGTAGAATCGGGCGGATGGACACCGCCTCGCCGGTCGCGGCCCCGGCCCTGCTCAGAGAGGGTGAAACCGTCTGGAAGATCGCCCGCGCCCGGCGCGCGGCGCTGCTCGTGGACGGTGCCGCCTATTTCGGCGCACTGCGCGAGGCGCTCGCGTCCGCGCGGCATTCCGTGTTCGTGCTCGGCTGGGACATCGACAGCCGCACGCCGCTCGTCGGCGATGACGGACCGGGCGACGGGGCACCGGAGACGCTGCTCGCGTATCTCGAGCAGCTGGTGGAGCAACGGCCGGAGCTCAAGATCAGGCTGCTGCTGTGGGACTACTCGCTCCTGTATGCCCTCGACCGCGAGCCGCTGCCTTCACTCAACCTGAAGTGGCGCACCCCGAAGCAGATCGACGTCGCGCTCGACAACTGCCTGCCGCTCGGTGCCTGCCACCACCAGAAGCTCGTGATCGTGGACGGCTGCCTCGCGTTCTGCGGCGGCTTCGACCTGACCACCGGGCGCTGGGACACCCGCGAGCACCGGCGCGACAATCCGCGCCGCCTGGACAGGGACGGCAAGCCGTACCCGCCGTGGCACGACGCGCAGATGATGCTGGACGGTGATGTGGCCGCGCACCTGTTCGAGATCGCGCGACACCGCTGGCGCGTCGTGACCTCGGAGGACGTGGCGATCCCGGATGCGAGCCCGGTGTGGCCGGGCTCGGTCGAGCCGGACCTCCGCGACGTCGAGGTCGGCATCGCGCGCACGCTGCCGGACAACGACGACCAGCAGGCGGTCGGCGAGGTCCGGGCGCTCTACCTCGCGTCCATCCGCGCGGCGCGCCGCTGGATCTATGCCGAGAACCAGTACCTCACCGCCGAGGCGATCGCCGACGCCCTGATCGAGCGCCTGCGCGAGGAGCCCGCTCTCGAGCTCGTCGCCGTCACGCCGCGCTCGCCGCGCGGCTGGCTCGAGGCGAGCACCATGGGCGCGGGGCAGCAGCGTTTTCGCGCGCGGCTCGCCGCGGCGGGGCTCGCCGGGCGAGTGCGCTTCTATTACCCATGGACCGGCGACCGCGAGAACGCGGTCATGGTGCACGCGAAGATCATGATCGTGGACGATCGCGTCCTGCACATCGGCTCCTCCAACCTGAACAATCGCTCGATGGGCGTCGACAGCGAGTGCGACGTCGTGATCGAGGCGCGCGACGAGGATCAGCGCGGGGTCGTTCGCCGCCTGCTGTGCGGACTGGTCGGAGAGCACCTGGGCAAAGATCCGGACGAGGTGGACGCGGCGCTCGCGCAGAGCGGTTCCCTCGGGTCGGTCATCGAGGCCGCGGACGGCGAGGAGCGAGGGCTCGCCCCCCTCGAGTCGCGGCGCGCGAGCGGCGAGACGATCGGCGAGGCCCTCAACATCGTCGCGGATCCCGAGCGGCCGCTGCGGCCGGAGGAATTCATCGGCGACATGTTCGACGCGAAGACCCGCCGCAAGGACGTTGCGCGGCTGGTGAAGCTCGGCTCAGTCGCGGCGGCGCTGCTCGCGCTGGTGCTGGTGTGGAGCTACACGCCGCTGGCGAAGTGGGCCGATCCCGAGGTGCTGATGCCGGCACTCGCCGGCGCGCGCGATCACTGGTGGGTGTATCCCCTGCTGGTCGTCGTCTACGTCGCCGGCGGCCTGCTCCTGTTCCCGCTCACCGTCCTGCTCGCGGTCACCGGGATGATGCTCGGGCCGCTCGCCGGGTTCGTCACGGCCATGGCTGCCGGGCTCGCAAGCGCCTGGGCCGGTTACCTGGTGGGCAGCTGGGTGGGCGCGGAGTCCATCCGCAACGTCTCCGGGCGCACTTTCCGTGCGATCCGCCGCGGGCTGCAGAACCAGGGCGTGCTCACCGTGGCCGCGGTACGCATGGTGCCGGTCGCGCCGTTCACGGTCGTCAACATGGTCATGGGCGCGGCCCGCGTGCGCCTGCGCGCCTACCTCGGCGGGACGGCGCTCGGCCTCGTGCCGGGCGTGTTCGTGCTGACCATGGTCGGCGACCGGCTGCGCGAGGTGTGGCAGCAGCCCGACCCGATGAACGTCCTCTGGTTCGCGCTCGTGGCCGTCCTCTGGCTCGGGCTCGCGTTCCTGCTGCAGCGGATCGTCGCCCGCCTGCGCAAGCCGAAGGCGGGATGACCGAAGCCGCGCTGCGCGTCCTCACCTGGAACGTCCACAGCTGCATCGGCACGGACGGACGGCTCGATCCCGAGCGGGTGTGCCGCCACATCGCGGCACTCACCCCCGACATCGCCGCTCTCCAGGAGGTCGATAGCCGCCGTGACCGGCGCGACGGTTTCGACCTCCTCGGCGGCTGCCTTGCCTGGCCCGGCCGCCACCACGCCGCGGTGCGCACCGTGCGCACGCCCGACGGCGATTACGGCCACATGCTGCTCAGCCGCTGGCCGATCAGCGCCTGGCGCGAGCACGACGTCACGTTCGGCGGGCGCGAGCCGCGCTCCATGATCGAAGCGACCATCGACAGCGACCTCGGGCGCATCAACGTGTTGTGCCTGCACCTCGGCCTCGCGCGCCGCGAACGGCGGGAGCAGGCGCTCACCATCGAGGCGCTCGCCGAGGCCGACAACCGGCCGACCATCGTCATGGGCGATTTCAACGAACCGAGCGGGCGCGGCGCCGCCGCCCGCATCCTGGAGCGACGCTTCCGTTCCGCCGGCCGCCACCGCACCTGGCCCTCGTTCTCGCCGCTCCTGCCGCTCGATCGCATCTGGTTCGAGCCTTCGCTGTCCCTGCTGCGCGCCGGCGTGCACCACGACGCGCGCCGCGCCTCCGACCATCTCCCCCTCTGGGCCGACCTCCGCCGCCGCTTCTCGTTCCCCGGTTAGCACCGAAGACGACCGTACCGGCTCTCGGTAGGCACCGCCATGGCCGATGCATCGCACACCGCCATGTAGCTCGCGTCCGTTAAAGCCCAGAGGTGCGAAAGGCTCGATACCTAAAGCAGCAACAAATAGGCGAATGCGATTCATCCTGGGTTGGAATAGTCATTTCGCGCGCGAGCGGGGTAGACTTTGCCGTATCGGACAGACGTCCGTTTTGAGTCACGGCGAATTTGAGATATCACCGGGCTCGCTCGAACCAAAGCACAGATAGAAGAGTCGCTCGATGCTTTCAATCTCCTCGTCCGTGAGTGCGGCGAACTCTTTCCTGCGCGCCCGCGCGAACAAACGGCCACCGTTCTGTCGCAAGAACCTGAACAACAGGTCGATGGTTCTGTCTGGCATGTTGACGATGCCGTCGACGCCGGCCCTGAACCTGTCGTAACGGCGCAGGAACTCGACCTCCCGCGGGAGATCGTGCTCGATCGTCGTGCGCACGCAGCGATAAAGAAATTCAGCGTGTGGGGTCGCGTCGAAAAACCGGTAGAAGTCAGCCGTGTTGTTCAGGACGCGCACGTTGTTGTCCTCGGTCGGTTGCCACTCGATCAGTGGTAGCAGACGCTCGGAGTACTGGCGCAGAACGGATGCGTAGTCGTCGATTTCATCGAAGATGGCGGCCGAGACGGGAAATATGACCCCCGGAGGATTGAAGCCACGCTCGGCCAGAACGTGGTGGATCAGGTAGCGATGAATGCGCCCGTTTCCGTCTTGGAACGGATGAACGTAAACGAAGCCGAACGCCAGGGCCGCTGCGGCGATCACCGGGTCCAGGTCTCGTGCGCCGCCCAGATCGAACGCAATCATTCCTTCGAGCAGGGATAGCAAATCTTCCGGCCGTGCGCTGATGTGTTCCGGGAGAGGAGCATGTGTCACACGATCATGCTCACCCACGAAGCCGGCTTCGGAACGCAGCCCGATGAACACGAAGCGTGCATCACCGATCACGATCTGCTGGAGCCGAATCAGCTCGTCCAGGTCCAGCGCGTGTTTGCCAGCGTCTCCGATCGCGCGGCCCCAGCGCTCGACGCGGTTCTGCGGTGGGCGTTCGCCTTCGATTGCGTAGCTCGACCGAGAATCCTTGAGCAGCAGAAAACTGGCTGTTCGGGCCAGGAGATCGCGGGGAACTGCCGCGACGACTGCGCGTGCCCGGGCCGGCAGGTCGAGGGCGATAAGCTCCTCGAGTGCCCCGGTACGGAATACGAGCGGGCAAAATGCCCGGGTTCCGGGCAGGTTGTTACGCACGCGCTGCCGATGGACGGGCTCACCCTTGGCTGAAAACTGCATCGAGCTGTCGAGCACGTCGACGAACCGCACCTTGCCGGCGGGCGGCAGGTCGAGCTCGCGCTGCATCAGCCACTCGTACAGGAACCAGATACGCCGCGCATAGCTGCCGGTGGGCGTTGCCCGAACGATCTGCTCGATTTCCTCGGGCGGCACGGCCTCGAAGAGGCGGGCGAGGACCGCGAGATCGACGCCCTCGTACTTCAGGGCGAAGATGAGATGGCCTGCGACGGTTGCATCCGGACCGTGACGCGGGGTGAACAGCTTCCAGCCATCCCGTGCATAGACCTTGTGCCTGCGACCGATCGCGGCCAACGTGAGCGGTACGGGTACCCGCAGGTGGGAAGCGTCGATCAGCGCCGCGTAGCCCGCGGGAGTCGCTTCTTCCGGCAGCCTCCGCCCGTGAAAAACACTCACCGGCCCTGAAAAGTTGTATCGCAGGGCGGCATCCATGAAAAACGATCTCCACGCTAGGCCGGAGATTTGAGTGCCGGCTGAATTGGCTTCAATAGCCCATTCTACGTGAAAAACGCTCTTAGGGAGCTATTTTTTATGAAAAACAGATCTAACACCCCCGGAAGACCCGCCGGACGCCGAAGTCTGGCCCGCCGATGGGAGGATGCAGCCGGTCAATCGATGCAGAGCGCCATGAGCTCCTGCCAGCGTGGGTCATCGTGCAGCGGGGCGAGGAAGGGCGGTAGCCGAAGATCGATGAGCCACACGGGGTCGATCAGGTCGCCTCGCCCGGTGGCTTCGCGGCGCGGGCGGGCCACCCCCGAGGACCCGGCAGCCAGCCGGTACCAAGCCGCCGACGCGCGCATCCGGGCGGCGGAAAACTTCGAGCGGCGCAAGGCGCAGTGCGCCCGGGCCGGGCGGGCGATGGTCGTCAGGCGCTACACGAGCGGCCGCTGCCGCCGCGGGAGGACGAGCTGCGGCTCGCAAGCTGCTGACCGGCGCGGCTGCGGCTTCGTTCACCCGGCGAGCGACTTGCGGTAGACGACCTTGTCGTCCCCGACGGAGTAGAAATCCCAGACGACCTCCAGCACCGCATAGCCCATGCGCTCGTAGAAGGCGCGGGTCGGGGCGTACTGCGGCCGGCCGGCTGTGTCGATGGTCATCTCGCCGGCGCCTTCGGCGACGGCGCGGCGCTCCGCTTCGGCGAGCAGCGCGCGCCCGAGCCCGCCGCGCTGCCGGGCGGGCGCCACGGCGATCCAGTAGAGATCGAAGCGCGTCGCGCCCGGCGTCACCGGGCCGTAACAGGCGTAGCCTTCGGGCTCGCCGTCTGCGCCGTCCGCGAACAGGAAGCGGTACTCGGAGCCTGTGCCGTTCGCCAGCGCGTCGTCCACGAGCTCGACCGCGATATCCTCCTCCGCGGGCGAGAAGAAACCGGTCGCGGAGACCAGCCGCCGCACGGCGTCGCGATCGGAATCACGCACGACGTCGCGCCAGGCCATCAGCGTGCAACCTGCGACGGGCGCGCGGCGGACAAGCCGTCCCACAGGCCAGTGAAGAAATGCCGCGCGTTCGCCCCGAGCGTCTGCGTGCGGTAGCCGCCTTCCTGCACGACGAGCGTCGGCAGGCCGAGACCGGCGATGCGCCGGCCGTTGACGCGGAAATCGCGCGTGAGCAGCCGGAACGAGCCGGTTGGATCGCCCTTGGCCGTATCGAGACCGAGCGCCACGACCAGGAATTCCGGCCTGAAGCGGGCGACCGCTTGCAGCGCCTTGTCGAGCTCGGCGCCGTAGCGGGTCCCGTCGATGCCTTCCGGCAGCGGCCGGTTCAGGTTGTAGCCGCGGCCCTCGCCTTCGCCCTTCTCGTCGTCGTACCCGGAGAAATACGGATACGTGAACCGCGGGTGGCCGTGCAGCGAGATCGTGAGCACGTCGGCGCGCCGCCAGAAGATGTCCTGCGAGCCGTTGCCGTGGTGATAGTCGATGTCGAGCAGCGCCACGCGGCCCTGGCGGCTCAGGTAATGCGCCGCCACCGCCGACGAGTTGAAGTAGCAGAAGCCGCCGAAAGCCGCGTGCTCCGCGTGATGACCCGGCGGGCGCACCAGCGCGTACGCCGCGCGCGCCCCGCCCAGCAGGCAATCGGCGCCGGTCAGCGCGCAGTCCACCGCGCCGAGCGCCGCCTGCCACGCGTTCTCGTTGAGCGGGGTGAACGTGTCGATGCAGTAGTAGCCGGCGCGGAGCGGCAGCTCTCTGGGGCGCCGCGCGCGGTTCCTGACCGGGAACACGTAGGGATAGATCGATTTGCCCGCCGGCACGTTCGCGCACGCGCTCTTCAGGTAGCGCACGAACTCGCTCGCGTGCACCGCCTCGATGTGCGCGAGCCCGTAATGCGTAGCGGCTCGTCGCTCGAAGAAATTCGTGCGATCGAGTTCCTTCGTGATCGAGGCGATCCGCACCGGGGCCTCGACGTAGCCCCGGTCCTTGACGTGATGGATCGAATGGCCTTCGTTCACGATGAGCGCGATGCGCGGCATCCCGGGTTTCGGCGCTTCCGCGATCGCCTCCACCGGAACGTAGCGCGGCGCGCGCAGCTCGACCGGGTCGTCGCGGAACGATGCCACCACGCGGTCGATGTACTCCGGCGCCACCACCCCCGCGTACTTGCGCTCGAGGATCGCCCGCACGATGCGCCTGGCGTAGGCGCGCTGGAGAGGACGCTGCTCCTGGCCGAGATCGTCGAACAGGAGGTACGGCGGATCCGCCTGGTCCGGCTTCACCGGCGTCGCGTACGCCGTGTTCGCGATCGGCCGCGCGCCGAAGCGCTCGTAGAACTTCAGGCGCGCGGCGTTCTGCCGCCGCACGACGGGATCCGGCGAAAGCTCCGGGTCGTCCGGCAGGCTTTCCAGGAACAGGCCGACCACGTCGAGCTGCCACGCGGCCTCGCGCGCGCGCTGGTAGAGCGCGCCGCCGATGCCGCCGCCCGTCTGCGCGCGGCCCGCCGACAGGTAGTCGAGGTAGCAGAATCCGAGATCCGGGGCGTGCAGCAGCAGCGCGAAGCCGCGCACCGTGGCCGCGCCGTCCTCGGCCAGCAGCAGTATCGAGCGGAAGCGGTACTTGAGCGGATCCGTGAGACGGGCCGGCAGGCTCGCGATGTCCTTTTCGGGCGCGCCCGGGAACTGCACCCTGAGGATCGCCTGCACCTGGACGACGAGTTGCCGGTTCGAGGGCGTGGCGGCGTCGAAGACCCGGTGAATGCGAAACACGATGATCTCCTGCCTGCAAACTTACATGACCCGCCATGCGGGCGACCAGACATTTCCACGGATCCCAAACGCAGCCACGTACCTGATCGCAGCCACACACCCGCCAAACGCACGCACCTGCCCCGAAACGAAGCCACGCTGGCCCTTCAGCATCGTTCACGCACGGCACCATCGAAGCCAGGGCGGAGTCGCGGCCCGGGGAGAGGACCTCCCCCCGGCCACGGCGCCGCTCGTTGGGATCCGGGCCGTTCACGAATAATGCTCAGTGACAGCGTGGCTTTGTTTGGCTATGTGCCTTCGTTCGTCCGGTGCGTTCGTTGGGCCGTGCGGGTGGCTTTTATGATCGCATGCGGCGGGCGGAGGCGGATTCCTGCGGCAGGGCGGCCTCGAGCACGAGCTCGACCAGCCGGTCGTAGCCGATGCCCGCCTGCGCCGCCGCCGCCGCGAAGCCCGCGTCGCAGGCTAAGCAGGGGTTCGCATTGACCTCGAGCACGTACGGCACCTGGCGCTCGTCGAGGCGGATGTCGACGCGCGCATACCCTTTGAGATCGAACAGCCGCCAGCAGCGGAGCGCCACGTCCTGCAGCGCGTCGCGCAGCCGCGGCGCGAGCCGCGGGAACACGCGCCGCGTGCCGTGATACTCCGGCGCCTCCTCGTCCCACTTGGCCGCGTAGCCCACGATGCGCGGGCGACCCGGCGCAAACCCGGTGAACGTCATCTCCGCGATCGGCAGCACCTCGGGCTCGCCGTGGCGCTCCAGCAGCGACAGGTTGAACTCGCGGCCCTCGACGTAACGTTCGGCGAACCAGGCGCCGGGAAGCTCGCGCGCGCGGCGCGCCACGAGCGCCTGCGCCTCGCCGCGGCCGCTCACGACCGACGAATCGTCGAGCCCGAAGGAGGCGTGCTCCCATACCGACTTCACGATCCAGCGCTGCTCGTCGCGCCCGGCATCGCCCGTCGGCGTGCCGCTGCCATCGAGCCACTCCGGCGTCGGAATGCCGGCCGCCGCCATCAGCCGCTTCGCCACCGTCTTGTGCGACGTGAAGAGCAGCGCGTCCGCGCCGCTGCCGGTGAACGGGATGCCGGCCGCCGCCATGAGCCGCGGCACGACGCCGATCAGCTCGCCGCGGCCGTCCAGGCTCTCGACCAGGTTGAACACGCAATCGGGCTCCGCGGCGCGCAGCGCCTCGAGACCCGAGGCGAGGTCGAGTCCGATCGCCTGCGTCCCGACCGGCAGCTCTGCCCGCTCGAGCGCGCCCGCGATCTCGCGCGCCTGCACCAGCGCGTCGAGCTCGTCGGCCCGCGCGTCGGAGGCCAACGCCTCGTGCAGGATGACGATCACGCCGCGAGCGGCTGCGCCTGTACGCCGCGACTGCGGATCCGGCTCTTCGCCGAGGTCATGATGCCGTTGACCAGCGTCACGTAGTCCATGCCCGCCTTCGCCGCCATGATCGGCAGGTCGGAGTGTTCCGGGTGCAGCCCGGCGAGCGGGTTCACCTCGATGAACCCCGGCCGCCCGTGCTCGTCCAGGCGCAGGTCGATCCGGCCGGCGTCGCGGCAGCCGAGCACGCGCCACGCGCGCAGCGCGACCAGCTCCACCCGGCGCTTCAGGCGGTCTTCGGTGAGCAGGTTGTAGGCGACCAGGTTCTCGCAGTCCTCCTTGTTGCGATACGAGTAGACTTCCGCGTCCGCGCCGGGGAGGAGCTCGATCTCCATGGTCGCGATGGCCTGCGCCTTGCGGCCGGTGCCGAGTATGCCGACCGTGAACTCGCGCCCGGGGAGGAACCGTTCGACCAGCACCGGCTGCCTGTAGCGCACGAGGAGATCGCGGCACACCGCATGCAGCTCCGCGGCGCTGTCGATGCGCGAGGCGGCCGTCACGCCCTTGCCGGTGCCTTCGGCAACCGGCTTGGCGAACAGCGGAAACGGCAGCTTGATATTGCGCACCGCCGCGAGTTCGTGCACCACCGCGAAATCCGGGGTCGGCACGCCCGCCGCGCGCACCACGTCCTTGGTCATGCCCTTGTGCAGCGTGAGCGCGCACACCAGCGGATCCGAGAAGACGTACGGCACCTGGTACGCGTCGAGCAGCGCCGGCACCTGGGCCTCGCGGCCCCAGCCGTGCATGCCCTCGCAGATGTTGAAGACGATGTCCCAGCGGTCGCCCGTGACGAGCCGCGCGGCGAGCTGCTGCACGTGGCCGATGCGATCGACGGCGTAGCCGAGCGTCTCCAGCGCGTGCGCGATCGCGTCGATCGTGTCCGCGCGGTCGAATTCCGCGGTCTCGAGCTCGCTGTAACCGGCGGCCAGCCACGCGTCGCGCAGGTCGTAGGTGACGCCGACCCGGAGCGGCCGCTTGCCGAGCGGGCGTCTCATGACCGTGCTCTTCATCGCCGTGCGTTTCATGGCGGTGCGCTTCACGGCGCCTGCCTTCAGGACCGGCCGCTTCATGACCGCTCCTCCACGGCCGCCGGCCGCGCCAGCGACTGCTCGGGATCGGGGTAGCGGTAAGTGCCGCCGTCGTAGCTCGAGAGCAGGAGGTCGCCGCCGTCGTAGCCCGCCACGTAGTCCGGGGAGATCGGGATCTTGCCGCCGCCCTTCGGGGCATCCACCACGAACGTCGGGACCGCGTAGCCGGTGGTGTGGCCGCGCAGGCCGCGGATCAGCTCGACGCCCTTCGAGACCGGCGTGCGGAAATGCGCCGAGCCCGAGATCGGGTCGCACTGGTACAGGTAGTACGGCTTCACCCGGATGCGCAGCAGGCCGTGCACGAGACGCTTCATCGTCTCCAGATCGTCGTTGACGCCCTTGAGCAGCACCGTCTGGCTGCCGAGCGGGATGCCGGCGTCCGCCAGCCGCCCGCAGGCGTCCGCCACCTCCGGCGTCAGCTCGTCCGGGTGCGTGAAGTGCAGGCTCATCCACAGCGGGTGGTAGCGCTTGAGGATGCGCGTGAGCGCCGGCGTCACGCGCATCGGCTGCACCGTCGGCTGCTTGCTGCCGATGCGCAGGAACTCGACGTGCCGGATCTTGCGCAGGCGCTTCAGGATGTAGTCGAGACGGTCGTCGTCCAGCGACAGCGGGTCGCCGCCGGAGATCAGCACGTCGCGCACGGTCTGCGTGCGCTCGATGTAGTCGATCGCGGCGTCGATGTCGGTCTTCTTCACGCTGCGCTCGCCGGCGGAGCCGACCATGCGGGCGCGGGTGCAGTAGCGGCAGTAGACCGAGCAGAAGTTCGTGACCAGCAGGAGCACGCGGTCGGGGTAGCGGTGCACCAGGCCGGGCACCGGGCTGTGCGTGTCCTCGCCCAGCGGGTCCTCGGCTTCGCCGCGGGACACCGCATATTCGCCGAGGACCGGCACGACCGTGCGGCGGAGCGGCTGGCCGGCGTCGTCCGGCGACAAGAGGCTTGCGTAGTACGGCGTAATGCCGACCGGCAGCGCGCCCGTGTGGCGCTTGATCGCGGCGCGCTCGTCCTCCGACAGCACGAGCATGCGCTCGAGGTCGGCAAGGGTGCGCACGCGATGGCGGTTCTGCCAGCGCCAGTCGCACCAGTCGTCGACGCTCGCTTCCGGGTAGAAGCGGGCGAGGAACTCGCGGCTCCGCTCCGACACGCGCAGCTTCGACCGATCGCGTTTCGCGATGGCCTGGTTCAGTGAATCGGGAGCGGGGACGGAGCGGAAGGCGGGAGCGGCGGGAGCGGAGGGTCTACAACTCCCGGCGTCGGGCGGTTCTTCGGCGCGTTGCCTGGCGGTTTTCATCTCAAATCCTTCGATGCAGTTGGGCGACCTGCGAGACAAAAACCGACCCGGCCCTTCGAGTCGTGCGGGAATGTGCCCGCCTTTCGCGCGCTAATATATTTCCGGGCGGTTAAATGTCAATCGTTTTCTGTCACGGTTTTCGCCTGCGCTCCGACCGCCCGAAAACCGCTCTCCGGGCCGCCAAAAACGCACCGCCCTCGAGCGCGCCGAGCGTCTCCTCACGCCGACACATCACGCCGGCAGGAGCCCGCCATGCGGGCGACAGTCTTCTGATCGAAGCCGGTAGACTTTAGTGGCCCGCCATCTTCAGGACCGCATCGTTCCCGCACGTTCGGTGATCGTGACGTCGGCGGAGCCGCGTCCGGATCAACCATAGTGGGACCCGCCCTTCCGGACCGCATCGCTCCCGCACGTTCGGTGATCGTGGCTTCGGCGGAGCCGCGACCGGGGGAAGTCCTCTCGGCGCCGGACACGAGCACGTCCCTGTGGTCCTGCGGGCTCGGCGTCCTGCCTCGCACGCCGCCGAGAGGACCTCCCCCGGCCACGGCTCGCCGTGTTTGCGATGGTGCCGTGCGGGAACGATGCTGAAGCGCTTACGTGCCTTCGTTGGGCTATGTGCCTTCGTTCGGTGCTGCCGAACCCGCGGAGAGCACCCGCCGCGGGCGACTGATGCGCTACGGGGAAGCGGTGGTGGCGCGGGTCGGGTGGCCGACGTAGCGGTCCATGAGGCGGTAGATGCGGCGGTATTCGTCCAGCCAGGATTCGGGGTGGACGAAGCCGTGCGAGTCGAGCGGGTAGAAAGCCATTTCGAAGGTCGGGATTTTGAGCTCGATGAGGCGCTGCACGACCATCACCGAATCCTGGAAGAAGACGTTGTCGTCCTGCATGCCGGAGGCGATGAGGAGCGGCTTCTTCAGGTTCTCGACCCAGGTGATCGGCGAGCTTTTCTCGAACGCGACCGGGTCGATGAGCGGCGTGTTCAGGATGTCCGACGTGTACTCGTGGTTGTAGTGGCGCCAGTCGGCGACCGGGCGCAGCGCGGCGCCGGCGGCGAACAGGTCGGGGGCGCGGAACAGCGCCATGAAGGTCATGAAGCCGCCGTACGAGCCGCCGTAGATGCCGATGCGCTGCGGGTCGACGCCGTAATTCTCGACCAGCCAGTGCACGCCGTCCTCGAGGTCCTCGAGCTCGGGGTGCCCCATCTGCCGGTAGATGGCCGTGCGCCAGTCGCGGCCGTAGCCCTGCGAGGCCCGGTAGTCCATGTCGAGCACGATGTAGCCGTCGTTCGTGAGCACGGTGTGGAACATGAACTCGCGGAAGTAGTACGGCCAGCCCATGTGCGAGTTCTGGGTGTAGCCCGCGCCGTGCACGAAGAAGACGGCCGGGTAGGTGCGGCCTTCCTGGTAGTCCCTGGGCAGGTACAGCTTGCTGTAGATCGGCTCCTCGACGTGCGACGAGGGCACCTCGACGATCTCGGGCACGATCCAGTCGATGCTCTTGAACTCTTCGCTCACCGTATCCGTGATCTGCGTGGCCGGCGCGCCCGGCACCGCCCGCTGCACGTACAGGTCCTCGTGGCGGTCGAGGTACGAGCGGCTGAGCAGTAGCTCGTCGCCCGACGGCGAGAGCTCGAACGCCACGACTCCGCCGAGCTGCGTCACCTGCTCGAGCTCGCCGCCCTCGACCGGCACCCGGTATACCTCGTAGTTGCCGGGATGCGTGCGGTTGGTGACGACATAGAAGAACGTCTCCTGCGGGTCCAGCACCGGGGAGGAGACGACGAACCGGCCTTGCGTGAGCTGCCGCGCGCGGCGCTCGTCGAGGCGCTTCAGGTACAGGTGCGACCAGCCGGATTGCTCCGACAGGTACCAGAGCGCGTCCCCCTCGGGCATCCAGCCGAAGTCGTTGTAGTCCCAGTTGATCCACGCCTCGTCGGTCAGACGGTGCTGCAGGGTGAGGGCGGGCGGGGCGACGGCGGGATCGAGGGTCACGAGCCAGCGATCCTTGTTGTCGATGGCGCGGAGCTCGAGCGCGGCGAGCGTGCCGTCGGCGTTCCACTCGATGCCGTCGACCGTCACCGGCCGCCGGTCCGGCGCTTGAAGCGCCTTCGCCACCTGCTCGCGATCGGCGCCGTGCGCGACGTGCCACTCGAGCGCGCTCCGGCGCAATGCGGCGAGAGGATCCTTGTCGATACCGGGCAGGGTCGACTGGTCGATCTCGCGGAACGTGCCGGCTTCGAGATCGACGAGCAGCACCTTCTGCGGTAGCGGCGCGTTTCGCCCGACCAGCACGCGAATTTCCTTGCTTTCCACGTAACCCGTCTTGGTCACGTAGCTCGGCATCTCGTATTTGCGCCCTTCCTTCGCGTCCTTCTCCGTGACCACGGCGATCAGGTGGCGGCCGGACGGGGAGAGCGCGCTCCGCAGCAGCTCGTAATCCTTGCCCAGCCAGATCGGCAGCGGCGGACCCGCCGGGTCCTCCTGCTTGCGCTGCCTGGCGTTCGCTTCGGCCGCTTCCTTGCGCTGCTTGTCGCGCCGCAGCGTCTCGAAGGTGCGCATCTGGCTCGCGCGCAAGGCGTCGAAATCCTTCTCCGCGTCCGGGTCGTCCTCGAATTTCAGCTCCGCTGCCTGGCGCGTCAGCCCCGTGCGCGGGTCGTGCACGAACCACACGTGATCGCGCACGAAGGCGACCGAGCGGCCGTCCGCCATGAACATCGGCCGGTCCTCCTCGGCCGCGGTGCGCGTGACCTGGCGCACCTCGCCGTCGTCCAGGTCTTTGGTCCAGACGTCGCCGCGCAGGATCCAGGCCACGCGCGTGCGATCGGCGTTGTACACGCGGGTCGCGTTCGAGCTCCGCGATTCGTCGGCGGCCGGCACGCGCGCGGCCGCGCCCCCGGCGGCCGGCAGCACGTAGAGGTCGGAGAAATCCTCGCCGATGCGCTCCTGCCGGTAGTACACCTGCTCGCCGGAGTCCGACCAGTACTCGCCGGTCGGCGGATTGCCGATCCAATCGGGGTCGGACATGATGAGCTCGAGATCGGGTTCGGCGGCGAGCGCGCTGCCGTACGATGCGGCGAAAACGAGAAGTGCCGTTGCAGTCAGACGTTCGAACATGCGTGTCTCCGGTGGGATCCGCTGCGCTGTCGCCGCGCTCCCGGGTGGTGCGTTCTGGAGGTTGGCCGGCCTTACGACGCCGAACGGTCGCGCAGTATAACAGGGCGCCCCCGGCCGGCCGGGTGCCCGGCTTAATCCGCGCTTCAGCCGGACGCGCGATACTCCTGCGCGACGGGGCAGCGGCGCCCGCAGCGGGACCCCGCACGTAGTGCAGCGGCTCCCCGGATAATGCCTGCACGATCGATCGGCGGATGACGCATGTACCTGTTGCTCGTTGAGGACGACGTCAATCTCGGGCGGGCGCTGGTGAAGCTCCTGAAGGAGCACTACCGCGTCAACTGGGTGCGCACGCTCGAGTCGGCCCGTGCGCACCTTTCCACCGCGGGCTACGACGCGATCCTGCTCGACCTCGGCCTGCCCGACGGCGACGGTGTCGAGTGGCTGCGCTCGCTGCGCGGGGAGGGCGTGAATCTCCCGGTGCTGGTGGTCACGGCGCGCGATGCGCTCGACGACCGCGTGACCGGCCTCGATACCGGCGCCGACGATTACCTGGTCAAGCCGTTCGAGCCGCGCGAGTTGCTCGCGCGCATCCGCGCGCTGCTGCGGCGCCAGGCCGGTGCGGCGGGGCCCTGCATCACGATGGGCACCCTCGCGTTCGAGCCGGAGTTCCGCCGCTTCCGCCTGGACGACGAGATCATCGAGCTGCCGCCGAAGGAGCACCAGATCCTCGCGGTGCTGATGCAGGCCGGAGGCCGGCCGGTCAGCCGCGAGCGGCTGCATCAGCAGCTCTACGGACTCGAGGCCGACGTCGATTCCAACACGCTCGAGGTGCACGTGCACGCGCTGCGCAAGGTGCTCGGCCGCGAGCGCATCGAGACGGTGCGCGGCTTCGGCTATCGGCTCGTCGCGCTGTGACGCTCCGGCTGTCGCACCTCGCGATCCTGCTCGCGCTGTCCATCCTGGCCGCGGCCGTCGGCGGCGTGGCGGCCACCTGGCGAATTGCGGACGAGGCGTTCCGCGACGTGCTCGACGAAGATCTCGAGAACCAGACCGAGCTGCTCGCGGAGCTGCTCGACGCGGATGGCGTCGTGCTGGACGAGGACGCGCTGGAGGACCTGCTGGACGAGGCGTTCGAGCCCGAGGGCGAGGAAACGCTGTGGGTGACGGTGTACGACCTGCGCACCGGCCGTTCCGTCAGCAATTTCGCCCACGACCTGCCGCTCGAGGACCCGGAACGCGAGCACGTGCGGCGGTCGTTCGACGGCCACCAGTGGCGCGGGTACCAGGGTGACGAAGGGGCTTACGTGGTGCAGATGCTGCGGCGCGACGATCTGCTCGATGAGGTCCGGGAGGGCGTGCTCGAGGACATCGTGACGCCCACCGCGATCGCGAGCGTCGTGAGCCTGGCGCTGCTCGCGCTCTTCATCGCGTTCTCGCTCTGGCCGCTGTCGCGCTTCGCGCGGCAGATCGAGACGCGCCACGCGCGCTCGCTGGAGCCGCTTGCGGTGCGCGCGCCCGCCGCCGAGATCCGCGTGCTGCGGGATGCGCTGAACCGGCTGATGGCGGGCGTAGCGGAGACGCTGGCGCGCGAACGGCAGTTCGCGAGCGACGTGGCGCACGAGCTGCGCAATCCGCTCACGACGTTGAAGCTGGAGCTCAAGGGTCCGGACCCCGATCTCGCGGCGGCGACAGCCGAGGTCGATCGGCTCGCGCGCCTGGTGGAGCAGCTGCTGACGCTCGCGCGCCTCGACGCAGGCCACTGGCAGCGCCAGTTCGCGCCGCAGGCACTGAACGAGTTGTGCGCGCGCGTCGTCGAGCGCTATCGCGAGCGCTTCGCCGAGGCAGGCCTGGTTCTCGATGCACGGCTCGCGTCCGTAACCGTCGCGGGCGACGCCACGCTGCTCGAAACGCTGCTGCGCAACCTGCTGGAGAACGTGCTGCGGCACTGCGGGCCGGACACGCGCGCAGAGGTCGTCCTGGAGGCCGCCAACGACGGCGCGCGCCTCACCGTCGTGGACACGGGGCCGGGCATCGCGGCGGAGCAGCGGCGGCGCATGGCCGAGGGGTTCACGCGCCTCGACAGCCGCAGCGAGGGCCTCGGGCTCGGCCTTGCGATCTGCCGCAAAATCGCCGACGTGCACGGCGCCTCGCTCGCCTTCGAGCCCCGCGGCGACGGCGCGGCCGGCCTCGCCGTGATCGTCCGGTTCCCGCCTGCCGCCCCGTAGGAGCGCGCATCGCGCGCGAGCGATGGCGGCTCTGCTTGCGATGCCCGCCACGGCCACGTCGATCGCGCGCAATGCGCGCTCCTGCGGTGGCATCGCGGGGTTAAGGTCGCTTTAAGCTCGCGCGGCTATCTTGCAGCCATCCACAAGCTCCGGAGGAGCCATTGAGATGAACAAGACTGCATACCCACTCGTTCTGCTGCTGGCGGCCGCGCCGCTCGCCACCGCGGCGGACCGCAACGGCGGTTTCAACGGACCGGACGGTCGCCAGCAGGTGACGGCCGCGCAAGCGGTGGGCCTGCCCGACGACACGGCGGTGCGCCTCACCGGACACCTCACGAAATCGCTGGGCGATGAGCGTTACGAGTTCCGTGACGACACGGGCACGCTCATTGTCGAGATCGACGACGACGACTGGGACGGCGCGGAAGTCACGCCCGACGACCAGGTGGAGCTCGCCGGCGAGATCGACTATGAGGGCCAGGAGCTGGAGATCGACGTGGAGTCCGTCCGGCTCGCGACCACGCCGTGACGGACCGGCGGTCCGCCGACCCCCCTCGGCGGGCCGCCTTTTGAGCGTGCCTTCGTTCGGCTACGTGCCTGCGTTCGGTCGCGCGCAATGCGCGCTCCTACGTGCCACGCACTTCGATCGGACCGCTCACGCGGATCTCGCGGCGCGGATAGGGCACCTCGACGCCGGCTTCCTTCAGCTTGTCCCACACGGCGAGCAGGACGGTCCCCTGGATGCTGGCGAGACCGCGCTGCGGATCCTTGATCCAGAAGCGCAGCAGGAACTCGAGCGAGTATTCGCCGAAGCTCGCGAGCCAGCACGCCGGTGACGGCTCGTCCACGACGCGCGGCACGCCCGTGGCCGCCTCGATCGCGAGCGCGCGCACGGCGTGCGGATCGGCCTCGTAGGACGCGCGAAACTTCACGTCGAGGCGCACGAGCTCGTCGGTATACGACCAGTTGATGACTTCTTTCGTGATGAAGTCCTCGTTGGGAATGAGGTACTCGCGGCCGTCGCGCGTCACGACCGAAACGAAGCGCGCGCGCAGCTCCTTCACCCAGCCGAACGTGTCGGCGAGCGAGATGGTATCGCCCGGCTCGATCGAGCGATCGAGCAGGATGACGATCCCCGAGATGAAATTCGATACGACTCGCTGCAGCCCGAAACCCAGTCCGACACCCAGGGCGCCGGCGAACACCGCGAACACCGTAAGATCGATGTCGAGGCCCGACAGCCCGATCAGCACCCCGATCACGAGCAGCGTGATGCGCAGCATCTTGCCGACGAGGATGCGCAGCGAGGGCGTGAGCTCGTCCGAGCGTTGAATTTGATGGTCGAGCACGTTGCCCAGGCTGAAGGCGATCCACAGCAGCACGCCGAACACGAAGATCACCTTGAGCCCCCAGAGCAACGACCAGCGGTTGTTGCCGAACTGGAACGCCAGGCTGTCCAGCACGGCGGCGAGGTCGTCGGTGATGCCGAGAATCGCCGCGGCGACGTAGATCCATCCGAACACGGCGACCAGGCGGCCGAGAAGCCGGTTGCGCAGGAGATGCGAGACCACGGAGATCACGAGCCAGGCGAGCGCGAGCAGCAGCACGCTGGAGAGCACGCGATCGTTCGCCGGCCACTCGAAGCTGCGCACGAGCACGAGCGCGGCTGTGAGCAGGAGCACGAAGGCGATCCAGCGGAGCCGCCGCAGCAGCACGACGATCAGCCGGAGCACGCCCGGATAACCCTTGATCTCGCGCGCGCGGGCCTCGAGCCGCGGCTCCGCCCACCAGCCGAGCGCCCAGGAGGCCGCGAACAGCACGCAGATGATGGCCGCCTGGGCGATGAACGCCGGACGGCTCACGAATGCCAGCACGAGCTGGCTCCAGTCGGAAAGTCTCGCCGCGATCTCGTTCATCCCTGCCCCGTCATCGTGTCCGGCCGAACGCCGACTCCCATCGCAAGCAGCCACGAGAGCAGCACCCAGACGGTGATCTGCAGCGGCAGCCCCAGCCGCACGAAATCGCCGAAGCGATAGCCGCCGGCGTTCATCACCATCAGGTTCGTCTGGTAGCCGACCGGCGTGAGGTAGCTCATGTTGGCACCGAACATGACCGCGAGCACGAGCGGCTCGACGGGCAGGTCGAGGCCCTGTGCAATGGAGAATGCCATCGGCGTCATCAGGATCGCCACCGCGTTATTGGTCACGATCTCGGTGATGAGCGCTGCCGTCAGCATGAGCAGCGCGATGACCAGCCCGGGTGCGAGCTCGTCCGCTGCAGACACGAACAGTCCCGCGATCCAGGCCGTGGCGCCCGTGGCCATCAGCGCCTCGCCGAGTGCCAGGGCCGCCACGATGAGCACCACGAGATTGGTGTCGATCGCGGCACGCACGTGGCGCCATTCGAGACAGCGCGTGACGATGCACAGGAGGACGCCGACCAGCGCGCTGATCATGATCGGCAGGAGCCCGATCGCGGCGGCGCCGATGACGCCCGCGATGATGGCGGTCGCGACGCCGGCCCTGGACGTGTGCGGCAGGTCGATGGCGCTGTCCAGCACCAGCACCTGGCCGCTCTGCTTCAGGTCGTTGATGGCGTTCGCCTCCCCCTGCAGCAGCACGACGTCGCCCACGCCGAGCGTGAGCTCCTGCAGCTTCCGGGTGTCGTCCGCTTTCTTGAGCGCGCGGGCCTTCGGCGAGTGCACGGCGATGGGCGACAGGTTGTACTGCTCGAGGAAGCGCGACTGGCCGAGGGTCTGGCCGTACAGGGAGGAGGCCGACGTGACGACGATCTCCACCATGCGTTGCAGCGACTTCTCCTCGACCCAGCGCCGGGCCGCCTCGCTCGTCGCGGCCTCCGGCCGCCACAGCGGCGTGCCGAGCAGCTGCTCGTACTCCTTGAGCTGCCGCGAATCGCCGCGCACGTAGAGGCGATCGCCGGCGCGCAACGTGGTGGTCGGCAGGCGCGCGATGAAGAGGTCCTCGCCGCGCTCGATCCGCTCGATCTGGATGCGCCCGTCGGTGAGCGCGCGCACCTCGGCCAGTGTCTTGCCCGTGGCGGTGCTGCTCTCGGTCACGTGCAGCACGCCGCGGAAGATGCGCGGCGAGCTGTCCGTCATCGGCTCCGCGCGGTCAGGCAGGATGCGCGGACCGATGAGCCACAGCATGACGATGCAGACGGTGCCTGCAATGGCCACGGGCAGCGTGAAGTCGAACATGTCGAAAGGCGGCAGGCCGAGGCGTGCCGAAAGGTCGACCACCAGCAGGTTGGTCGACGTGCCGATCGTGCTGCCCATCCCGCCGATGATCGTGGCGTAGCCGATCGGCATCAGGACGCCGCCGGCCGGCGTCTGCGTACGTATGCACACCGCCACCAGCACCGGCAGCATCATCGCCACCAGCGGCGTGTTGTTCATGAACATGCTGGCGATCGCGGTGCCGAACATCGTGAGCAGCAGCCCGATCCGCGGGCTGCGGCCCCACAGGTTGCCGAGCGCGCGGGCGACGGTGTGCAGCGCACCGGTGACGTCGAGCGCCTTCGAGCAGATGAGCAGCGCCACGATCGTGATCAGCGCGGGGTTGCCGAAGCCCGCAAGGAAGTCTTCCGGACCGGCCGCACCGTAGCTGGGCGGGTCAGGGAAGAGCTGGAACATGACCACGAGCGCCGCCAGCACGGCGAGCCCGGATGACTCCAGCGGGATGCTGCTGCGGCTGAAGAGAAAGATGGCGACGGCGGCCAACAGCATGACGGCTACGGCGTGCGCGTCCGGTGCAGCGGTAAGGTTGTTCAACTCCGAGCATCGGTGGCCGGGACGCACGAATTATTTCCGAATCGGTGGGCCGTTTGCCACCCCACGGCCGCGCAAACCGGCGCCGGCGGGTTCACCTTGGGCACCGGTCCGGTTATCGTCAGCGTCGTCTGGCGACGGGAATCGAAGGATGGGGGTACGCATCACGCGACGGCAGGCGATCCGTGCGATCGCGGGATCGGTCACGCTCGCCATGTATCCCGCGGCGGGGGAGGACCGGCTCGCGCGGCTCTACGACAGCGCGCTGGTGATCGACGGGCTGTCTTTCGGCAGAGACTGGTCGGAGCCGGAATTCCGCGCGTTGGCGCAGGCGGGTTATGCCGGCATCGTCGAAAGCCTGCCGCGCCGCGATCTGCAGGCCGCGATCGATGCGCTGGTCGAATGGCGGCGGCGGGTGGAGCGGCACTCGGAGGCGCTGCTCATCGCGCTCACCGCGGCGGATTTCGAGCGCGCGA
The DNA here is from genome assembly GCA_036381215.1 of Woeseiaceae bacterium. Lineage (GTDB taxonomy): Bacteria > Pseudomonadota > Gammaproteobacteria > Steroidobacterales > Woeseiaceae > IDS-8. The sequence continues at coordinate 26,685 of DASVDF010000091.1, read as the reverse complement.
AGCGCGAGCACAAAACGGCGGTGCTGCTGAATTTCCAGAACGCGACCATGCTCGAAGGGGCGGTCGACAACGTCGACGCGCTGCATGCGCTCGGCATGCGCAGCTTCCAGCTCACGTACAACTACCGCAACCGGCTGGGCGACGGCTGTCTCGAGCGCACCAACGCCGGGCTGTCGGAGCTCGGGATCGCCGTCGTCGAGCGCATGAACCGCATCGGCGTGCTGGTGGATCTGTCGCACTGCGGGCGCCAGACGACGGACGACGGCATCGCGTTTTCGGAGAAGCCGGTCGCGATCACGCACACGATGTGCGAGGCGCTGCGCAGGAATCACCCGCGCGCCAAGACCGATGCGCAGATCCGCGCCTGCGCGGAGAAGGGCGGCGTCGTGGGCATCGCGGCGCTCGGCTATTTCCTCGGCCCGGATCCGGGCGGGGACACGACCATCGAGGCCTATGCCGATCACATCGAGCACGCCGTGGCCGTGGCCGGGCACGAGCACGTCGCGTTGTCCAGCGATTTTCCGCCGCAGGGCATCGCGTCCTGGGCGACCCGCGAGAACTGGTACGAGCCGCGCCTGAAATCGTTCGAGCCGAGCTACGAGGTACGCTGGCCGCCCTGGATACCGGAGCTCGATGCGCCCGAGCGGTTCCTGAACGTCGCGCGCGTGCTCGAGCGCCGCGGCTGGACGGCGGGCCGGCTCGAGCTGCTGCTGGGACGCAACTGGCTGCGCCTGTTCCGCGACGTCATCGGCTGACGCCGACCGGCCGGCGCCATCAATTCCGCACGCCGACGCCCTGTGCGAGCAGCCACGACAGCATTGTCCACATGAGGAGCTGGAGCGGCAGGCCGAGGCGCGTGAAATCGGTGAAGCGGTAGCCTCCGGCATTCATGACCATGAGGTTCGTCTGGTAGCCGATCGGCGTGAGGAAGCTCAGGTTCGCCCCGAACATCACGGCGAGCACGAGCGGCTCGACCGGAAGCCCGAGCGCATGCCCGATCGAGAACGCCATCGGCGTCATCAGGATGGCGACGGCGTTGTTGGTGACGATCTCGGTCACGATGGCCGCCAGGAGCATCACGACGGCAATGACGAAACCCGGTGACAGGTCACCGGCGAAGTAGACGAACACGTTCGCGATCCACACCGTCGCGCCCGTCTCCATCAGGGCATCCCCCATGGCCAGCGTCGCAACGATCAGCACCACGAGGTTGGCGTCGATGGCCGAGCGCACGTGCTGCCATTGCAGGCAGCGCGTCGCGATGCACGCTACCACACCCACGAGGGCGCTCACCAGGATCGGCAGTAATCCCAGGGCCGCGACCAGCACGACGCCGGCCATGATGGCCACCGCGATCTCCGCCCGCGCGGTGTGCGGCAGATCGACCGCGCTGTCGAGCACGAGCACCTGTCCGCTCTGCTTCAGGCCATCGATGGCGGACGCGTCTCCCTGCACGAGCACGACGTCACCCAGGCGCAGCCGCTGCGCGGGCGCGTTTCGGGCTCCGCTCACCTCGAAGCGGCGGCTGCCCGGCGCATGCACCGCGATCGGCGACAGCTTGTAGCGCTCGAGGAGCCCGGCCTCGGCGAGCGTCTGCCCATAAAGGGGCGACGCCGAGGTGACGACGATCTCGGCAAGCCGTTGCTGTGCGCTCTCCTCCATCCAGCGCGCGGCAGGCTCGCTGCCCGGCGACTGCGGATCGCGGAACGGCGTGCCCAGGACGCGCTCGTACTCTTTCAGCCTGCGCGAGTCGCCGCGCACGTACAGCCGGTCTCCCGGGCGCAGAACGAGGGTCGGCAGGCGGGCAATGAAGAGGCCGTCGCCGCGTTCGACGCGTTCGAGCTGGATGCGCCCGTCGGTCATGGCGCGGATCTCCGTGAGCGTGCGTCCCGCGGCCGGGCTGTTCTCCGTCACGTGCAGGACGCCGTGAAAAATGCGCGGTCCGAGCTCGAGCGATGGCGCGGACCGCTCGGGCAGAACCAGCGGCCCGATGAGCCAGATGAGCAGGATCCCGGCGGAGCCGGCGAGCAGGACCGGGAGGGTGAAGTCGAACATGCCGAACGGCTCCAGACCGAGCCGCGCCGCGATATCGACCACCAGCAGGTTGGTCGAGGTGCCGATCGTCGTCGCCATGCCGCCAATGCTGGTCGCGAATCCCACGGGCATCAGCACGCCCGTGACCGACGTCTGCGTGCGCAGGCAGACGGCGACGAGCACCGGCAGCACCATGGCGACGAGCGGGGTGTTGTTCATGAACATGCTGGCGGTCGCCGCGCCGAAGAGCGTGACGAGCAGCCCGACGCGTGGACTGTGCGACCAGAAATTGCCCAGCCGGCGCGCCACGACATGCAGCGCGCCGGTCACGTCGAGCGCCTTCGAGCAGATCAGCAGGGCGACGACGGTGACGAGGGCGGGATTACCGAAGCCCGCGAGGAAGCCGACCGGATTCACGGGACCTTCGGGTCCCGTAAAGGGGAACAGCTGAAAACCCACGACCAGGACGGTGAGCACGGCGAGCCCGGACGTTTCGAGCGGGATGCGCTGAATGCTGAACAGGCCGATGGCCAGCGCGGTCAGCAGGATGACGGCGAGAGCGTGCGGGTCCGGCGCACCTGGAAACGTGTTCAAACCGGTTCATCCCGGGCCGGGTGCTGGATTATTCACCGAAAGAATGGCGGGTACCAGCCGGCCCGCAACGCGGGTCAGGGAGATCCGGGCTCACGGCGGGTACACGACCACGGACCCGCGCGGCCGCCCGGGGCCGATCCCGGCGGGACGGTCAACACACCCGTCTTACTTCTGCTTCCAGGCCCCGTCCTCCTTGTACCACCAGCCCTTCTGCGCCTTGACGATCCAGCGGGTCGCGAACGTGCGCCGGATGTCTTCCACCCATTCCGGATGCCCGTTCAGCCGGGCGATTTCCGCATACAGCGCATCCCAGTCCTTGTTCTGCGCGGCGACCAGCTGGAGCACCGTGTTGCGGTCCTTGAGCGGGACCAGATTGCGATCGCGGATCTCGACCAGTCCACGCTCGTTCATGCCGACCGCGCCGGAATCGAAGAAGGGACGCAGGCGCGGGAAACGTTCCGCGAGCGAGCTCTCGAGCGCGGTCTTCTCCGGCGACGGCTTGTCGAAATCGACGTTCCCCTGTGCCTGCGCGTCGGCAATGAAGAGGCCCGCGAAACGGCGCGCCGCGGCCACCAGCAGCGGCTCTGCATACGACGTTCGCTCGCCGTTCATGCTCGTCGAATCGTCGGCCGGCTGGCCGTGCACCTTCTCGATGATGCGATCGGCAGCCTCCGCCGCCTCGGCTGACGGGAAGTAGACGTTGATGGTTACGCAGGCCGCGGCCAGTGCGGCGGCAAGCACTGCGGTGGCAAGAACGGCTCTTTTCATTCGGAGTCTCCCCCTTGTCATTTTCCCAATTCTGTACCGTGAGAGTCGCGCGCAATGCGCGCTCCTGGGTTGGCCTGGCCCGGCATCGGTCGCGCGCTCCTGCGGTGCCATGCCCGCGGTCGGGTCGCGCGCGATGCGCGCTCCTACCGGATCGGCGGGCGGCATCGTTCGCGCGCGATGTGCGCTCCTACCGGACCACCGGGCCGCCCGTTTCCATGATGCTGGCAAGCTGCGCCACGAGGCGCGCCCAGCTTACCTGACTTCGGTAACCGACGACATCGATGCGCGGCAGGCCGCGCCCGCGCACGATGTAATAACCGCCGCCCTGCTCGTCCCTTCCCGCGGGACCGGCGCCGCTCATGGTGCAGACACCGTTCTCCAGCACGCAGCGCAGACCGATCTCGTCGTACGCAAACACCTCGAAGAACTGCATGAAACCCGATGACAAGGCTCCCGCCGCGCCGCCGCCGCCGACGCTCGCCAGGTTCTCGACCGCGCGCTGGCTGATCCGTTTGCGCGAGTCGTCGTCCGGCGGCGTGTACAGGTGCAGGTCCATCGCGACCGGCCGCCAGCCCACGAGCTGCAAGCCTGTCACGTCGCCGCTTAACCGTCCCTGAATGAAGCCGAACGAGAACGTATTCGTCACCAGCTCGAGGTCGAGCTTGCGCAACCTGAGGTCCGCCGCCAGCTTCGGCACGAGCCCGAACGGCTCCTCGAGCCGGAAGTTCGCGATTTCGACGTCGCCGTCGAAGGCGCGCGCGGTCAGCGATCCGCCCAGCGTCATCACGCCGCCGTCATAGCGCAGGAGCGGCAGGCGGCCGGACAGGGTGCCGGAGAACGCCGGCCAGCCGAAGGCGGCCGCGAGCTGCCCGAGCTGCACCGGCTCGAGCACGGCATCCACCAGGCCGGCGGCGTTCTCCGTGCCGAAATCCGTGACCGACAGCCGCTCGATGCGCAAGCCGCCGCCGAGCAGCGGGATCCGCATCGGCGCCAGCAGCTCCAGGTCGTCGCCGCCGAGGCGCGCGCGGAACGAGGTGGCACCGAGGGGGATGCTGTAGGCGCTCGCGGCCTGCCAGGACAGAGTCGTCACCGGTGCATCGCCGGGAGTGCCGGCCGCCCCTGGCCAGTGCAGCTCGCCGTCGAGCCCCGCGACGGAGAGGCGGCCGTCGCGGTCGTCGAGCCAGACGTCATCGAGAAACACATCGAGTGCCGCAACCGCGCCGTCGACGAGCCGCACGCTGCCGGACACGTCGCCGGCCGTGTCGAGATTGCCGAGCAGCGTGCCCGCGGCGAGCACCTGCAGCACGCCCGAGTAGAGCGCTTCGACGGATGCATGCTCGACCCGCAGCGTGCCGGAGACGAGCGGCGCGCTCTCCGGGCCGGGCGGCAGCCGCACGTCGAGGTTGCCGGCGACGGCGAGGGCATCGCCCTGGCGCAACGCCAGCGATGTGAGCGCGAAAGCGCTGAAGTCCGCGCTCGCCTCGCCGGCCAGCGACGCGCTGACCGGCGCCTGTGCGAGATTGGCGTAGACCGGCTCGACATACGCCTCGCCGCCGTCCGCCGCGAGCTCCGCCGCGAGCGCCCAGTGGCCGCCATGCCGCTCGGCGCGCAATGCGAACGAGCCGTTCGCGCCGGCCGCCACGAGCGTGCCGGCCTCGTTGGACGCCGAGGCGCCGCGCAGGGCACCGGTCACCGCGAGCCCCGAAAGCGCGCCGCCCTGCGTATCGAGCGTGACTTCGAGATCGGCGGCGCCGGACGGGCCGAGAGCGGCGAGCTGCGGCGCGAAAGGCGCCGCAAGCGGCGCCAGCGCTTCGAGGTCGAGCGCTGTGGCCGAGAGCGCAACGTGCAGTGCGCCGGTGTTCGCGGTGCCGCGCACACGAGCTGCGCCGCCCGCGAGCACCAGGCTGCGGACGTCGAAACGGAACTCACCCGTGGCACGCTCGTAAACGAATTCTCCCGGCACCGTCTGCCGGGCGGATTCGGGCAGCGCGAGCGTGACGGCGGCGTCGCGGCAGGCGATCACCGCCGCCGACAGCTCGATCGTCCCGCAGCGCACGCGCGTGTCGGAGAAGGACAAGCCCGCATCCGGCAGCTCGAGAGCGCGCACGCGGAGCTCGCCCGTGAGTGCTTCGCCGCCGACGTCCACGGCGAGCGAGATCCCGGACGCGCGCCAGTCGGCTCCGGTGATGCGCTCTATTGCGAGCTGCAGACGGTCCGCTGCGCGGGCGGGCGGCGTCGCCGCGACCAGCAGGAGCGCGGCGGCGGTGGCGAACCCTGGTGCTCCGTTCCGCAGCGGTTCAATCCTGCGATAGCGTCTTCACCAGCCGGTACAGGTACTCGAGCGCATCGTAGTAACTCTCGGGACGAATGCGCTCGTCCTGGCCATGCGCGCGCGGATCGCCGGGAAACTCGGCGATCGCCGACACGCCATAGACGGGGATGCCGGCGTTGCGCACGTACAGGCCGTCGGTCGCGCCCGTGCTCATCTCGGGGATCACCGGGATGCCGGGCCAGAATTCGTCGGCGAGGCGGGTGATCGGATCGACGATCTCGGGATCGAGCGGCGAGGGCGGACTCGGCGTGGGCGGCGCGATCTCGGTCACGGTCACGTCCTCCTTGCGGGCGATCCCGTAAAGCGCTTTCTCCGTCGCGGCGGCCGTGGACTGCGGCAGCACGCGGCAGTTCACCGTCGCGCGCGCCGTTTGCGGCAGCGCGTTCTCCGCGTGCCCGCCCTCGAGCATGGTGGCGACGCAGGTCGTGCGGGCGAGCGAGTTGTAATACGGATAGTTCACGAGCCGGCTGGAGAGCGCCGGATCCGCAGGGTCGTCGAGCACGGCCTGGAGCAACGGCCGGGCTTCGGGCTCGGCGAGCGGTGCGTACAACCTGAAGAACGCGCGCGAGGTTTCGTTCAGGTCGATCGGGAAGTTGAATTCCTCGAGCGCCACGAGAGCGCGCGACAGCCGTGAGATGGCGCTGTCCGGGCGTGGCAGCGAGCTGTGGCCCCCGGGATCGGTGGCTTCGAAGACATAGCTTACGTACATCTTCTCCGCCGTCTGCACCACGAACGCCTGCGGCTTGCCGTCCTCGGCGGTGATCACCATGCCGCCGTCCGTGTTCAGTGCGTATTCCGCGTCGATCAGCTCGCGATGTTGCGTAGCGAGAAGGTTGGCGCCGGCACCGGTCGTCTCCTCGTCGCCGGTGAGCATGATGATGAGGTCACGGTTCGGATCGAACCCTTCGCGTTTCAGGCGGATGAAGTTCGCGACGAGCATGGCGGCGCCGGCCTTGTTGTCCGTCGTGCCGCGCCCGTACCACCAGCCGTCCTTCTCCGTGAGCTTGTACGGCTCGACGGTCCAGTCGCTGGCGAGGCCTTCGACCACGTCCATGTGCGCCATCATGAGCAGCGGCCGCTCGGTGGCATGACTGCTGCGGTAGCGCGCGACGACATTCACGATGCGGTCGGTCGCGCCCACGATCGCGATGTCGTCGGCTGGAAAGCCGGCGTTGCGCAGGCGGCTGGCCATCGCCTGCGCGGCGGGCCGGATGTCCGGACCGCCGCTCGGCGCCGTGTTGATCGCGACGAGCTCCGCGAGGATGTCTTTCGCGAGCGCCTGGTGCTGCGTTTCCTCGGCGTGGGCAACGGGCCAGAGCGCGAGCGCGGCCAGGGCGGCGGCAACGGGTGCAAGTCCTTTCATCGCGGATTCCTTGTGGGTTCTTCGCGGCGATCGAGTGTAAGCCCCGCTCGTGGCCCAGTCCACGCGCGGGCTCGTCACTTTTATATGGTGAACCGCGCCTGCTTCCCGCGGCTCGCGAGGATAGAATCGCAGACGTTCGACAGGCGATCACGGGGGAGCAAATCGTGCGATTTCCGGCACTTCCTGCCTGCGTTGCGTTGCTCGCGCTGCTTGATGCGGCGCGCGCAGCCGCGGCCCTCGACCTTTCCAACGCCTCGGTCGAGACGCTCGACAACGGGATGACGGTGATCCTGCTCGAGGATCGCAATTTTCCCGTGGCGAGCGTGCAGATGCTGTACCGCGTCGGCGCGCGTAACGAATCCTACGGCCAGACCGGCATCGCGCATTTTCTCGAGCACATGGCGTTCCGCGACACCGAGCATTTCCCCGACACCGACGTCGTGAGCTCGATCTACGCGCGCGGCGGCGAATGGCACGGCTACACGTGGACGGACGAGACGACCTACTTCGCCACGGTGCCGGCAGACCACCTGGACCTGCTGCTCCGCATCGAGGCGGATCGCCTGGCGCGCCTCGAGATCCGCGCAGACGACATCGAGGCCGAGCGCGGGGCGGTGCTGGCCGAGATGCACATGTACGAGAATTACCCGACGTCCATGCTGCTCGACGCGGTGCTGTATGCCTCCTTCATCGCGCACCCGTATCGCAACAACACGATCGGGTGGGAGAGCGACATCGCGGGGCTCACGCACGCCGAGATCGTCGATTTTTACCGCCGCTACTACAAGCCCGCGAACGCGGTACTCGCGGTCGTGGGCGATTTCGACGCGGCCGCCGTGCGCGATCGGATCCACGAGCTGTTCGGCCAGCTGCCGGCCGGCGAACCGGCGCCGCTGCCGCGCACCGTCGAACCCGTGCAGGAAGGCGAGCGGCGCGTGCGCCTGCACGGGGCGACGGAAAGCAAGCGCTTCATGATCGCCTGGCGCGCGCCGTCGGTGAACGATGCCGATTTCGCGGCCTTCCTCGTCCTGCAGGAGGTGCTCGGCGCGGGCTCGGGCGTGAACTTCGGGCAGAACGACTGGGGAGCGGCGGTCGACGGGGATTCCCTGCTGTACGGCGCCGCCGCTGAGCTCACGACGTGGTATCCGCCGAGCGCGGAGGATTACGTGTTCGTGATCGGCGGCACGGCGGGCGCGGAGGCGGACGAGAGCGCCGTCGAGGATGCCATCTCAAAGCGGATCGCGCGGGTGCGCGCGGAACTGCCCGGCGAGGCGGCGCTCGCGGACGCGATCGCCAGGGTACGGGACGAGCTCGTGTACGACGTCGAGACCACCGAGGACGCCGCGCACCAGCTGGCTTTCTTCGCAGGCCTTGGCGCGCTCGACGTGTTGCTCGAGCTGCCGGCGCGGGCCGGAGCGGTGACGGCGGAGGACGTGCAGCAGGCGGCGCGGCGCTGGCTGCGGCCCGAGCGGCGCACCATCGGCTGGTACGTGCCCGGGGCAACGCCGCCGCCGGAAACGCCCGCGGTCGCTCGCGAGCACGCGGAGGTCGAAATGCCGCCGCCTGCGCCGCTCGACGAGACGGCGGTCGCCACGCCCGTCGTCAGGACGTTGCCGGGCGGCATCCCCGCGATCGTGCAGCGCTCCGATTTTTCGCCGTCGGCTTACGTGCAGGTCGTGCTGGCGGGCACCGGCTTCGCGGGCGAGGGTGTGCAGGTCAATGAGCCCGTGTTGGGGTTCTCATCGCTCACGCGGCGCTTCCGTCCGCACGAGCTCGGGAAGACCCTCGACGAGGTGCGCGCGGCGATTGACGCGCTCCGCGTCGTGCGCGGCGTGGACGATAACGACCTTTCCGGCGGTGATGATCCCGCGGCACGCCTCGAAGGTGCTTTCGACATCATCATGTCCGCATCACGCAACGAACCCGGATCAAAGACACCCGTGCTGGTCGCGATGACGGGCGACGTGGAGGTCGAGCAGGCTTTCGTCGCCCTCGAAGAACGTTTCGGCGGGGTCGCACCGGCGCGGGGTGTCGCGAACGGACCGCGTCCGTTCGAGGCGCGCGACATGGACATCGCGCTCGGCCGGCCGGTTGCTCAGGCTCAGCTCGGCTACATCGTGCCGGCGCCGGGCCCTTCGGACTTCCCCGCCCTCGCATGGCGCCTGCTGCTCTACGTGCTGAGCCATGGCTACGAGGGTCGCCTCGGGAAGGAAGCGATCTCGAACCGCGGACTCGCGTACTACATCGACAGCCGCTATCGCTCGGACGGGGTAAATGGCTGGATTACTCTTGCGATCGGCGTCGACCCGCACAAGGTTTCACCTCTGCGGGATCTGCTCGTGGCTGAACTGCGTCAGTTGCGTGAGCATCCGCCGACCGAGGCGGAAGTCGAAGAGGCAAAGGCGCACCTGCTGGGCCGGGCGGTGAGCGCCGCGGAAAGCAACGCAGAGCTCGCGGATTCGGTGGCTGGTGACTGGCTCTGGTATGGTGGGGTCCGGACCCCGGAGGAGCTGGAAGCGAGACTGCGCCGAGTGGGCCGCCGCGATGTGATCGCCGCAGTGGACGCGTTCGTGGAAGGAGCGGTGATCACCGTCAGCGCATGGGGACGGGACACTCGTCCAGGGGAAGTCGAATGAAACGAGTCAGCGTGTTGGCACTGTCGCTGCTTGGCCTGACGGGATTCACAGCGCTCGCAGAGCCAACGCAGGATACGCTGCACTTCACCATGGAGAGGTATCCGGGCTACTTCGGTGAATACTGCCTGGACATGAAGAAAGGGGACGTTCTGGAGGTGACCGTCGACAGCCCTTATCCCGTCAGGGTCAACCTGCATTACCACGAAGACGACGCTGAAGCGCATTTCCTGCTCGATGAAGTGAAGGAGGATGACCGCCAGAGCTCCGTGACCATCAGCCAGGATGGCGAATACTGTCTTCAGATCACCAACTTCGAGCCGAGACCGGCGCGTTTCGAGCTCACGCTGGACTACGAAGTCATCCGCTGAGAATTCCGAATTTCGCAGCGTAATAGTTCCAGCACTTCTCGAACAAAGCCGCGTTCCGCAGGCCCTTGCGGGCCCGTTCGCTCTCTTCGTCCGTGAAGTATTGCGGCTCTCCGAGCAGCAACGCATTCACTTGGCGCTCCGCGTTCAGCTCCAGGTAGATGGCAAGCACCGTCGCCTGCAGGATGCTTTCCGCCGCCACCACTGATCCGTGAGCCCGGAGTAGAACGGCGTGTCCAGGGCCGAGCGTTTCCGCGACCTCGGCAGCGGTTGCGCTGCTATTGACGGACACTGGCGAAGGATACTGCGGCACGTCCCCGAGCAGGGCGCCCTGGGCCATGACGACCCGGTACTCCAGGCCCACCGTCGAGAGCAGCGTCGACCACTTCGGGTGGCAATGGACGACTGCATGCACGTCCGGCCGTGCACGATAGACGGCGACGTGCAGGGGCAGCTCTGCCGGCGGGCGCGGACTTCGGTGTTCGAGTTCGCCGTTCGGTCCGACGATCACGAAATCGCTCGACGTCAAAGCGCTGCGCACGGACGCGCCGCTGTTGATCAGCAGCCGGCCGTCTTCCAGGCGGACGCTGAAGTGGCCATTGAAGTCGATGATGCCGAGGCGCTCCAGCATCGAAATGCCGGTAGACAGATCGTGCCGGCAGCGATCTTCACTCGCGGTGCTACGAGGAGGGATCACAACTGATTCCAGCGTGCCTCGATACCGTCTGTCATGAACGTCCTCCGCCCGCCTGCCTTACTGAATGCCGATCAGCGGCCAATAGAATGGCACCATCAGCAACAGAATTACGGATTCGGCCACGGTGAGCCATGCACCCATTTTCAGAAGGCCTTTCGCACTGAATTGCCCGAAGGAATGACCGACCACCAGCACCCCTGGCGGGTAGGCGGACTGCTCCTTTTGCCCCGAGCTCGCCGCAATGTCCATGAATTCCCCCGATCCGGATCCGTTGCCCTTGTGGTCCTGATGCTTGTCTCGGCAGGCAGCTGCCATGGGTCGGGCTCGACGGTAGCAGACAACCTGGTGACATTGGTTGCTGTTGCATCCTTCTTGCCGCGTACTCCGTTGGTGGCGCGGGTCCGCTGCTATACTGATCCCATGCGATCATGCCGATCGATCTTCGTCATGTCGCTGCTCGCGGCGCTGGCCGGTTGTGCCGGCTTTTCCGGGCGCGATCCCCTGTTGGTCGACGTCGCAGGCATCGAGACGTTGCCGGGCGAAGGCATGGAGCTCAACCTCGCCGTGCGCATTCGCGTGCAGAATCCGAATAACACCCCTGTGCAGTACGACGGCATCGCGCTCAAGCTCGACGTAAACGATCGGACGCTGGCTTCGGGTGTGAGTGATCGCGTGGGTACCGTGCCGCGCTACGGCGAGATCGTCTTTACCGTGCCGATGACCATCTCCGCGTTCGATGTCGCGCGCCAGATCTACGGCATGATGAGCGCTGAGGACCCGAATCGCGTCGAGTACCGCCTGCGCGGCAAGCTCGAAGGCGGGCTCTTCGGCACGCGCCGCTTCGAGGATGCGGGCACCTTCGATCTCGCGCCGCGCCAGGGCAGCGCGCCTTACTAATCCGCCGTCCCGCGCGTTACAAGGCCTCGCCGGACGTGTCGCACCTGGCGGGTTCGCGGCGTATGTAATTGAGCGAAAAGCCCGGCGATCAGCGGCGCTCGAGCGCGCGAGCGCGGCTCGCAGAGCGTGGCCGCGCGGGCTCTTCACTCCCGAACCAGGCCGCCGGGTCGACGCGATAGAGCTTCGCGAGCTGCGTGTACACGTCCGGAAACTGGCGCTGCATGCGCGCCGGGCTCTCGAAAAAAGCCTCGGTGGCGACCGCGAAGAACTCGGCGGGCGAGGTGAGGGCGTAATCGTCGATGGCCGGGTCGTCCAGCCTGTCCAGGGTGTCTTCGAGAGTGTCCCAGGCGCGGGTGAACACGTCCTTCCATTCGCGGTAATGCTCCGCCGACTCGAGGATCGGCAGCCCTTCGGCGCCGGACTCCTCCTCGTCGAGCTTGTGGGCGAACTCGTGCAGGATGACGTTCTGACCGTCCGGCTCGGCGGAAATGCTGGGCAGAATGTCGCTCCAGGACAGGATCACCGGCCCGCCGTGCCACGACTCGCCCGCGCGTGCGTCCTGTCCGTGGATCTCGATCTCGCCGTCGTACTCCACGTCGTCGACGAGGAAGGTGTCCGGGTAGACAAAGATCGAGGTGAAGCCCGGGAAGTAGCGTGGTCGCTCGCGGTTCAGCAGCAGCAGGCAGGCATGACCCGCGATCGTCACCTGCATCTCTTCCGTGAGCTCGAGCCCGCCGCACCCGAGGAAGCGCTTCTCGTCGAGAAACACGCCGACGTGACCCGCAAGTTGCTCGCGCAGCTCGGGCGGCATGCGGTGAAAGACCGGGAGGTTGCGCTCGAGGATCTGCCGCTGCCTACCGGGCAGCGGCGTGCCGAATAGCCGTTCCCGCCGCCGCCGTCGGCGCCAGCCAGGCGCGCGCGCCAGCACGATCAAAGTCGCGAGCAGCAGCAGGACGAGTGCGATCTTCAAAACGGCATCTTCGGAACGGGAGACCCATGGGACTCTCCGAACCGGCAATCCTCCCAGAACCGCCGGGATAAACAAGGGTCACGCGGTGTAGACTGACCGCGCCATACCGATCGGGGGGTGTCGCATGGATCGAAAGAGGGAGCCGACGGTCCGCCCGGCCAGCCGCGCGGACGTCGGCAGCTTGCTGCGGCTGGTCGGCGAATACTGGGATTTCGAGGGGATCGAGGGCTTCGACGAGGCCCGGGTGGGCGAGCAGCTCGAGTGGTTGCTCGGCGATCCGCGGCTTGGTGCCGTCTGGCTTGCGACCGACGCGGACATGCCGGCGGGCTATCTGCTCGCTGTCTACGTGTTCAGTCTCGAGCACCTCGGGCTCACGGTGGAAATCGACGAGTTCTTCATCCGGCCGGGCTTTCGCGGCGGCGGCACCGGCGCGCGCATGCTCCGAACGGCGGAGGAAGCATTCCGCGCCGCTGGGTGCACGAGCGTGTCGCTGGAAGTGGGCCGCGGCAACGATGCAGGCCGTCGCTTCTGGCTGAGTCAGGGCTACGCGGCGCGCGCCAATTTCGAGCTGCTCGACAAGATGCTCTAGGCTCTCAACGAACCTCGATGGTCGACCGCGTGTTCAGCAGCTTATCACCGCGAGCGGTCTGGCCGAACACGTACCAGGTCCCCGGTTCCGGAAAGGTGACGGTCGCCGTGATTTCGGGTCCGAAAACGGCCGGCACCTGACTTTCGTGGTCACCGTGCCCGGAATGGCCGGAGTGCCCCGGCACGGCAGCCGTGCCATGCTCGTGCATGAATTGCGTGAGGTCGTTCTTGACGATCGCCAGGTGCAGGGGCGCGGCAAGATAGGGGCGCAGGTCCGTCACGGGTGTGGCATTCCTGCTGAAACGGTAGACGAGCGACACCGGCTCACCGGCCCGGACCTCGGCCGGTTTCTGCAGCGACACGGTGTAGCCGTCGGTGCTCTCCGCGCCGCGCAGGAAAATCGGCCGGGTGTAGCGGTCCTCTGCCTCGATCTCGACGACGCGAACACCCGGCGGAGCGGCCGCACCATCCGGCGCTCCGGCGGGCTCCACGCCGGTCACGTCCACGATGAAGCGCGCCGTATGCGATCCGCGACCGCTCATGAAATCCCCTGCAACCACGTAGCGGCCGGCTTGCGGGAAAGGAAAAGAGACCTTCGCCACTCCGTGCTCGATCGATTCGTCGAAGTCGCGTGGATGGACATGCCCGAAGACCTGCATGTCCTCGCTCACGATGAGCACGTGAAGCTTGCGGCCGTGATGCGTCATCAGGTCTTCGATCGGCTGGCCCGAGGCGTCGGTCAGCGTGAAGATGAGGAGCGCGGGTTGTCCGGCGCGCGGCGCCTCCGGCCGAACGGTCAGTGTCGCCCGGTCCGTGTCGTACCCGGCGGCATGGGCGGAGGCATCGCCTGCCGATGTCTCCATGTGTTCATGCGCCGCCGCGTCGTCCGGCATCGCGCCGTTTGCGGGGCGCAGCCAGCACGCGCCCGCGAGCACGACGAGGGTCGTGGCAACCGCCGCGCCGATGCTAACTGACGATCTGATCAAGTCGTTCTCCCGATGCGTGACGCAGTGATCACGGCGAATGGATCACCAGCGAATCTGATAATGCACACGCATGGCCAGGCCGTCCGTGTTCTTCGGCCCGTCAACGCCGCCGCCGATCGTTGTGCGGGTGTAAACCGTGGAAAGCCAGAAGCGGTCGTCGGGATACCAGTTCACCGCAAGGGACCAGCCTTTCTGGCTGCCGCCGGGAATCCCGTCATCGTCGAGATCCAGCGAGTCGAAACGCACGCCCGCCTGCCAGGTCCCGGGTCCTCCTCCCGAAACGGGCGATTCGACGACGACTTTCGAAAACCCGCCGTCGCCGTAGTTGCGGCTTTCGCCGGTGAGGGACCACAACAGAGCGGCATAGCATCCATGAAACCGGGCAGTCGATCCGCCCTGCCGGACTATCGAGGCATGCACTGCGGCGCACTGGCTCTCGAGCGAAACAGGGCCGGCGCCGGCGGACAACTCGAGTCCGAAGAGCCGGTCCCCGTCCGCGACGGCGCCCGTATCGACGAATCGCTCCCCGGTTCGCAACAGTGAGCGCGCGCTGTAGGCGTAGACCGGCTCGCCATCCTTCCCCTCGCGCCGGCTGAGATAACCGCCCACGTGCAGGAGGTAGCCGTCCGGAACCGGAGGCGCCAACGTGAAGCGGGCGGCATAGGTCGATCCTTTCTCCGCTTCCCCGGGATCCAGCGCTCCTTTGAACACGCCGGCAGCGAACGTCCAGGTCGGGCTTTCCCGCAGGGCATATACGCCAAGCTGGTTTTCGGGCGCGAACGCCTCTTCGAGGCCCGAGGCCTCCATGAATTCGCGATAGGCGGGTACCGTGAGCTCGTCGATCGGCCCGAGTTGTCCTATGCTCAAAGTGGCGAATCCGACATCGTAGTCGATCATCAGATCCTGGACGTCGAGCTCTCCGGTCCGCATGTCCGCCTTGAACCGGTAGCTCCAGTCCTTGAGGAGCGATCCCGAGAGCGTGATGTCCGCCCGGCGGATCTGGAAATCCTGCACGGAATCCGCGAGGCCCGCGTCCGGCCGCTCGATCGTTTCGTAGTTGGCGTAGACCCGCCCCCTGGCATGTATCGACAGGGCGGGCTCTTCGAGCCCGGCCAGGGGTTCGTCCGGGACGATCCGATCCGCTGGCAGAGCAGGCTCCGCTCGACTTGCACCCGACGCGAAGAGAGCCAGGAACGCCGTGGCGCTCCACAGGAACCACGGCGCTCGATCCAGCAATCCGCATCCCCGTTCCATGGCTCGCTTTCAGATCACACCGTCATCACTGGCTCAGCCAGCGCAACGCAGCGAGCAAGCCGCCCGCCAGCTCGCGCGGCTTTTCGATGTGGCCGTAGTGGGTCATCGGCACGTCGAACAGGAGCACGCGGACCGGAATACCCGGATTGGCCGCGCGGAACTCCTCGGCCACGCTCAGCTCGCGCGCGTTTGCCGGTTCCGCATTCCAGTGGCCGCTGTCGAGGCTGGCCGTGGTCCAGATCATCTTGCGGTAACCCGCGAGCGACGAGCGCATCGGCGTGAACAGGTCGCGGCAGACTTCGTCGGGATCGATGCCGAGCGAATTGCCTGCCAATGTAGCGCGAATCTGGCTCTCGACATGGGTGCGCAGGTTGACGGCGCTGTTGTGCTCGATGTCCTGGAGCGGCTGCTTGAACTGGGGCCGCCGCTGCTGCACGGCACCGATCCACTCCGCGGCCATTTCGAGGCGCGATTTGCCGGGATCCCAGAACGGATTCAGCGGTCCGAGATAACCCCGAGAGTACTGTTCCGACGTGCGCGCGCGCAGGCGGGCGACGTGCTGGTAGTCGTCAGCGCTGCGCGTGCCGCGGAACGCCCGCATTGCATGCATTCCAGCCGGCCCGCCGGTACCCCAGCCGAGTGACCAGCCGTGCATTGCCGGACCGAGCGGCGAATTCTTCACGATGAACTGGACCTCGCCGCCGGTCGAGTGACCCACGATCACGTAGGGCTCGTCCATTACCTTCCGGACGAGCGCCGTGACGCCTTCGGTGACAACGCGGAAAGTGAACACCGCGTTGCGGATCGCGGATTCCTCGCGCGAGATGTCGCGATCGAGTACATAAGCCGGAATCCGTTCGCCGAAGTGGTCCTGCGTCCAGCCGCCGGGGCGATAATTCCCCGGTATGCTGACCAGCAGCACCGGAACTTTCTGGGCGAGATACTGACCGAGCCCCGGCCGGTTCAGCGGATCGAAAAAAAACTCGTACCAGTTGGCCGCGCCGCCGTTCACGATCACGATGCCCGGCAGGCCGGGCACCGGGGATTCCGGTATCAGCTGGAGTCCGGTGATGTCCCAGTCGAGTCCGTAGACCTGGAACCGGACCTCGTTCCACGCGGCCCGATAACCCAGCGTACCCGGCGGGATTGCCGCGAGCGCCCGCGGGTCCATGGCACCGCCGGGCGCTGCGTCCGCCAGCGCTTTCGCCGTCTCGCCGCCGTCCGGCAGCCCCCAGCCGAGCCTCGCGAAGAGCTCCGGCGCGACGACAGTGTACGGTGTCTCATCCGCGAGCAGTGCCAGGACCTCGTCCTCTGCGCTCTCCCCGGCGGCGAGCGCGGGGGCGGCCAGCACCGCGGATAAAAGCGCGAACAGGAGCCGGCTCAACCTGCCACGGGGGGCGAGCCGCTGCCACACGGTCCTGCCCTCATTCATCGCCTGCAGGCAACAGCAGGTCGCGCCTCTGCGCTTCCGCAACGTAACGATCGACCGTTGCATCGTCGAAGAAACCGTCACGTTCGAGCTTCCCGGCGGCATCGCGCACGCAGCGAACGTAACGTTCCCGCGTGAGCTCTTCATCCGCATCGAGCAGACCGAGCCGACGCCACGCGGCGGTTGGCGTTTCCCGGAAATCCCACACCCCGTTGCGGTTCATGTCGACGAAGACTTTCTGCCCGTCGAGCGGCTCCACGCCTTCTCCGGTGAATTCCGCGAACGCGGTGGTTCCGGAGCCGTTCTGCGGCCAGGGATAAAACACGCCGAGCGGGCAGGCGACCTCCGGGTATGCGATGGCGGGATGCTCGATCACGCCGTCCCGGTCGGCGTCGCCAATGTAGCTCCAGTCGGATTTCGACGGCGGCGGCTCGTCGCCGCCCTCGACCAGCGCGTCGAGCATGTCGATCGCGCCGCCGATGATCGAGGCCACGTCAATGACGTGAATCTCCTCCGGCTGGCCATCCACCGGCAGCCGTTCACCGCCGTTGTGACTCATGCTCCTGACTTCGTACATACGGAAACGGGAACCGAGGCCCTTGTCCATCAGGATCTTCGCGTTCATCCGCTTGTTCGTCAGATAGCTGTTGCTGACCCAGCGCGGGCGATCCGGCGCACGCGACCACACTTTCGTGTAGAGCTGATGCACGATCTCGATCTGCGGACTGAAGGCCTGCCGTTCCTCTTCGCTATCGAAAAGGACGTCCCTTCCGTTCTCCATAACGACGGGCAGCCACAATCCGGTGGCGGAGTCGTCCAGCAGGAAACCGTCGAACGCAGGATCGCCGTCGGGCCCGACGTTCAGGCCCGGCGTGTAATTCAAGCTGCGTGCGATGCGCGCGCCGGCGGAATGGCCGTAAAGATAGATTCGCGAGGGTTCTTTACCGAATGCCTGCTCGAGCGCGGCTGCGGCGATCCGGCTGAAGTCCTTGATGATCGCCGAGTTGTCGTTGAAGGCGGCCCAATCCACGACCGTCCCGTCCTCCAGAGTCGCGATGACCTCGCCCGCTCCTTCCACGCTGGTGCGCTTCGTCACCGCGAGCGCGTATCCTCTGGAGAGCATCACGCGGTGTATCTCGTCGAAAGCCGCCATCGGCTGCACGGGATCGTAGTAGCGGTTCCAGATCTCGAGCGAGCCATTGCGGAACGAACGGCCCCTGCCATGCGCGGTCACCCACAGCTTGCCGTTCCAGTCAGATTCGTTTTCAGGATAAATCAGCAGGATGGCGGCGCCTCGCAGCCGCTCGTAATGGGCGATTGCGAGCAGGCGCTCGCCGGGAGTGGCTGCCTGCTCGAACACGAGATCCGGGCCGTTGGTGAGGTACTCGTGATACGGGCCCTCTTTGGTCACGTAACCTTCAGCGGTGCCGTTCAGGCCCATGTCGATCCGCACGAACTCGCGGCCGTCGAAGCTCACGTCGGCTTTCTGCATCAGGCACGACTGCGGTCCGACCAGTGCCTCCCCGATGTGACGGGATTCTGGCAGCAGATCATCACAGGAGTCGAAGGGCGCCACGGCGCCCGCAGCGTCGATGGAAAGAAGCGAAAGCACACCGACTGACAGCCATGCGGACGGATGCCCTGCACGCATGTTTGTCACGCAATTTGCAGAGATTGCAGATTGATTCGCCATTTCCCGCTCCCGTATTGCCGTGCACCTCAGGTGTCCCGTTTGGATTCCGCTCGTTGTGACCGGGACGCGCGAAGGGTCATCAAGTGTACGCGATGCCAATGGCGAGATCGTTTTCTTCGTAATCGTTTCTGGCGAAACGTGCCGCGAGTTTGTGCGATGCGGTCGAGCGCTCGTGCATCCAGAGGCGGAACTGCGCACGATCGATCGTCTGCAGAGCGCCCGCGAACCGGGTTCGTGTGCAAATGAAATTGCGTTGTACGCTGGATGCTGCGAGGATCGTGCGGCCCTGCTTGCGCGAGGCAGAACACGAATATCGGGCTGACGGGGGCTTGACCATGATAAGGCACGGAGAAACAGGCAGATCGGGAACGGTCGTGTCGAAACAGCGTAGCGGACGCAGAGCGTGGCAGACGATGACGTCGTGGTTCGCGCCGGCCGCTTTGGTCGCGCTCATCGCTGCACCGGCGCTTGCTCAGGAAGGGCTGCCGCCCGAGCTCATCGACTATGCCGATCTCGTGCTGTTCAACGGCCAGGTGCTGACGGCTGATGCCGATCGCAACTTCACGGTGGCAGAGGCCGTCGCCGTGCGCGACAACACGATCCTCGCTGTTGGAACGACCGACAAAGTCCAGCGGCTGGCGGGGCCCCAAACGAGGCGTGTCGACCTGCATGGCCGCTCCGTCACCCCCGGCTTCATCTACAGCGACGGGGACAACTCGGTACCGGCCGGCGACCTGCTGAAAGAGAGCCAGTGGGAGGGCTGGATCCAGCCGAAACTCGGCGGCGAAACGCTCGACCAGGCGCTGGCCACCATGTCGTTCATCGTCGAGCAGAAGTCCGAGGATGGGGGGCCGATGTTCTTCAACCTGACGGACTCCTGGGCGGCGGTCGCGATGAAGTCGTGGGACATCTCCACGCTGGACGAGATCGCGCCGACGACGCCGATCGCCGTCTACCTCGACAGCAGCTACAGCCTCGTCAATACGGCGATGATCGAGCTCGCGCTCGAGAAGGGATTCCCCGAGGACCATTTCCATCTCGACCGGGATGCGAACGGCAATTACACCGGCAGGGCCGGCGCCCAGCTCAGCGGGTTCATCGGGCGCGAGGTGCGTCCATGGCCCAGCCCGCAATGGTTCGATGAGGTCGCGATCCCCGGCGCCGTCGAGACGCTTGCCAAATACGCACGGCACGGGGTGACGGTCGCGACCGGCCACATGAGCGCGGCCACGATGACGGTGCTCAATCGGCTGTTTCACGAAAACGCCGGGAGCGCGCTTGCGATCCGCGTGTATCCGGGCCTCGATTTCCTGCGCCAGAACCCGGAAGGCGAGCGTTACCTGAAGCGCATCGGCAACCTGATGGACTTTTCGCTCTCCGACGAGCGCGGTCCGATGGTCACGATCGTCGGGGCATCCGTGGGGCCGCACTCCGGGTCCCCGGATGCCGCCGCGAGTCTCCTGACCATCGAGCCCAAAGTGACGGTGATCCCCGATCTGAGCCCCAACCAGCACGGCTACAACCGCTGGACGGCGGAATGGTTCACCGGGTTGAGCCAGGGCGAGCTCTCGCCCAAACAGCAGACCGAGACGGACTATTACAACGTCCTGCTGGCGAGGCAGCACGGCTGGAACGTGACCGGCGTGCACAATATGGGCAGCGAAGCGATTCGTTTGGCGATGCAGAACGTGCTGACGGCGGAGCATCAGGACAGCCTGTATGTCGACAAGCTTTGGCGGCCGCAGGGGTTCGACCACAACGTCGACTGGGTGCCGGAGGTGTTCGAATACTACGACGCCCATCCGGAGCTCAAGGACCTGATCCGGTTCGGGATCAGCGTGACGACCGGCATCGACCAGCGGGATGCGAAGCCGCTCGGCATCGACAACGTGGTCGAAGCGCAGTACGGTAAGGAAAGCCTTGCGCGGATGGCACCGCTGCACACTTTGCTCGAGCACGGCATTCCGTTCCACATCGAAGGCACGGAACCGGATGACGACGAGCAGTATCCCACCTGGTACATGCAGAAGGTCGTCACGCGCCTGTCCGACGAGGGAGAGGTCGTGGGTGCGGACGAGGCCATCGACCGCGAGGCCGCCTTACTCGCGCTGACGCGCTGGGCGGCGCGTTTCATCGGCGCGAGTGAAACGCTCGGGTCCATCGAGCCCGGCAAGCTGGCCGATCTCGTGGTGTTCGACGGCGATCTCATGCAGGTGCCCATCGAGCACCTGTCGGATCTCAAGCCGGTGCTCACGGTGGTCGGTGGAAGGATTGCCTACGAGTCGCCGGAGCTTTGAAGGAGGATGCGAATGACCGGCCGGGCGCGGGAGCATCGATGCCCGATGCGGCTGCTCTTGGTCGCGCTGTTCCTGTGCGGTCCGGCGTGGGCGAGTGACGAGGTCGATTATTCGGCGCCTTACGTCACGCTCGAAGACGGCAAGCTGGTCACGAAATATCCGGCCAAGCCGCACACGAACCCGGCGCCGCGGGCCGCGGCGGACGCCGGTGCGGGAGGCGCGCATGCCGCGGACGCCGGCCCGGCGCGCTCCGGATCGCCCGCGAGCCGGGCGGCCGCCGACCCGGCCGAAACAGGACATCCGAAGGCGCTTCTCGCCGCGGCGGCTGCCGTGGCGGGCGTCGCCGCAGCGGCCCTGTTGCTCGCGCGGCGCAGGACCAGGGCCCGGCGGTTCTGACGGGCGCGCGGCCGCT
Source organism: Woeseiaceae bacterium (assembly GCA_036381215.1). GTDB lineage: Bacteria > Pseudomonadota > Gammaproteobacteria > Steroidobacterales > Woeseiaceae > IDS-8. Next base: position 5,370 of record DASVDF010000091.1, on the reverse strand, counting down.
CAAGTCCCCGACAACGCAGCCTGCACGCGCGAGGGCGTGAACGGCACGCGGCGCAGGCGGATCCCGATCGCGTCGAAGACGGCATTGGCGATCGCCGGCGGCGCCACTCGCGTCGTCGGCTCGCCCGCACCGCGTGGGCCGAGCTCCGGCCGGTCGATTTGCCGGATCCGGATCTCGTCGGGCGCATCCGCGGCCTCGAGGATCGGATAGGACGCCCAGTCCTCCGTGAGGACCCGGCGCCGGTCGAACCGCACTTCCTCGAACAGCGTGCGGCTCGCCGCCTGCAGCAGATTGCCCTCGATCGTGCGGTCGAGGGTGAAAGGGTTCACGACGAGCCCGTGGTCGGCACCCACCCAGAACCGCCGCACGCGCACGCGGCCGGTCGCGGGATCGACCTCGACCTCCGCGACGACCGCGTTCACCGAGCCGCCGCGTCGGGCGTACGCGATACCCGTCCCTACGTAACGGCCGTTCGCTTCCCGCTGCCGGCGCGGCGCCGTGCGTGGCGTCCAGCCTGCGAGATCGGCTGCGGCTTCGAGAACCGCGATATCGCGCTCGTCGCGTGCATGCCGCAGCCGGAACGCCAGCGGATCGACCCCGGAGGCGAACGCCATCTCATCGATGAACGACTCGGCGGCGAAATGCACCTCGGGGCCGTACGGATCGCGGAAGTGGGACGTGCGCAGCGGTGAGGCCTGGCGGCGCAGCGGCGCGAGCGCCTCCCAGCTGTAGCGCTGGTTGGGAAACCCGTAGGAATTGTCAGGGGATCCCATTACCCACTGCGGCGTGCTCTCGTGACCGAGGAGATGCCCGGCGAGCGCCTCCGAAGGCGCGTCCTCGCGCGAGTTCTGGTCGCGCCGCGAGAATCCCTTGAGATGAAAATGCCAGGCGAGCGGGTTGCCGGCTGCGTCGAAGCCGGCGCGGCAGGTCACGACGGACGCCGGGCCTTTCGGGTCCCACGCGTGTCCTTCGTCGCGCATCCACTGGACGCGCACGGGAGCGCCAACCGCCTCCGACAGCACGACGGCGTCCATGGCTCCGTCACCGGCGTCCGAGCGCCCGTAGGAGCCGGGACCGGGCATCCAGACGCTGCGCACGCCGGGCGTGTGTTCTGTCTTCCGTAGCGCCTGCAACAGCAATGCGGCGCCACGCGCCGTGTCGAACGGCTTCTGTGAATCCGTCCAGACGATTGCCGCATCGCCCTGCACGTCGGCCACTGCCGCCGCCGCGGCCATGCGGGCGTGACTCTGGAACGGCCACTCGTACTCGGCCGCGAGCACTTTCGCAGCCGTATTCAGCGCGCCCTGCGCGTCGCCGATGTCCACCTCTACCTTCGACCGGGCCGGTTCGGCGTCGCGAATCCACTGGAACAGCTGTTCCGAGGTAGTGGGAAAGCCCGCGCCGGTTTCATCCCACTCGACCTCGAGTTGCCGCGCGGCGCGGATCGCGTCCCATTCCCGCGGTGCGACGACGCCGACGAAGTCGCGCACGACGACCACCTCCGCTCCCGGTATGTCGGCGACCGACTCGCGGCGCACCGTGCGTACCTGGGCCCCGGCGACCGGCGGGCGCACCATCCGCCCATGCAGCATGCCCGGCACGCGCAGGTGGTGCAGGTACTGCGTGGTCGCGAGGATCTTGCCGGCGATGTCCTTGCGCGGCACGGACGTCCCGACAACGCGGTACAGCGCGGGGTCCTTGGGTGTTGCGCGTCCGGTGAGCACCAGGCCGTTGCCGTACTCTCCGTTCCAGGTGATCGGCGCAGCGAAACTGCCTTCACCGATCAGCGCGGCGTAGCTGATCGATCGACCCGGCCTGCCTGCGACCCGTACTACACCATTCTCTACCGAGAGATCCGCGAGCGGGGCGTCCAGCCGCTCGGCCGCGCGCTCGAGCAGCACGAGACGGGCCTCCGCCGCGGCCGCGCGAAACGCTACGCCGGAACGCTCGACACCGGTCGAGCCGCTGGCGCCGCCCTGGTCCGCGCACATTGCGCTGTCGCCGAAAACAATCGTGACGCGCCCGACGGCGACGTCCAGTTCCTCGGCCACCATCTGGGCGATGGCCGTGTCGACGCCCTGGCCCATGTCCATCTTGCCCCAGTAGCCGGTGACTCGGCCCTCGCCGTCGATCGCGAGCCAGGTGTCGAGCTGTCCCGGATCGAGGGCCCGCGCGGGCGCGAGCGCGCCCGCGCCCGCCCGTCGAGGGGCGAAGATGCCGGGCATGCCGAGTGCCACGACGAGCGCCGCCGCGCCTTTCAGCAGGTCGCGGCGTGCGATGTCGATCGCCGGCCCGCGGCCATTCATGCGTCCCGCCCTCCGCCCGCCCGGGGCGCCATTGCCGCCGCCGCGCGCCGGATCGCCCGCAGGATCGACATGTGCGTGCCGCAACGGCATTTGAGCCCGGCGAGCGCCGCGCGGATTTCACCTTCGCTGGGCTCTGGATTCCGTTCGAGCAGCGCCACGGCCGTCATGATCCAGCCGTTGATGCAGTATGCGCACTGGCCGGCCTCTTCGGCGATGAACGCGGCCTGGACGGGGTGCGGCTCGACGCCCTTCGTGAGTCCGTCGAGTGTTCTCACCTTGCCCGTCACCGCGGCGAGCGGCAGCGTGCAGGAACGCACGGCGGAACCATCGTGCAGTACCGTACAGGCGCCGCACTGCGCGAGTCCGCAGCCGAATTTTGGTCCGCGCAACCCGAGATCACCAGTGAGCGCGTACAGGAGAGGCATCGAGCCGTCCGCCTCGATCCTGCGCTCTTCTCCGTCGACGTTGATTGTGAACATGTTGGCCATGGTTTCGCTCCGGAGTGTGCATGGAGAACCCTCGAAGCGTCATCAAGTGTACGCGACGAGGACGGACGGACAAGTGAACAGACGGTTGAACCTGAAACGAAATGCGCTGGGCGCCATTGGGCCGGCGCGCCGGGATCCGTGAGAAAACCGGGACATTCCGCCGCTACCACGTGCGAACGAGCCGCTTCGATCGCCGTGGTATGATCGCGCGCCGAAACGCTTTGCCGGACTCGCGAGCGCGAATCGGTGATCCCGGGACAAGCTTCCGCGCGATCCCGCCCACCCGCTCCAGGCAGGCTCGCGATACGGACGACGCGGACGGTAAACGTGCAGATATGATGGATTTCTACCTGGTCCTCTCTCTCGGCTTCTTCATCGGCATGCAGCATGCGCTCGAGGCCGACCACCTCGCGGCCGTTGCAGCGCTGACGCACGAGCACGGATCGCGACGTGCGCTGGTTTTGCGCGGCAGCGTCTGGGGACTCGGACATACGATCACGCTGGCGGCGATCTGCGGCGTGCTGCTCGTGCTCGGCCGGACCATCTCCCCGCGGGTCGAAGCCGGCCTGGAGCTGGCTGTCGGTTGCATGATCATCGGTCTGGGCGCCAACGTGCTCTACGGTATGTGGCGTCGGCGCCTTCACATCCACGTGCATCGCCACGGCGACGGCCTGCGCCACATTCACGTCCACGGGCATGCCACGGAATCGACTCCCCACGAGCTGAGCAGCCATGATCATGCTCACGAGAATCTGCGCCTGGGTCGGGCCCTGCTCGTCGGAATGATGCACGGTGCGGCCGGGTCCGCGGGGCTGCTCATGCTCGCCGCCGCATCGGGCTCCACGGCCCAGGCTGTCGGCTACGTGATCGCGTTCGGCATCGGCTCGATCGCGGGGATGGCGGCGCTCTCGTTCGTCGCTTCGTTTCCGATTCGCTTCGTCGAGCGCTACGCGACCTGGCTCAACACGGCAGCGTTCGCCTGCATCGGCGGCGCCGCCATGGTGGTGGGGGCAAGGCTGGTCGTCGAGAGCTGGGCTGCGTTGTGAGCCGTCTCGCGCAGCTCTCCCGCGTGCGGCCAGCGAGCGACATCACGGAGAACCCTGCGTATGTGCGGTGATTTCGACCATCACGACGGACTGGACGACGAGCTGTTCGAAAGGTTCCTGGCGCTCGCCGCCGAACGCGGCGTGACCCCGCAGGCAGACGGCCGGAGCTGCCCGGCTGGCCTCGGCGACGTGAGCGCGCGTCGAAGCTACATGGACGGGCTCTTCAAGGCCGGTCTGACTCGTGCCGCGAGCGACGCGGCGATGCTGCCGGCCGGCGAGCGCGCCGATGCAATGGCCGGGCAGGCGATCGTGTTTGCGCGCCTCGCCGGTTTCCTGGCGGGCCAGTTTCCGCCGCAGGCGGACCTGTTTCGCACTATTACGGCCGCCATGCTCGAAGGTTGCGACGAAGTCGCAACGCGCTGAATGCGGCCGCAGGCCGGGCGTCGGGGCGGTGTGCGACAGCATGAGCTGATCCGGCAAAGCTTCGGAACGTCGTTCTGGGTATTTGCGCTGCTGGCCGTAATCATGGCGGCGCTGTGCTATGTCGTGCTCGGGCCGGCGGCATTCGTTGACGCACTCGCCGCTGACGGTGCTCAGCTGCTCGAGCTCCTGCCGCGCCTCGGCGCTGCCCAGTTGATCGCTGCGCTCGTGTGGGTGCTGGTCCCGCGGGACCGTCTGCTCGGCCTGCTCGGCGGGCCCGGCAGCCGCGGGCTCGTCATTGCGATGGTGGCGGGGATCATAACGCCCGGCGGGCCGGTGTCGGCATTCCCGTTGCTGGCCATCCTGGCGTCGACCGGTGTCGACCGCGGCGTCCTGGTCGCGTACATCACCAGCTGGGCCTTGCTCGGCATGCAGCGCATCGTCGTCTGGGACATGCCGCTCATGGGCACCGAATTCTCCGTGCTGCGGTTCGTGATCTCGCTGCCGCTGCCGCTGCTCGCCGCCGTGATCGCGCGCAAACTTCCCATCGCCGTCACGGAACCCGGAGACCGGAGTGAACGACGAGGCGCTGCCTCGTGATCGGTTCGTTGTTCGTATTCGGGGCCGCGATCCTCCTTTCGGGCTACGCACTCGGACGCCGTGACGGCACTTTCACCGCGGGTTTGCAACGAGCGCGCACGGAATTTGTAAAGCTCACGCCCAGGCTGCTGAGCGCACTGGTTGCCGCGGGTTTCGCCGTAAAGCTTCTGCCGACCGAGCTGATAACGCAGTTTCTCGGCCCGGATTCCGGCGCCACCGCCATCATCATCAGTTCGGCCGCGGGGCTGGTGATCCCGGCGGGCCCGGTGGTCGTGTTCGCGGTCTCCGCATCCTTTGCCGAGCAGGGAGCATCGGTACCCGCGCTGGTGTCGTTCATCACCGGCTGGAGCGTCTTTGCGCTGCACAGGGTCGCCATCTTCGAGCTGCCGATGCTCGGATCGTCTTTCGTGCGCATGCGCCTCATGTCCGTCGCCGTGCTGCCGCCGCTGGCAGGCTTGCTCGCAATGGGGTTGCTCGAGCTCCTGGATGGACCCGCGGGCTGAGCAGCTG
>DASVDF010000090.1:0-4255 GCA_036381215.1 Woeseiaceae bacterium | reverse complement strand
CTGCCTCCTCGCCCTCGGCGTCAGCGATCACCTCCTCGACCGAGCTGGTAGTGATCGGGTGGTAGCCCTCACGGGCATCGGCGAGCACCTGCTTCGCCAGCGCCAACCCTTCCGGCGTCTTCACCAAGGCTTCGTAGGTCGGCATGATCAGCTTGCGCCGGCCGATCTTCTTCAGGAACGCGGCCATCTCCCCGTCCGCTTGGCGATAACCGCTGCGCACGGTCAGCGGGTACCAGCGCATCGCGATCTCGCCGTTCGCCGTGCCGGTGAACGCATAAGCCTCGTCGAGAGCCGTTAACTGCTCCTGGCCGAGTGTCTTCGGCAAGCCGTCCAGGAAGTGCAGCCACTCCTGGGTGCTCCACGCTTCGGTGACGCTGCTGTCCGGCAGGGTGCCGTCGGCCAGCCACTCTTCGCGCACCGCATCGACGGCCTGCAGCGGCTCGGACACGATCCGCGGCGCCGACGCCGGGATCGTCGTGCCGTAGATCCACTCCTCGAGCTCCTCGCGCGTCACCTTGCCCGGGTGCTCGTCGAGCAGGTTGGCTTGCGCGTACTCGATGAAGCGGGTGGTCGGGATCGACTGGAACGCGAAATGCTCGAAGTAGCCGCGCAGGAACTCGTCGAACGCGGCGCGGCCGAAACGCTGTTCCAGGAATGCCAGCAGCCATGCGCCCTTGTCGTAGGCGACTTCGCTCAGCGGATCGCCGGCCTCCACCTTGACCTCCGGGCGTACGGCGAGCGCGCGTGCCTGCTCGGGCATGTCGGCCAGGCTCTCGCGCAGCTCGTTGCGCGCGATCACGAACTCCATGTCGGCCAGCTGCTTGCCATACAGCGCCTCGACGATGCGGTTTTCCACGTAGCTGGTCACGCCCTCGTTGAGCCAGGCGTCCTTGGGTGTGGAGAAGGTCACCAAGTTGCCCGACCAGCTGTGCGACAGCTCGTGCGCGATCAATGCCACCATCGATTTGTCGCCGACGATCACCGTCGGCGTGATGAAGCTGAGCCGCGGGTTCTCCATGCCGCCGTACGGGAACGACGGCGGCAGCACCAGCATGTCGTAGCGTCCCCAGCGGTATGGGCCGTACAGCTTTTCGGCGACCTGGATCATGCGCTCCGTGTCGGCGAACTCGGCGGCGGCCTTTTCGACCATCGCCGGTTCCGCCCACACGCCGCTGCGCTCGCTGATCGGCTCGAAGACCAGGTCGCCGGCGGCGATGGCGAGCAGGTAGGACGGAATCGGCTGCGGCATCTCGAAGCGGTAGTCGCCGTCGCGTTCCGCGCCGGGATCGTTGTCGGCGCTCATCAGCACCATCGCGTTCTCAGGCGAGGTGACGTGCGCAGTGTAAGTGAAGCGCACCCTGGGCGTGTCCTGCAGCGGCACCCACGAGCGCGCGTGGATCTGCTGCGACTGGCTGAACATGAACGGCTGCTTGCCGCCCTGGGTCATCGCCGGCGTCAGCCACTGCAGGCCGGAAGCTTCCGGCGAGGTGTGATAGCTCACGCGGATCCGCTGCGGCTGCCCGGGCGCCTCGATGCTGAGCTTGCTGCCGAGCGGTTCCACCGCGTCGGCAAGGGTGTACTCGAGGTGAGTCCAGGTCCCGTCCGGCTGCTCTGCCTGCACCTGCCCGATCGCCAGATCGCGGGTGTCGAGCACCAGCTCGGTCGCCGCGGGGTCGCGCCAGTCGAGCCGGTACGTGGCGCTGCCGGCGAGCTCCTTCTTGCCGAAGCTGAGCTCGAGCTCGAGCGCGAGCGCCTCTATCCGGACCTTGTCCGGCTCGGCGTACGACAGCGAGTCGTACTCGGCGGGGGGCGCCGTGGTGCTGGCCTGATCGGCATCCGGCCGGGCCGCGCTGTCCGCGGGCGGCGTGCTCTCGCGCGAGCAACCGGCAGCCAGCACGGCGGCGGCGATGAAAATCAGAAGCCTGGAACGCATGGAACACTCCCCGTTGCGGACGAACGGCCGAGTGTAGCGGGTGAGCGCGCCAGCGTCAGTCTGCCAGCATTCCCGCGGAGGGCATGAGCGTCGTCGTGGGCAGCGGCCGATCCATTCGGATCAGCGGCGTTCCCGCGGGAACGCGGACCTCCGCGACCCTGCGAGTGGGACAGTACACCTCCGTGGCATCCCTCACCATCCACGCTGCCGCGGAAGGCTCATTCACCATGACTGCGTCCGCGGACGTTTCCGCGGGAACGCGCGATACCGACGATGAAGCGCAAAGCCCGAAGTACTCGTCGGCCGTTCCGATATCGTCATCCGTGACGTCCTCCGGCCGGTAACCGCAGGCCGGCACCGCCCGCCCGTCCGGACGCCGGAAGAACCAGCGATCCCGGTAGTCTTTCTCCATCGTGAACCCGCCCTCGTGCAGCAGCTTATGGTGTGCTGAACACAGCAACAGGCAATTCTGCAGGCTGGTCTCACCGCCCGCCGACCAATGGATGCAATGATGCGCCTCGACGTAGCGCTTGCGGCCGCAACCCGGGAAGGCGCAGCCCTTGTCGCGCGCCCAGAGCGCACGCTTGATCGCCTTCGGTACCACGCGGGTCTTCCGGCCGACGCTCAGCGGGTTCGCGTGCTCGTCCTCGACCAGCACGATCAGGTCACTGTCGCAGGCGAGCCGCCGGACCGTTTCGATCGGCAGGCCGGAGCGGCTGCCCGCGTTCCCGCGGAGCGCGGCCTCGTCCACGTGCACCGTGACCTGGTAGTGATCCGGGGTGCCGGAGGTCGCGGCAGCGTCGGCCTCTTCTCCCGAGGCGTTACGGCCGCCCGAGAGGTAGTCCTTCGCGAGCGCCACGAGCGCATCGGCCCGCTGCGCCGCCCAGCTATCTTCTTTGAACTCGGGGCCGGAAGCCGCACTCACCTCCAGTGCTTTCTCAAGGGCCTTGTCCACCAGCTCTCCGGTTTCCAGGGGCAGCTCAACAGTGATCACGACCGTCCCGCGAGCATCGTCACGGCGCAGCCGCAGCTCGCGCCGGGCATGCGCCCGGACGGCATCGTCGATGGATTCTTCGGCGCCACAGCGCATCTCGCGGCAGCGCTCCTCGACTCGTGCGGCGGTCGTCCTCAGTGCGAACGCGAGTAGCTCGCCTTCGTTGTCCCGGTTCGCCACTCGCGTCAGCGCCCGCACCTTGGAATAAGAGAGCCGGCCTTCGGCAAATGCCATGGCGATCGCGGGCAGGGTCTTGATGGCATGCGCCACCCGCACCTTCTCACGCGCGGCGCCCTTCGAGATGTCGCAGCGGTAATGCAGCCAGTCGGCGCAGGATTCGCAGCCCGATTTAAGCCAGCCGGCGCGCTCGTCGAAGCGGCGGATGAGCACCAGGAAATCGTGCGTGTCGGCATTGATGCGGGCGGCCAGCTTGACGATGGCGCGATCGAGCTCTTCCACGGAGGACTGGCGGTTGGTCAAAACGCATCGATCGCCAGCGGCACGGGGGTTCGAATGAGCGTTCATCGCACAGCTCCTGTGCAAATAACCAGACCTGTTATTTTATTCAGTTACAAGCCGACGATCAACTCCAATTATCCGTTTTTCCTAATGTTTTCCAGAGGAACTGAGCTGACGCGCAGCTGAAAATGCGCGCGCCGGAGCTGCCTGTCCGGACCCCGCGTACGGTTACCGGAGCTGAGCGCACGCGGGCAGCAGCAACAAGGTAGCCCCCGCCCACAGCACTCCCGCGAGTGACAGTGCGGCGAGGAGGCGCATGACGAGCACCATGAACACGCCGTTCTCACCGCGCAGGAAGCCCGCCGCGCGCAACAGCCTCGCGGCGCCATGCGGGAACCGGATCGCCAGCAAGAGAGGGATCGCCGCGAGCAGCGTGACCGCAACGACCACTGCCTCGATGAGCAACGGGCCGGCATTCGCGAAGCCCGTCAGCCGAAAGGCGCAGAGCATCGACTGCGGCGCATACACCAGGAACAGATGCGCAGCCCAGACCAGCGGCCCGAGGAGCAGGTAAACGAGCGCGCCCGCGATCGGCCCCGGATCCCCTCCCGCCTGCATGCGTTCCGTTTTCATGCGACCAGCCGCGGAAAGCCGTGCAGCAGCGCGAGCCCGACGAGCGACTGCGCGACGGTGTAATGGAAGAGCAGCGCGAGATTGTCGAAGGTCACGCGGCGCTCGCGATCCAGCCGGCCGGCGATGTGACGCGCGGCGACGAAGCCGCCCAGGATGACGTCCGCGAACGCGAGCTGGCCGAACAGCACGATCCCGAGATACACGCTCGCGCCGTAGGCGTTCTGCGCGGGCCGGAG
>DASVDF010000089.1:0-7217 GCA_036381215.1 Woeseiaceae bacterium | reverse complement strand
GACGGCGGGCAACAAGTTCCTCGAGCAGCCGATGCCCGTGAAGCTGGCGATCGTCGTCGTCATGCTGCTGTTCCTCTACAACATCGGCATGACGATCAGGAAGTCCGGCCGCTTCACCACGACGGAGGGAGTACTGCTGCTCGGCCTCGGCAGCGCGGCGCTCCTCTACCTGCCGGCGCTCATCCATTACGACAACTACACCGTGTCGATCTTCTATCGCTGGTGGACCGTGCACCTGTGGGTCGAAGGCGTGTGGATGATGATCATGGGCGCCTTCCTCGCCTATCTCCTGATCCGCCTCTCGGGGGTCGACCGCGAGGTCATGGAGAAGTGGCTGTACGTGATCGTCGGCCTCGTATTCATCGCGGGCTTTCTCGGCACGGCGCATCATTATTACTGGGTCGGCGTGCCGACCTACTGGCTGCCGCTCGGCGGCTTCTTCAGCGCCCTCGAGCCCGCCGCGCTGATCGGCATGGCGATGTACGCCTATTTCGCGATCCGCCGCTCCGGGCTTGCGCATCCCAACGGGCTCGCGCTGCACTGGACGGTCGGCAGCACGCTGCTCGCGCTGTTCGGCGCGGGGCTGCTCGGCCTCGCGCACACCTGGCCCTCGGTCAACAAGTGGACGCACGGCACGCTGGTCACCGCGATGCACGGGCATGCCGCGTTCTACGGCGCGTATGCCATGATCGTGCTCGCCATGATCGTGTACGCCCTGCCGTCGCTCACGCAGGGCCGCAGCGACAAAGGCTCCGCCGTCGGCTACTGGGCGTTCTGGCTGCAGCTCGGCGGCATGTTCGGCATGACGCTGTCGTTCGCCACGGCCGGCATCGCCCAGGTCTACCTCGAGCGCATCATGGGCCTCGGCTTTCTCGAGACGCAGCTCAAGATCCAGGTGCATTTCCTGATGCTCGTGCTCACCGCGTCCGTGTTCACGACCGGCGTGGGGCTCTTCATCTACGATTTCTTCCGGCACGCGCCGCGTGTCGCCGGGCACGCGGACGAGCCGGCTGCCGCGTCGGCCCGTCCCGCCCCGTCCGGCCCGTGAGCGAAGACCCGATCGACTACCGCGCCGCGCGCGCGCGCCGCGAACCCTGGTACCTGCCCTCGGGCGACGAGATTGCGGTCTTCGAGCAGTGCCATGCGCGCCGGCTCCCGGTCATGCTCAAGGGCCCGACCGGCTGCGGCAAGACGCGCTTCGTCGAGCACATGGCGTGGCAGCTCGGCCGGCCGCTGGTCACGATTTCCTGCCACGACGACGTCACCGCGAGCGACCTGGTCGGCCGTTTCCTGATCCGCCACGACGGCACCGTGTGGCAGGACGGGCCGCTCACGCGCGCGGTGCGGAGCGGCGCGATCTGCTATCTCGACGAGGTGGTCGAGGCGCGCCAGGACACGGTGGTGGTGCTGCACAGCCTGAGCGATTACCGGCGCATCCTGCCGATCGACCGCACCGGGGAGACGCTCGAGGCTGCGCCGGGCTTCCTGCTGGTCGTCTCCTACAACCCGGGCTACCAGCGCATGCTGAAGGACCTGAAGCCGAGCACGCGGCAGCGTTTCGTCGCCATCGACCTCGACTTCCCGCCGGAGGATCGCGAGGCGCTCATCATCGAGCGCGAGAGCGGCGCCGATCACGCCACGGCGCAGGCGCTCGCCGGCCTCGGGCGGCGGCTGCGCGAGCTGAAGGACCGCGGCCTCGCGGAAGTGCCCGGCACGCGCCTGCTGATCGCGGCCGCGACCCTGGTCGCGAGCGGCATCGCGCCGCGCGCCGCGTGCCGCACCGCCGTGGTCTCGCCGCTGTCGGACGACCCGGTGCTCGTCGGCGCGATGTGCGACCTCGTCGATGCGACCTTCGTCTGAAGCAGGGGCTGACGAACCCTTACACCTTCTGAAACGTCATGGCCGAGCCCGAGGAAGTCCTGAGCGACGTCGCGCGTCACGCGACGGTGTTCGTGCGCGACCTGTGGCAGCGCCATCGCGAGCGCCAGGGGGGCGACGCCCCGACGGTGCCGCTTTCCGAGCTCGCAGAGCGCCTGGATCTCTTCGTCATGAGCGTCTTCGGCCGGCCGTTCCCGCTGCGCATCGCCGTGCCGCCGGCACCTCCGACGCTGCTCACGCTGGTGTTCGGGCGACGTCGCGGCCCGCTGCAGCGCACGCCCGTGCCCGCCACCGACGGCGTGAGCGTCTGGCTGCCCGCCGATCTCGGCCTCACCGACCGCGCGCTCGCGCTCGAGCGCTACCGCGCGATGGTGCTCGCGCAGGCGATGCGCGCCGAGCGCGGCGGCGCGGCGCTGATCGCGGGAGACCCCGCGCCGCTCGTGCGCGATGTCTTCCTGCTGCTCGAGGCGTGCGCCGCCGACGCGGCGCTTGCGCGCCTGCTGCCGGGTACGGCCGCGTCGCTGAACGCGCTGAGGCAGAGCGCGCTCGCCGCGCGTCCGGCGCTCTCGGCGTTCCCGAAAGAGGCGCAGCCGCTCGAGCGTTTCCTGCGGCAGATCCTGCAGAACGACTGCGCGCGGCCGGACCCGGCGGCGGCTCCGTCTTCCGCGGCCGCGTCGCTGGAGCAGGCGCGGCGGCTTGCCGCGGATCTCGTGCCCGGGGGCAGCAAGGCAACCCGCCGCGACACCCCGCTGTACCGCGACGTCTGGACCGGCGAGCTCCGCCCGCCGCCACGCGACGAACCGCTCGCGACCGTGGATCGCGACCCCGCGGCGGACGAGCATCGCGGGCCGACCCGGAGCACGCGGGTGGCGCGCCGGCCGGACGTCCGCAAGCCGAAGCGCGACGAGGACCGCGATCGCGGCAGGAGCGGCGCGTGGATGGTGCAGGCCGACGAGCCGCACCAGAAGGCGGAAGATCCGATGGGGCTGCAAAGGCCCACCGACCGCGACGACCTCGATCGCGCCGACGAAATGGGCGAGATGCTCTCCGAGCTCGAGCAGGCGCGCACCGTCTCGACGCCCGGCCGGCCGAAAGAGGTGATCCTCTCCGACGATCCGCCGCCCTCGCGCTCGCGGCTTGCGAACCCGGCGCGCCCGCGAGGCGAGGCGCTGCACTATCCGGAGTGGGATTACCGCGCGCAGGCGTATCGCGTGCCGGGCGCGACCGTGCACCGGCTCGAAGCGCCGCCGGGCCCGCAGGCCTGGGTGGACGACACGCTCGCGCGCCATCACGGGCTGCTCGCCCACGTGCGCCGCCGCTTCGAGATGCTGCACGCGCGGCGCGCCACGCTGCGCCGCCAGCCGGACGGCGAGGAGGTCGATCTCGATGCGTGCGTCGAGGCGATCGCGGATTTCCGCGCGGGCGCACGGCTGCCGGGCGGGCTGTACCAGACGTCGAGGCCGCGCCGTCGGGATCTCGCCATCCTGCTGCTCATCGACGCGAGCGGCTCGACCGACGGCTGGGTCGCGGCGCATCGACGGGTGATCGACGTCGAGCGCGAAGCGCTCCTTCTCGTGTGCCTCGCGCTCGAAGAGCTCGGCGAGCCGTACGCCGTGCAGGCGTTCTCCGGCGAAGGTCCGGACGCGGTGAGCGTGCAGGAGCTCAAGGGCTTCGACCAGCCGTTCGACAGCGCGGCCGCCCTGCGCATCGCGGCGCTCGAGCCGGATCGCTACACGCGTGCCGGCGCCGCGCTCCGGCATGCGACGGCGACGCTGATGCAGAAAGCGGCGCAGCATCGCCTGCTGCTCCTGCTCTCCGACGGCAAGCCGAATGACCTCGATCATTACCAGGGCCGTTACGGCGTGGAGGACATGCAACGGGCGGTGAGCGAGGCAAAGCTCTCGGGCATCTACCCGTTCTGCCTGACGATCGACCGCCAGGCGGCGGATTACCTGCCGCGCGTGTTCGGCCCGAGCCAGTACGCGCTGCTGCCGCGCCCGGAGCTGTTGCCGACGGTGCTGCTCGACTGGGTGCGCCGCCTGCTCCGCCCGGCCGCCTGACGGAACTCGGCGGAATCTCGCCACCTGGGGCTGCAGGAGCGCGCATCGCGCGCGACCGGGAGCGGCGTATGTGTTCGAACACCGTTCATTGCCTCGTTCGGTCGCGCGCAGTGCGCGCTCCTACAGCGCTTGCGCCACGCGACCGCCATGTTCGGGTCAGAGCATTGCCTGCGGGTTGAGCTGCGCTACCCGACGCGGGGTTCACAGCACGGGTTTGAACACCATCACCCACACGGTGGAAACGAGGATCAGCAGCAGGAGAGCCTGGAGCATCGACAACCGGCGCCGCAGGCCTTCCACCTCGGGATCGGCGGCACCCTCCGTCGCCAGCCTCGCGAGCAGCGCCTCGAGCGAGCGGCGCGCGAGCGTGGCGCCGAGCGCCATCGAGACCACCATCGCGGCGAGCCCCCAGACGATCCAGAAGGCGAAGCCCAGGTGACCGAGCCACATCGCCACGGCGCCGGTGATCAGGGTCAGCCCGGCCGCCGGACCGATCACGGATCGACCGATCACGATACCGTTCTGCGCCGCGGCTTCCAGCGCGGGCGCGTCGGCTGCGCGGGCGAGCTTCACGTGCAGCACGAAGGCCACGAACATGCCGCCGATCCAGGCGGCGGCGAAAACGACGTGCAGAAATTTGAAAAGCAGATACCAGTTCATTCGCTTCCTCCGCTCGAGGCGCGGCTGCCCACCGCGCCGTTGCCGTTCGGGTTTACCGGTCCGTCGGCGAATCGGGTTTCGTCAGCACTTCCATCAGGTGGCCGTCGGGGTCGTCGAAGTACACGCCGCGCCCGCCGAAACGGCGGTTGATCGTGTGCGGCTGCCGCCGGCCGGGGTCGGCGTACCATCCGGTGCCGCTTTCCCGGATGCGCGCGAGCACGCCGTCGAACGCCGCGTCATCGATGCGGAACGCGCAGTGCTGCTGGCGGAAATCCCTCGAATTCATGAAATCGAGCGTGACGTCGTTCGCCACCTCGAGCGGCACGAACGGCCCCCACTCGGGAGACGCCTCGAGGCCGAGAATACCGGCGAGGAACGCCGCCGAGCGGCGCTTGTCGCGGGCCGGCACGATGATGTGATCCAGTTCGATGCCCATGTGCAGATCCTCCATGCTGATTGGTCCGGATGGCCGGACGGCCGTTCCTCTCACGGCCTGGATTCGAATATAGTAATCGAATCGTTCGATGTCAAATCGTTCGATATCTGATATGCTGTATCACGATGCCTCACCGTACACCGATCGGTCTTTGTCTCGGGCGCACGGCGAAAACCGTGAGCCAGGCCTTCGACGCCGCGCTCGCCGCGGCGGGCGGCTCGCTGCCGGTATGGCTCGTGCTGCTCGCCCTGAAGAGCGCGAAAGCGGCGAACCAGAAAGAGCTGGCGGAAGCGGTGGGAATCCAGGGGGCGACGCTCACCCATCACCTGAACGCGATGGAGCGCGACGGCCTGCTGACGCGGCGGCGCGATCCGGACAACCGGCGCATTCATTGCGTGGAGCTCACCGACGCAGGCGAGGCACTGTTCCTGCGCCTGCGCGGCGCCGCGGCCGCGTTCGACCGGCGGCTGCGCTCAGGGCTGGGGGAAGCGGAGATCGCGGCGCTCGAAACCGCCCTCGACCGGCTGCGCGCGAACGCGCAGGCCGCGACGACGTGACCCGCGCACTCCCGACCAGGGAATCTCCATCAGTCGCATACGCGACTGGTACGGGGATGCATCGGCGCCCCGCAAATGCTCTGCACGTCGTGCAGAGCTTGCCTACCGCAGCTCGAAAACCGCCTGGATCTCGACCGCGAAATTGAACGGCAGATCGGGTGCGGGCACCGCGGCGCGTGCCGGGAGCCCGGATTCGCCGAAGGCGAGGCCGAGCACGTTCGTCGCACCGTCGATCACTGCCGGCTGGTCGGTGAATCCGGGCGCCGAATTGACGAACCCGGTGAGCTGCACGCACTGGCGGACTTTCGCGAGGTCACCGTCGCAGGCGACCTTCAGCACGGCGAGCATGCTAAGCGCCGTGCGAGCGGCCGCATCGGCACCTTCCGCCACGCAGAGGTCGGCACCGACCTTGCCGAAACTCGGCGCCGACTCGGCGTAAGCGGGTCCCTGGCCCGCGAGCCAGACGAGCTTCCCGGACTTCCGGAACGGCACGTAGTTGGCACGCGGCGGAGGTGCCGCGGGCAACCGGAGCCCGGCTTCGGCGAGACGCCGCTCGATCTCCTCGCCGGTGTGTCGCACGTCGCTCATCATTGCTCTCCGAAGGCCGTTCGGGGCGGTTGCCCCGGGTCAGGACGATGCGGCGGCGTCGCCGCGGATCCTGCGGTTGGCGCGCCACGCGCGCAGCCCCTCGGTGAGCTGCGCAAGCCCGCGCTCCAGCACATCGGGCGGGTGCGCGTGGCCGATGCGGATATGGCCCGGCGCACCGAAGAACTCACCGGGCGCGACGATGACGCCGGAGCGGTCCGCTAGCCAGGCCGAAAACGCCTGCGTGTCGTCGACGTCGACGAGCTTCGGGAAGGAGATGCAGCCGAACTCCGGCAGCTCGCCTTCGACGAGGCCTTCGGCCAGCCAGCTCGCGAAATGATGCTCGATGACCGGGCGCGCGGCGGCAAGGACTTCCCGCGAGTTGCGGTCGAATGCCGCGCTGTCCTCCAGGATCAGGGCGGCCACGGCGTGCGCCAGCTTGGACACGCCGAATTCGAAATGGTCGCTGACGCGCCGGACCGGTGCGAGCTCGTCAGGCTGCGCCACCACCCAGCCGCAGCGCAGGGTGCTCAGGCCGTAGATCTTGGTCAGGCTGCTGATGCAGATGAAATCGGGCGACAAGCGCACCGCGGAGCCGGGCCGGGCCGAGCGTGCGGCGTAATCGCCGTACACCTCGTCGACCACGAGCTTCACGCCGCGGCCGCGCACCGCGGCCGCGAGTGCGCCGAGCTCGGCATCGTCGAGCAGCATGCCGGATGGATTGTGCAGGTTGCTCAGGACCACGAGCCGCGTGCGATCCGTGAGCCGCGCCGCGACGTCCTCGGGGTCGATGCGAAATCGCGGACCGCCGCGCGTGAAGAAGTCGACGCCGGCGCCCAGCGAACGGGCGATATCCGCAAACAGATCGAAGCCCGGTGTCTCCACCAGCACGCGATCGCCCGGTGACAGGTACGCGCGATAGACGAGCGACAGCGCGCTGGTCGCGCCGGTCGTGCAGAGAATCTGCTCTTCCGGCACCGCATAGCGCCGGGCGAGCGTATCGACCACGAACGGGTTGCCGTTCACGAACACGCTCTGGTA
>DASVDF010000088.1:0-10994 GCA_036381215.1 Woeseiaceae bacterium | reverse complement strand
CCGGCGCGGGTCCCGCGATCCGGACAGGCCGCGGGAGGGAAGCTCTGCACAACGTGCAGAGCTTCCCTGCGGGGCACGGATGCCCCGCCGCGCCGATCGCGTAAGCGACCGGCGCGGTGGGGGCGAGGGTGAAGCTTCGCTTTGCCCCTGGCATCCTGCACAAGTGCTGGATGCACTTGTGCAGAGATTCCTTTGAGGATCCTGGCGCGGGTGAGCCGATTCACGGACAAAGAGATCGATCCGGGCATCGTCCGGCAGGCGGCGCGCGGCGACGCGCGCGCGCACGAGATCATTTACCGCGCTTTCGCGCCGGCCGTGTATTCGCTGTGCCTGCGCTTCACCCGGGTGCCGGCGCATGCCGAGGACCTGCTCCAGGACACGTTTCTCGAGGTGATGCGCAGCATCGGCGACTTCCGCGGAGACGCGCCGCTCGGCAGCTGGATCCGCCGCATCGCGGTGACCAAGGCGCTCATGTTCCTGAGGTCGGCGTGGCACAGCCGCGGGCAGAGCCTGGACGACGACTGGGAAGAGCTGCTGCCGCACCGCGCCGACAGCCTGGGCGTCCCTGCTCACCCGGACCAGGCAATGGACCTCGACGCCGCGCTCGGCACGCTGTCGCCGCTGGCACGTGCCGTCGTGTGGCTGCACGACGTGGAAGGATTCACGCACCGCGAGATCGCGGACACGATGGGCAGGACCGAGAGTTTTTCGAAATCGCAGCTCTCGCGCGCCTACCAGCGGCTGCGGCCGTTGCTGGAGGCGGAAACGGCCGCGGCGGGAGGGCAGACCGCGGCCGACCCGGTGCTGGACGGTTGCTGATGGTGTGCCGCCCGGTGCGCCGCCCGGATCAGTCGCGCGCCGATTCCCGCGGCCGTCGAGCTCCGGGCATGCGGCCGCCGGCGGGAGGATGAAGATGACTTCGGAGACGGAGGAGCAGGAAGACGCCATGACGTGCGGACTGGGAGTAGCCGAGCGCGAGCTCCTGCACGAGAAGCTCGCGGCGTTGCCGGACACCGTGCCGCCGCGTGCCGTGTGGCAGCGCATCGAGGCGCAGGCGCGCGCTGAGGGCCTGCTCAGGCGCGCGGGTTCGGCGCCGCACACGCGCTGGCTCGCGGGCGCCGGGCTCGCGGCCACCGTGGTGCTCGGCGTCCTGAATTTCGACGTGCTGTCGCCGGCGAGCCAGCCCCGCGAGGACTCGCGGCAGAGCTTCCCGACGGAGCCGCCCTACAGCGCCGATCGCGACGCCGTGCGCCTGCAGACGCTGCGCTCGCTGATGGTCCGGTCGCAGCAGCTCGAGCAGGACCTGCGGGCGCTCCCCGAGGAGCCGCAGGTCGTGCGCGTCGGCACCGCCGCGACGATTGCTGCGGTCCAGGACCAGATCGCGGCGATCGATTACCAGCTCAACCAGGCGCCGAGCAGAATGGCGGCCGACCAGGAGGAGCTCTACTGGCGCGAGCGCGTGCGCCTCATGAACCTGCTTGTGCAGCTGCGCGTCGCGCAGGCGCAGCGCACTGCTTTCTGAACTCCGACGAATGCGCGCCATGCTGCTGCGACGATCCGGGAAGCTCGCAAATCTATGCATCGACGGCACGCTCGAAGCATCCCGTCTCGAGTCGGGTGCCTTACATGCGGGAGTGATGAACATGAGATCGACCCTACAGGGTTCCGCCGCGGCCATGGCATTGCTCGCGGCGCTGGCGGCGGCGCCCGCCGCGGCGCAGGAGACGGAAGCCGTGCGCGAGCGCGACGCAAGGTTGCAGGCGGAGCGCGAAGCGTCGTTCGCGGCGCCGCGCGCCGAAGCGATGGAAGTGCAGATGAGGGAGGCCGAGGAACGGCTCGCCGAAGCCGCGGCCCGGATGGCCGAGCTCAGCCGGCGGCGGCTGCCGGAAATGGCGAGGCTCGGCCAGCGCCTGACAGCGCTCGATCGGCCCGTGCTCGGTGTGACGATCGGCGGCAGCGAGCGAAAGGGCCCCGTCGAGGGTGTGGAAGTCGTCGGTGTGACGCCCGGCAGCGCCGCCGAGGAGGCGGGTCTCAGGGCCGGCGACGTGCTGGTCGCCATCAACGACGAATCCCTGGGTGCGCCCACCGCGGAGGAGGCGAACCGCAAGCTGCTCGATTTCATGCAGGGTGTCGTACAGGGTGACGAGCTCGAGGTGGAATACCTGCGCGACGGCCGCCGCGGCACGATTACCGTGGAACCGCGCCAGTCGTCGTTTTTCGCGTTCCACTGGGATCCGTCCTGGCAAGTGCGGGTGGCGCCGCGTCCCCCGGGCACCCCGGGAGCCCCGTGGTTCGTCTTCAACGGCGGCGGTAACTGGGGCGACATGGAGATGGTGTCGTTGACGAAGGAGCTCGGGCGCTATTTCGGCACCGAGAGCGGACTTCTCGTGGTGCGGGCGCCGGACGACGACGACCTCAAGCTGAAGGACGGCGACGTCATCCAGCGCATCGACGGGCGCGAGCCGCAGTCGGTCGCGCACGCGCTGCGCATCCTCGCTTCCTACCAGCCGGGCGAAACGCTCGAGATCGAAATCATGCGCGACAGGAAGCGCGAGGTGCTTTCGATCGCGATCCCCGACGAGCGGCAGGGATTGCTCTGGCGTTTCGACGAGGAGCGGCCGCCGGCGCCGGTCGCGGCACCGCGCGTCGAGGTCCACCGGGTCCCGGGACGCCGCATCTGATCGCATTCGGCGCCTGCCTGAAGCACGCCGCCGGCATCTCGCGCCCCTCGCCGGGGCGCGAGACGTTAACATCCGCGCCCATGAGGCAGAGCGACTTCGATTACGAGCTGCCGTCCGGGCTGATCGCCACCCATCCGACGCCACGGCGCGGCGACAGCCGCCTGCTGGTGGTCGATGCAGGTGAGGGAAGCTTCTCGGACCGTCGTTTCGCGGATCTGCCGACGTATCTCGCGCGGAACGATCTGCTCGTGCTGAACGACACCCGGGTCATCCGCGCGCGGCTCTCCGGCCGCAAGGAAACCGGCGGCGTCGTGGAAATCCTCATCGAGCGCATCCTGGCGCCCGATCGCGCGCTCGCGCACGTGAAGGCCAGCAAGCCGCCGCGGGCCGGGATGCGCATCGACGTCGACGGCGGCGCGGCGACCGTCACCGCGCGCCGCGGCGAGCTCTACGAGCTCGCCTTCTCGACACCCGTCGCGCCGCTGCTCGAGCGCTCGGGCGAAGTACCGCTGCCGCCGTATCTCGGGCGCGCCGCGGACAGCGCGGACGCCGAGCGCTACCAGACGGTGTTCGCACGCCGCCCGGGTGCCGTGGCGGCCCCCACGGCGGGCCTGCACTTCGACGCCGGCATGCTCGACGCGCTCGAGCGAGGGGGCGTGCGGCGAGCCTTCGTCACGCTGCACGTCGGGGCCGGCACCTTCCAGCCGCTGCGCAAGGAAGCGGTCGCGGACAACCGGCTGCACGCCGAGCGGGTCGTCGTCGATCGGTCGGTGTGCGACGCCGTCGATGCGGCGCGTGCCGCCGGTGGGCGGGTGGTTGCCGTCGGCACCACCTCCGTGCGCGCGCTCGAAAGCGCCGCTGCCGGGGGCTCGCTCCGCCCGCTCGACGGCGAGACGGATCTCTTCATCGTGCCGGGGTACCGGTTTCGCGCAATTGACGTGCTGCTCACCAATTTCCACCTGCCGCGCTCGTCGCTCCTGATGCTGGTCGCGGCTTTCGGCGGCACGCGTCTCGTGCTGGAAGCCTACCGGCACGCCGTTGCCCGTCGCTACCGCTTCTACAGCTACGGCGACGCCATGTTGCTGCTGCCGCCGCGCACCCGCCGCGAGGAGAGCGCATGCGCCTCGACGTGACGCATCGCTCGGGTCGCGCGCGCCGCGGCACGCTCACCTTCCGCCGCGGCCAGGTCGCGACGCCCGCGTTCATGCCGGTGGGCACGTACGGCACGGTCAAGGCAGTCACGCCGGAGGAGGTCGCGGCAAGCGGCGCCGAGATCATCCTGGGGAACACCTTTCACCTGATGCAGAGGCCCGGCACGGACGTGATCCGGGCGCACGGCGGCCTGCACGGCTTCATGCACTGGGAAAGGCCGATCCTCACCGATTCCGGCGGCTTCCAGGTGTTCTCCCTGGCCGGGATGGCGCAGGTCGCCGAAGAGGGCGTGCGCTTCCGCTCGCCCGTGAACGGCGATCCCGTGTTTCTCTCGCCGGAGCGCTCGATGGAAGTACAGCACGACCTCGACGCCGACGTCGCCATGGTGTTCGACGAGTGCACGCCGTACCCGGCGACCGAAAGCGAGGCGCGGCGGTCGATGGAGCTGTCGTTGCGCTGGGCCGGGCGCAGCCGCCGACGCTTCGACGAGCTGCGCGCGGAGGCGCCGGCACGCGGCGAAGCGCTCTTCGGCATCGTTCAGGGCGGCGTTCACCACGCGCTGCGCCGGGCGTCGCTCGCGGGACTGGTCGGGATCGGCTTCGACGGCTACGCCGTGGGCGGCCTCGCCGTCGGAGAGCCGGAGGCCGAGCGGCTCGCGGTGCTGGAGCACCTGGTGCCGGCGATGCCGGACGACCGGCCGCGCTACCTCATGGGCGTCGGCATGCCCGTCGACATCGCGGAGGCGGTGCTCCAGGGCATCGACCTCTTCGATTGCGTCATCCCGACCCGCCACGCGCGCAACGCGCAGCTCTTCACGTCACGCGGCGTCGTGAAGCTCCGCAACGCACGCTATGCGGAGGATACGGGCCCGCCCGATCCCGCCTGCGCCTGCTACACCTGCCGGCACTACAGCCTCGCCTACCTGCGGCATCTCGAGAAATGCGGCGAGATGCTCGGCCCGCGGCTCGCCACCGTGCACAACCTTGCGTTCTACCAGCGGCTCATGTCGGACCTGCGGGATGCGATCGCGGCGGGCACGCTCGCGGCGTTCACGGCCGACCTGAGAGCCCGCTACGCGGAGGATTCATGACGATCCTGCGGACGGCGGGCCGTTCGCCCGCGCCGTGCAGGCAGCGGCGGGCAACACTCTGCGTGCCTGCCGCGCGTGTCGAACTCGCGCAGACCTGTGCCATAATAGACGGCTGATATCGTTGCCGGGCCGGTGCAGCCCGGGCTCACACGCCGGATTTACATGGATTTCTTCATCAGCAACGCCTACGCCCAGGACGCAGCCGCACAGGGCAACCCGTTCAGCTTCGTGATCATGCTGCTCGTGATGTTCGGGGCGTTTTACTTCCTGTTGATCCGTCCGCAGCAGAAGCGCCAGAAGGCGCACAGCGAGCTGGTCGCAGCCCTTTCGGTCGGCGACGAGGTCGTCACGGTCGGCGGGCTCCTCGGCAGGATCACGGGGGTCAGCGATCATTACGCGACGCTGCAGATCGCGGACAACGTCGAGATCAAGGTGCAGAAGTCGACCGTCTCCGCCGTGGTGCCGAAGGGCACGATAGACGCCGCCTGACGCCCGTCTTCCCCGCCAGCCGATGAATCGCTACCCCACCTGGCTGAATTTCGTGGTGCTCGGCAGTTTGCTGCTGGGCGTGCTGTTCGCGTTGCCGAACGTCTACGGCTCGGCGCCGGCGGTGCAGATCTCGGGCCAGGACGAAGAGGTGCTCACCGCCGAGCGGGTCGGGGAGGTCACCCAGTTCCTGGTGGCGGACGGCCTCGCACCCGAAGCGGCGTATCTCGACGACGGCAACGTGGTCGTGCGCTTCGAGTCGGTCACCGACCAGCAGCGCGCGCTCGAGCTGCTGCGCGAGCGCTACCCGGACGAGGGCGTGTCGCTCACGCTCACGCCCGCGCTGCCCGCGTGGATCCGCGCGCTCGGACTCGAGCCGATGGCACTCGGCCTCGATCTCCGCGGCGGCGTGCACATCCTGCTCGAGGTGGACGTCGAAACGGCGATCGCCAGCCGTCTCGAGACGTACCGGCAGGACATTGACGAGCGCCTGCGCGATGCGGACCTGCGGCATCGCGTGGAGCTCGATGGCCGCACCATCACGGTGCGCCTCACGAGTGCCGGGGACGCGGACGCGGCGCGCAACATCGTCCGTCGCGCCGACCGCGATCTCCTGATCCTCGACGGAGCGGACGACCGCACGTTCCAGGTTCAGATGAGCGAGGCGCAGATCGCGGCGCGGCGCGATTTCGCCATCCAGCAGAACACGACGACGTTGCGCAATCGCGTCGACCAGCTCGGCGTGACCGAGCCGATCGTGCAGCGCCAGGGACTCGATCGCATCGTCGTGCAGCTGCCCGGCGTGCAGGACCCGAACCGGCTGGACGACATCCTGACGGCGACGGCCACGCTGGAGTTCCGGCTCGTCGACCTGACGGGCGACAGCCCCGGCTCGCGCCGCTATCCGGGCCGCGGCGTACCCTCGCAGATCCTGAAACGCGACGTAGTGGCGTCGGGCGACCAGATCGTCGATGCCTCCGCCGGCTTCGACCAGAACGGGCAGCCGGCGGTGCACATCACGCTGGACAGCGCGGGCGGCGAAAGCATGCTCGAAACCACGCGCAACAACCTGCACAAGCCGATGTCCACGCTGTTCATCGAGACCACGCGCGAGACGGTGACGGTCGACGGCGAGACGCAATACCGCACCCACAAGTCCGAGGAGATCATCAACACGGCGACGATCAACGGCATCTTCAAGAACCAGTTCCAGATCACCGGGCTGAATGCGGCGGAGGCGCGCGACCTCGCGCTCCTGCTGCGCGCAGGCGCCCTGGCTGCGCCCGTCTACAAGGTCGAGGAGCGCACGATCGGCCCGAGCCTGGGACAGGACAACATCGATCGCGGTTATCGCGCGACGGTGGTTGGCTTCTTCGCCGCCGTCCTCTTCATGGTGGTGTACTACAAGTGGTTCGGCCTGATCGCGGATCTCGCCCTGTTCATGAACCTGGTCTTCATCGTCGCCGCGATGTCGCTGCTCCAGGCTTCCCTCACATTGCCGGGCATCGCGGGCATCGTGCTGACCGTGGGCATGGCCCTCGACGCGAACGTGCTCATCTTCGAGCGCATACGCGAGGAGCTCGCGGCCGGCACCTCGCCGCAGCGCGCGATCAGCGCGGGCTATGACAAGGCGTTCTCGTCCATCGCCGACGCGAACATCACGACGCTGATCGCGGGCATCGTCCTGTTCGCCTTCGGCACCGGCCCGATCAAGGGCTTTGCGGTCACGCTGTCGCTCGGCATCGTCACCTCGATGTACACGGCCATCGTCGGCACCCGGGCGGTCGTGAACCTGGTCTATGGCGGGCGCAAGGTCGCCACGGTGCCCGTGTGAAGCCATGAAGTGGATTAAGGAAAAGACCCACATCAATTTCCTCGGCAGAACGCCGAGGCGGGTCTCGATCGTGATCGTAGCCACGGCGATCGGCATTTCCGTGCTCTCACTCGCCACCCGCGGCCTGGATTTCGGGCTCGACTTCACGGGCGGCGTGCTGCTCGAGGTCGCCTACCCGCAGGCGGCGGACATCGAGGGCATCCGGGCGACGCTCGACGAAGCGGGGTTCGAGGATGCGCAGGTGCAGCGCTTCGGCACGGACACCGACGTCCTGCTGCGGCTGCCGCCGCAGCCGGACGCGAATCCCAACAGCATCCGCGACCGGCTGAGCGAGACCTTGTCCGCAAACGATCCGGACGTGCAGATCCGGCGCATCGAGTTCGTCGGTCCGCAGGTCGGCGCCGACCTGCGCGAGAAGGGCGCGACGGCGATGATCTACGCGACGCTGATGATCTTCATCTACGTCATGTTCCGCTTCCAGTGGAAGTTCGCGATCGGGGCGGTCGTCGCCACCGCTCACGACGTCATTGTGGTCGTCGGCCTGTTCTCGATCTTCGGCTGGCAGTTCGACCTGACGGTGCTCGCCTCGGTGCTGGCGGTGATCGGCTATTCGCTGAACGATACCGTCGTCGTCTTCGACCGCGTGCGTGAGAATTTTTCCCTGTTGCGCGGCAGGACGCCGGAGCAGGTGCTGAACCAGTCGCTGAACGACACGCTGTCCAGAACCATCATGACGGGTGTCACCACGCTGATGGTGCTGGCCTCTCTCTACTTCATCGCGGGTGAGACGCTGAAGCCGTTCTCGCTTGCCCTGATCATCGGTGTGCTGGTCGGCACGTATTCCTCGATCTACGTCGCGAGCGCCTCCGCGCTCTACCTCGGCATCACGGCGCAGGACCTTGCGCCGCCGCAGAAAGACAAGCTGATCGACGACCTGCCGTAAGCGCCCGCTACGCGGGCGACCGGCGCATTCCCGTTACTCGGCGATGCCGCGTTGCGCCGCCCATCCCAGCAGCACGCGGCCGATGCCCTTCCGGCGTGCCGCCGGATCGTTCGCGACGACGGCAAGGCACTGCGTCAGCCGACAATAGCCAGTTGCCCTGGCGAGGCTCTTGCGGAGATCGCGCAATGAACGACACCTCGCCGGGCGTCGAATCCATCGACGACGAGCGCGACCGGCAAACGAACCCGGAACTGCGGGGAGGGAGGGTCAGGCGGAGGCGAAGAGGGCTTCGATTTCGGGGGCGAAAAGGCGGGACAGGGCGGCGTGGATCTTCGGTGTGGCGGCGAGGACGTGGCCCGTCTCGAGGAAGCGGTCGCTGCCGTCCAGTGCGGTGACGATGCCGCCGGCTTCGCGGATCACGAGCGCGCCGCCCGCCATGTCCCACTTGGACAGGCCGAGCTCCCAGAACGCATCGAGCCGGCCCGCGGCGACGTAGCAGAGGTCGAGCGCCGCGGCGCCGGGACGGCGCACGCCGGACGTGCCGGCGATGGCCTTCCTGAGCATCGCGAAGTAGGGCTCGAAGGT
This sequence comes from Woeseiaceae bacterium, assembly GCA_036381215.1. Classification (GTDB taxonomy): domain Bacteria; phylum Pseudomonadota; class Gammaproteobacteria; order Steroidobacterales; family Woeseiaceae; genus IDS-8. Next base: position 2,223 of record DASVDF010000088.1, on the reverse strand, counting down.
CTGGTCGGCGTTGCGGAACGGAAAGCCGGTGCCGACCAGCGCGCGCTCGAGCGAGCTCGTGCCGCTCACGCGGATCTTGTGTCCGTTGAGCTGCGCGCCGCGGCCGCGCGATGCGGTGAACGTCTCCTGGCGCATCGGGTCGTGCACCGCGGCATGCTCCATGGCGCCCTTGTGCAACACCGCTACCGATACCGCGAAGGTCGGAAAGCCATGCAGGTAATTGGTCGTACCGTCGAGCGGATCGATCACCCACTCGTATTCCGATTCGCCCTGGGCGCCGCTTTCCTCCGCCAGGATTGCGTGCTCCGGGTAGTGCTTCTGGATGGTCGCAATGACGGCCCGCTCCGCCGCGCGATCCACCTCGCTCACGTAATCGTTGCGCCCCTTGAGCTCCACCTTGATGCGGTCGAGCTGGTTGAGGCTGCGGATGAGCGTGTCACCGCCGCGGTGGGCGGCCATCACGGCGACGTTCAGCAATGGATGCATCGCGCTTTCCTGCGGTGTGACGGTGCCGGCGGGAGCCGGCCTTGCGGGGGCGGTAGAATACCAGACGACCACAGGCGGAAGCAGGCCAATGACCATCCGGATCGTGCTCGTCGGCACCACGCACCCCGGCAACATCGGGGCGGTGGCGCGGGCGATGAAGAACATGGGACTCAGCGATCTCGCGCTCGTCCGGCCGCGGTATTTCCCCCACGAGGACGCCACGGCACGCGCGTCCGGCGCCGAGGACCTGCTCGAGTCCGCGCGCGTTGCCGAAGATCTCGACGAGGTGCTGGCCGACTGCCGCTACGTCGCCGGCGCCAGCGCGCGTGCGCGCACCATCGGCTGGCAGACGCTCGCACCGCGCGAATGCGCGGCAAGACTCGTGCAGGAGAGCGGCGAGGGTCCGGTCGCGGTCGTGTTCGGGCCGGAGAAGTCGGGCCTCACCAACGAGGATCTCGATCGCTGCCATGTGCTGCTCACGATCCCCACCGACCCGGGCTTCAGCTCGCTCAATCTCGCGATGGCGGTACAAATCGTCTGCTACGAGCTCAGGCTCGCGCGCGGCGAGACGCTGCCGGCCGAGGCGCGTGGCGTTCCGCTCGCGAGCAGCGAGGAGCTCGAGCGCTTCTACGCGCATCTCGAGCAGGTGCTGACCGCAAGCGGTTTTCTCGACCCCGAGAACCCGCGCTTCCTGATGCGGCGTTTGCGGCGGCTGTTCGCGCGCGCGCTGCCGGACGAGAACGAAGTCAACATCCTGCGCGGCATCCTTGCATCGCTCGAGCCCGGCGCCGCACCCGCGAAAGATCGGAAAACCGGATGACCCTGCTCGCGGAAGACAAGCCCGTTTATCTCGATCATGCGGCGACCACGCCCGCGGATCCTGCCGTGATCGAGGCCATGCACGAATGCCTCGCCGACACCGGGCGCTTCGGCAACCCGTCGTCGGTGCACATCGGCGGCCGCGCGGCGCGGGCGCGCGTCGAGAGCGCGAGAGAGCAACTGGGGGAGCTGCTCGGCACCGCGCCGAGTAACCTCGTGTGGACGTCCGGCGCGACGGAATCCGACAATCTCGCGATCCTCGGCGCCGCACGCCTGCGCGCGCATCGCGGGCGGCATCTCGTGACGATGCGCACCGAGCACAAGGCGGTCGTCGATGCCTTTGCGGCACTGGAGCGCGAGGGTTTCAGCGTGACCTGGCTCGTGCCGCGCGCCGACGGCCGGCTCGACGTCGCGGAGCTCGAGCGCGCGCTGCGCGACGACACGCAGCTCGTCTCCGTCATGCATGTCAACAACGAGACCGGAGTGATCCAGGACATCGCCGCCATCGGCGAGCTCTGCCGCCGGCGGGGCGTGCTGTTCCATTGCGACGCCGCGCAATCCGTGGGCAAGCTGCCGCTCGATCTTTCGGCCCTGCCCGTCGATCTGCTGTCCATGACCGCGCACAAGTTCCACGGCCCGCAGGGCGTGGGCGCCCTGTACCTCGCGCCGCGCCGCGACGTGCATCTCTCGCCCATGGTGTTCGGCGGCGGCCAGGAGCGCGGGCTGCGTCCCGGGACGGTGCCGGTGCACCAGGTCGTCGGGATGGGCGTCGCCGCCCTGCTCGCGCGGGAGCGCCTGTCCTCGCAGCTCGCGCGCTTCCGCGCGCTGAACGAGCGGTTGTGGCAGGGCCTGGCCACGATCCCGGGTGTGCTGCGGAACGGGGGTCCCGTAAACGCTTTCCCGGGCATTCTGAACGTG
>DASVDF010000087.1:0-3762 GCA_036381215.1 Woeseiaceae bacterium | reverse complement strand
GGGATTGACGATCTCGAGGGAATAAATCCCTGAAGCCAGTCGTTCTCACTGCACAAGCTGCTGCAAGGAGGACCTGACATGGCTTGTCATAATCGCAACAAACCCGAAGACCGGAAGTGGACGGCGACCGTTTCCATCGCGTTGCTGTCCCTGTCGATGGCTGGAACCGCGTTCGCGGCCCAGGCTGAGGTGGGCGAGGACGCCGAAGCATCGGCGAATGCGGCCATCCACATCGGCGGGGAGGCCGGCTCGCGGGCCGCCGGCGCGGAAGGCCGCGCCGACGGCGACGCGAGCGCGGATGCTCGCGCCGGAGCGAGCGGAAGCGTGCGCGCCGATGCGCAGGCCGGCGCGAGCGGCAACGACCGCACCGGAACCCGTAGCGGCACGAGCGGCAACCCGAACGCCGGCGCGAGCGCCAATGGCGACTCCGATGCCGATGCCGAAGGCAACCTCGACGCGGCCCCGCTGCTCGATGGCGCGACCGGCACGCTCGAGGGCACTGTCGGCGCCGGTGCCGAAACGGCGCTCTCGCTCGCGGGCTCCGCGAAAGCCGGGGCCGAGGAAGCGGCCGAGGCCACCAGCAAGACGACGCTCTCCCTTGCCGGCTCCGTTGAAGCCGAGGCCGAGAGCGCCGTACAGGACGCGGTCGATACGGCCGTCGGCCTCGCCGGCGAAGTCGATACGGAAGTCGTGAGTGAGGTGGCTGCCGAGGTCAGCGGCGCGGTCGATTCCGAAGTGACGGAAGAGGTCGACGCTGCCGCGGAAGCCGCCATCGAAGGCGAGATCGAGAGCACCGTTGATGCTGCCCTTCAGGATGACATCACGGACGTCGTCGACACGGATGTCGAGTCCGAGGTCGACGATGCGGTCACGCTGCTCGACGAGTGAGCACCCCCCGCTTGCCGGTGGGCATCCGCCCACCGGCCCTTTTTTCCAGGAGAAGAACAATGCGTATCCGAACGATAGCTTCCGCCCTGTGCCTGCTGGCCGGTTCCATCGCGGCCGCTGCGCCGGGAGAGCGTATCGACTTCAGCGGCGGAGCAGCGACGGGTGTCGAGTACGACAGCAACGTGAGCATGCTCGACCTCGATCAGAACACCGGCCGCGGCGATACGGCGCTGCTGACGAACCTCGGGCTCGGCGCCGATGTCACGCTCACGCAAGCCATCGAGCTGAAGCTTGGCTACGACCTGTCGCAGACGCGCTACCGCGATCTCTCCGATTTCGACCTGTCCATGCACCAGATCTCCGCCGGGCTGAAATACGACGCCGGCGCTTTCGACGCCGGTCTCTCGCTGCATCACGTCGCTGCCGAGCTCGGGGGCGAGGACTTTCTCACGATGCGCCGCGTGAGCCCGAGCGTGGCGAAGCTCTTCGGCGAGCGGCTCTACCTGCGCGGCGCGTACGTGCGCACCGCCAAGGAGCACCAGGCGGACACGGGGCGCTCGGCCGTCAACCACGGCCTTTCGGCGGACGCGTTCCTCTTCCTCGACGGGCCGCAGCGCTACGTCGCGCTCGGCTGGACGACCGCCGACGAGGATGCCGACATCGACGACTTCGATTACGACGGTTATCGCCTGAAGCTTACCTATGCGCAGCGGCTCGAGCGGCCAACCCTCGATATCGGGTTCAAGGCGCGGCTGCAGCTCGAGCGCCGCGACTACCGGCAGATTCTGGAGTCTTCCTCCCTGGTGCCGACGGCTCCTCGGAACCGCTCCGACGAGCGGGTGCGCGCCGCACTGCTGGTCGATGTGCCGGTGACCGAGTGGCTCGCAGTGGAAGGCGCCATCGAACGTGCCAGCAACACGTCCAACCTCGTGTCTGCCGACTTCGACGAGATGAGCTATTCCGTCAGGCTGGCGGCCGAATTCTGATTGCGGGGCGGCTGCACGAGGCCGTAGCCGAATACGGGATCGAAGCCTTCGTCGCCGAGATTCTCGGCGCTTGTCCGCAGCGTCTCGAGGAGCGCCTCCCCGCCGTGCGCGCCGCCCTGCAGGCGCTTGCCGGGCGCGAGCCGCCGCTCGGACCCGCCGCGGAGGCCGAGGTGATCGGGCGGGGGTGGGAGAACGGTGCGGGACGCACCGGCCCGAGGGAATAAACGGGCCCCCCCACCCGTATTCGGGTCAGGAGACGGATGACGAGCCTCGCGCTCCGCCGTCACGAGCGGAAAAGAACCAAGGAGAGGACCGATGATCATTTCACGCCTGATGTTTCTCGTCGTGGTGCTGAGCCTGGCCGCCTGTGCCTCGCAGTCGGCTTACCGGCCGGCGGAAGGGTCGGACGACTATGGCTACTACAGCCACGCCCTCGGCAACGACCGGTACGTGGTCGGCTACAACGGCAACTCGACGACGAGCGAGAACCTGGTCAAGGATTACGCGCTGTTTCACGCGGCGGAGCTGACGAAGGAGCAGGGCAGGAGCTGGTTCCGTGTCGTCGAGCGCGAAAGCCGCTCGGTCGAGAAGCCCGGGCCCGGCGCCGGGATCACCCGGCACGACACGAAGTACGTGGTGCAGCAGCGCTGCGGTCTGCTCGGCTGCTCGTCGAGCGTGCGTCCCGTCATGCACACGACGTTCGGCGTCGACGCGGCGAACGGACGTACGGTCTGGAGCTCCCGGCTGGAGATCGTCATGGGCTCCGGCCCGAAACCGGCCGACGGCGGCAACTACTACGATGCCGATCCCTTACTGAGGACGCTGATGGCGAAAATGTGATTGCGACGGTATCGCTGGCAGATCCTCGGGCAACGCTCGAGGATCTCCAGCGCACCGCGTTCCATCATTTCCAGCAACGCGCCCGGCGGCGCCGATGGCTACGCGCCAGCCGGCAAATGTCCGCTCTTCACGTACAGAATGGCACCCGTCTCGAGAGTCGAGGCATCGTGTGTACTCCCGTGCGGATAACGCAGCCACGTGCCGGCAGGGTACGCGCCATGCTCGTCGCTGAAACTCCCGGCAATGACGAATATTTCCTCACCCCCGTCGTGAGCGTGTGCTTTCCACGGCGTGCCGGGTCCCCACCGAACGAGCGATACGCGCTCACTTCCGAACTGGTGCAGCAGCGTCGCTTCGAAGCCGCTGACTTCGGGCGGCTGAGCCTGCGCGGCCTGCGTGTCGATGATCACCGGGGTTGCGTCCGCCGGGTCGAACTGATGCAGCTTGACGAAGATGGTGCATCCCGCGTCGCCGACGCGGGGAGAGTGCCTGGTGCCCACCGGATTCCGGACGTAGGTGCCGGCCGGGTAGAGCCGGTGCTCGTCGCCGAACGTGCCTTCCAGCACGAGAAACTCCTCGCCGCCGCCGTGGACGTGCTCGGAAAACGTGCTGTTCGGCGCGTACCGCACCAGGGACGTCGCGCGCGCCACTTCGTCGCCGATGCGGTCGAGCATCATGCGCTCCACGCCGGGCATCGGCGACGCGACCCAGCGGTAGTCTCCCGGAAGGATGACCACTCGTTGAGAAAAATCCGCGTTGATGCGCATCCTGCCGGTACCGTCACCCGCTCCGCCGGATTATGCTCCATATCGGCAACGTCAACGCCATGGCCCCGAAAATCATGGCCAGCGACCGGCCGGAGACCCGCTCTTCCCAGCCGGGCGTCAACCGCTTCGGCAGCAGCTGGTAGTCGAGCAGGTACGCGAGCCCCGCCACCGCACCTCCGCCGAGCAGGGACTTGCCCAGGCCACCGCGGTCATCCGCGCGGCCGAACAGCCGCTCGTAAACAGCGGCCCAGAACACGCTCGCGCCGGCGTTGATCGCAAGG
>DASVDF010000086.1:0-17007 GCA_036381215.1 Woeseiaceae bacterium | reverse complement strand
CGTCCGTGGTGATGAACAGCACCAGGCCGTCGTGATCGGAGGACCTGAGCGGCGTCGTCGCATCTTCGAGCAGGACCTCCGCCGCATCGGCGTTGCCGCGCCCGTATGCGAACCCGCGCACGGAGGCGTCCAGCGCCATGCTGGTCAGCGCATGGTCGAGCACCTGCGCCGAGCCGTCGAAGATGAAGGAGTAGCGCTCGGCCGGCGCAACCGAGAGCACCTGGTCGATGAGATTCGGTTCCACCAGGTCCGGTCCGGACAGCAGGTTTTCGTCCGGCTCGACGTCGCCCTTGATCTGCCCCACCGCGTCCACGAACCCGTCGGTGAACTCGAAAGCGTTGAAATCGCCGACGATGACGAGCCGCAGGTCCGGGTTCTCCTCCTGCATCGCCTGCACGCGCGCGGCGATCGACTGCGCCTGCGTGAGCCGCTTCAACCGCACCCGCTCGCCTTCACTGCCGGGGTCCTCCACCCCGCCGAGCGAGCGGTTGTGCACCACCAGCACATCGATCGGGAAGTCCGCGCCGCCGAGGAAACGCGCGCGGAGCAACAGCGGCGGACGGTCGTGCAGCGGCGAGCCGTCGAAGTCGAAGATCTCGTCGCGCCCGAGCTGCGTCACCTCGTCGACCGCCACCGTGTCGCGCACGAGGAAGCCGACGTCGATCGTGCCGATGTCGTTGCCTTCCTCGAGATACGCCGTGTACGTGACGTCGGGATTCGCCGCGGCGATGTCTGCCGCGAGCTGCTCGAGCACCTCGAGCTTCTCGGCCTCCTGCACGGCGAGGATGTCCGGTGCGCCGAGCACGTCGAGGATGTAGTGCGCGAACTTCGCCCGGCGCACGGCGTATTCCGCGCCGGACACGACCTCGTCGTCGCGTGGCTCGCCGATCGCGTTCGTGTCCGCGGGATCGTTCACGTCGTCGAACAGCCGGAACAGGTTGAGCGAGCCGATCGTGACCTCGCCCGCGGCGCGTGCGCGCACCGGGTGCGGGATCGGCAGCTCGTCGACCGTGAGGCTCGCAGGCCAGAGCTCGTAGCCGCCGAACTCGAAGCCGAGCACGCCGAGAGCATCGAAATGCGAGCCCGCGGGAATGACGGTGTTCGGCAGGCCGAGCTTGTCCGGATCGAGCTCGAACACCTCCGGGTTGCCGTCCCACACCGGAATCTCCGGCAAACCGGGCAGGCCCGGGAACAGCACGCCCGGCTCGCGCAGCGCGCGCTCGGCCGCGGCCGTGACATGCACCTCCGCGATCGGGTCCGAGCCGAAGTGCTGGTTCGGGCCGGACACCGTCCCGCCCGTCACCGACACCAGCATGCCCTCGTAGCACTCGTACTCGAGCGCGCAGCTCGGTGCCGCCGGGTCGGGCGAGGGCACGGCAGCGCCGAACGCGACCGGCGGCGGCAGCGCGACCCCGCTCGCATCGACCGTCACGACGGGGTTGCCGCCGAGCTCGGTGAAGTCGAAGAACTCCCGCACCTGTCCCGAGACGTCCACCTGGTCGCCGACCGACACGCCCGGCGCGCCACCGGTGAACACGAAAATGCCGTCGGACGTGTCGACGTTGCCGTCGCTCCGCGAAGCCGGCGTCTGCATGAAGAAGCCGTCGGGTGCGACCGCGGTGACGACGTTGTCCGCGGACTGGACCAGCCTGCCCTCGAGAGGCGACATTGCGCCCGCGCCCTGGATCTCCCAGATCTCGAACGGGCCGACCGGCAGCGGCTCGCAGCCGGCGAACTGCAGCCCGGAAACCTGCGTGCCCGGCGAGAACGGACGGCCGCCCGCGCCCGCCGCCGACGAATGCCGCACGAGCGGCGGCGTGCCGCTGACGTCGGGATCGCGGGTGATCGACTCGTCGTTGCCGGCTTCGCTCCCGTAGGTGAGCGACACGCTGTCCGCCCCGCGCGCGAGCATCACCGTGTCGCCGCCGTTGTTCAGGCCGAGCTGTCCGCCGGAGGCGGTCTGCACCAGCGCGTTGCCGAATGCGCCCGCCGGCGCCCCGCCGCCGAACACCACCACGGCGCAGCCGGCAGCGACGACGCTGCCGGGCGGGAACGTGTGGCGCAGCGCGGCGCCGTCCGCGAGCGTCCAGCCGGACAGGTCGACGTCCTCGTCCGATGCGTTCACGATCTCGATGAACTCGTCGCCCGACGCGTCGCGCACGCCGTCGCGGTTGGCGTCGCCGGCGAGATCGCCGGCCGGGTCCGCGAGGATTTCGTTGATGACGAGCGCGGACAGGTCGCCCGGCTCGCCGCTGCCACCGCCGCACGGATTGCCGGCGGCCGGCGTGCCGGCGAACGTCTGCCCGCCGTTCACCGCGCCGAAACTCGACGCGGCCGGCCCTGTCCAGGCGAATTCGCCGGCCGAGACGCCGGTGCCTGCGAGCTGGAGCGACTGGCCAACGGGCGTATCGCCCGTTTCGGCCGCGCCGATGTCCGTACTCGCGAGGCCGGCGGCGGGTCCGTCGAGCGCCGCGAACGCACCCTCGTAGCTCAGGAACTGGATGACGCGGGCCGCGCCGACGAGCACGACCCCGTCCGGAGCGCCGTTCTGCAGGCCGTTCGTCCCGTAGCTCACGGCCACGGTGCCAAAGCCGTCCTGCTGATCCGGGATGACGTCCGCGAGCGGCGTCGTGGCGTAAGCGGCGCCGGTCGCGCCGTTGTAGAGCACGACGCTGCAGCCTTCGAGGTCGGTGCCGGCGGGCCCGGCGATCTCGATCGCCTCGCCGCTATCGGTGCCGGCGTTGTCGTAGTGCAGCTCGTTCACGAACAGCGCTTGCGCGATCGCCTGGCTTGCCAGCAAGGCGAGTCCGCAGCCGATCACCAGGCCCGAGCACGTCGAACGCGTCCTTTCGCAATGCATTCGGTCCCCCTGACGTCGGAAGTCCGGCACGGATACGGACTCGTCCCCGACGACTTGTCGTTCGTTGCCCGGAGTATACCGGCCGCGGCAGGGGCGGCGGCCCCGAGTCGACCGGTCCGGCCGTGCGCCGCTCCGCTCATGCCAACTTCGCCGGGTCCGCGCCGCACGCGTCTGGGCTAGAATCGGCCGCATGCGCAGAAGAAGCTTCCTGAAAGGCGGCCTGCTCGCCTCCGCGGCGCTCGCGGCCGGCGCGCCGGGCGCACGAGCAGCGGACGAGCCGGCCAGCGGCAAACGGCAAAAGCTCCGTCTTCTCATCCTCGGCGGCACCGGCTTCATCGGCCCGCACATGGTGCGCGAGGCGCTCCGGCGCGGGCACGACGTCGAGCTGTTCAACCGCGGCCGCACCAACGACGATCTCTTTCCCGACCTCGTCACCTGGATCGGCGACCGCGACGGCAAGCTCGATGCGCTCGAGGGCCACGAGTGGGACGCTGTCATCGACAATTCGGGCTACGTGCCGCGGCACGTGGCCGACTCCGCGAAGCTGCTCGCGGACGCCGCCTCGCAGTACCTCTATATCTCGTCGATTTCGGCATACGCGAGCTTCGCGATCGCGAACGACGAGAGCTCGCCGCTCGCGACCATGCCGGACGAGACCGTGGAGCAGGTCACCGCCGAGACCTACGGGCCGATGAAGGCGCTGTGCGAAAAGCGCGCCGCCGAGCATTTCGGCGCCGATCGCCTCACCGTGTTCCGTCCCACCTACATCTGCGGGCCGGGCGATCCGACGGATCGCTACACCTACTGGCCGGTCCGCGCGAGCCGCGGCGGCGAGATGCTGTGGCCCGGTACGCCGGACGATCCCATCCAGATCATCGACGCGCGCGATCTCGCGTCCTTCGCGATCGATTGCCTGGAACGGCGGACCATGGGCACGTTCAACATCACCACTCCGCCCGGCGCGTTCACCATGGGCGAGCTGCTCGCGGACTGCCACGCGGTGACCCGCGCCGAGATCGACCCCGTCTGGGTGGGAGCCGGCTTCCTGCGGGAAAAGGGCCTCCTCGAAAGCGGCGAGATCCCGATCTGGAGCCCCACCGAAGGCGAGTACGGCAAAGCCTCCCTCGTGAGCAGCGAGCGGGCCTTCGAGGCGGGGCTCAGCGCCCGGCCGACCCGGGAAACGGCGCGGGACACGCTGGCCTGGTGGAAGGGCCTGCCCGAGGAACGGCGGGAACGCCTCCGGGCGGGGCTCGCCGCCGAGCGCGAGGCCGCGCTGCTCGCCGAATGGCATAATCGCCCCGCCTGACGCCAGCCCGCCTTCTGCATCCAAGCCGCCCGCGCGGCGCATCTCCCTGTCGAGGCGGCGCTGTGCCGTCATCCAGGAGCTGATCTAATGGGTGTAGAAGTCATCGTTCCGAGCGTCACCTTGATCGTCACCGGCGTGGTGCTCGGGCTGTTCTTCCTGTTCCAGTACCGCACGCGGGCCGAGCTGCACAAAACGGTGCGCAATGCGCTGGAGCGCGGCCAGGAGCTGACCCCGGAGCTCATCGAACGGCTGGGCAGGTCGAAGCAGTCGCGGATCGCCGATCTGCGCAAAGCCTTGATTTGGGGAGCCATCGGGCTGGGCTTCGGCACTTTCGGCCTGGTCCTGGGCGAGAACGACGCCGTACGGCCGATGCTTGCGGTCGGATCGTTTCCTTTCCTGATCGGGATCGCCTACCTTGTGATGTGGCTGTTCGGTGAGCCGGAAACAGATTGAAAGCGGCACCCCGTCTCCGCGACGCCGACGATCTCGAGCTGGTCTCGCGGGCCGTCGCGCAGGTCGACACGCAGGCGTACGGCGAGCTCGTGCGGCGGCATCAGTCGCGCGTCCGCAGCTTCCTCCGGCGGCTGACGCGCGACCCCGATCTCGCGGACGATCTCGCGCAGGACTGCTTCGTGCACGCCTGGGACCGGCTGTCCACCTTCAGCGGCAAGGGGTCGTTCCCGGGCTGGCTGCTCCGGATTGCGTGGACGACATTCCTGCAGGCGAAGCGCAGCACGAAACGCTACGGCGAGGTGCTCGAATCGGTGCGGGACACGCCGGCGGCGCCGGCCGTCTCCGCGGCGCCGCTCGAGGAGGCGGGCGATCTCGACAAGCTGCTCGCGGTGCTGGACGAGGAAGAGCGCGCCGTCATGGTGATGTCCTATGCGTTCGGCATGTCCCATCGCGAGATCGGCGAGGCGACGGGGATGCCGGTTGGCACCGTCAAGTCGCTCATCTTCCGCGGCAAGGATAAGATAAGGCAACGGTTTGGCATCGAACGTCATCAATATGGCTGAGCGCATGAGAGACGAAGAGGACAGGCAGCTCGCAGCGCTCTTCCGGCCCGCGGAGATTCCGGACGACGGTTTCACGCACGCCGTCGAGCGGCGCATCCGCCGGCGCGTCTGGGTGCGGCGCTGGACCCTGCCGATCGCGGCATCGATCGGTGCATTGATCGCGGCGAAGCCGGCCATGGATCTCCTGGCCCTCCTGCCGCTGGTGGCGGACCTCGTGCCGCAGGAGCTGAAGCTCGTGCCGCCCGACGTGCTCCAGCACCTGCCGGGCCTGGCCGCCGTGCTGCTGGCGGCGGGCGGGACCGCGCTGGCTGCTCTCGGAGTGACCGGGGACTGACGGCCACCGGTCACAAATTCAGGATCCCTGCCGATTCCATTCGTTGTTTCCCCCGGCGGCCTCCGCTACATTGCGGCGATGAGTTTGAAGAAGCAGGTAGAGGCACTGCTGCCGAGCTGGGAACGCTGGTATCCGAGCCTCTTCGACGCGGCCACCGATCTCGGTCTCCTTAAGGCGCGGGTCTGCGATCCGGGCTCGCTGCTGCTCACGAACCGGCATGCGAGCGTGCGCCAAAGCGCGGAAGAAGCGCACCGCCAGAAATGGAGCATCGAGTGATCCTGCGGGCGCGGCCTTGACCTCCGGGAGCTTCGATCTGGCCGCCGTGCGCGCGCGCTTTCCGGCGCTCGCCGCGAGCGACAACGGCCGCCTGCGAATCTATTTCGATAATCCCGCGGGCACGCAGGTGCCGCAGAGCGTCGTCGACCGGACGACCGAGTGCCTGCTGCACGCCAACGCGAACCTCGGCGGGTTTTTCGCGACCTCGGAGCGCGCGGGTGAAATCGTCGCCGACGCGCACGCGGCCATGGCGGACCTGCTGAACGCGCCCTCGCCCGACGAGATCGTGTTCGGGCAGAACATGACCAGCCTCACGCTGCACGTCTCGCGCTCGCTCGGCCGGCGGTTCCGGCCCGGCGACGAGATCGTGCTGTCGCGCATGGATCACGATGCGAACGTGAACCCGTGGCGGCTGCTCGCGCGCGACCTCGGGCTCGAGGTGCGTTGGCTGCCGTTCGATACGGAAACCTTCGAGTTCGATCTTGCGGAGCTCGACAAGCTGCTTGGCCTGCGCACGCGCCTCGTGTGCTTCGGCGCGGCGAGCAACCTGACCGGCACGCTGAACGACGTCGCGGAGATCTGCCGCAGGGCGCGCGCCGCGGGTGCGCTGACCTACGTCGACGCCGTGCAGTCGGTGCCGCACGTCGCTACGGACGTGCAGGCGCTCGGCTGCGATTTTCTCGTGTGCTCCGCCTACAAGTTCTTCGGCCCGCACCAGGGCATCCTGTGGGGCCGGCGCGAGGTGCTGGAAGGCCTCGAGCCGTACAAGGTCCGGCCCGCGCCGGACGCCATCCCGGGCGCGTTCGAGACCGGCACGATGAGCCACGAGGGTATGGCGGGCACCGCGGCGGCCGTGGATTATTTTGCGTGGCTCGGTGAGGCGCAGGGCGGTGAGCACGTCGCACGCAACGCGCGCTATCCGGCCGGCCGGCGGCGGTTCGTGCACGCGGCGCTGGATGGCATCGCGGCGTACGAGGGCGGGCTCGCGCAGCGGCTGGTGGAGGGCCTGTCGGCGCTGCCGGGCGTGAAAGTGCAGGGGATTACCGCACCGGAGGCGCTGGCGCGGCGCATTCCCACCGTCTCGTTCACCGCCCGCTCGCGCACGCCCGACGAGATCGCCGCGGCGCTCGCGGAGCAGGGCATCTTCGTCTGGAGCGGCCACAACTACGCCGTCGAAGCGGCGCGCGCGCTCGGCATCTACGAGAGCGGCGGCGCGGTGCGCGTCGGCCCCGTGCACTACAACAGCACGGACGAGATCGACCGCCTGCTGGAAGCGCTCGAAGCGCTCCTGTAGGAGCGCGCACCGCGCGCGACCCGGCGTGGCATGCGCCGCAATCCGAGGCAAAGCCGCGATCGAGCGCGCGGATGCGCGCTCCTACGGTGCCGGGCCGGAGCTCGCCGCCAGCGTTCGGTTTACTTTGCGCCGGGTTCGACGCAAGATGGCGGGCGCAGTGCCTGACATGCCCATACCCCGCCGCACAACCTGTCTCCTGATTCTGCTCGGCGTGCTCGCCGGGCACGCGCTGCTGACGCTGCACGCGAACTGGCACACTACGGCCGAGCAGCAGACCTGCAAGCTCTGCACGCACTGGTCCGGCACGCATGCCGCGCCGGGGCCCATCCTGGCGCAGACGTACCCGCGCGCGCTTGCGACGCCGCTGCCCGCCCGCTACGTCGCTTTCCTCGCGACCTCTCTCGTCGCCGACTGCCGCCCGCGCGGCCCGCCGCTCGCCGCCTGATCCACGCCGCTCGCCGCGGTCCCCGCGGCGTTCTTCCGTCATTTCGATCAGGAGGCGACGCCATGTGCATCGACTTCAGGAAAGGCATGCTGGTCATGCCGTTACTGTTCACCTTCGGGCCCGCGCTCGCGCAGGACGACGTTGCGACGCTGCGCGCAGAGCTCGAGAAATTGCGCGTTGAATACGACGCGCGCATCACCGAGCTGGAACAGCGGCTCGCCGTCGCCGAGCAGAACGCGCGGCAGGCGAATGCAGCCGCAAGCCAGCTTGCGGAGGCGCCCGCGCCGGCCGCTCCTATGCCGTCCCGCGCCCAGGGCGGTGTGGGCGATTCGACGTTCAATCCCGCCATCGGCGTGATCTTCCAGGGCAGCGCGTGGCGCTACGGCGAGAACCCGGAGGAGTACGCGATCCAGGGCTTCCCGCTCGGCGGCGAGGCGGAACCTCTGGCGGAAGGCCTCGCCCTCGGCGAGACGGAGATCGACATCAGCGCGAACGTGGACGACAAGTTCACGGCGTGGCTCACGGCGCCGATCCACATCGAGGATGGCGAGGCTCACATCGACGTCGAGGAGGCATGGCTCGAGACCCTGGCGCTGCCGGCCGGGCTTTCGGCGCGTTTCGGACGCTTCTTCTCCGGCATCGGCTACCTGAACTCGCGGCACGCGCACGCCTGGGATTTCGCGGATCAGCCGCTGCCGTATCAGGCGCTGCTCGGCAACCAGTACATCGACGACGGCGTGCAGCTGCGCTGGATCGCGCCGACCGATCTCTACGTCGAGCTCGGCGCGGAGCTCCTGCGCGGTGACGGTTACCCGGCGGGCGGAGCGGCGAATTCCGGCTTCGGCGCGCGCAGCGTCTTCGTGAATTTCGGCGGCGACGTCGGCGCGAGCCACAGCTGGCTCGCGGGACTTTCGTTCCTCGACGCGGACGCCGACCGGCGTGTGAGTGCCGATCCCGACCGCGTCGTTTTCTTCACGGGCGAATCGCAGGTCGCCATCGCGGATCTCGTCTGGAAGTGGGCTCCTAACGGCAACTGGAAGCAGAAGAACTTCGTGTTCCAGGCGGAGTACCTGTGGCGCCGCGAAGACGGCGTTTACGACGTTCTCGGGCTCGGGGCCCTGCCGTACGACGCCGACCAGCAGGGCTGGTATGCGCAGGCCGTGTACCAGCCGTTCCCGCAATGGCGAGGCGGGGTGCGCATTGACGGCTTGTCCGCCGACGATCCCGGCCCGCTGTTCGCGGGCACGCCGCTCGCCGCGGGCGAGGACGACCCCCTCCGTTACACGTTGATGGTCGACTGGTCGAACAGCGAGTTCAGCCGCCTGCGCTTCCAGTACGCGTACGACGACGCGGGCTTCGATGGCGACAGCCAGTGGGGCCTGCAGTACATCCTGAGCATCGGCGCGCACGGCGCGCATTCGTTCTGAAGGAGGATCGCCATGCAACGTTGGCTCATAGTGTCCGTCCTTCTTGCGGCACCGCTCGCGGCCAGGGCCGATCTCGACGTCTTTGCCTGCGAGCCGGAATGGGCGGCGCTCGCCGTCGAGATCGGCGGCGAGCACGTGGATGCGGAAAGCGCGACCACCGCGCTGCAGGATCCGCATTACATCCAGGCACGTCCGAGCCTCATCGCCGACGTGCGCCGCGCCGATCTCGTCGTGTGCAGCGGCGCGCAGCTCGAGATCGGCTGGCTGCCGGCGCTTTTGCGCAAGGCGAACAACCGCGACGTGCTGCCGGGCAATCCCGGGTATTTCGAGACGAGCCTGTACGTGCAGCGGCTCGGCGCGACCGGCAACACCGATCGCGCGCAGGGCGACATCCACCCGCAGGGCAACCCGCACGTGCAGACGAACCCGCACAACGTGAGCCTCATCGCGCGGGCGCTGGCCGAGCGCATGGCGGAGCTCGATCCGGACAACGCGGAGGCCTACGCGAGCGGGCACGCGAGCTTCAGGCAGCGCTTCGACGCGGCGACCGCGCGCTGGGAGCAGAAAGCCGCGCCGCTCGCCGGGATGAAGCTCATCACGCACCACAAGTCGTGGATCTATCTCGAGGACTGGCTGGGCCTCGAAGAGGTCGCGAACCTCGAGCCGGTGCCGGGCCTGCCGCCGACGACCGGCCATCTCGCCGAGCTGGTCTCGCGCTTCGGCAAGGGTGGCGCCGACGTGATCGTCCGCTCGCCCTACCAGGACGCGCGCGCATCGGAGTGGCTTTCCGAGCGGACCGGCGTACCGGCCGTCGTGCTGCCGCTGACGGTCGGCGGCACCGACGAGGCGCAGGACCTCTTCTCGCTTTACGAGAACATCATCGACCGGTTACTGGAGGTGCGGCGATGAGCTTCGAGCTTCTCGACTGGTCGATCGTCGGGCCGGCGCTCGCCGCCGGCCTGCTCGTGCTCGCGACGCACGTGCCCCTCGGGCAGGAAGTGCTGAAGCGCGGCATCATCTTCATCGATCTCGCCATTGCCCAGATCGCGGGGCTCGGCGTCGTGGCGGCGCACGGCTTCGGTTGGGATCCCACCGGGTTCGAGGTGCAGGCCGCGGCCGTGAGCGCGGCGCTGGTGGCGGCCGCCGTCCTCAACTGGACGGAGAAGCGCTGGCCCGCGACACAGGAGGCGCTGATCGGCATCTCCTTCATCCTCGCGGCGACCGGCGGCATCCTGCTGCTCGCCAACAATCCGCACGGCAGCGAGCACCTGAAAGACCTGCTCGTCGGACAGATCCTGTGGTCGACGTGGGGCTCGCTCGCGCCGGTCGCGCTGCTCTACGCGGTGCTCCTGCTGGTGTGGTTCCTCTGGCGGGAGAAGAT
Organism: Woeseiaceae bacterium; assembly: GCA_036381215.1. Classification (GTDB taxonomy): domain Bacteria; phylum Pseudomonadota; class Gammaproteobacteria; order Steroidobacterales; family Woeseiaceae; genus IDS-8. Next base: position 6,668 of record DASVDF010000086.1, on the reverse strand, counting down.
CGGGCGCTTCGGCTTCTATGTCACGTTCGCGATCGCGGTGACGGCCTCGGTGCAGATCGTCGGCGTCTATCTCGTGTTCGCGAGCCTCATCATCCCCGCGCTCGCGACCTCCCGCTGGCAGCGCGGCCGCCGCCTTGCCGCGAGCTACACGATCGGCGCCGTCTCCTACCTCGCCGGCATCGTGCTCTCGGCGGTCTTCGACCTGCCCACCGGCGCCGTCGTCGTCTGGACGCTCGCGGCCGTTTCCCTCGCCGCCGGCTTCGCGACCGCCCATCGCAACCGTCCCGCAACGGGGACGGCAACCGATCCGGCGACCGCCCCGGGGACGCTGGCCGGAAATCCCGCCGGATTGGCGACAACCACGCCGGAATCGGGTTCTCAAGAACATGACCCGAGAAGCGCTCAACGAGTGGGACATTGACCGATAAGCCAGTGATGAGCGCTATAAGGAACACCCGGCAAAGCAGGGCTGCGGCCACTGTCACCGACGATTCGGCCACTGCCCCGGAAGGAGGGGAAGTGTCGGTCACTGCCCCCGAGAAGCTCCCCGCAGGGTTTTACCGTCGCTCGGACGTGGTGACGGTGAGCCGGGAGTTGCTGGGAAAAGTGTTGTGCACGCGCGTGAACGGCGCGGTGACGAAGGCGGTGATCACCGAGACGGAGGCGTATGCCGGGGTCGGCGATCGCGCGAGCCATGCCTGGGGCGGCCGGCGCACGCGGCGCACCGAGCCGATGTTCGGTCCGGGCGGCGTCGCGTACGTTTACCTGTGCTACGGCATTCACCATCTTTTCAACGTCGTCTCCGGCCCGGCGGACACGCCGCACGCAATCCTGGTGCGCGCGGGACGGCCGCTCGAGGGTGTGCGGCTCATGGAGCGGCGGCGCCGCCGCCGCGCCGCCGGGGACAAGGGCTTCATGGCTGGCCCGGGCTCGATCGCCCAGGCGCTCGGCATCACGACGCGGCTCACCGGCAAGAGCCTGCTCGGCGAGACGATCTGGATCGAGGACCACGGGATCGCCGTCGCGCACGCGGACATCCTCGTCGGGCCGCGCGTCGGCGTGGACTACGCCGCCGAGGACGCCGCGCGGCCTTACCGCTTCAGGATCTCGGACGCAGCGAGCAAAAAAGCGCCCGTGCCGTAGAGCTGCGTATCGGTTTCGAGCACGTCCTCCGGCGCGTTCCCGACCTGCTGCACCCACCCGAGCCGCCCGTCGGCATCGACCGCGGCGACGAGCGCCTGCCAGCCGCGCTCGACCACCGGCCCGTAATGCACCTCGGGCAACAGGCCCGCGTTGACGCCCCAGGCGAGGCCGATGCTGTCGAATCCACCGCGCGGCGTTCGACTATTCGACGGATACACCGAACGACGGAGCGAACGATGAACGGCGAAGAGATGGTGCAGGAGCTGGAACCGGGCGTGCTGGTGCTCGCCGCCTGCTATTTCGGGTCGCTGCTGGCCGCGATCGCGTGGCTCGCGTTTTAGCCGCGGAAGTGCCGGTCAGGCGTATTCCGGGCGCAGTGCCCGCACCTCGATCGTGCCGCCGACCCGCAGCGTCGGGATACCCTGCGCGAGCGCGAGGGCGTCCTCCCGGCTCTCCGCCTCGACGAGGTGGAAGCCGCCGATCTGCTCCTTGGTCTCCGCGAACGGGCCGTCGAGAACGCGAAAGCGCGCGCCGTTGGAACGCACCGTGGCGGCGTTCGCGACCGGCTGCAGGCGCGCGGACATGATGTGCCGGCCGGAGGCTTCGAGGCCGTCGACCCAGGCCCCGTAGTCGGCCATCACGTCGTCGCGTTCCTGCTGGCTCAGGCCGTCCCAGTGGTTCTCGTCGATACAGCAGAAGAGCATGTAGCGCATGGTCATCCTCCCAGGGGTACGCTCCCCGTCGCGCCCCCGCCGGCCACCGAACGTCCGGGGGTGACGGCATTGACCTCCGCGACGAGCCGGCGTTTCATCCGCTCATCGAGAAAGCTGGCCGAGAAACTGTTGCGGGCCAGCCGCGCCACGTCCCCGGCGGTCAAGCCCAGCGCCTGCGCGGTCAGGCGGAAATTCTCCCCGATGTAGCCGCCGAAACAGGCGGGGTCGTCGGAGTTGATCGTGACGCACAGACCCGCTTCGAGCAACCGGGCGAGATTGTGTTCGTCCAGCCTGTCGAACACCCTGAGCTTCACGTTCGAAAGAGGGCAGACGGTAAGCGGCACCTGCTCGCGTACCAGCCGCTCCACGAGCGCCGGGTCCTCCAGGCAGCGCACCCCGTGATCGATGCGCCGGACCTTCAGCAGATCCAGCGCCTCGCGGATGTACTCCGGCGGCCCTTCCTCCCCCGCGTGGGCGACGGCGAGGAAGCCTTCCGCGCGGGCGCGCGCGAACACCTCCGTGAACTTCGACGGGGGATGGCCGACTTCCGACGAATCGAGCCCGACGGCATGGATGCGGTCGCCGTGCGGCAGCGCGGCTTCGAGCGTCGCCATCGCCTCCGCGGCGCTCAGGTGCCGCAGGAAGCAGAGGATCAGGCGGTAGCTGATGCCGAGCTCCGCCTCGCCGCGCTCGAGCGCGGCATGAATGCCGTCGAGCACGGTCTCGAAAGCGATGCCTCTTTCGGTGTGTGTCTGCGGGTCGAAGAAGATCTCGGCGTGCCGCACGTGGTCGCAACGGGCGCGCCGGAGATAGGCGTAAGTCAGGTCGTGGAAATCCCGCTCCGTGCGGAGCACGCGGGCGCCGGCGTAGTAGATATCGAGAAAGGATTGCAGGTCCGTGAACTGGTAGGCCGCGCGGATCTCCTCGACGCCCGCGTAGGGCAGCTCGACGCCGTTGCGCTCGGCGAGCTCGAGCATGAGCTCGGGCTCGAGCGTGCCTTCGATGTGCAGGTGCAGCTCGGCCTTCGGCAGCCGCTCGATGAAGTTCGCGAGGTTCATGGGGGCACCCGATGGTAATCCCGGAGGCGCCGTTAGGTTAAGCTCCAGTGTAGTAGAAGCGCGCATCGCGCGCGATCGAGGCAGGGAAAACCATGCAGAGGGGAGAGCTCGAGCGGCACCTGGCGGAAGCGCTTGCCGAGGCCCGTACGGGGCGCGCGGAGGGCGGCATTCCCATCGGCTCCGTGCTGGTCATCGACGGCGAGGTCGTGGGTCGCGGCCACAATCGCCGGGTGCAGAAAGGCAGCGCCGTGCTGCACGCCGAGATGGACTGCCTCGAGAACGCGGGCAGGCGGCCGGCCTCCGCCTACCGCCGCGCGGTCCTGTTCTCGACGCTCTCGCCTTGCGACATGTGCAGCGGCGCGGTGCTCCTGTACGGCATTCCGCACGTCGTCGTCGGCGAGAACCGCACGTTCCGCGGTCCCGAAGATTACGTGCGCTCGCGCGGCGTGCGGCTCGACGTGCTCGACGACGCCGAGTGCTTCCGGCTGATGCAGGATTTCATCGCGGAGAATCCGTCCCTGTGGAACGAGGACATCGGCGAATGAAGGCCGCGCCGGCGTGCTGCGTGCTCGCGGGCCTGCCCGGTGCGCCTGTGCATGCGGCCGCGGATGCGCCGGTGGTCCTTTCGGTGGCCCAGCCCTGACATGCGCCCGGGCGCCGGGCGCGGCTCACGCGCCTTGAAATTGCGAGCGTGCCGGGCTTTTGCGCTGGCGTTCCTGCTGGTGACCGGGCGCGCGCTCGCGGCACCGGGCGATCCGGCGTACGTCGCGTTCGCGGCGGAGGCGAGGGCGGTCGCGCTGGTCGCGGAGGGGACGGCGGCGACGCTGGTCGTGGATGCGGGGGATCATCCCGGCGTGCGGCGCGCGGTGGGCGATTTGCGGGCGGACGTCGAGCGGGTGACCGGGGCACGGCCCGACATTCGCACGGACAGTGAGACCTCGGTCGCGCGCGGTGCGCGCTCCTACGGAGGCGCGGCGGTCACCGGGGCAGTCGCCATCGTCGGGACGCTCGGGCGGAGCGCGGCCATCGATGCGCTGGTGCGCGCGGGCAAGCTCGACGTCGCCCAGATCCAGGGGCGCTGGGAGGCGTATGTCTCCGAGGTGATCGACGAGCCGCTCCCGGGGATCGGGCGCGCGCTCGTGATCGCCGGCAGCGATCCGCGCGGCACGATCTACGGCATCTACGCTCTCTCCGAGCAGATCGGCGTCTCCCCCTGGTACTGGTGGGCGGACGTGCCGGTCGTGCATCGCGACGCGCTGTACGTCCTGCCGGGACGGCGCGTCGACGACGGGCCGGCCGTAAAGTACCGCGGCATCTTCCTGAACGACGAGGCGCCGGCGCTCGCCGGGTGGGCGCAGGAGAAGTTCGGCGGCTTCAACCACGATTTCTACGCGCGCGTCTTCGAGCTCCTCCTGCGCCTGCGCGGCAATTACCTGTGGCCGGCGATGTGGGGCAGCGCGTTCATCGACGACGATCCGCTGAACGCGAAGCTCGCCGACGAGTACGGCATCGTCATGGGCACCTCCCATCACGAGCCGATGACGCGCGCGCACGACGAGTGGCGGCGCTACGGCCAAGGTCCGTGGGATTACTCGAAGAACGATGAAGTGCTGCGCAAGTTCTGGCGCAGCGGCCTCGAGCGCGTCAAGGATTACGAGAAGATCGTTACCATCGGCATGCGCGGCGACGGCGACGAGGCGATGTCGGAGGAGACGAACGTGGCGCTCCTGGAGCGTATCGTCGCCGACCAGCGCGAGATCATCGAGGACGTCACCGGCCGCGATGCTTCCGACGTGCCGCAGGTCTGGGCGCTCTACAAGGAAGTGCAGGAATACTACGAGCGCGGCATGCGCGTGCCGGACGACGTCACCCTGCTCTGGTCGGACGACAACTGGGGCAACCTGCGCCGCCTGCCGACTCCCGGCGAGCGCAAGCGGCGGGGCGGCGCGGGCATCTACTATCACCTCGATTACGTCGGCGGTCCGCGCAACTACAAGTGGCTGAACACGGTACCGATTACAAAGGTCCAGCAGCAGATGGACCTCGCGTGGCGCTACGGCGCCGACCGCATCTGGATCGTGAACGTCGGCGACCTGAAGCCGATGGAATTCCCGATCGAGTTCTTCCTCACGTTCGCGTGGGATCCGGAACGCTGGCCGTACGCGCGCCTCGAGGACTACACGCGTGCATGGGCGGCGCGGGAGTTCGGGCAAGAACACGCGGCCGAGATCGCCTCCCTCATCGACGCCTACACGCACCTGAACGGCCGGCGCAAGCCGGAGCTGCTCGCAGCGGACACGTACAGCCTCGTGAACTATCGCGAGGCGGAGCGCGTGCAGGGCGCCTGGCGTGAGCTCGTCCGGCGCGCGGAGCGGCTCGAAGGCGAGCTGCCGGACGCGTACCGCGATGCGTACTTCCAGCTCGTCCTGTACCCGGTGAAGGCGAGCGCCGTCGTGCAGGCGCTCTACGTCGCCGTCGGCGAGAACCGCCTGCACGCGCGCCAGGGCAGCGTCGTCGCGAACGAGGACGCGTCGCGCGCGCGCGAGCTGTTCGCGCTCGACGGCGCGCTCGCCGAGCGCTACCACGGTCTCCACGGAGGCAAGTGGAATCACATGATGTCGCAGATCAACCTCGGCTACACGTATTGGCAGCAGCCCGAGATCGAGGTGATGCCGGCGGTGAGCCAGGTGCGGCCACGCGCAGGGCCTTCACCAGCGGTCGCCATCGAGGGCAGCGAGCTGGCCTGGCCCTCGTACGGCGCGCCGCCCGCCGTGCTGCCGGCGCTCGACGCATCCGCCAGGGGCACGCGCTGGATCGAGCTGTTCAACCGCGGCGACGAGGGCTACGGCTACACGATCACCGCCGACCGGCCGTGGGTCACGATTACGCCTTCCCACGGCCGGGTGCAGGACGCCGAGCGCGTCGAGATCGGCGCGGACTGGGATCCGGTGCCGGACGGCAGGACCCGCGTGCTGCTCACGGTGACGCCGGATGCCGGCGACCCGCTCGCGATCGAGCTGCCGGTCGTGAAGCCCGAGCCGGCGCCCGGGCCGGAGTTTGCCGGCTTCGTGGAGAGCGACGGGCACGTGGCGATCGAGGCGCCGCATTTTGCGCGCGCGGTGACGGCGGGCGGCGCCGAGTGGCGGGTGCTGCCCGGCTTCGGGCGCACGCTGGGCGGCGTCACGCCGGTCCCGGTGACGGCGGAGAGCGAGAAGCCCGGCCGCAACGCGCCGCGTCTCGAGTACGACCTGTGGCTCCATTCGACGGGCGATGTGACCGTCACGCTGCATTGCGCGCCGTCGCTCGACTTCCGCCCGGGCGACCCGCTGCGCATCGCGCTCGCCTTCGACGGCGGGCGCCCGCAGATCGTGCCCCTCGACACGCAGCACAGCGACGAGAGCTGGGCGCGCGCGGTTGCCGACGGTGTGCGCCGCGTTTCGTCGACCCTCCGCATCGAACGACCGGGCCGGCACGTCCTGAAACTCTGGATGGTGACGCCGGGCGTGGTCGTCGAGCGCATCGTGATCGATACGGGCGGCGTGCGCCCGAGCTACCTCGGCCCGCCCGAGACCCGGCCCGCGATCCGGCCACAGCAGGCGGAGGGCCGGCAGCGTTCCGGCGGCTAATCTGCCAACGCGCTGCGCAGGCGTGGCGTCGCGAAATCGACGAAGGCCCGCAACTTGAGCGGCAGGAGGCGCTGGCCCGTATACAACAGGTGCACCGGCGCCGGCTCGGGCTCGAAGGACGTCAGCAC
>DASVDF010000085.1:0-45204 GCA_036381215.1 Woeseiaceae bacterium | reverse complement strand
TCCGGGGCGCCTTCGAGGAGGGGCTCGAGCATCGGGTGCTCGGCGCCGTTTTCGGTGCAGAGCGCGTAGCGCTGCGAGTCGTCGGCCACGTACATCGCGACGCCGGCATGGCGGCCCGTGCGGTCGAGAATGTAGAACTTCAGGTTGAAGTTCGGCCTCTTGCGCGCGTTCAGCAGGCGCGGCTCGATCGTGTTGGCGACGACGCGACGCAGCGCTTCCAAACCCGCGTCCTTCGGGTGCCGGCCACGGCGCATCTCTTCCACGATGAAGAAGGAGCACAGGCCGTACAGGTTCGCCTCGCCGCGGCCCGTCGAGCCCGCCGCGCCGACGTCGCCGTCGACGTACAGACCGGCACCGAGGATCGGCGAGTCGCCGACGCGTCCCGGGATCTTCCACGCCAGCCCGCTGGTCGTCGTGACGCCGCACACCTCGCCGCTCGGGCTGAGGCCGTTGCAGTTGATCGTGCCGTAGTACTCCTCTTCCGGGATCAGGCCCTCGCGCAGCATCTCACGCGCCGCCCGCTCGCCGGCCTCGAAGCGTTCCTCGGGATCAAGGTAATGCTGCGGATCGATGCGGCGCTTCCACTCGAGCCACTGGCGGCGCGATTTCTCGGTGTTCAGGTCGTCCTCGATCTCGAATCCCATGTTGCGCGCGAACTGCTGCGCGCCGGGACCCGCCAGCAGGTGATGATCCGTGTAGTCCATCACCGCTTTCGCCACCAGTGACGGCGTCCGCACACCTTCCAGCGCGGCGACACCGCCCGCCTGCTTCTTCGGCCCGTGCATGCAGCACGAATCGAGCTGCACCACGCCGTCGGCGTTCGGCCGGCCGCCGTACCCGACACTCGCGTCCTCCGGGTCGAGCTCGACGATGTTGACCCCGGCAATCAGCGCTTCCAGCACGTCGTCGCCCCGCACGATGCGCTCGAAAGCCGTTTCCACGCAGCTCAGCTTGCCGCCGTTCTTGTAGGTATAGCCGTTGCTCGACGCGATCACTATGGGCGGTACCCGGTTCGAGATCTTCGGGCGGGCGGATTGCGCGCCGGCGGCGGCGAGCGGCGTGCCCGCCGCGAGCCCCGCGGCGGCGCTGGTCAAGACGAATTCGCGGCGGCTGATGCCCTGGCTCATGTCCCCTCCGGTATGGATTCAGTTCAGGCGGGTGCGCGTGCGGTCGCTGCGATGGCAGAGCGCGGCCGCGAGGCCGAGCACCTGGCTCGGTCGCACGGGCTTCTCGAGATACCCGGCCGCGCCGTCGCCGGGGTCGTCCGTGCCCACCTTGCCGAAGGTGGTGGAGAGGACGACGGGCACGGAGCCGAGCTGAGGCATGTCCTTGACCACGTCGGACAACCGCCGGCCGTCCATGAGCGGCGTCATGCCGTCGAGAATCACGAGTGACGGCGGTGTATCGCTTGCGAGGAGCTCGAGAGCTTCGGCGCTGTCGTGCGCGCTCACGACCTCGTAGCCGGAGCCGCGCAGGACTTCTGCCACCGCTTCGCGGAACGGTGCGTCGTCGTCGACCACGAGGATAGGCCCGTTGCCGGCCATCGGCTGCTCGCGCCTCGCCTCCGGTTCCGCATCGAGCACGAACCAGAACGTGCTGCCCTTGCCCCTCACGCTGTCGACGCCGATCGTGCCGCCGTGCGCCTCGATGATGCCCTTGGCGACGGCGAGACCGAGTCCCGCCCCGCGATCGCGGCGCCGGTCCGCGCGCCAGAAGCGATCGAACACCCGCGGCAGGTTCGCGGCATCGATGCCCGGGCCCGTGTCCGCAATTGCAAAGCGCACGCGGCCGTGCTCCTCGATCGCGGTGACCTCGATGCGGCCGCCGGCCGGCACGAATTTGAGGGCGTTGCCCAGCAGGTTCGAGAAGACCTGGAGTATGCGCCCACGATCCACGTCGAGGGCGGGCAGGCCGTTGGCGACGCTGCATTCGAGTGTGAGCGAGCGTTCGCGCGCGAGCTGCTGGAACATCATTCGCGCTTCGCTCACGAGGAATGCCACTTCCGTCCGTTCCCGCCGGACGAAGAGCTGCCCCGCGTCGATCTGCGTGATGTCGAGCAAATCCCGCAACAGGCGATCCATCTGCTCCGTCGCGACGCGGATCGCGGCGACGCACGCGTCGTGGCGATCCCGCGAGGGCTCGAGCTGCAGCACGCTGGCAGCGCTCGCGATCGATTGCAGCGGATTGCGCAGATCGTGCGACACCACGGCAATCATGTCGTCGCGGGCGCGGATGGCGGTACGCGCGTCGCTGTACAGCCGCGAGTTGTCGATGAGCAGGGCGGCATGGCTCGCGAGCTCGCGGGCGAGCTCCAGATCGTCGCGGTCGAAGACGTGCGACGACGAGGCGTCCGCGACCAGTGCGATTGCGCCGACCGTGCGCCCGCGCGCCTTGAGCGGCATGAGCAGCATCGAGCGCGGTCCCAGGGCGCGCAGCGCGCGCTTCTGCGAATCGCTGCGCACCCCCGCCACGATGGCGTCCATCTCCACCTTGGCGATGAGCGTCGCCTCGCCGGTGCGAATCACCGGGCCGACCCCCCACTCGTCCTCGAGGCAAGGCGGATCGGCTGCCGCGAGGGCCTCCACGTACGCGAGTTTTGCCGGGTCCCGGTGCGCGAGACCGACGCGACGAATCGAGCGCCCGTCGAACGCGTACGTGAAGCAGTAATCGGCGACGCGGCTGGCGAGGCGCCTCGCAAAGAGGCGCAGGGCGGCGTCCGGCTCCAGCGAGGACGCGAGGTCGTCGTGCACCTCGGCGAGCGTCTGGAGGCGCTCGCGCGCGCGCTCGGCGATGGCGCGCGTTTCCTGCGCCTGCGCATAGAGCTCTGCGTTGTCGAGGGCGAGGGCCGCCCAGCTCGCAATCTCGCCGACGAACGCGAGATCGTCCTGCCCGTAGGTATTGCCCGACTCGGCGGACATGACGGTCAGCGCCCCGAGGATGCGGCCGCGCGCCTGGAGCGGCACCGTGATGCCGGAGCAAAGGCCGAGCGATTCCAGCATGCGCAGGTGCTCGGGATCGCTCGCGCGCCTCGCGAGCATGTCGCGATCGATGCACTGGACCAGTGTGGCCTCGCCGCTCTTGACGGCACGCGCGGCAGTGCCGTTCTCGTACGGCGCCTGCCAGCGGCGCGCGAGCTGCCATGCGAGCTCGACCTTCGCGGAATCCTTGTGCGCGACTTCCACCGGCTGGATCGCACCCTGCGCGTCGACGACCTGCACGATGCACCAGTCCGCCACGCGCGGCACGAGAATGCGTGCGAGCTTGCGCACGGTATCGGCGGGATTCCGGGTCGTGGCGAGCACGCGGCTCGCTCCCGCGAGGAATTCGCGCGCCTTGCGGGATTCCTGCTCGATCGACAATCGTTGCTCGAGCTCGCCGGAGACCCGGAAGTGCTCGACCGCGAACGCGACCTGGCTCGCGATCAGCTCCAGAGCGGCGATCTCGTCCTCGGAGAACGTGTGCGGCTCGCTGTAGTAGAGCATGAGTTTGCCGAGTACGCGGTCGGCGAACCGCAGCGGAAAGAGCCCGAGGGCGCGGATCTGTTCCTGCGCCATGAGCTCGCGATACTCGGCCACCGCGCCCTCTTCTGTGACGTCAGCAATGGTGACGGGCGCGGCATCGGCGTCGTAGGGCCGCCATGCCATGCGGTGCTGCATGGCGGCGCGATAGGTATCCGAGAGACCCTGCCAGGCAACGAAGTGCAGGACGTCCTGCTCATCCGTGACGAGGAGCGCCGAACGTTCGACGTCGAGCGACTGGTGCAGCGTATCCAGCGCGGCGCGGTAGATGTCGGGTAGGGAGGTGGCGCAGGAGACCTGCTGGATCAGCTTGCGCAGCGCAGTCCGGCTTCGCACGCGACTGTGGCCTCCCCCACGGGATTGTTGAGCAAATATTAAACACTTTCCCGCAGGCGATTGATAGAGACAGGATGATTTAAGTGCGCTCGGGAATTGATTTTGTTGGTAACGCTACCGCTGGACGGACGTTGCATGCTGTCCTACGATGCGATGGACTTACGCTCGGATCAATGGCTAACGTTGGTTCGGCGAACTGTGGCACTTCACAAACAGTCGCTTAGCGCTCATTTTTGAGGTTCGATTTCAATATCGGTCCACACCCGGGGTGAGCCCGACGTGAGCATGCCGCGTGCTTGCGGGCAGGGCGCAGGTGCTCCTCGTTCGCACTCCCTGTCAACCCGGCAGCAGAGGGGTTACGCGGCTCCTCTGATACCTGGCGGAGAGGGTGGGATTCGAACCCACGAAGGGCTGTTCACCCTTGCTGGTTTTCAAGACCAGTGCATTCAACCGCTCTGCCACCTCTCCGGCGGGCCCCGATTCTGCGGCGGGCACACGGCCGATTCAACCGCTCGCGCGGACGAGATCGAACGGTCGGCCGCGCGGGCGGTCTGATTCCGCAGGGGAGCTGATCCAAGGGATTTGCATGAACGACACCGCCATTCTGCCCGCCGCCGGCGCCTTGCTCTGCGGCGGCTTACCCGCCGCGACGCAAGCCGGGTTGCGGCGCAACCGGAGCCCGTTCTGCCGGGCCGATCACTGGCCGCGGCGGCTGGCGACATCCTCCGCATCGTGATCCGCCGCATCGAGTTTCGCGGCGGTCCGCCAGGCAATCCGCTGCTGCATGCGCTCGCGCTGGCCGGCGGGGCGCTGGTGTTCGCCGCCCTCGTTCTGTTCAGCCTCGTCGCATTCGTGGTGGTCGCGAGCGTCATCGCACTGCTCGCGGCGATCGTCGGAATTCGCGTCTGGTGGAGCCACCGCCGTGCTGTGCGACGGGCGTCGTCGATGGAGCCGCCGGCCGGCGCGGGGCACGTAATCGAAGGTGAGTATCGCCGCGTTGCGACGGGCGGGGACAGCCGACGTGAGCGCGGGGACCCCGAGCGCTAGCAGGAACTTCCCGGACCACCTGAAGGAGCGGCCATGGCTGCTCCGCGCATGGTCAAGACGCGCAAAACCCCGTAAGCTCGCGCGACATGCAAAACGGGAGGCCGGATCCGGACCGTCGCAGAAGGCGAAGAAGGCGGCGCATCCAGATCCTCATCGTCTATACCGCCATTGCGGTCGGCCTCGCCTGGTTTTTCGAATCCCAGGCGACGACGACCGTGATCTTCGTGCGCCACGCCGAGAAGGCCGCCACGCCGGCCGAAGATCCGCCGCTGTCGCAGGCCGGACGCGAGCGCGCCGAGGAGCTCAGGCGGCAGCTCGTGGACGCCGACGTGGTCGCGGGCGTCGACGTCATCTATTCGACGCCGTACCGGCGCACGCTGGAGACGGCGCGCCCGCTCGCCGAGGCGCTCGACCTGCCCGTCCAGCGCTACGACCCGGAGCCGGAGGAATACGAGGAGTTCATGGATCGGGTGGTCCGCGAGCACAAGGGCAAGATCATCCTGATCGTCGGTCACAGCGATACGCTCCCGGAGCTGATCGCGGAGATGGGCGCGAGCAAGAAAGTGCCGCCGATCGCGGAAAACGAGTACGACAACATCTACGTCATCTCGATCCCCTGGTTCGGCAAGACGAAGACCATCCGGCTGCGCTACGGCAAGCCGTACACCGGACCGCCGGCGACCGGCAACAGCATGCGCACAGAGTGAATCGGCAACCTGCCGCCTGCACGGCGCAGTGAGCCGACCCGGCCTATCTGTCATAATTCGGGGCGGACGGCACTCACCCGGCGCGCAGCACACCGAATGTTCTATCAGCAGGAACTGACGCTCGCGACACGCGGACGCGGCACCTACGACCTGACCGGGCAGGTGCAGGATGCGGTCCGCGCCGCGGGCGTGCAAAGGGGCCTGTGTCACCTGTTCATCCGGCACACGAGCGCTTCGCTGATCCTGTGCGAGAACGCGGATCCGACGGTGCGTGCCGACCTCGAGCGCTTCATGCAGCGGCTCGTGCCGGATGGCGACCCGCTCTTCGCGCACGACGCGGAGGGGCCCGACGACATGCCCGCGCACGTACGCACGGTCCTCACGCAGTCCGACCTCACGCTCCCGGTGCGCGACGGGCGCTGCGCGCTCGGCACCTGGCAGGGCGTTTACTTGTGGGAGCACCGCACGGCGCCGCACACGCGCAAGGTGCTGGTTACGCTGCAGGGCGGCCCGGCTGCGTGAGGTGTTAAGATGGCGCGCTCCGCGCCCCGGTAGCTCAGCAGGATAGAGCGGCGGTTTCCTAAACCGTAGGTCACAGGTTCGAATCCTGTTCGGGGCACCATCATCAAGCGGTCCCGTCAAGCGGTCCCGGGCGATCGGCGGGCCGGATCCCGTGCGGCGCAGCCGCGCGACCATCCCGGCCGGTTGCGCATCCTTAGTACAAGACCGTCGAGCGATTCGTGGCCGGGGATCGCGATCGTTTTGTAAGGATGCACAGCACTGGAAAATATTGCCGCGTCGACGAATGGCGCTGTCGCGTTTCGGTGACAGTTGAAAGGGCCCGGACCGGACCCGATACCGACGTCAACGGGAAGCGGGGAAGGCCCCGCGGAGCGGGAACTCCCGGAGGTCGCGGAACGGGAACTCCCGGAGGTGCACCCGGTCGAATGTTGGCATAGAGGTTGCAGGATACGGGGGGAAGTACCCCATCGTTTAAAGCCGTTGGAAGGTTGTCGTCACGACATTCCTATCCCCCGCCTTTCAACGGTTGACTGGAGCCCGGACCTACGGTCCGGGCTCTTTTTTGTGTGCGAAACCGGCATCCTGAGCGCGTGACCCTGGCGGGCGAAGGCCACCGGCCGCGCATTCGCGTCATCGGATCGATTGCTGGCCGGTCGATGCGCCGTAGGTGAGGCCGTAGCCGAGCGGAAACTGCGGCTCGTCACCGCCGGCGCCTGCGTTCACGGTCACCTGCTGCGGCGCGCGCGGCCAGGAGTAGGGGAGCCGGCCCGTGAAGTCGTGACGCGCCGCGCCGCCCGCGTTGCCGACCAGCACGTCGGCGACGCCGCCGCCCTCGCTGCCCGGCAGCCACGCCGCCACGAAGGCATCGGACTGTGCGAGCTCCGGGCCGACGTAGAGCGGTCGCCCGGACAGGAAGACGCTCACCGTCGGTATGCCGGCCTGCCGCCAGCGCTCGAGCACGGCGCGTGGATCGAGGCCGCTGCCGCGGAAGTCGACGTCCGGGCGGTCGCCCGCTCCCTCGGCGTAGGGCACCTCACCGAACACGAGCACGGCCACCTCCGGGCGTGCGCTCCAGCGGCCGTCCGGACGGTAGTCCAGCCGTCCGCCTCCGGCGGTGAGCGCGGCGGCGAGCGCTTCGCGAATCGTTTCCGCGTGCGGGAAGTCTTCGCGGCGGTTGCCGTCGCCCTGCCAGGAGAGCGTCCACCCGCCGGCCTGCCGCGCGACGTCGTCCGCCGCCGGCCCCGCCAGCAGGACCCGCGCGTCGGCCGCGATGGGCAGGACTCCGCCTTCGTTCTTCAGCAGCACGAGCGACTCGCGCACGGCCTCGCGCGCGACCGCCCGATGCTCCGGCGCGCCGAGCCGCTCGAAACGGCCCGCGAGCGGGCGCTCGGACGGCCGTGGGCGATCCATGACACCGGCCCGGAACTTCACTCGCAGGATGCGCCGCACCGCGTCATCGAGCCGTGCCGTCGCAATCTCGCCGGATCGCACGCTGGCGAGCGTGTTCTCGTACAGGCCGCGCCAGCTGTCCGGTGCCATGAACATGTCGATGCCCGCGTTGAACGCTTGCGGACAGCTCGTCGGCTCGCAACCCTCGACCTGCGCGTGCGCGTTCCAGTCGCCGACGACGAACCCGTCGAAGCCCCAGTGCTCTTTCAGCAGATCCGTGAGCAAGGGCCGGTAGCCGTGCACCTTGGCTCCGTGCCAGCTGTTGTAGGACGCCATGATGGTCTCGACGCCGGCCTCGAGCGCGCCGAGATAACCCGCGGCATGGATGCGCAGCAACTCGTCGGGCGAGGCGCGGTTGTCACCCTGGTCGATGCCGTCCGCGGTGCCGCCGTCGCCGATGAAATGCTTGGCCGTGGCGATGACGTGCGTGCCGTCGAGCCGCTCCGGATCGTCGAGCGATCCTTGCAGGCCGGCGACGAGCGCCGCACCGAGCCGGCCCACGATCGCGGGGTCCTCCGAGAAGCCTTCGTACGTCCGTCCCCAGCGGTCGTTCCGCACCACGGCAACGGTCGGGGCGAAGTCCCAGTCCATGCCGGTGACCGCGATTTCGCGCGCGGTCACGCGGCCGATGCGCCGCACGAGGTCCGCGTCGCCGGTCGCGCCGAGCCCGATGTTGTGCGGGAACACGGTCGCGCCGACGATGTTCGCGTGCCCGTGCACCGCGTCGGTGCCCCAGATGACCGGAATGGCGGCGCCGCCGTCGCGGTCGTCGATTGATGCGAGCCAGAACGCGTCGGCGAGGGCAAGCCACTCTTGCGCGGGCGCGCGATCGTCGCCTCCCGGGCCCGAGTTGCCGCCGTTCAGCACCGAGCCGAGATGGAAACGCCTCACGTCTTCGGGAGTGACCGCGCTGATGTCCGCCTGGATCACCTGGCCGACCTTTTCCTCGAGCGACATGCGCGCGAGCAGCGCGGAGACCCGCGCCTCGAGCGCGGGGTCCTGCGCGCGCGCGGGCGGGCGCGGCCAGTCGGCGAGATCGAGCGGCGGGGGTGCGGCACGGGCGAGGCCCGAGGCCAGGGGCAGTGTGACGGCGAGGATCAGGAGGTGCGGCCGCATGCTGGCGCGAGAGACTGCGCGAGCGATCTCGGGCTTGTCAATGCCGGCAGCCGGATCCGGGGGCCGGCGGCACTACAATGATGCCGGGCCACACGAGCGACAGGAGCGATAAAGCATGAGCATCCGAACCCGCGCCGTCGAATACGCGGACGGCGATACGGTGCTCGAAGGCCAGCTCGCCTTCGACGACGACGGCCGACCCCGGCCGGGCGTGCTCGTCGCACATGCCTGGCGGGGCAGGAGCGCCTTCGAGGACGCGAAGGCGAGGGCACTGGCGGAGCTCGGCTACACCGGGTTGGCGATGGATCTGTACGGCAAAGGCGTGCGAGGCGGCAGCGTCGAGGAGAACCGCGCGCTGATCCAGCCGTTCATGAACGACCGCGCGCGGCTGCAGCGGCGCATGCTGTGCGCGCTCGATTGCCTGCGCGCGCAGGCCGAGGTCGATGCCGCGCGCACCGGCGCCATCGGGTTCTGTTTCGGCGGACTGTGCGTGCTCGACCTCGCCCGCACCGGGGTCGACGTTGCCGGCGTCGTGAGCTTCCATGGCCTGCTGCAGCCGCCGGACAATACGGCCGGCAACGCGTTACGTGCGAAGGTGCTGGTGCTGCACGGCTTCGACGATCCCATGGGCACTCCCGAGGCGCTGGTGGCGCTCGGGCGTGAGCTCACGGCCATGGGCGCGGACTGGCAGGCGCACGCGTTCGGCAACACCATGCACGCCTTCACCAACCCGCAGGCGAACGATCCCGGCTTCGGCACGGTCTACCAACCGGACGCCGATCGCCGTTCGTGGCAGCTGATGCAGGCCTTCCTGGCCGAGATCTTCGCGAGCTAGGCGCGGCGCACAGCGGCGGCCGGACACGCGCACACCGGCGGCGAACCGGGGCCCGGCGCCTGCGCGCCGACACCTGCTGTGATAGCCTTCGGTCCCTCTCCGGAACAGGAGTCCACGATGAAACACGCGATTTCGCTCCTCGGCCCGTTCCTCTTCCTCGCTGCCCTGGCGGCGTGCAGCGGCGGCGAGGAGCCGTCGGGGCAATCCGCGGCGCCCGCCGCCGATACGGCCGCGAACACCGGCGCCGGCGGTGGGACGGTGGTCAGCGTCGCGGGCAATCCGGCCGCCGCGAAAGCCGCGACGGAGATCACCGACGACTACATGCGCCGGGTGATCGAGGAGCTGTCCGACGACAAGTACGAGGGCCGCGGACCGGGCAGCCGGGGCGACGAGATGGCCCGCGAGTACATCGCAGCGGAATTCGAGAAGCTCGGGCTCGAGCCCGGCGCCGGCCCCGGCGACTGGCAGCAGGAATTCGACCTCGTCGGCGTCACGACCGAGCAGCCTCCGGAATGGACGTTCGAGCGCGGCGGCGAGACGCTGACGCTGAAGCAGTGGGATCAGTTCATCGCATCGAGCGGCGTGCAGAAGGAGCGCGCGGCGTTCGAGAATGCGGAGCTCGTGTTCGTCGGCTATGGCATCCAGGCACCGGAGTACGACTGGGACGATTACAAGGGCCAGGACATGAGCGGCAAGGTGCTGCTCATCATGAACAACGATCCGTCCTGGGATCCCAACCTCTTTGGCGGCGAGACGCGCCTGTGGTACGGCCGCTGGGACTACAAGTACCTCACCGCGGCGAAGAACGGGGCCGCCGGCGCGATCATCATCCACACGACGCCGTCGGCGGGCTACCCGTTCCAGGTCGTGCAGACCTCGTGGACGGGTGAGCAGTTCGAGCTGCCGGCGGGCGACGAGCCGCGCGGGCAGGTGGAGGCCTGGGTGACGGAAGATGCCGCGCGCGCGCTCGTGAAGCTCGCCGGCAAGGATCTGGACAAGTTGCGCGAGGCGGCGGACAACCGCGATTTTCAGCCGGTGCCGCTCGGCATCACGACGTCGCTCGCGATGAACGTCAAGCTGAACCGCGTCGCCACGGCGAATGTGCTCGGCCTCATTCCCGGCAGCGACCCCGAGCTCGAGGATCAGGCCGTGATCTACACGGCGCACCACGATCACCTCGGCATCGGCACCCCGGACGATTCCGGCGACAAGATCTACAACGGCGCCATGGACAACGCGTCCGGCGTCGCGCAGGTGCTCGCGATCGCAAAGGCGATCAAGGCGCTGCCCGAGGCCCCCCGGCGCTCGGTGCTGATCGCGATGGTCGGCGCGGAGGAACAGGGCCTGCTCGGGTCGAAGTATTACGCCACGCATCCCACCTTCCCGGCCGGCAAGATCGCCGCGAACATCAACTACGACGGCGGCAACATCTGGGGCGAGACGCACGACGTGACGTTCGTCGGGCTCGGCAAGTCGACCATCGATCAGATCGTCGAGGGAATTGCGAGGGAGCAGGGGCGCGTCGTGAACCCGGACCAGTTCCCGGATCGCGGCTACTTCTACCGCTCGGATCAGTTCAGCTTCGCGCGCATCGGCGTTCCGGCCCTGTATCTCGACACCGGCATCGACTTCGTCGACCGGCCGGAGGGCTGGGGCCGCGAGCAGGTCGATCATTACACCAACGTCAACTACCACCAGCCGAGTGACGAATACGATCCGAGCTGGAACCTCGACGGCATGATTTCGGACGCGCTGCTCGGGTACTGGACCGGTCTCTCGATCGCGAACGCGGACGAGATGCCGAAGTGGAATCCGGGCGACGAGTTCGAGGCGGCGCGCCTCGAAGCCATCGCGGCGGCGCGCAACGGAGAGCACGCGGAGGACGCGTCCGGCGATTGATCCGGACGCCTTGGCGGCAGGAGCGCGCATCGCGCGACCGGGACCAGGCACTGTCGCGTCCATGCGCGCGTGAGCGCGGGGGTCGCGCGCGGTGCGCGCTCCTACGCCGCCGGGCGTCGGCCGCGGCCGGCGAGCAGGTAGAGCGCCAGGCCCGCGAGCAGCAGGATCCCGGTCAGCCGCCACGCGTCGGCGGCCGACTGCAGCGCCATCCATGCGCACATCGCGAGCGCGGCAGCCGGGATGACGTAGCCGCCTTTCAGGCGAAACGCCCGGGAGCGCGCCTCCGGATCGGCGCGCCGCCGGATCACCGGCAGGGCGGCGATGCAGATCGCGTAGACGATCAGCCGCGTGAGCGAGCTCGCGGCCGCGAGCCAGAGGAAGGAGCTGGTCAGCGCGAACGCCGTGGCCAGCACGCCGAGGAACACGATCGAGTTGCCGGGCGTGCGGTAGCGCGGATGCACGCGCGCGAACCATGCAGGCAGCAGGCGCTGCTCGGCCAGCGCGTAAGTCAGCCGCGGCACGGTCAGCATGTTGCTCGCGAGATTGCCGCCAATGGAAAAAATCGCCGCCGCGGTGATCAGCGCCGCACCCGTCGAGCCGGCGAGCGCGCGGCCCAGCTCGATCAGCGCCGTATCGCTGGCCGCGCTCTCCGGCTGCACGGCCACGTACACCAGCACGATGAGAACATACAGCGCCGCCGTCGCGGCCACCGTCACGAGCAGGGCGCGCGGCAGGTTGCGCCGCGGCCGTGTTGTCTCACCGGCGGTGATCGTCACCGCCTCGAACCCGACGTAGGCGTAGATCAGGAGCAGCGTGGTTCCGCCCAGGTCGTCGATCAGGGGCAGGACAGGCGGGAACAGGACGTCCCCGGTCACGTGCGGCAGTCCGAGGACGATCAGGAGGACGAGCGGCGCGAGCTTCAGGACCGTGAGCAGGCCGACCGTGCGGACGCCTTCCCGGACACCGAGATAGTTGGCGAGCGTGAGGCAGGCGCCGACCGCGACGATCGCGGCGCCGCGGCCGACGCCGCTCTCGAGCGGACGCCACACCCCGGACAGGTAGCTCACGAGCGCGTCGGTATTCGCCGCGAAGGCGGTCATGCGGCTCAGGAAATAAATCCACCCGGAGGTGAAGCCGGCGAGCGGACCGAACGCGCTCGCGTACAGCACGGGGCCGCCCGAGTCGCGGAAGTAGCTGGCGAGCTCGGACCACGCGAGCACGATGATGACGATGAGCAGCCCGCAGCCGAGGAAGAGCCACGGGCTCAACGCGCCGGCGCGCGCGACGATGGCCGCCGGCAGCGCGAAGATGCCGGCGCCGATCACGGAGTTCAGCACGACGAGGCCTGCCCCGATCAAGCCGATGCCGCGAACCAGCCCGCGGCTCCCGAGTCCCGTTTCCGCCCCCACCGAGCTCCCCCGTGTCGCCGCGCCCCAGTAGAACACATCCTGCCCGCGCCTGCGCGCCTCCGGCGCGGTTGGATGCCGCCCGCAAAGCACCGATAATGCGCATTCAGCAAAGCGATCGCAGCACCTCTCGAGAGGCAACGCCGACCCTGGACGCTCGCGGAGGCGCGACTTGTGCCGCGTGCAGCGGGAAGGAGCCCCACGCACCCATGCCGGAAAAGAAACCGACGAGACTCGAGGCCCACAGCCACGTCCGTATCGACGATTACTACTGGCTGAGGGAACGCGACAACCCGGAAGTGCTCGCGTATCTCGAAGCAGAGAACGCCCACGCAGATCGCGTGATGTCTTCCTGGAGCGGTCTTCACGACACCGTGCTTGCCGAGCTCGAGTCGCGCATCAAACAGGTGGACGAATCGGTGCCGTACCGTGACGGCGAATGGTTCTATTACCAGCGCTACGAGGAAGGGAAGGAGTACCCGATCTACTGCCGCCGGAAGGGCAGCCTCGGTGCGCCCGAGCAGATCCTGCTCGACGTGAACGAGGGGGCAGAGGGCCACGACTTCTATTCGGTGCGCGGGTTCAACGTCAGCCCGGACCACAGCAAGGCCGTGTATGGCGTGGACACCCAGGGGCGCCGCTTCTACACGCTGCATTTTCTCGATCTCGCAACTGGTGAGCCGCTGCCCGACCTGATCGAGGACGTAACCGGCAACGCCGAGTGGGCCGCCGACGACCGCACGCTCCTGTACTCGCGCCAGGATCCGGAGACGCTGCGCTCCTTCCAGGTCTGGCGGCACGTCCTCGGCGACGTCGAGGATACGCTCGTCTACCAGGAGGACGACGAGGCGAATTCGCTGTGGGTCGAAAAGTCGCTGGCCGGCCGCTACCTGTTCCTCGTCAGCGCCGAAACGGATTCCACGGAGGTCCGTTACCTCCCCGCGGATGCGCCCGTGCAGCCACCCCGAGTGTTCCTGCCGCGTGCAAGCGACCACGAGTACTTCGTTACCGACGGCGCGGACCGGTTCTACGTCGTGAGCAACGACGGCGCCGTGAACTTCCAGGTGTTCGAGGTGCCGCTCGGGGAATTTTCGCGGAGAGCCTGGAAAGTCGTGGTGCCGCACCGCCGCAACGTGCTGATCGAATCTTTGGAGGTGCTGAAAGACTACCTGGTCCTGAACACGATGGAGGACGGTCTCGCCCAGGTCGAGGTCGTCCCGCGCACCGGCGGCGAGCGCTACAAGATCGCTTTCGGCGAGCCGGCGTACACGGTGTACCCGAGCGACAATTACGTCTACGACACGACGACGCTGCGCTACGTCTACGAGTCGATGACGACACCGGAGTCCACCTTCGATTTCGATCTCCGAACACGCGAGCGTACGCTGCTCCGGGAAGAGGAAGTGCCGGGCGGCTATGACAAGGCGAGCTACCTTACCGAGCGCGTCCATGCCCCGGCGCGCGACGGCACGAAGGTCCCGATCTCGATGGTGTACCGCAAGGGCCTGAGCAAGGATGGGCGGAATCCGTTGCTGCAATACGGCTACGGTGCCTACGGCATCACGATCGAGCCCGATTTCGACGCCGATCGGCTGAGCCTGCTCGATCGCGGCTTCATCTATGCCATCGCGCACGTGCGCGGCAGCTCGCTGTACGGCCGGGAGTGGTACTACTCCGGCCGGCAGCTGCAGAAGATGAACAGCTTCACCGACTTCATCGACGCGAGCCGTTTCCTCATCGAGGAGGGCTATACGTCACCCGCGCACCTGTATGCGCACGGCGGCAGCGCCGGCGGCCTGCTGATGGGCGCGGTGATGAACATGGCGCCGGAGCTGTATCACGGGGTGTCCACGCGTGTGCCGTTCGTGGACGTGGTCACGACGATGCAGGACGAGAGCATTCCGCTCACGACCTTCGAGTACGACGAGTGGGGCAATCCGGCAGACAAGGTGTTCTACGAGTACATGCTGCAGTATTCGCCGTACGACAACGTTCGGGCGCAGGCGTATCCGAACCTGCTGGTCACGACCGGCCTGCACGATTCGCAGGTGCAGTACTGGGAGCCGGCAAAGTGGGTCGCGAAGCTGCGCGAGCACAAGACGGACGACAACCTGCTGCTGCTAAAGACCGACATGCAGGCAGGCCACAGCGGCAAGACCGGACGCTTCCGCAGCCTCGAGGACACCGCGCTGCATTACAGCTTCTTCCTGCACCTCGAAGGATCTTGATCGGGGACCGTAGGAGCGCGCATTGCGCGCGACCACGATCGTCGGTCGCGCGCGATGCGCGCTCCTACAGGATCGGGGCCGTACGGCCCTCAGGGGCGGACGATCAGCACGTCGCAGGGCAGGTGATCGAGCACGCGCTCGGCGGTGCTGCCGAGCAGGTCCGGCGAGCGGGCGGAGCGCGCGATGGCGCCCATCACGACCACGTCCGCTTTTTCCTGGCGTGCCACGTACGGCAGGATGTCGCGCGGGCTGCCCGGCAGGACGTGCACCGAGCGCTCGTCGATGCCGTGCTGCGCCGCGAGGGCGAGGAGCCGGTCGCGGTGCTCCCGCTCCATGTGCTCGCTGATCTCTTCCACGGGCAAGCGGATCGGTTTGAAGGTTCGCGTCGCCGCGTGACCGATGCCACGCAGCGGCTGGAAGGCGTGCAGGAGGAGGAGCTCGCCGCCGGCATCCGCGGCCAGGGATTTCGCCTGCTCCACGATGCGCTCATCGAGCACGCCGCGCTCGTCGGCCGCGTGCATGGGGTCGACCGCGGCGACGACGCGGGGATGCTCCGGGAGCGGGTGCGGCTTCACCAGCAAGAGCGGGAAGGGGCAGCTGCGGATGAGCCTCCAGTCCGTGTCCAGCAGGCTCGCGCGCTCCGCGTCGCTCTGGTAACGCGTGCCCTTGACGACGAACAGCGGTTCGCGATCGAGCGCGACGTGCACGATGCCGTCCGCAATGGGTCGCTTGTCCAGCACGCCGGTCGCGACTTCGAGCCCGCGGTCGCGTGCCGGCGCGGCCAGCTCCGCAAGCATCTCCTCCTGCGCCGCACGGATACGCACGGCGATGTCGCGGGCTTCGTTCGACACGAACGGAATTTCGGACAGCGGCCCCACCTCGGAGTCGCACAGGAGCAGCTCCAGCGTCGCGCCCTTTATTCCGGCCAGCCAGGCCGCACGGTCGACGACTTCTCGGGGAATGATGTCGGGCTCGACGACGGCGAGCACGCTTTTTGCCTGGTTCATGCAGCGATGTTGGCGCGAACGCCGCGCGCCGTCAAACGCTCCCCGCCCGCATCAGCGGTGAATCGGCCATAATGAGCGCGCATGCGCAAAACCATTGCGATCGCCGGCAACATGGGCAGCGGCAAATCGACCCTCGTCGAATTCCTGAGCCGCACGTGGTCAATCTCGCCGTTCTACGAGCCGAACGAGCAGAACCCCTACCTTCCGGACTTCTACCGTGACATGCGCCGCTGGGCGTTCCATTCCCAGCTCTATTTCCTGGGCAGCAAGTTCCGCCTGCACCAGGAGCTCGATCGCACGCCGGGTGTCTCGGTTCTCGATCGCACCATCTTCGAGGATGCGGAGGTGTTCGCGACGGCGCTGCACGAGATGCGGCATATCGACGGCCGCGACTGGGAGACCTACCGGGCGCTCTATGCGGCGATCCTGGGAGCGATCCGGCCCCCCGACCTCATGATCTACCTGCGCTGCTCCATGCGTACCCTGCGCAAGCGCATCCGGCTGCGCGGCCGGGCGATGGAGCAGGCGGTGCCGCTCGCGTACCTGAAACGCCTGGAGCGCCTGTATGAGTGCTGGATCGGCGCGTACCGGATGAGCGAGGTGCTGGTGCTCGATACCGACCGGCTCGATTACGTCAGCGACCTCGTGCACCGGCTGGACGTCATCCGGCGCATCGAGGCGGTGCTGCCGCCGGAGCTCGCGTCGTAGGAGCCCGCCACGGGGGCGACCGCGATTTCGATTTCGTGCCTCGCGCATCGTTCACGCACGTTGGCGGGGGGTGGCTCGTCGGACCGCGACCTGGGAGGAGCGCGGGTCAGTTTCCGAACGGCTCGACGTAGGTGGACGGGACCGGCTTGCCGTCGGCGAGGGCCGGGAAAAACAGGCTTGCGGACACGGTGTCGAGGATCGCCTGGCGACAGCGCGGCGTGGGGTTCAGCCCGCCGCCGTGCGTCAGGCTCGGGTTGCTCGCCGTGCCGTCCGGCGCGACATGGGCCTTGAGCCAGACGAGGTAAGCCGCGCTCTGCGGGCATTCCTGCTGCCATTTTTCCTGGCCGACCACGCGCTGGGCCGCGACGTGCTCCTGTCCGTACGCGTCGATGTTCTCCTGCACGCCCGGATTGGGCCAGACGTTGATCGTCTCGTTCTCGCCTTTCTTCACGAACTGCACGCGGTATTGCAGGTAAACCGGCATCGGCTTGCCGTCGGCGACCGCCGACTGCGCCTGCGCATCCTCCGCGGCGTCGACGATGGCTTCGATGAAAAGCTGGTCGGCCGGGTTCTCCGCGTAGCAGCCGTTCATCTCCATGTCGCCGTCGGTCTGCACGAGCGCAGCGCAGCGCAGGATCACGCTGGTGTCGCCCTTGAGCTCCGGGAACTCGATCAATGCAGGCAGCGATTTCTCGCCGGAACCGAACGTCGCCGGGCTGCGCTCTGCGAACGCATTGGCCGCGAGGAACGACAGGAGCAGGAACGGAAGTGCGCGCTTGGACATGGGAGGATTCACCTTCTCCGCCGGGGCATGTCCGCCAAGACCGGGTGCGCGGCGATTAGTTCCTCGCCGCCGGCCGTTCCGGCCGCAGGCGTGCTAACGGGCGGGATCGAGGTGCAGGACTTTGCCCGTCGTGGCGAGGCTCGTCTGGTTGCGTCCGTGGCGCTTGGATTCGTAGAGCGCGATGTCCGCGCGCCGCAGCCATTGCTCGGGGCTTTCTCCCGCCGCCAGCTCGGCGACGCCGAGCGAGATGGTGACGGCGCCACCCGGCGCGAGCTCGTTCGCCTCGACGAGCGTACGGAGCTGCTCCGCGAGGCGGCGGGCCTGCTCTTTTTTCTGGCCTTCGATCACGACGACGAATTCCTCACCGCCGATACGATACAGGCTGTCGGTGACCCGGATACGGAGCTGGATGATCTCCGTCAGGCGCACGAGGATCTGATCTCCCGCGGGGTGCCCGAACTCGTCGTTGATCTCCTTGAAGTTGTCGATATCGATGAGCAGCAGCGACGCGGGCACGTTGGCGCGGGTCTGAACCGCGCAGACTTCCTTCAGCTTCTCGTCCAGCGCGCGCCGGTTGCCGGCGCCGGTCAGCGGATCCTTGCGGGCGAGCTTCAGGAGCTGGTCGCGCTGGCCGCGGGTCAGCAGGGCGAAGGCGCACGCGAAGGCACTGGTCGTGATCAGCGTGACGTAAACGGTCGTGAGGCGCAGCGGGTCCATGTCGGTCCCGAGCTCCGGCGCCAGGGCGAGCAGGGCCACGGCGGCGATCGCCAGGGCCTCCCACGGTTTCACGAGGTAGAACACGGCGAGCAGCGCCGGGTACGCCCAGAACACCATGCGCTCTTCCTGGACGTAGATCGTCGTCAGCATGCCGACGACGCACAGGATGGCGAGGGAGACGCTCGCGAAACGGACGCGGCGAGGTCGCAGCACGGACATGCCCAGGAATGAAAAGCCGGCGATGATGAGCGCGTCGACCCCGGCCATCACCCATTCGCCGCTGAACAGCCGGATGACGAGGAACGGGGCCACGCCGAGCACCGCCACGACGCTCAGGAAGAGCGGCAGGTAGACCTCCATGGACAATTTTGACTTCATTGGAAAGTCGCGATCCCGGGACGGCAATTACGCCGGCAGCCTGTGTTGTTTATCCGTCCCGTTCGCCCGGTGCCAGCAGTCCCGAGCGCCGAAAAATTCTAGCGCCGGCAACGGCGGTTTGTCAGGACTCTCCGTCACAGTTTTTCCTCGGCTGGCGCCGTGTCCTGCGCTGCCGCCGCACCGGAGTGGTGCAGGGCCGCATCTCGCGCCCTTCGGCCGATCGGCCTACCATGCCGCGATGACGGAACCCCGGCCAGCGAAGACCGCGGAACTGCGGCGATGAGCAGCGCAGAGCGCTCCGCCTGCGCCGTCGAGATCGAGGCCCTGACGCGCAGCTACCGCGAAGGCAGCGAGCGGCACGTCGTGCTGGAAGCGCTCGACCTGCGCGTGGCGCGCGGCGAAATCGTCGCCATCCGCGGCCGGAGCGGCTCCGGCAAATCGACATTGCTGAACCTGGTCAGCGGCATCGACGCGCCGGATGCGGGCCGCGTCGTCATCGAAGGCACCGCCGTGACCGCGCTCTCCGAGCGCCGGCGCACGCTGTTCCGCCGGCGGCACATCGGCTTCGTGTACCAGTCCTTCAACCTCATCCCGACGCTCACCGTCGCGGACAACGTGCGCCTCGTCCTCGAGCTGAACGGCTTCGGCGATCCCGAAGCCGGCCGGCGTGTAGCCGACCTGCTGGCCGCCGTCGGCCTCGCCGAACGGGGCCGCAGCTGGCCCGAGCTCCTGTCCGGCGGTGAGCAGCAGCGCGTCGCGATCGCGCGCGCCCTGGCGCACCGTCCGGCGCTCGTGCTCGCCGACGAGCCGACCGGCAACCTGGACGACCGCACGACCGGCGAAGTCCTCGCGCTGCTCGATGCGCTCGTGCGGCACACCGGCGGCACCATGCTCGTCGCCACCCACAGCGCACGGGTCGCGGCGCATTGTGATCGCGTGCTCGAGCTGCGCGACGGCCGCCTCGTTCCCTCGGCCTGAGCATGGCGATACTGGCGCGCGCGAGCTTCGGCTGGCTGTTACGGCACCCGTGGCAGCTCGTACCCGCGCTCGCCGGCGTGTGCATCGGCGTTGCAGTGATGGTGGCCGTCGATCTCGCCGTCGACAGCGCCGGCCGGGCTTTCGAGCTTTCCATGGATGCGGTCAACGGGCAGGCGACGCACCAGGTCGTCGGCGGTCCCGCCGGCCTCGACGAGGACTTGTACGTCGAGTTGCGCGTCGCGCAGGGCTTGCAAGACCTCGCACCGGTGGTCGAGGGGTTCGCCTCCGCCGACAACGTGACACTCACGCTGCTTGGCGTCGATCCGCTGGCCGAGGGCGAATTTCGCGATTACGCGTCTCCGGACTCGGTCGCGCAAGCGTTCGGCCGGCTGCGGCAGCTGCTCACCGGGCCCGGCGCGGTGCTGCTCTCCGCACGCACGGCGGCGACGCTCGGTGTCGCCGACGGCGAGACGTTCACGATCGTCGTGAACGGCCGTGAGCTTGCGGCGCGTGTCGCGGGCTTCGTGTCCGACGATGCCGGCGAAGCCGATCCGCGGCTCGACGGCCTCCTGATCACGGACATTGCGACGGCGCAGGAATGGCTCGACCGCCGCGGCCGCCTGTCCCGCATCGACGTGCGGCTGGCGGCGGGCGACGCCGGCGCGCGCGAACGGCTCGCGGCGGCCCTGCCGCCCGATGCCCGGCTCATCGAGGCCGCGGGGCGCACCCGGTCCATGGCGGACATGACCCACGCTTTCACGACGAACCTGACGGCGATGAGCCTGCTCGCAATGCTGGTCGGGGTTTTCCTCATCTACAACAGCATCGGTTTTGCCGTGCTGCAGCGGCGCTCGATCTTCGGCACGCTGCGTGCTCTCGGCGTGACCCGCCGCGGCCTCCTCGGGCTCGTTCTCGGCGAGGCGGCGGTGCTCGGTGTCATCGGCGCCGCGGCGGGCGTCGCCGCCGGGGTCGCGCTCGGGGAGCGGTTGCTCGCGCTGGTGGCGCGGACGATCAACGACCTGTACTTCGTCGTCAACGTGACCGCGGTGACCGCCGATCCCGTCTCGCTGGCCAAGGGCTTCGCGGCGGGCGTGGCGGCGACCCTGCTCGCGGCGGCGCTGCCCGTGGCGGAAGCGGCCGCCGTTCCGCCGCGCCTCGCGATGGCGCGCGCGGCGCTGGAGGCCCGGGCGCGGCGCATGCTTCCCTGGCTCGCCGTCGGCGGGCTCGTGGCGGCGGCGCTGGCCGGGCTGCTGCTGGAGCTCTCCGGCCGCAGCCTGCCTGCCGGCCTTGCGGCGCTGTTTCTGCTGGTGATCGGGCTGGCCCTGTGCATTCCGTACGCGGTGCGCTGGATCGCGTACTTCGCGACCCCTCTCGGCGCGCTCGCGGGGGGTCCGGCCGGGCGGCTCGCGGTCGCGGGGATCGGCGCATCGCTCAGCCGGACTGCGGTGGCCATCGTCGCGCTCGCGGTCGCGATTTCCGCGACGGTTGGCGTGAGCGTGATGATCGACAGCTTCCGCGGCGCGGTGCGCGAATGGGTGGAGAACACGCTGCGCTCCGACGTGTACGTCGGGGTCGATCGCGGCAGCCTCGATCCCGCGCTCGTGCGCGAGCTCGTGCAGCTTCCCGGTATTGCCGCCTGGAGCACCAGCCGCAATGTGACGCTGGAGACGAGCGCCGGGCGCACGGGGCTCACGGTGCTTCATTTGCCGCCCGATTCGTTCGCCGGGATCGCGCTGCGCGACGCCGACACGGCCGCGGTGCAGCAGGCGTTCGAGGATGACGGGGCGGTGCTCGCCTCCGACTCGTACGCGTGGCGTCACGGCGTGGCGCCAGGCGATTCGGTGCCGTTGCCGACGGCGAACGGCGTGCGCCGCTTTCAGGTAGCGGCGATCTATCAAAGCTATGACAGCGATCTCGACTCGCTCCTGATGAGCCGCCGCACCTACGAGATCTTCTGGGACGATCCGACGATCGATTCCCTCGGACTGCGGCTTGCTCCGGGGGTGAGCGTGGCGGCCATCGTCGATGAGCTGCGACGCGCGAGCGCGGGGCGCCAGGCGCTGCTCGTCCGTTCGAACCGCGAGATCCGCGATCGCTCGATGGAAATCTTCGAGCGCACTTTCGTCATCACCGATGTGCTCTACTGGCTTGCGCTCGGCGTGGCGATCGTCGGCATGCTCGCGGCCCTGCTGGCGCTGCAGCTGGAGCGCGCGCGCGAGCTCGCGATCCTGCGGGCGCTCGGCGTCACGCCTGGCGAGCTTGCCGCGATGGTGATCGGGCAGGGCGGCTGCATCGGCCTCCTGTGCGGGCTCGCCGCGCTGCCGCTCGGGCTCCTCATGGCGTCGCTGCTCGTCGAAGTCATCAACCGGCGGGCCTTCGGCTGGGTGCTCGACCTGTCGGTCGAGCCGCGCGCGCTCGGCGTTGCGGTCGCGCTCGCGCTGGCGGCGGCGATCGTTGCCGCGCTCTACCCGGCACGGCGCGCGGCCCGCGCGAGCCCGGCCCTCGCCATGCGCGAGGATTGACTTGATGTTTGCTCGTTTAATGGCTCTTTTTTCAGCGTTTTTTTTGGCTCTCGCGATGGTTCCGGCGAGTCCCCGGGGGGAGCCTGCGGGCTCGCCCCGGCTTTCGTCGGTGCTGAGCGACCCCGAGGCGCGCGGCTATGCCCAGGCCAGCGAGCCGCGGCCGTTTTCGTTCCCCGCCGATCACGGCCCGCACCCCGCCTACCGCAACGAGTGGTGGTACGTGACCGGCAATCTCGACGCGCGAGAAGGCCGGCGTTTCGGCTTCGAGCTCACCCTGTTCCGCTTCGCGCTCGCGCCGCCGGCAGCTCCCGGGGACGCGTCGCCCACGGCTTCGGCGTGGCGCACGCGGCAGATCTATGTTGCGCACTTCGCGGTGACCGATGCGGCCGGCCGGCAGTTCCGGTTCGCGGAGCGCTACGCGCGCGGCGCGCTCGGCCTCGCCGGCGCAACCTCCGAGCCTTTTCGCGTGTGGGTGGAAGACTGGTGGCTCAAAGCCTTTCCGGACACGCGCGAAGGTGCGGGCGACGCCTGGCTGCTGCACGCGAGCACGGACGAGTTCGCCGTGACGCTGACGCTCGAGCCGCAGAAGCCGCCCGTGCTGAACGGCGTGCAGGGGCTGTCGCAGAAGTCCGCGGAGCCGGGCAACGCCAGCTACTACTATTCGCTGCCGCGGCTCGCCGCACGCGGGACCGTGCGTATCGCGAACGACGTGCACGACGTCAGCGGCCTGGCCTGGGTCGACCGGGAGTGGGGCAGCAGCGCGCTCGCGGATGACCAGCAGGGCTGGGACTGGTTTGCGCTGCAGCTCGCCGACGGCAGCGAGCTCATGTTCTATCGGCTGCGGCGGGAAGACGGGAGCACGGATGCGATGAGCGCGGGCACCTGGATCCCGGCTCGCGGCGACAGCGTGCCGCTGACGGCGGACGACGTGACACTCACGGCACGCGATTCCTGGGAAAGCCCGCGCGGCGGCCGTTACCCCGTGACCTGGACGCTTGCCGTGCCCCGTCTCGATCTCGAGCTGCGCATCGATCCGGTGCTGCGGGACCAGGAGCTCGCCACCAGCGTGCGTTACTGGGAAGGGGCGGTCGACGTGACGGGCCGTCGCGGCGATGCCGGCATCGAGGGTCGCGGCTACGTCGAGCTGACGGGCTACGCGCGCCCGGAATGACGCGGCGCGCGGCAGGCCGGCCTAGCGCAGCAGCGAGAGCAGGGCGGTGAACGCCCGCGGGTCCGTCATCGCGACGAACAGCAGGCCGGCGATCGCACCGCAGAGATGCGCGTCGTGGTTGATACGCCCGCGCGCATGATTCGAAGCCCACCAGGACCACGCGACGTAACCCACGGCGAACAGCGGAGCGGGAATCGGAAACGGGAACGGCAGGATGTAGAGCTCCCGCATCGGGTAGTAGACGATGTAGGCGAAGAGCACGGCGGAGATTGCGCCCGACGCTCCGAGCGAGGCATAGCGCGGATTGTCCTTGTGCTTGAGCCAGGTGCAGGCATGGCTCAGCACGAGGCCGAGCGCGTAGAGCGCGAGGAACGCGAGCGTGCCGATGCGCAGCTCCATCGGAAACGCGAAGAACCAGAACGTGATCATGTTGAACGCGAGGTGTGGCAGGTCCGCGTGCACGAAGCCGCTGGTCACGATCGTGTCCGCCCGGCCGGGCTGCGGATACCCGTGCGGGCGGAACAGGCACACCTCGATGATGCGCGGCACGCGGTAGATGCCGAGCAGGCTCAAGCCGATGGTGACCGCGAACACGGCGGCCGCGCCCGGCGCGTTGAGTTCGAGCATGGAGTCTCCGGGAGTCGCTCCCCGACGGCCGCATACGATACCGGAGCACGCCGGCCGGTTCACGGACGCGATGCGCAAAAGCGGGCGCGCGGCGCCTGGGCTATCCTTCGGGGACCCGGACACCCGCGGAGATGACCGCATGACCACCCGTCGTGACCTGTTGCGCTGCACCGCCGCCGCGGCCGCGGCGCTCGCCTTCCGTCCTCGCGCCGCCCGCGCGCTTGCCGGAGGTGAGCTCATCCTGCGCGCCATACCGGGTACGGGCGAGAAGCTGCCGATCATCGGGCTCGGCAGCTCGGCGACGTTCCGCAGCATGGCCGACGACGAGAACGCGGGAGACCTCCGCGAAGTGATGCGCGCGCTCTTCGAGCACGGCGGCACGGTGTTCGACACGGCGCCGGCCTACGGCGACTCGGAGGAGGTCGCGGGTAAGATCGTGCAGGACTTGGGCGTCGTCGATACCGTCTTCTGGGCAACCAAGGTCAATGCCGCGCCGTGGGGCGGCGGCTCGGCGGACCCCGACGCCGTGCGCCGCCAGCTCGACAGGTCCTTCCGGCGCATCGGCAAGGAACCGGTCGATCTCATCCAGGTGCACAATCTCGCCGACATTCCGACGCAGCTGCCGATCCTCAAGGAGCTGAAAGACGCCGGCCGGGTGCGCTACATCGGCACGACCTGTACCGATTCGAGCGAATACGATTACCTCGAGCGCGTCATGCGCGACGAGCCGCTCGATTTCATCGGCGTCGACTACGCCGTCGACAACCGCGAGTCCGCGGAGACGATCCTGCCGCTCGCGGCCGAGCGCGGCATCGGGGTACTCGTCTACCTGCCGTTCGGCCGCAGCCGCCTGTGGCAGCGCACGCGCGGCGTGGAACTGCCCGAGTGGGCAGCGGAATTCGACGCCGGGAGCTGGGCGCAGTTCTTCCTCAAGTTCGTCGCGGCGCATCCCGCGGTGACCGCGATCACTCCGGCGACCAGCGATCCGGAGCACATGCTCGACAACCTCGGCGGCGGCATCGGCCACCTGCCGGACGCCGCCATGCAGAAACGCATGATCGCCTTCGTCGAAGATCTGCCGTCCGCGTAGTCGCGCGCACCGCGATCGCGATCGTTGATCGCGTGGTGCGCGCTCCTACTGCTCGTCTTCGGGGACGCAGTCGGTTTCGGGCAGCTCGTAGCGGGCGTGGTTGGACTCGTGGATCAGGACGCAGGTGCTGCCGGTCGTCAGCAGCCGGAAGCGTTCCGGCCTGCCGAGGTCGCGCCCGAGGAGCGGCGGCTGCCCGACGCGTTTGATGCGCTCGCGCTCGAGCACCAGCATGCTCGACTTCGTCAGGGCATCCATGGGCAGCGTGACCTGCGCGCCGAACAGCATGTCGCTCACGACGTGCTCGAGCTCCGCCCGGCCTTCCGGCGTCGGGTTGACGATCACGGCGGGCTGCTCACCGGCACGAGAGGGCGAGTCGACTGCCTCCGTCTCACCGGCCGGCGGGGACTCGTCGGCCGCGGGCGTGACCTTGCAGGCGGTGAGCCCGGCGAGCAGGCAAAAGGCGAGAGCGAAGCGGCTCGCGGTCATCGCCGGAGAATCCGGTTCTCGCGCCACGGATCCTTGGGCGCGATGCCGTCCGGCGGGTGCAAGGCGCCCGGTTTGGCCAGGCCGCGCTCCGGAGCCGCGCCGGTCGGCGCGGGGCAGCTGCCGCCCTGGATCAGGTCGAGGGCGGTCTTGAACCGTGCCTCGAGCGGATCGCCCAGCGCATGATCGAAATCGTCGTGGACGGAACAGCCCGGGATGGCCTCTCCGAAAGGATCGTTCTGCGGCGAGAAACCGTCGCCGTAGTCGCCGAAGCCCTGGTTGTTGAAGCCCTGGAACTGGATGGTGAAGTACGTCGTGCCGCAGTTGTCGGTCGGATAAAAGCCGTACGGCTTGCCGCAGGTCGTCGCTCCGACCAGCACCACCTCGACGTCCACGCCGCGCAGGCTGTTGATGATCGATTCGCTCGCGGAGCAGGTGTCCGGACCGGCGAGGACGTAGACCTTCTGCAGATTCAGCGACGGCAGCGGCTGCCCTTCCGGGGCGCTCGGTGAAAAGCCGAGCGTCTCGTCGAAGAACGGCATGGGCACGAGCGGCTCGCCGGTGACCGGATCCGTCGTCGGGTGCTTGTCGTTGAAGCGGATCTCCTCGAACGTGGCGCCAGCGGTCGGCACGGCGCCGGCGATCATGTAGGCAAATTCGCTCGCGATGGCGAGAAAGCCGCCGCCGTTGTAGCGCAGGTCGACGACGAGGTGCTGCACGCTTTCCGCAGCGAGCTGCTCGACGGCGTCGATGAGCTGTCCCTCGGCCGTAGCGATATGGTCGTTGAACAGGAGATAGCCGACCTTGCCCATCGGCGTGTCCACCGATTTCACGTTCTGCACGGGGCTCGACGTGACGATGGCGGACGTCATCGTGATCTCGCGCGTGACGGTCGAGCCGAGGTCGCGGATCGTGAAAGTGTGCGGTTCGCCCGCGGCTGCGGGGAAGAGCCCGGCGTTCAGGGTGTTCGCGTTACCATTGGCGACGCTCGCACCGTCGACCGTGAGCACGTCCGCGCCGCGCGCGAGCTGCACCGTCGGCGCGGTGGCCGGGGAATCGGGCTCGGTGTAGGCCACACGAACGACGCGTGACGGGGGATTGGGCTCGAGCACCGCCCACTGCGCGCCGTAGCCGGCGGATTCACCGGATTGGGACAGCCGTTCCCATTCATCCGTGGAGATCGTGAAATGGAAGCGGTCTTTCGGCGCGCCGGACGGCGTCATTTCCAGCGTCACGAGCTCGTCGAAGTAGGCGAGCGCCGACGTGAAGCTCGCCGGGTTCTGGTCGACGATCTCGTCGTACCAGAGGTAGGTCTCGTCGCTGTAGGAACGCAGGAAGTTGTTTTCGTCGAGCACCGAGCCCTCGAGGTCGGTGGTGCCGGCGCGCGGGCTCTCGCAACGACCGGCGAACGAGCTCGAAGGCTTGAACACCCCCGGCTTCCAGTCGTTGCTGCCCCCGTCCCCGGTGTCGGGCTCGCCGCCGCCGCCGCTGCCGCATGCGGCGAGCGCCGTCAGCGCCGCGATCCCGAGCAGCCGGACGACGAACGTCGCATCCTGTCGATCGCGCATCGAGGTATTCCCCGCCATGAGCCGTCCCCCCAACCGGTGCCGGTCATCCCGACCTTGCCGGGTCAGATGTTACCCGAGAGGGTGTGGGCCGCCCACCGTCGATGAGAGGCGGGCGACGCGCCCGGGCGCGTCGCCCGGGGCCGGGAGGCCTGTTCCCGGAGCGCGCGCCTGGCGGGCGTCCGCCGGCTCAGTGCGCGATCCGGCCGAACCGGCCGCTGGAGAAATCGCGCATGGCCTGCTGGATCTCCTCGCGCGTGTTCATGACGAACGGACCGTAGCCCGCGATCGGCTCGTCGATCGGTGCGCCGTTCAGCACGAGGAACAGGGCTTCGGTGTCCGCGTCCAGCGACACCCGCGTATCCTCCGTGCCGAGCAGCGCGAACCGGGCTTCACCGACCGCTGCACCGCCGATGCGCAGCGCGCCGCGCAACACCACGATGGCGGTGGTCCAGGCCTCCGGCACGTCGAGCTCCAGGTGCTTGCCGGCGGCGAGGCGGACGTCCCACACGTTCATCGGCGTGAAGGTGCGCGCCGGGCCGCGGACCGCACCGTGCTCGCCGGCGATCACGCGCAGCGTGCCCGACGTCTCCGGCAACTCGACCACGGGAATCTCGTCCTTCACGATCGGCTGGTAGGCGGGATCGGTCATCTTTGCCGCTGCCGGCAGGTTCACCCAGAGCTGCACGCACTCGAACAGGCCGCCGCGGCGGGTGAACTCGTGCGAGTGGAACTCCTGGTGGAGCAGGCCGCCGCCGGCCGTCATCCACTGCACGTCGCCGGGGCCGATGCGGCCGCCGCCGCCGTGCGAATCGCGGTGCTCGACCTCGCCGTGATAGACGATGGTCACCGTCTCGA
This sequence comes from Woeseiaceae bacterium, assembly GCA_036381215.1. Taxonomy (GTDB): domain Bacteria; phylum Pseudomonadota; class Gammaproteobacteria; order Steroidobacterales; family Woeseiaceae; genus IDS-8. The sequence goes on along the minus strand of DASVDF010000085.1, from coordinate 17,253 downwards.
AGCCACGGTGCGGGTGCTCGCCGACGCCGCGCGGCGTCTCGGCCGGCGTGAACTCGCGCGGGCCCGCGTAATCGAGCAGCAGGAACGGGCTCATCTCCTGCCCGTGGGTCTGGTACGAGAACAGCGACTGGACCGGAAATCCGTCGCCGACCCAGTGCCGGCCCGGCGCGCCGTAGATGCCGAGAACCTTTTTCATGCCTTCACCTGTGCAACGGTCGCGAACCGCGCGCGACGAGCGTTGCTACATCGGTGCGGTCACGGCGATTTCAAGTGCGGCCGCTGCCAGTAGAAGGGCTCGGTGCGGCGGTTCCCCGTGACCGTCTCGTCGAGCGTCGCGGCCTCGTACAGCCGGCCGTTCAGCATCACGAGCGAGATCCGGTCGGAATGGAAGATGTCCTCGAGAACGTTACCGCCGATGATCACCATGTCCGCGAGCTTGCCCGGCTCGATCGAGCCAAGGTCGCGTGCATAGCCGAGCTCGCGCGCCGGCACGATCGTCGCGGCGCGCAGCGCCTCGACAGGCGACATGCCGCCCTGCACGAAGCCCCAGATTTCCCAGTGCGCGCCGAGTCCCTCGCGCTGACCGTGCGCCCCGATGCTGACCGGCACGCCACGCCCGGCGAGCAGCCGTGCGGTGTTCGCGTTGGTCGCGTGGTGGTACTCCGTTGCCGGTGCTTTCAGCCGCCGCACGGAGCGCGGCCGCAGCACGTCCGGAGGCACGAAGTGCGACAGGATCGGGTGCTCCCACACGTTCGTCTTCTGGTACCAGTAAGTCTCGCCGGAGAGGCCGCCGTAGGTGACGATGAGCGTCGGCGTGTAGGCGACGTCCGTCTGGCTCCAGAACTGCAGCACGTCGTCGTAGAGCATGGATTGCGGCAGGTTGTGCTCGATCGTGCTGTTGCCGTCGGCCACCATGGACAGGTCCATGTGGAACAGCGAGGCGCCCTCCGTCACCACCAGCATGCCCGCCTCGCGCGCGGCCGTGACCACCTGCTGCCGCTGCTCGCGACGCGGCTGGTTGTAGTTCTTGATGCTCAGCGCGCCCTGCGCTTTCAGGCGGCGTACGTGCTCGCGCGCGTCCTCGAGCGAATCGATTTTGACGAAAGACGTCGACTTCGCGCCGTAGATCACGTCGCCGGTCGAGAAGATGCGCGACGCGAGAATGCGCCCGGCACGCTGCATCTCCGAAGCGGCGAATACTTCCTTCGCGTCGTTGGACGGATCGTGGATGGTCGTGACGCCGAACGCGAGCGTCGCATACGCGGACCAGTTCTGCTCGGGAATGAATCCGTTCTCGCCCTGCGGCCCGTGCGCGTGCGCGTCGATGAGGCCGGGAATCACCGTCTTCCCGGACACGTCGACGATCCGGGCACTTTCGGGTACGTCGACCTCGCCGCGCCTGCCCACGGCGCGGATGCGATTGTCCTCGATGATGACCACCCCGTCCTCGATCACGCCGCCGTCCTCGTCCGCCATCGTGACGATCCGGCCGCCCGTCAGTGCGACGACGCCTTCCGGCACGTCGGCCGCGAGGCGCACGGAGAGCGAGACGCCATCGGCCGGCGGCTGATAGCGGTCCCCCGCATCGTCATCGCGCTGCGGCGGGAACAGGTCCGTCACGGCGGCGTGACGAGCGACCGGGCCGAGCGTCCACCACAGTGTCCCGCCGTCGCCCGACCAGCTCGGGTAATTGCCGCCGTCGCCGGTCGCGCGCGTCATCGGCACGCTCGTGATCGCCGTGCCCACCTCGAGCGGCAGACCGCCCGGCGGCAGCGGCACGACGTAGAGTTGGAAGTTCTCGCGGAACGCGAGGTGGCGGTCATCCGGCGAGACCTCGAAACGCGCGACGTACTCTCCGGTCGCGTGCGTGCGCGGCGCCTCGCCGTTCAGGTCGATGCTCACCAGCGCGCTCTTTCCGTCCTGCTCGCGGGTGACGTACAGCCGGTCGTTGGCGGCGCCGAAATGCGGATTGCTGCCGTCGTCCGTAACCTGCCGCGCCGTGCCGCCGTCGGCGGGCATGCTGAACACACCGGTCTCGACGGCCCAGTCGGGCGACGTGAGGTAGCCGCCTTCCAGGTTTTCGAACACGATGTGACGGCCGTCCGGGGAGAAGCGCGGGCCGGCGTAGTGTCCGGGATGGCGCGTCAGGCGCTTGCTCTGCCCGCCCGACGCGGGCACGCTGTGCACGTGAGCGAGCTCGCGATCGTCCCAGGTCACGAAGACGATCGTGCGGCCGTCGCGCGACCAGGAAGGGAACAGCTCGAAATGGTCGCGCGAATCGCGCGTCAGGGGCCGCAGGTCGCCGCCCGCAGTGGATGCCACGTACAGCGTGCCGGCGCTCTCGTAGACGATGCGCGAGCCGTCCGGCGACACCGCGGCGTCGCGGATCATGCGCGTGTCGAAGGCCGCGGGCGCCACTTCGACCTCGGGCCGCGGCGGCTCGATCACGACGCGCGTATCGTCGACGTGAAACGGAATCTCCGTCACTGCGCGCGTCGTCACGTCGATACGCCGGATCTTGCCGCCGGCCCAGAACACGATGCTTCGGGAATCGGGCGTCCAGTCCATGTTCGGATACACGCCGTGCACGGCCCACACTTCCTGCAGGTCCTGGTCGAGCCGATCGTAGATCGGCCACTCCCGTCCCGACTCGAGATCCTTGAGGAAGAGGGAGCCCGGCGCGCTCGCTCCCTGCGTGCGGCGCACGAAAGCGAGGTATCGCCCGTCCGGCGACGGCGTGGGCCGCACGGATCCGCCCGGGCCGTTGACGAAGCTGACCGCCTGGCCCGTCTCGAAGTCGTAACGCCGGATCTCGAAGATCTGGTCGTTGGAATCCTGCGCATACTGGAAGGTGTTGCCGGGTGTGCTGTCGAAGCTGTAGTACAGGTAGCGGCCGTCCGGCGAAAAAGCCGGCTCACCCAGCTCCTTCTGGAACTCCTCGTTGGGCCGCTCGACGACGGCGACGCCGTCGCCGCCGTTCACGTGCCATAGCCAGATCTCGCCCGTGCCGAGCGAGCGTTCCGTGGTGAAGTGCTTGCGCGCGGCGATGTAGTTGCCGTCCGGCGACCACCACGGGTTGTTGAGCAGCCGGAAATCCTCGTGCGTGAGCTGGCGCTTGCCGCTGCCGTCGGTGTGCATGAGCCAGATGTTGTCTCCGCCGCCGGCGTCGCTGGTGTAAGCGATCAGCGTGCCGTCGGGAGAAAAGCGCGGCTGCATGGACCAGGCGAGTCCGCTGTCGATCGATCGCGCCTCGCCGCCGCCGATCGGCAGCAGGTAGATGTCGCCGAGCAGGTCGAAGGCGATGGTGCGGCCATCCGGGCTCACGTCGACGCTCATCCAGGTGCCGCCGGTCGTGTCGATCGTGACCGTGCGCGTGTCGCCCGGCGGATCGTTGACGTCCCAGGCGTCTTTCTCATCGTCCTCAGCGGGGAACGCCGGGGAGCCGAGCAGCGCGAGTGAGAGCGGGATCAGCCTGATCGTGTTCTTCATGACGAGTGCCGAAGGGGTGCGGAAGCGGCGATGTTAATGAACCGGGCCGCAAAGATCGAATAGGCCGCGGGCGTGCGACACGCGTCGCGATCGTGCTATGGTCTGCCGCGCCTTCGTTCGCCCGGAGGGGGATCGGGTCATGAGACGAATCACGCTGCGCCTTCTGTCGGCAGGTGTGCTCGCGGCCGCTGCATGCGCCTGCACGCCGGAGGAGGGCGGATCCGCCACCGGCCTCGAATACCCGGAGACCATGACAGTCGAGCACACCGACGAATACCACGGCGTCCAGGTCGCGGATCCGTACCGCTGGCTCGAGGAGGACGTGCGCGAAAGCGAGCGCGTACGTCGCTGGATAGACGCGCAGAACGAGCTGACCTTCGGGTTCCTCGGGTCGATACCCGAAAGGCAGGCGATCGAGAAGCGGCTGACGGAGCTCTGGGATTACGCGCGCTACGGGCTTCCCGAAAAGCGAGGCGGCCGTTACTTCTACAGCTACAACGACGGCCTGCAGGACCAGCCGGTGGTGTACGTGCAAAGCTCGCTTTCGGCCGAGCCGCGGCTGCTGGTCGATCCCAACACCTGGTCCGCGGACGGCACGGTGGCGCTCGGCGATTTCTTCCCGAGCCCGGACGGCAAGTACCTCGCTTATCTCGTGCAGGATGCCGGCTCTGACTGGCGCAAGGCGCGCGTCCTCGAAGTCGATTCCGGGAGAGTGCTGGAGGACGAGCTCGCCTGGCTCAAGTTCACGCCGCTCGCGTGGACGCACGACGGCTCCGGCTTCTATTACAGCCGGTATCCGGAGCCCGAAAGCGGCCAGCAGTTCCAGTCCCTGAACCTGAACCACGCGGTGTGGCGGCACGTGCTCGGCACGCCGCAAGCCGACGACCAGCTGGTGTACCACGACCCGGACCACCCGGACTGGAACTACACGCCGACGGTGACGGACGACGGGCGGTATCTCGTCATCACGGTCTGGAAAGGCACCGACAGCCGCTACCAGATCCTGTACCAGGATCTCGCGGATGAGCACTCCCGCCCGGCGATGCTGATCGAGGGCTTCGACCACGATTACAGCCTGATCGGCAACGTCGGCAGCGAGCTGTATTTCCGTACCGACAAGGCAGCGCCGCTCGGGCGGCTGATCGCGATCGACGTCGCGGCAGGCGCGCCTGGCAGTGAGCGGGAAGTCCTGCCGGAAAGCGCCGACGTGCTGCAATCGGCGCGCCTGGTCGGCGGCCGCGTCGTTGCGCTGTACATGCAGGATGCGCATTCCGCGGTACGGACGTTCTCTACGCAGGGCGAGCCGCTGGGGGAGATCGAGCTGCCCGCGCTCGGCACCGCGAGCGGGTTCGGCGGCAGGTTCGACGATCCGGAAACGTTCTTTCGGTTCGAGAGTTTCAACGTGCCCGATCGCATCACGCGCCTCGATCTCGAGACGGGTGAGATGGCAACCTTCCGCGAGGCGCACGTCGACTTCTCCCCTGACGACTACGTCGTCCAGCAGGTGTTCTACGAGTCGAAGGATGGCACGCGGGTGCCGATGTTCATCACTCACCGCAGGGGCCTGGCGCTGGACGGCCAGCAGCCGACGCTGCTCTACGGCTACGGCGGCTTCGACATCTCACTCACGCCCTCGTTCTCCGTCACACGTCTTGCGTGGATGGAAATGGGGGGCGTGTATGCCGTCGCGAACATCCGCGGTGGAGGAGAGTACGGCGAGCAGTGGCACAAGGCGGGCACGCGCCTCCACAAGCAAAACGTGTTCGACGATTTCATCGCGGCCGCCGAGTACCTGATCGACGCGGGCTATACCAATCCCGATCGCCTGGCGATCATGGGCGGCAGCAACGGCGGCTTGCTGATGGGAGCCGTCACGAACCAGCGCCCGGAGCTCTTCGGCGCCGTCATCGCGGCGGCCGGCGTGATGGACATGCTGCGTTTCGAGGACTTCACCGCCGGCCGCTACTGGGTCGACGATTACGGCTCGAAGAGCGACCCGGAGGAATTCCGCGCGCTGCTCGCGTACTCGCCCTACCAGAACGTCCGCCCGGGTACGAAATACCCCGCCGTCCTGGTGACGACAGCCGATCACGACGACCGGGTCGTGCCGGCGCACAGCTTCAAGTACGCGGCCGCGTTGCAGGCGGCGCAGGCGGGGCCCGACCCCGTGCTGATCCGGATCGAAACCCGCGCCGGTCACGGTGCGGGCACGCCCACCGGCAAGCTGATCGAAGCGTACGCGGACCAGTGGGCGTTCCTGGTGCGTGCGCTCGGCATGGAGCTCCCGGAAAGCTACGCGACGCGCGCCGCCGCCCCGTAGGAGCGCGCATCGCGCGCGAACGGGGATGGGCCGCGCCCGACCGGCCGAGCTTCGCAACCGATCGCGGTCGCGCGCGATGCGCGCTCCTACAGGCGCGGGCCCTCGATCAGCGCGCGGCGCGTCAGGTCGACGACCAGGGCCACCTCGGGCTCGCTCATCAGGAACCACGGCGTGTAGCGCAATGAATTGACGCCGCCGTGGATCACGCCGAGCCCGTGGCGCCGCAGCCAATCCTCGGTGCTGCCGGCACCAAAGCACTTGTAGCGCCCGTTCAGCTCGCAGCTCAGCAAGAGCCCGGTGCCCTGCACGCGGGTGATGGCATCGCCGAGCTCGGCGGCGACGCGCTCGAGCCCCGCAACCAGCTGCCGTCCGCGCTCGCGGATGTTCTCGCGGACCGCCGGCGTGATGCTGTCGAGTACGCTCACGGCGACATCCATCGCGCGCGGGTTGCTGGTCATCGTATTGCCGTACACGCCGTGGCGGTACAGGCTCGCCGCGCGGCCGTGCAGGGCGAGCACGGAAAGCGGGTATTGGCCCGCATTCAGCGCTTTCGAATACGTCTCCATGTCCGGCGGCGGCAGGTCGCGGAAGCCCGGGTAATCGACGATCGACAGCACGCCGTGCGCGCGCAGACCGGCCTGGATGGAATCGACGAGCAGCAGCGTGCCGTGCTCCTCGGTGAGCTCGCGCGCGCGGCGATAGAACTCGGGCGTGACGGCCTGGCCGGGATTGCCTTCGCCCATCACGGGTTCCATGAAGAATGCTTCTATGAACACGTTTTCGCGCTCGGCTCCGGCGAAGACGCGTTCGAGATCGGCAATGTCGTTCTGGCGCACCGTGAGCAGGTAATCCGTCTCGCGATACGACGCGAGGTACTTGCGATAGCTGTTCTGCGTCGAATGCGAATACCGAGCCGGGCGATCCGTGCGGCCGTGGAAACTGCCTCGCATCGTGAGGCCGCGCACCTCGCGGCCCGCGTAGCGGCCGCCGGGATCCGTCAGCTCTTTCGTGGCGATGTCGGCGACCCGCGAAGCCACCGACACGGCCTCGGAACCGCTGTTCAGGCACATGAAGTGCTTGAACGGCGAGCCGCCGCGCGTGTGCCCGATCTCCTGCACCAGCCGCTCGACGAAGCGCATCTGGCTGATGTTCGGCGTCATGATGTTGGCCATGACGTGCGGCCGGTTCATCGCGTCGAGCACCGCTTCGGGAGCGTGACCGAGCCCGAGCATGCCGTAGCCGCCGCAGTCGTACACCACCGCGCCTTTCAGGGTGATGATCCACGGCCCTTGCGCCGCCAGCGTCACGTACGGATTGACGGCATCCGGCGCGTAGAAGTTGATGAAGCCCGCCTGCACGCGTCGCACCTGCTCGGCCTCATCCAGGGAGAGCAGGGCGGGTGCCGTCTCCTCGTAACGGCAGAGCTCTTCCTCGGCACGCTCGATCGCGACGGCGAGCGCGGGGTCGTGCGCGAGGAATGCCGCGATCGTGTCGTCCGGGATGCCCTGCGTGGCCACGGCTCCGGGAAAACGCCGGATCGCGTGCAGGCGCGCGAGGTGATCGCCACCGACTGCGTGGTTGACGGGCTTGACCATGAAATGCCTTTTTTTCGTGGTGAGCGGCCAATTTTATCGTTTTCGGCCACGACTTGCCGGATCGACCGCACGATCTGGAATGCCGCGGCGGCAAGGCGCACACCGTTTTGCCCTACAATTGCGCAGCATGTTGAAGCTCAGGAACGTCTCGTTGCGGCGCGGCCCGGAGTTGCTGCTCGAGCAGGTCGATCTCGCGATCCATCCCGGCCGGAAGGCGGGCGTGACCGGTGCTAACGGGAGCGGCAAATCCAGCCTGTTTTCCCTCATTCTCGGGGAGATCGGGCCGGACGCGGGCGAAGTCGAGTTGCCGCGCGACTGGGTGGTCGCACACGTGGCGCAGGAAACACCGGCCGATCCGTGGCCGGCGATTGAATACGTGCTGGACGGCGACTCGGGGCTGCGCCGCGTGCAGGCGCAGCTGGCCGACGCGGAGGCGCGCGGCGACGGCGCCGAGCTCGCGCGGCTGCACGGCGAGCTGGAGAACATCGGCGGCTATACCGCGGAGAGCCGCGCGGGACGGTTGTTGCACGGTCTCGGCTTCGCCCCGGCAGACGAGGCCCGCCCGGTCGACGCGTTCTCGGGCGGCTGGCGCGTGCGCCTCAATCTCGCACGCGCGCTCATGTGTCGCTCGTCGCTGCTGCTGCTCGACGAGCCGACGAACCACCTCGATCTCGATGCGGTCATCTGGCTCGAAGGATGGCTGCGAGCCTACCCGGGCACGCTGCTGCTTGTGTCGCACGATCGCGATTTTCTCGATGCCGTGACGGATCGCATCGTGCATCTCGAACATCGCCGGGCGACGCTGTACATCGGCAACTATTCGTCGTTCGAGCGGCAGCGTGCCGAAGCGCTGTCGCGGCAGCAGGTGCAGTTCGAGAAGCAGCAGCGCGAGATCACGCGCATCCGCGCGTTTGTCGACCGGTTCCGCGCGAAAGCGAGCAAGGCGCGGCAGGCGCAGAGCCGGCTCAAGGCGCTCGAACGCATGGAGACGATCCTGCCCGCGCACGTCGATTCGCCCTTTCACTTTGCGCTGCGTCCGCCGGAAAAGACGCCGAACCCGCTGCTCACACTGCACAAAGCAGCGGTCGGCTACGGCGGTGAGGACGTGCTGGCGTCCATCACGCTGGGACTGGCGCCCGGCGATCGCCTGGGACTGCTCGGGCCCAACGGCGCCGGCAAATCGACGCTCATCAAGCTGCTGGCAGGGCAACTGGCGCCGGGCCAGGGCGAGCGCGAGGCGGCGCGTGACCTGCGAATCGGGTATTTCGCCCAGCACCAGCTCGAGCAGCTCGCTCCGGAGCGGAGCGTGCTCGAGCATTTGCAGGCCATCGATCCGCAGGCGCCGGAGGCGGAGCTCAGGACCTGGCTCGGCGGGTTCGGCTTCACGGGCGATGCGGTGTTCCGGCCGACGGCGCCGTTTTCCGGCGGCGAGAAATCACGCCTCGCGCTCGCCTTGCTGGTCTATCAGCGCCCGAACCTGCTGCTGCTCGACGAGCCGACCAACCACCTGGACCTCGACATGCGCGAGGCGCTCGCCGAGGCGTTGCAGGACTTTGCCGGGGCAATGGTGATCGTGTCGCACGACCGGCACCTGCTGCGCCTCACCACCGATCGGCTGCTGCTCGTATACGATGGCCGCGTGCAGGAATTCGACGGCAGCCTCGACGAGTACCCGGCCTGGCTCGCGAATCGCGAGCGGGCGCCGCGGACGCAGGACGGGGCGCGCGTGCGGAGCGCGGCCGCGGAGAAGCGCCGCCGCCGAGACGGCGCGGAGCTGCGTCGGCGACTCTCGCCGTTGCGCCGGCGCCTGGCGGAATCGGAGAGGAAGCTCGCGTGTCTTGAAGCGCAACGCCGCGAGATCGAGGCGCAGCTCGCCGACGCCGGTCTCTATGAGGATGGCGGGCGCGGGAAGCTCGCGTCGCTGGTCGCGGAGCAGGCGCAGAACGCCCGGGAGCTCGCTCGTTGCGAAGCCGAGTGGCTCGCGGCCGCTGAGGCGCTGGAGCACGCGGAGCCCGTGGACGCGGCCGGGCCGTCCTGATGAAGAAATCGGAAGGCCGCGCAGGCCGTCGCCGTGCGCAGAAATGCTGCACCCCGGGCAACGACCAGACGCTCTGCTAGACTTCTGGCAGGCGCTGCCCGCCGGCGCTGGCCGCACGCCGGGGCATCGCCGAACTCCGATTTGGCGACCGCGGATCGCGACCCCTTCACTCTTACATCCGGGTTGTACGTCATCTCGACGGACCGCCCGCGGGCGCCTGTTGTCCGCGGGATGCGCGACGGTTGCATCGTGACCGGCCGCCGCGCGGCAGGACGCCGGCACGTTCGAGAGCTCACAAAACGAGGACAACGAAAGAGGGCAACCAAATGAGAGTCAGCACCAGATCAGCATGCATCGTGCTCGCTGCGACGGGCGTCACCGCTGCCGCGCTGCACACGTCGCTCGCACCGGGCGATGTCGCGAACACCACACCGCCCGGAATTCGCCCGGCGCCCGCCGCGAGCGCGGGCGGCGTCGCCGCGAACCTGCACTTCACCGACGAGCGCGGTAATCCGCGCAATCCGACGGCTGCGGAAGCGCGGGCCGCCGCCCAGGCTTTCCGGCGTGACCTGGACCGGCTGGCCGGGCCGTTCAGCGGCCGGCCGAATGTCCGCACGCTGCCGAGCGGCGCCGTGGCGGCCACCGTCGCGACGAGCCGGATCTCGCTTTTGTACGCGGTCGAGAACGAAGACGGCACGATTGCGATCGGCCATACCACCCCGGACGGTGACCCGAGCGTCCCGGCCCGGACCGCCAACGAGCTGCCGGAGAAGTGACATGCCACGCGGAATTTCTCTTGCGGGCGTCTGCCTGCTCCTCGCCTCTGTGCCTCTCGGCGCCGCCATGGCGGACAACGGACCCGTGGTCGTCGGCAATTTCACCATCAACGTCGTGGATCCGGATCCGTCCATCGGCTTCAGCGACCCCACGCGTGCGCGGCCGATCGACGGCAATCGCGGGCGCACCGTCGGCGAGCAACGGCTCGAGGCCTTCAAGCACGTCGTGGCGATCTGGGATGCCAATCTCGACATCAACACGCAGATCGTCCTGCAGGCATCCTTCGCCGCATTGAGCTGCACGGCCACGGGCGGCACGCTGGGCGCGGCCGGCGCCATCAACGTGTTCAGCGATTTTCCGGGACCTTCGTTTCCCGAGACCTGGTATGCCGGAGCGCTGGCCAACAATCTCGTGGGCGCCGATCTGAACGGCAGCACGCCGGATCCGGGTCTGCTCCAGCCGCCGTTCAACGACGAGATCGTCAGCTTCTTCAATGCGAACCTCGGGAAGCCGGGGTGCCTCGAAAATACCGCGTGGTATTACGGCTTCGAGAACGATCCGCCGCCGGGGGCAATCGACTTCGTCGCCGTGCTCACGCACGAAGTCGGTCACGGGCTCGGTTTCCAGACGTTCGCCGATGAATCGACCGGGGAGCTGTTCCTCGGTTTGCCGGACCAGTGGAGCCGGTTTCTCGGAGACAACGTGATCGGCAAGCGCTGGGACCAGATGATCGATTTCGAGCGCCTGTTCTCCGGCGCCAACGGCCCACATCTCGTGTGGAACGGACCCGCGGTGACGGCGGAGGCCCCGGGCGTGCTCGGCCCCGAGCGGGTCATACTCGTCACGGCGCCACCGGACATCGCCGGTGCCGAGCTGCCGTTCGGCACCGCGTCGTTCGGACCCGCATTGCCGGCGGCCGGCATCCAGGGCGCGGTCGAGCTCGTCAACGACGGGACGGACAATGCCGCGGACGGATGCGAACCGCTGGTCGCGTTCACTGCCGGCCGGATCGCGCTCATCGACCGTGGGACGTGCACCTTCGTGCAGAAGGCGCAGAATGCGGAGGCCGCGGGAGCGATCGCCGTCATCATTGCCAATAACGTGGCGGACGCTACACCGCCCGGCCTCGGCGGCAGCGGCAACGTCGGCATTACCACCGTCAGCGTCACGCAGCAAGGCGGCCAGCTGCTGCGCAGCTTCGCCGGCGTGGCGGTGGACATCGGTGCGCCGGCGGCGGACGGCAGCCTCGCCGGCACCGATCCGGCCGGGCGGGTCAAGCTGTACGCACCCGCCGCGGTCGCACCCGGCTCCTCCGTGTCGCACTACGATACCTCCGCGTTCCCGAACGTGCTGATGGAGCCGTTCAACACCAACGTGGACGTCAACGACGGCGATGTCGATCTCACGGACGAGCTGCTGGACGACATCGGCTGGGACGGCGCGGTGAGTTGCCCGATCAACTCCGACGACCGCCCGACGGTGATCGTGAACGGCTGCGACAGCGGCGTGGAGAACCGGAAGGGCGAGTACGTCGTCATGCCGAAGCCGGGCGTGCTGCCCGCGCCGCGCTCGGCCAGGCAGGGTGGCGTGGCCGGCGGATGCTACGTCGCGGACGTCGTTGCCGCGTGCCTGTCGCCGCTCGTGGATCCGGATCAGCGTCAGTTCCAGGGCTGCATCCGGCAACTCACGAGCGACATGCTCGCGGAGGGCATCATCGACGGCGGTGAGGCCGAGGCGATCAGGGCCTGCGCCGTGCAGTGAGCCGCTGACGGGAGCGGCCGGCCTGGCGCCGGCCGCTTCCCGCTATGTTCCCATTCCTCGCGTGCTCGTGTCGGGCGCGGCGAAACCGCTGCGTCCGGACGGCAGCCGGTCTACACTAGGCCGCCTCTGCCCGGCACCCGGGCAAGCCTTTTCGACGAGACGAGGGGCGTCGTACCGGCGCGCGGTTGTGTCGGCACGTATATGCGGCGCCGCGCGGCTCCCCCTTCTGCAATCACAAGGAGAGTTCATGGCCATTTCCGTTTATGACCTGACGATCACGCAGCTGTCGCGCATGCTGCACAACCTCGACCGCATCGTGACCCGGGCCGAGGAGCATGCGGCGGCACGCAACATCGATCCACCGGTGCTGATCCAGGCCAGGCTCTACCCCGACATGCTGCCCTTCGTCGCGCAGATCCGCATCGCGACCGACACCGCGAAGGGCGCGGCCGCACGGCTCTCCGGCACGGAGCTGCCGCGCTGGCCGGACGATGAAGCGACGTTCGAGGAGCTCCATCAGCGCATTCGCAAGGCGACCGATTTCCTGGCGACGTTCGCGCCGGAGCAGTTCGAGGGCGCGGAAGAACGACCGATCGAGATGAAGCTGCCGAACACGACGCTGAACTTTACGGGCCGCGACTACATCCTCGGCTTCGTGCTGCCGAACTTCTATTTCCACGTGACGACGGCATACGACATCCTGCGTCACAACGGGATCGCGATCGGCAAGCGGGATTATCTCGGGGAGAGGGGATAAGGCGCTCGCCTGCCGCGCGCCGGCCACCCCGGCCGCGCGCGCCCGCCGCCGATCGGCCAATGAGCTCCGCCACGACCACGACACAGGGCGAGCGGCACGAGGACCGTGCGCGCAACGGTTTCCTGTCAGCCCTGCTCGCCTATACGTGGTGGGGGTTCATGCCGGTCTACTTCAAGATCGTCGCAATGGTGCCGGCGCTAGAGGTGCTGGCGCATCGCGTGTTCTGGGCCGTGCCTTTCGGCGCGCTGATTGTGCACCTGCGGGGGCAGTGGCCGGATGTGCGGCGGGCCATGGCGCACCGCCGCACCTACGCCTTGCTCGTGCTCGCCGCGATCTTCATCGCCATCAACTGGTTCGGCTACATCGTCGCCGTGCAGCACGGTCAGATTTTCCAGGCGAGCCTCGGCTATTACATCAACCCGCTCATGTACGTCGTCATCGGCGTCTGGTTCCTGCACGAACGGCTCAGCCGATTCCAGACGGCCGCCGTGCTGCTCGCCGCGGCGGGCGTGGCGGTGCTCACGTTCAGCGGCGGCGAGTTTCCATGGATCGCGCTCGTGCTCGCGACCTCGTTCACGATCTACGGGGTGATCAGGAGCCGCGTCGACGTCGGCGGCATGCCGGGACTCTTCGTCGAGACGGTGATCCTGCTGCCGCTCGCGGCCGGCTGGCTCGCATGGATCATCGTCACGGGCGACGCCGTGTTCGGCCCCGCGCGGCCCGGGCTCTCCGGGCTGCTCATCCTGGCCGGACCCCTGACGGCGCTGCCGCTCCTGTTCTTCGCGCTCGCCGCGCGCCGCCTGCCGCTGTCGACCATCGGCATCATGCAGTTCATCGCACCGACGCTGCAGTTCCTGATGGGGCTCGCCTACGGGGAGGTGCTGACGCCCGCGCATGCGCTCTGCTTCGCGCTCATCTGGGTCGCAGTTTTCCTGTTCAGCACCGACGCCTGGCGCAGCAGCCGGCGCGGCGCGGCGGGCGTGCCGCAATCCTGACTCCGGGCGCGGACGCGCCGTCCGCGTGCGGCCGGCTCGCGCGGCGTTATGTTCAGTGGCTGTCGCAAATTGCCTGAAACCGGGGTCAGAACCTGACACCCAGCGTAACCCGGAAGCACCCGATCGGAGCATTGGACGGGGCTGGGGTTTCTCCATATGAACCGAGAGTTACGATCTGATACTCGCGTGAATTCGAGCTGGCACGGCGCTTGCAATCTCCCTGGCCAAAGCGTCTTCGGGAGAGACTGCCATGGGCAAGGAAGTCATCCAGGACTGGACGGACACGACGGTGGTGCTGAAATTCGGCCAGCGGCAGGACGTTCGCTACCAGGTGTATCGCGAGGGGCCGCGGCTCCTGCAGGAAATCCGCGACGTCGAGGACCGGCCGATCCACACGCTCGAGCTGCCGAACGGCCTGCGGATGGAGCGCCAGAGCTACGAGGTGCTGATCCGTTACGTGCTGCTCGACGTGGTGCCGGAGGCGGCGCGCGTCGCGCACGCCTGACCGGCAGCGTCGCTGTTTCGCTCGCGAGCCCCCGTGAGCAATGGCACCGCCCGCTCGGGCGGTGCTACCGTCTGCATCTTTGCGGTCATGCGGATGGACATGAAAGAGGAACGGCGGGTCGATCCGGAAACCCTGGCGGCGCAGGGGACACAGGCGAGCGAGGCCGACGGCAGCGTGGTCCCTCCGCTCACGCCCTCGACCACCTTTGCACGCGATACGCATTACGCGCTCCTGTCCGGCTCCCGCAGCTACGCACGCGACCACAACCCGACGTTCGAACCGGCCGAGCACCTGCTCGCGCACCTCGAGCACGGCAAGGCGGCGCGCCTGTTCGCCTCGGGAATGGCGGCCGCGACGGCCGTCGTCCAGACGCTGGCGCCGGGCGAGCGGATCGTGGCGCCCCGCGTGATGTACTGGGGGCTGCGCAACTGGCTGCTCAGGTTTTCCGCGCAATGGGGAATCGACGTGGCGCTGTTCGACGCGGCCGATCCGGACGCGCTCGCGCGGGCGGTGGCGCAGGGCAACAACACGCGCCTCGTGTGGATCGAGACGCCCTGTAATCCGACCTGGGACGTGATCGACATCGCGCGCGCGGCGGACGTCGCGCACGCGCGCGGCGCGAAGCTGGCCGTCGATTCGACGGTGGCGACGCCGGTGCATACGCGACCGCTCGAGCTGGGAGCGGATCTCGTGATGCATTCCGCAACCAAATACCTGAACGGCCACGCCGACGTCGTCGCGGGCGCGCTGGTGACCGCACACGAGGACGACTGGTGGCAGCGCATCTGCGAGCAGCGCGCGGAGGCCGGCGCGATCCCCGGCACGTTCGAGGCGTGGCTGCTGCAACGGGGCATGCGCACGCTGTTCGTGCGGGTTGCGGCGGCGAGTGCGTCGGCGCTTGCCATCGCCCGTCGCTTCGAGGATCACCCGCGCATCGAGCGCGTGCTGTACCCCGGGCTCGCCTCGCATCCGGGGCACGGCGTGGCGGCGCGGCAGATGCACGGCGGGTACGGCGGCATGCTGTCATTGCGGGTGAAGGGCGGGCCCGAAGCCGCGCTCGCCGTCGCGAATGCGTGCCGCGTGTTCATCCGCGCGACCTCGCTCGGCGGCACCGAGAGCCTCATCGAGCACCGCTACACGATCGAGGGTCCGGAAAGCCCGATCCCGCCCGACCTGCTGCGTCTCTCCATCGGCATCGAGTCGACGCGCGACCTGATCGCCGATCTCGAACAGGCCCTGGAGCGCGCCTGACGCGCTACGGCCCGGCACGGAACCGCAGGAGCCCGCCGTACGCGCGACCGAACGAAGGCACGTGACAGGAACGAAGGCACGCTGGCACGTCAGCATCGTTCACCCACGGCACTATCGAAGACAGGGCGGAGCCGTGGCGTGCCACGATTCGGTCGCGCGCAATAGGCGTTCCTGCGCCGCGATCTGTGACGCGCTGGGTGGCCCGGCGGCGCCTGCCTGACCAAAATGGGGCGGTTTTGTGCGCTGCTTCACGGGAGCCGCCATGCGCAATGCCCTGATCCTCGCCTGTGTCGTCGCGGTGCTGGGTTACTTCGGCTCGAAGTTCTACCTGCACGACAAGGTCACGCGGAATCTCGACAAGCTCATCGCCGCGGCGCAGCCGATGGCCGATATCAGCTACGCAGGCGTGAGCTCCACGTTCTCCGGCGAGCTCGGCATCGACGGCGTGACGGTGCGAGTGCCTGCCTTCGCGGATCCCCTGCACATCGACAGCGTCCGGGTCATTACGCCGGGCTTTTTCCAGCTGCTCGGGCTCACCAGGCTCGGCAGCGGCGACTTCGAGCCGCCGGAGAGCTTCGCGGTAGCGTTCCGCGGCCTGACGATGCCAGTGACGGCGGACTATCTCGCCGCGGTCGCGGAGGCACGGCGCGCGCAGCTCGCGGCGCAGGACATCGCCGACAGTTCCCCGGAGTGCGTGGGCAAGTACGGCTTTTCCCCGGCCATGCTGCAGCAGCTCGGCTACAGCAGCATCGTGGTCGACGCCTCCGCAGGCTATCGTCTCGAAGACCGGCACTTCATCGTGGACTTCACGACGAACGTCGCGGAGATGTACGACGTCGCCGTCACGCTGACGTTCGAGGGCGTGCCGACCCCGCAATCGTTGGCGATCGGCGCCTACGAGCCACGTCTCGTGAACGGGCGGCTCGAGTACCTCGACCGGTCGCTGGAAGAGCGCGTGATGCAGCTGTGCACACAGCAGGATTTGACCGAGGATGCCGTGATCGCCGCACGCCGCGACGCGTTCCAGACGGTGGCGAGCTCCAACGGCATCGTGTTCGACGAGTACGTGATGGATCCGTACGTCGAGTTCCTGCGCGGCAAGGACCGCTTCGTCCTGACGGCGCAGCCTATCGAGCCGGTGAACCTGCGGCAGATCGGACTGTACAAGCCGAGCGACGTCCCGGCGCTGCTCAACCTGAGCGCCGAAGCACTCTGAGCCCGCAGCTCATGCGGCGGATTCCACGGGACGAGCGCAATGCGCGCTCCTACCCGGTCAGCGGGAGAGCCTGCTAGACTACCCGCTCCTGCGGCGAGTGCCTCGCGAAGCCCCTGGCGGCTGCGCGGTGCCGGAGGGCACGGCGGGTGTAGTTCAATGGTAGAACATTAGCTTCCCAAGCCGAAGTGCCTGCACCCTCTCCAACCTCCCGCACCCCCAGCCCCCGCTACCCCAAGCGCCTGAATGAGAAAGCGTTAACACCGTCCTTGCCGTAGTGCACCCTCTGGGACAGAGTAACCGGAAGGCTCTTCTGGAGGCTCTTCCATGGTGCAGAAACGGAGCAATCGCAAGCAACCTCTTACAGACGCGGCGTTGGCATCGCTGCCGCCGACTGACACTCCTTACGAGGTGGCCGACGGCTATCCCGGACACACCGGGACGGGGCTTCTCGTTCGGGTGCAACCAAGCGGCATCAGATCCCTGTACGCGACTTTTAAGGTCGCTGGAGATGGTGATGGCCTGGACCGCCACGGCAGACCGAAAGCTGGC
>DASVDF010000084.1:0-2914 GCA_036381215.1 Woeseiaceae bacterium | reverse complement strand
CGATGTGAGCATCGACGACCAATACCATCTCGCCAAGGGGTTCCTGAACATCGAAGGCGTCAACCTCTACGTAAACAGCATGGGCGTATTGTTCTACGAGCCCACCCTTGCTGCTCGTGCACCGGGGGAGCGGCGGCTCGAGGCTCGCACCGGAACCGAGCTGGACCGGTTGATCGGGCCGTTGGTCACCGCCGCAACGGAAGCCGAGATCGCAGAGGGTGCGGATTCCGGCCCATGCCGGCCACCAGTTCCGGGCCATGCCGGTCCATGATTCCGGAGCATGCCGGGCCACCGTTCCGGCCATGCCGGGCCACCCCCTGAGGGGCGTGTTCTTGTAGCCAGTGACGCGGGTGAACCGCGCTACCGTGGCTCCTTTTTTGGAAGGAGCGGCGGTGGCGCAAGCGAGGTTACCCGTGCGCAAGATTCGTGAGGTATTGCGGCTGAAGGCCGCGGGGCACGGCGACCGGCGGATCGCCGCGGCCGTCGGCAGTTCACGCTCGACGGTGCAGGAGTGTCTACGTCGAGCGCGCGAAGCCGGGCTCGTGTGGCCGCTTGATGAGACGCTGGATGAGCAAGCGCTGCACGAGCGGCTGTACCGCCGGCAGATTCCGGCCTCGATTCGGCCCGCGCCGGACTTCTCCCACATCCATCAAGAGCTATCGCGCCGCGGCGTGACGCGGCTGCTGCTGTGGGAGGAGTACAAGGCGGCACATCCCGGCGGCTGGCAATACAGCGTCTTCTGCGAGCAGTACCGTCGCTGGCTCGGCAAGCAGGAGCTCGTGCTGCGCACCGAGCACGCGCCGGGCGAGAAGCTGTTCGTGGACTATGCCGGACAGACCGTGCCGATCACGGACCGGCACACGGGCGAGATCGGCGAAGCGCAGATCTTCGTCGCGGTGCTCGGCTGCTCGAACTACACGTACGCCGAGGCGACGTGGACGCAGAAGATCCCGGACTGGCTCGGGAGCCATGTGCGAGCGCTGGAGTACATCGGCGGCGTTCCGGCGGCGGTCGTCCCCGACAATTTGCGCAGCGCCGTGAGCCGGGCGCACCGCTATGAGCCGGAGCTCAACCCGAGCTATCACGACTTCGCCGAGCACTACGGCGTTGCGATCCTGCCGGCGCGGGTGCGCAAGCCGCGCGACAAGGCGAAGGTCGAGGTCGGCGTGCTGCTCGTCGAGCGGTGGATCCTCGCGCGCTTGCGTCATCGGACGTTCTTCTCCCTCGGCGAGCTCAACGCGGCGATCGCCGAGCTTCTCGAGCAGCTGAACAACCGCCCGTTCAAGAAGCTCGAAGGATGTCGCCGCTCGCGCTTCCTCACGCTCGATCAGCCAGTGTTGCGGCCGCTGCCCGCGCAGCGCTACGAGTTCGCCGAATGGCGCCGCGCCAAGGTACATCCCGACTATCACGTCCAGGTCGGACGCGCCTACTACTCCGTACCGTACCGGCTGATCGGCGAGCAGGTCGACGTCCGCTTGAGCGCGAGCAGTGTCGAGATCTTCCACGCCGGCGAGTGCGTTGCGGCGCACGTGAGAGCCGAAGAGCGCGGCCGGCGCCGCACGCACGAGGCGCACCGGCCACAGCGCCACGTCGCCGTGATCGAGCAGACGTTCACGCGCCTGCTCGAACGTGCGGCGACGGTCGGGCCGGCCGCTGTCGAGGTGCTGCGCCGCCAGACTGCGCTGCGTAAACATCCCGAAGAGACGCTGCGCGGCGCCCAGGGCATCCTGCGACTGGCCGTCGACTTCTCGCCCGAACAACTCGAGCGCGCCTGCGAGCGCGCGCTCACGCTTCAGAGCTACAGCTACCGCACCGTGCGCGCCTTGATCCAATCACCGGCACCGCCCGCGTCGCGTCCCTCGCTCGACCTCGCGCACGACAACGTGCGCGGGCCCGAGTACTTCCAGTGACCTCAACCGCTAAGGAGTAACGACCCTATGCTCTCTGCACCATTGATCGAACGACTCACGACCTTGCGCTTACGCGGCATGGCCGCCTCTCTCGAACAACAACTCGCGTCCCCCGACCTCCACCGTCGATCGTTCGAAGATCGACTCGCGCTCATGCTCGAGCAAGAGATCCTCGAGCGCGGCAACGCCCGCCTTGCGCAGCGACTGCGCTGGGCGAAGTTGCCCGTGCAAGCCTGCGTCGAAGACCTCGACACGCGCACCGCCCGCGGCATCGACCCGGGACAACTCGCGCAGCTCACCGACCTCGCGTGGATCCGCGAGCACTTGAACGCGCTCATCACCGGCCCCACCGGCGTCGGCAAGAGCTTCATCGCCGCGGCGCTCGCGCACGCCGCGTGTCGCGCGGACTTCTCCGTCCGCTGCTTCCGACTCCCGCGGCTCATCGAAGAAATCGCCCGACACGCCGCCATGCAAAAGCGCTCCGCCCTCTATCGGCAGCTCGCCAAAGTCGATCTGATCGTCATCGATGATTTTGGGCTCGCGCCGCTCGCCGACGAAACGGTCCGTGATCTGCTGGAGATCCTCGACGACCGCTACGACCGCCGCTCAACGTTGATCACGAGCCAGCTGCCCGTCGATCAATGGCACGCGTATCTCGGCGATCGCACCGTCGCCGACGCGATCCTCGATCGGCTCGTCCACAACAGCTACCGGCTCGTGCTCAAGGGCGAGTCAATGCGCAAGCGCCGGGGCTCCACGGCCGCCGCCGCCAACGCCTCCTCGAAACCAAAATCGCGTTGACGACAACGCGCTTCTCTCCGATAGTCACGCCACCGCGTCACACCGGCCCGTCATGACCGGAATGGTGGCCCGGCTTGGACCGGAACGCTGGACCGGCATGGCCGGAATCCGCAGTTTCACCGCTGGAAAGCCAACTTGCGGATCCTCGAGGTCGAGGAAGTGAAGGCTGTTCCTTACGTGCCGCTGTCGCATCCTTTCGTCGA
>DASVDF010000083.1:0-33558 GCA_036381215.1 Woeseiaceae bacterium | reverse complement strand
AGCCGCCGCGGCGGTTCCCGCGGTTTCGAGGGTGGGGCATGGCATAATCGGCATCTTTGGCTCGCCCGCCGCACATGTCCGACGCCCCCCGCAAAATCCTCGTTACGAGCGCCCTCCCCTACGCCAACGGCTCGCTCCATTTGGGCCACATGGTGGAGTACCTGTATTCGGACATCTGGGCGCGCTTCCAGAAGCTGCGCGGACACCTCTGCACGTACGTGTGCGCGAGCGACGCGCATGGCACGCCGATCATGCTCCGGGCCCGCCAGGAGAACGTCACGCCGGAGGCGCTGATCGCACGCATGGCGAAGGAGCAGCTGGAGGACCTCGAGGCGTTCGACGTCGCGTTCGACAATTTCCACACGACGCACTCGCCGGAGAACCAGCAGCTGGTCGAAGGCATTTACCGTGCGCTGAAGGACGCGGGCCACGTGTACACGCGCATGATCGAGCAGGCCTACGACGAGCAGCAGGGCATGTTCCTGCCCGATCGCTTCGTGCGCGGCACGTGCCCGCGCTGCGGCACGCCCGACCAGTACGGTGATGCCTGCGAGAACTGCGGCGCCACCTACACCCCGCGTGATCTCATCGATCCCGTGTCGGTGCTCTCGGACACGCCGCCGGTGTGGAAGGAATCCGAGCATTGGTTTTTCCGGCTGAGCGCGTTCGCGGACAGCCTGAAGGCCTGGATGCAGCGCGCCAACCTGCATCGCAACATCACGAGCAAGCTGGAGGAGTGGTTCACCGCCGGACTCGAGGACTGGGACATTTCCCGCGATGCACCCTACTTCGGCTTCCTCATCCCGGGCACGGAAGACAAGTACTTCTATGTCTGGCTGGACGCGCCGGTCGGGTACATGGCGAGCTTCCTGCACCTCACGCGTCGCCGCGAGGATCTCGACTTCGACGACTACTGGCTGCCGGGCGCGCCCAGCGAGCTGTACCACTTCATCGGCAAGGACATCGTGTACTTCCATACGCTGTTCTGGCCGGCGGTCCTCGAGGGCTCGGGCTTCAAGCAGCCGGACAGCGTGTTCGCCCACGGCTTCCTGACGGTGAACGGCGCCAAGATGTCGAAGTCACGTGGCACCTTCATCAAGGCCCGCACCTACCTCGACCACCTGGATCCGAGCTTCCTGCGCTATTACTACGCGGCCAAGCTGGGACCAGGCATGGACGACATCGACCTGAACCTGGACGACTTCGTCGCGCGCGTGAACGCCGACCTCGTCGGCAAGCTCGTCAACATCGCGAGCCGCTGCGCAGGCTTCATCACGCGGCACTTCGCCGGCCGGCTGGCCGATCGCCTGGACGACCCGGCGCTGTTCGACGAGTTCGCCGCCGCCTCGGAGGACATCGCCGCGGCGTACGAGCAGCGGGAATACTCGCGGGCGATGCGCTCGATCATGGCGCTCGCCGATCGCGCGAACCGCTACATCGAGGACAAGAAGCCGTGGGTGCTCGCGAAGGACGAAGCCCGGCTGGCGGAGGTGCAGGCGGTCTGCACGCAAGGTCTGAACCTCTTCCGCACGTTGATGGTCTGGCTCGAGCCCGTCCTGCCGCGGGTCGCCCGGGACTCGCGCGCCCTCTTCGGGGAATCAGCCTGGAGCTGGGCTTCCGCCTCGACGCCGCGGCTCGCTGCCGCCATTGCGACCTACGAGCCCCTGCTCACGCGCCTCCAGCCGCGGCAGATCGAGCAGCTCGTCCTGCAGTCGCGACAGCCGGGGTAGGGTAGCCCCGGTCGGGGCGACGCTGGCGGCCGTTGGCACTACAATAGTCCGCGCCGCCGGCGCACCTCGCCGAAACAGCCTGCCATGGGTGCAGCGAGATGACGGACCTCTTCCTGATCCTGGTCGCGACCGTGCTGGTCAACAATTTTGTGTTGACCCGCTTCCTCGGACTGTGTCCGTTCATGGGAGTCTCGCGCAATCTCGATGCCGCGCTAGGCATGGCGCTGGCAACCGGCTTCGTCCTCACGATCTCCTCGGCGATGAGCTTCCTCGTGCACCGCTTTGTGCTGCAGCCGCTCGACCTCGCCTACCTTCGCACCCTGGCTTTCATTCTCGTGATCGCCGCGAGCGTGCAGTTCACGGAAACCATGGTGCGCCGGCTGAGCCCGCTGCTGCACCAGGTGCTCGGCATCTACATCCCCCTGATCGCTACCAATTGCGCGGTGCTCGGGGTCGCGCTGCTCAACGTGCAGGAAGCCCACACCTTCGTCGAATCCGTCGTGTTCGGTTTCGGCGCGTCGCTGGGTTTCGCGCTGGTGCTCGTCCTGTTCGCCTCCGTGCGCGAGAAGCTGGCGGCGGCGGACATCCCCGCGCCGTTCCGCGGCACCGCCGTCGCGCTGATGACGGCGGGCATCATGTCGCTCGCGTTCATGGGATTTTCCGGAATGGCCCGACCCTGACCGATGCTGGCCGCCGTCCTCACCGCCACGCTGATCATGAGCTGCATCGCACTCGCTGCCGGGCTGCTGCTCGGGTTCGCTTCGCGCCGCCTGCCCGGTACCACGGAATCGCTGGTCGACCGCGTCAACGATCTGCTGCCGCAGACGCAGTGCGCGCAATGCGGCTACGCCGGATGCCGGCCGTACGCGGTCGCCATCGCGAATGAAGGCGCGCCGATCAACCTGTGCCCCCCCGGCGGCGCCGCCACGGTCGAGCGGCTTGCAGAGCTGCTGCATCGCGAGCCGGCGCCGCTCGTCGAACCCGCGGCCGCCCCGCCCGGCAGTGTCGCCGTCATCGACGAATCCGCCTGTATCGGCTGCACGTGGTGCCGCGAAGCCTGTCCGGTCGACGCCATCGTCGGGGCGCATCACTACCTGCACACGATCATCGCGCGCGAATGCACCGGCTGTGCGCTGTGCGTGCCGCGCTGCCCGGTCGACTGCATTCGCATGTCGGCATGAACGGCGCCGCCACGTACGATCTCGGGCCCTGGTACGGCGGCCTGCGCCTGCCCGCCGAGAAGGCGCAGTCGACGGCGCAGCCGATCCGCGAAGTGCCGGTGCCCGAACGCCTCGTGCTGCCGCTCGCGCAGCACTCCGGCGATCCGGCGCAGCCGGTCGTGGACGTCGGAGATCGCGTTCTCAAAGGACAGCTCGTCGCCGCGGCCGACGGCATCTTGAGCGCGCCCGTGCACGCGTCCTCGTCCGGCACCGTCGCGGCGTTCCAGTCATGGCCCGTGTCGCGGCGCTTCGGCGAGAACGCGCCGTGCCTCGTCATCGAGTGCGACGGCAAGGACGAAGCCGTCGACCTGGCCGCCGCGGCCGTCGACTACGAGAGCATGCAGCCCGACGCGCTGCTCCGGCGCATTCTCGAGGGCGGCATCGTGGGGCTCGGCGGCGCGGTGTTCCCGACGGCGCAGAAGCTCATGCAGGCGCGCAGCATGACGCTCGACACGCTGATCGTGAACGGCGTGGAATGCGAGCCCTGCATCAGCTGCGACGACATGCTGATGCGTGAGCTCCCCGAAGAGGTGCTGGGCGGTGCGCGCATCCTGCTGCACGCGCTCGGCATCGACAAGTGCCTGGTCGTGCTGGAGAGCGACAAGCCGCAGGCGCTGCACGCGATGGCGGATGCACTTTCGGCGCTGGGCGATGAGCGCATCGTCCTGAAGCAGGTGCCGTCGATCTATCCGTCGGGCGGCGAGGACCAGGTGGTGCAACTCGTGCGGCGCACCGAGGTGCCGAGCGGCGGCTTGCCCACCGATGTCGGCTGCCTGGTGCACAACGTCGGCACCGTCGCGGCGGTATGGCGCTGGATCTGCCGCGGTGAGCCGCTCATCTCGCGCATCACGACGGTGACGGGAGACGGCGTTCTCCATCCGATGAACGTGCGCGCGCGCCTCGGCACGACGATCGCCGACGTCATCGAATTCACCGGCGGTTACGCGGAGCGGGCAAGTCACCTGATCGTCGGCGGGCCGATGACCGGGAAATCGGTCACGACCGACCGCGTGCCGGTGGTCAAGGCGACGAACTGCATCCTGGTGCTGTCCCGCCCGGTGCCGGTCGGCGACGAGAAACCCTGCATACGCTGCGGCGAGTGCGCGGAGGTGTGCCCGGTCGTGCTGCAACCGCAGGAGCTCTACTGGTACACCCTGGCGGACAATCCGCAGCGCCTGCGCGAGCTCGGGCTGCGCGACTGCATCGAATGCGGGTGCTGTGACCTCGTCTGCCCGAGCCACATACCGCTCGTCTCATATTTCCGCCGGTCGAAGGCCCGCATCCTGGAGCTCGCGGCGGAGAAAGAGCGCGCGGAGCGTGCCCGGCGCCGCTTCGAATCGCGCAGCCAGCGCCTGGAGATCGAGCAGCGCAAGCGCCGCGAGGACCTCGCGCAGCAGAAGCTCTCCGCGATCCAGGCCGGCCCGGAGGACATCCGGGCCATGGTCGATCGCGCCCGCAGCAAGAAAAGCGACGAATAGTCTTGGAATTCGAGCGCCGCGAATCGCCGTTTGGTACGCCGCCGACGGACGTGGGCTCCACGATGCGCCAGGTGCTCTACGCGCTCGTGCCGGCCGCCCTCGCCTACGTGTGGTATTTCGGCAGTGGCTTCATCCTGAACCTGTTCTTCGCCAGCTTGTTCTGCGTGGCCGGCGAGGCGTTCATGCGGCGCGTGCGCGGCAAGGACGTCGAGTATGCGCTGCTCGATTTCAGTGCCCTGGTCACCGCGGCGCTGCTCACCTTTTCGCTTCCACCGCTCACGCCGTGGTGGGTGACGGCGACCGCCGCGCTGTTCGCCGTCGTCGTCGCCAAGCACCTGTACGGCGGCATCGGCTACAACGTCTTCAACCCGGCGATGGCAGGCTACGTCGTCGCGCTGGTCGCCTTCCCCGCCTACATGGCGTTCTGGCCGGCACCGCGCATCGGCGACCTCGACTACCATTACCTGACGTTCTACGAGACGGCGCAGTACACGCTCACCGGCACCCTGCCCGATTACCTGACGGTGGACGCCATCACCCGGGCGACGCCGCTCGACGCGCTGAAGACCGGCTTTGAGAACATGCAGACCTTTCGCGAGATCCACAACAATCCGCTCATGGGCGATTTCGGCGGACGCGGCTGGGAGTGGATCGGCAATTTCGTCGCGATCGGCGGCGGCTGGCTGCTGCTGCGCAAGGTCATCCGCTGGCAGATCCCCGCGGGCGTGCTGGCGGGCGTGCTGCTCCCGTCCGGCATCCTGTACGTGCTCGGCAGCGGGCTGCACGCGAGCCCCGGGTTTCATCTCTTCAGCGGCGGCACCATCCTGTGCGCGTTCTTCATCGCCACCGATCCGGTCACGGCGGCGACGAGCCCGCGCGGCCGGCTCGTGTACGGTTTCTGCATCGGTATTTTGATCTACGCGATCCGCCGCTGGGGCAGCTACGCCGACGGGGTCGCCTTCGCCGTCCTGCTCATGAACATGGCGGTGCCGGCGATCGACCACCTCACCCGGCCGCGCATCATCGGCCACTCGAAGCACGAAAAGGACAAGGCCTGATGGCGGAACCGCGGAATGAGCAACCGTCACCGTGGCGCGCCGGGCTCACACTGGCGGTGCTGGCTGCCGTCTGCAGCGCACTGGTGGCACTCACCCGGTATCTCACGGCGCCGCGCATCGCCGCGAACGAGCAGGCGGCGCTCGAGCAGCGGCTCACGCCCTCGCTCGGCGATTTGCTCTATGACAACGACCTCCTGGAATCGCAGATCATGGTTCAGCCGCCGAACGAGCTGCCCGGCAACCGGCCCGTCCCGGTCTACCCGGTGCGCTCCGGCGGTCGTCCCGTGGCGGCGGTGTTCGTGGTCGACGAGCCCGGCGGCTACGCGGGTCCGATCCGGCTGATGATCGCCATCCGGTACTCGGGCGAGCTCTCCGGCGTGCGCGTGCTGGCGCACCGCGAGACGCCCGGCATCGGCGACCGGATCGAACCGGACAAGTCCGACTGGCTGCAGCAGTTCAAAGGCGTTTCACTCGAGGCGCCGGAGAGGAACAAGTGGGCGGTGAAGCGCGACGGCGGCGCCTTCGACCAGATCACCGGCGCGACGATCACGACGCGCGCGGTCGTCCGGGCCGTCCGCCAGACCTTGATATACTTCGAGGCCCACCGGGACGAGATCTTCGCGATGGAAAGCAGGCCCGCAGACAAGGACCAGGGAGGCGCGGAGTGACGAACGGCGGCACCACGCCCGGCATCCTCGCGGCCGGCGTGTGGGACGACAACCCGGGGCTCGTGCAGCTGCTCGGCCTCTGCCCGCTGCTCGCGGTCACGACCTCGCTCGTCAACGGCCTGAGTCTCGGGCTTGCGACCATGCTCGTGCTCGGCGCATCCAACCTGCTCGTGTCGGCGAGCCGCCGCTGGCTGCTCTGCGAGATCCGCATTCCGATGTACGTGCTGATCATCGCGAGCCTCGTCACCTGCATCGAGCTGGTGTTCAAGGCGTATTTCCCGGCACTCGACCGCTCGCTCGGCATCTTCATCCCGCTGATCGTCACCAACTGCACCGTGGTGGCGCGCGCCGAGGTGTTCGCTTCCCGCAACCCCGTGCTGCCGAGCGTGGCCGACGGGCTGTCGATGGGGCTCGGCTTCGCGCTGCTCCTGACCGCAATCGGCACCTTCCGCGAGCTGATCGGCGCGGGCACCGTGTTCGCGCACCTCGACAGCCTGTTCGGCGGCGAGCCGTTCCGCGGTCTCGTGATCGCGGACGGCGGCTTCCTGCTCGCGCTCCTGCCGCCCGGCGCGTTCTTCAGCCTGGCGCTCGCGGTGGCAGGCAAGAACGCGCTCGACCGGCGCCGCAGGCAGCATGTCGGCGCGATCGCCCGCCAGTCCCTGTAGGAGCGCGCATCGCGCGCGACCGCAACGTGAACACTGAAAAGCGCACCGCCATCTTTCGCCGTTTCCGCAAGGCGAATCCGCACCCCGACACGGAGCTCGAATACCGCACGCCGTTCGAGCTGCTGGTGGCCGTGGTGCTCTCGGCCCAGGCCACCGACGCCGGCGTCAACAAGGCGACCGCGAAGCTGTTTCCCGTCGCCAACACGCCGCAGGCGATCCTCGACCTCGGCCTCGACGGGCTCAAGGAGTACATACGCACGATCGGGCTCTTCAACAGCAAGGCGGAGAACATTCTCAAGGCCTGCCGTATCCTGGTCGACGAGCACGGCGGTGAGGTCCCGCGGACGCGCGATGCGCTCGAGCGGCTGCCCGGCGTCGGCCGCAAGACCGCGAACGTGATCCTGAACACGGCCTTCGGCGAGCCGACCATCGCGGTCGATACGCACATCTTCCGCGTCGCAAACCGCACGGGACTGGCGAAGGGCAAGAACCCGCTCGAGGTCGAGAAGCGGCTGCTGAAGACCACGCCGGAAGAATTTCGCAAGAATGCGCACCACTGGCTGATCCTGCACGGCCGCTACGTCTGCAAGGCGCGGCGGCCGGAATGCTGGCGCTGCCTCATCGCCGACCTTTGCGAGTACCGGCCGAAGACGCCGCCGCCCGGGGAAACCGCCAGACGC
The DNA here is from genome assembly GCA_036381215.1 of Woeseiaceae bacterium. Classification (GTDB taxonomy): domain Bacteria; phylum Pseudomonadota; class Gammaproteobacteria; order Steroidobacterales; family Woeseiaceae; genus IDS-8. The sequence goes on along the minus strand of DASVDF010000083.1, from coordinate 26,059 downwards.
GGCGCGCCCGCGCCTCGGAGAAAGCGGGCCGTCACGTGATCTTCGGGCAGGACAGGCGCGAGCTCCGGCAGATGTACGTCGACGCCTGGCGCAAGGCGCAGGCGAGCCAGCCGCTCTCCCCGCTCGAATCCCAGATCGTCACGGTGATGGAGGAACACCCGGAATACGTGGACGACGTGCTGGACGAGGACCTCGACCGTACTTTCACGCCCGAAGCGGGCCGAACGAATCCGTTCCTGCACCTCGGGCTGCACCTCGCCGTGCGCGATCAGGTCGCAACCGACCGGCCGCCCGGTATCCGCGAGACGTTCGGCCGGCTTGCGGCGCGCGTCGGGGACCACCTGGAGGCGGAGCACCGCGCGATCGACTGCCTTGCGGAGACGCTGTGGGAAGCGCAGCGCGCCAACGCGGCTCCCGACGAGCAGGCCTACCTCGAAAAGCTGAAAAGGCTGGCGTAGGAACGTAACATTCGGGCTCTGCGGACGGTCTGATCCTCACGGTGCCCACAGCGATCAGCGAAAATACGGCGATCCGAAGCGACTCCGCTCGAGCGGCTGTCACCGGTGCGGGGCTCGGCCTGCGTCGCGGGCTCATGGACGCGCTGCTGGCGAGCCCGCCCGCCGCTGTCGATTTCATGGAGATCGCCCCGGAGAACTGGATCCGCGTCGGCGGCAAGCTCGGCCGGAAGCTGCGCTTCTTCACCGAGCGCTGGCCTTTCCTGCTCCATGGCCTGTCGCTCAGCGTCGGCGGCCCGTCGCCGCTCGACGAAAATCTCCTGCGCGACGTCAGGGGGTTCATGGACGAGCACGGCATTCAATCCTATTCCGAGCACCTGAGCTACTGCTCGGATGACGGGCACCTCTATGACCTGATGCCCATCCCGTTCACCGGCGAAGCGGTGACCTGGGTCGCCGGCCGGATCAGGCGGGTCCAGGAGATCCTCGGGCAGCGCATCGCCATCGAGAACGTTTCCTACTACGCGCCGACCGACACATCGCTTTCGGAAACCGCCTTCACGCTCGCGGTGCTCGAAGAAGCGGATTGCGACCTGCTCCTCGACGTCAACAACGTCGTCGTGAACGCCATCAATCACGGCTACGACGCGCGCGAGTTCGTCGACGCGATGCCCGTGGAGCGCGTGCGTTACCTGCACATCGCCGGGCATCACGTCGAGGCCGAAGACCTGCGCGTGGATACGCACGGGAGCCCGGTCGGCGAAGCCGCATGGTCCTTGCTCGCGCATGCATACTGCCGCTTCGGGCCGGTGCCGACGCTGCTCGAGCGCGACTTCAACTTCCCGCCGCTCGAGGAGCTGCTCGCCGAGGTGCGGCGTATCCAATCGCTGCAGCAGGCCGCCGCGGCCTCGGCGCCGGAGGTCGCGAGCGGTGGCTGATCCGCGCGCGTTCCAGCAGAAACAGCTCGATTTCGCCGCGCACATCCGCGATCCGGAGCACCGGCCCGCGCCCCCCGGCGTCGAGGATCGGCGGATGGCGGTCTACCGCGAGCTGTTCTTCAACAACCTGAACACGCTTCTGCGCAGTACGTTCCCGGTGCTGCGCGACGTTCTCGGTGACGCTGGCTGGCGGGCGCTGGTCAGGGATTTCATGGTGCACCACCGGGCACACACGCCCTGGTTTCTCGAGGTCCCGCGCGAGCTCGTCGATTTCCTGGCGGCGCGTCCGGACGGGTGGCCGCCGTTTGCGGCCGAGCTCGCGCATTACGAATGGGCGGAACTCGCGCTGTCCGTCGCCACGGAGACCGACGACCTCTCCGCCGTGGATCCGGCCGGCGAACTGTTGGCCGGCGTGCCGGTGAAATCGGTGCTCGCCTGGCCGTTGTCCTACCGGTTCCCTGTGCACCGGATATCGAAGGAATTCCAGCCGGCGGCGCCCGGGCCGCAGCCGACCTGCCTCGTGGTCTACCGCAAAGCGGACGACGAGCTCGGCTTCATGGAGCTGAACGCGCTCACCGCGGCGCTGCTCGAGCGCATCGCGGACAATGCCGCCGGCCGGTGCGGCCGCGAGCTCCTGCTCGCCCTGGCGGGCGAGATCGGCTACGCGGATCCGCAGGTGCTCGTCGGGCACGGGCAGAAGGCGCTCGAAGACCTGCGCGCCGGCGGCATCCTGCTCGGCACCCGGAGCACGTCGTGCCGGATGTCCTGAACCGGCTCCAGGCCTGGCTGGATGCGAGCCGCAAGGCCGATTTCCTCGGGCCGCTCGCGCTGCGCCTCTACCTCGTCCCCGTGTTCTGGGTTGCCGGCACCAACAAGCTCGTCGCGATGGATGCCACGATCGCCTGGTTCGGCAGCGACGAATGGGGACTGGGCCTGCCATTCCCCGCGGTCATGGCCTGGCTCGCGGTCTGCGCGGAGCTCCTGGGCTCGGTCGCGCTGCTCCTCGGCCTGGCGCTGCGCTGGTTCTGCATCCCGCTCATGGTCACGATGGCGGTAGCCGCGCTCAAGGTGCATTTCGTGAACGGCTGGCAAGCCATCGCGGACCCGCAAAGCCCGTTTCCGCCGGCAGACATCGAAGGCGCAATGCAGCGTCTCGACCGCGCTCGCGACCTGCTCCAGACTTTCGGCAACTACGACTGGCTGACGGAGACCGGCAGCTTCGTCGTCTCCAACAACGGCATGGAGTGGGCCGTCACCTACTTCGTGATGCTCCTCGCCCTCTTCTTCACGGGCGCGGGCAAGCTGAGCCTCGACCACCTGGTCGCGGCCGATCGCCGTGCCTGACGAGCCTCCCGTGTCGAGCGACCCGTCCCGTCATCCGTTGACCCGGCGCGATTTCCTGAGGAGCGTGTCGCTCGCCGGCGTATCGCTTGCCGTTCCCGCATCCGCCGGCGCGATGGTGCAAAACGAAAAAGACGCCCGGATTGCGAACCGGCATTTCCGCGTCTTCTTCGACAGCAATCGCGGGACCTATGTGATACGGCGGAGCGGGGGCGCCCCCCTCGTGACGAACGGCACGACGACGGCCAATTTCAGGTCCGATACGTACGCGTTGAACATCGGCGCGTTCCGCCATTCGGTGCGGTCATCCCGGTTCCGGGACCGGCTCGGATCGGGAGACAGGCTGACGGTCACGTCCAGGGATGCCAACGACCGCATCCAGGTCGACCTCGATATCGCCCTCTACGACGATCTGCCCGCGATCGTTCTCGAAACGCACTGTACCAACGTCTCTGACCGGGACGCGATCGTCCACGGCATCGAGCCTCTCCGCATCGCTGACGCGGCGGGCGGGATCCTGCACGCACCGGGCGTTACGAAATGCATCACGAACGGCGAGATGTACTACGACGACGGCATGATCCACTCGTTCGGCAACCGGGAGGGCGGCATTGCGTCGTCGTCGCAGAAAGGCATCGATCTCTCGAACGGACCGTTCCACGGGCCGAATGAAACGATCCACAGCTGGTGGAACGCCGGCTTGTTCAGCGGCTACGACGCAGAGAGTATCGTCCTGGGCTATCTTGGGAACGATCGATCTCTCGGGACGCTGCTGATCTCGAGACCGGCTCCCGACCGGATAGCCGTCATCGCCGAATCCGTCTACCCACCCGGCATCGTGCTCGAGGCGGGAAGCACGATCGGCTCGAATCGATTCATGATCGGCGTCGCCGCGAATCCGTATGCCGCCCTCGAAGCGTACGCCGGGGCGGTGGCGCGGACCAACGAGGCTCGCCAGGGGTCGCGCATCGACGGCTGGTGCAGCTGGTTCTATACCCTGGCGCAGGTGTCGGAGGAAGAGGTGCTCGCGAACGCCGCGTTCGCGGCCCGGCATCTCAAGCCGTACGGACTGGAGTACATCCAGGTCGACGAGGGCTACCAGAGGTGGCACGGCGACTGGGAAGGCAACGAGCGCTTTCCCGGCGGAATGAAACGCCTCGCCGACCGGATCAGGGCCTGCGGGTTCAAGCCCGGCATCTGGATCTCACCGTACGTCATCTCCGAGCCGACCGAAGTGTTCAGGGAGCACCAGGACTGGCTCCTCAGGAATCCGGACGGCAGCCTGCAGCGGGTCGGCAACTGGCCCCCCGGCGCCGAGCCGCCCGCCGACGAGAACCCGAAACGGTACTGCCTCGACATCACCCATCCGGGCGCCGCCGGCTGGCTGCACCATCTCATCGACCGGATCGCGAACGACTGGGGCTTTGAGATGATCAAGGTCGATTTCGTGGCCTGGTCGATTCTTGCCGCCAAGCGGTACCACGACCCCACGCAGTCCTCGGCGGCGGTCTACCGCCGTGGAATGGAGATCATGCGCAAGGCGGCCGGCGATCGCTGCCACATCTTCGAATGCGGGCCCGGCGCCATCACCGTCGGCCTGATCGACAGCATGCGCGTCGAGCTCGACTCCAATTACGGCTTTGCCGATGCCGCGTGGAACACGTACTTCCTCGACCAGGCGTGCAGCGCGTCCGCCGCCGGCAAGCGCTATTACTTCCACAACAGGACCTGGACGAACGACGTCGACCATCTCTGCACCCACCTGCTGACTCACGATCAGTCGGAAGCGGCAGCCACCATCATCGCGATGAGCGGCGGGAACACGATGTCGGGCGACCGTCTGCTCCAGCTCGATCCGTACAAGCTCGACATCTTCCGAAAGATCCTTCCGTCGTACGGGGAGGCCGCAACGCCCATCGACCTGTTCGATGCCGAAACCCAGACCTGTTTCGCGCTGCACGTGGAGAAGGAGTTCGGCGCATGGACGGTCGCCGCGTTCTTCAACCCGGATCTCGCCGAGCCGACGGAGAAGCGCTTTCCGCTGGAGCGATTGGGCTTGCAGCAAGCGAAGACGTACCTGGCCTGGGACTTCTGGCGCCAGCAGTTCATCGGGGAGATCTCCGGCGCCGTGGCGGCGGAGATCCCGCCGGGAAGCGTGCGACTGCTCTCACTGCACGAGGAGACGGGCCGGCCCCAGGTCATCGGGACGGACCGGCACGTGCTGCAGGGCGCGATAGAGATCGAGCGCGTGGAGTGGAATGACTCCACGCAGACTCTCTCCGGCATCTCCGTCGGCCCGCCCGGAACGTCACACAACGCCTACGTCCATGTCCCCGGCGATCATCCCTGGACGTGGGGCGGCTACGTGCTGTTCCAGGATCACGAGGCCTTCACGCTGAAGCTCGTGCACCCCAACGTCATCCAGGTCTACGTGCGCTTCGACGACTCCGGACGCACGCCCTGGCGGATCGACGTCGACGAGTTCTTCCGCGCGCCTGCATGATCGCCCTGCGCCATCACTCCTTGCGGAACCGGTACATCACCTGGTCCGTCTTGTGGCGGATCGAGTCGTCGAACACCGACTTCGTGTGATCGTCCCCGGGGCTGCGGAAGACGTCGCTCTCGGCGTCGAACACGAGGCCGGCAGCCTCGAAGTCACGCTTGATCACCGCGGGGTCGATGCGATGCGTGGCGTCGACCGTCTCGATCGGGTCGCTGCCGGCGGGCGCGACGTGATCCACCACCACGACCACGGCGCCCGGCTTCAGCGCCGGGACGAGCTTTGCCAGCGCCTGGGCCGGATCGAGCACCGGCCAGGCAGCCTTGCCCTCTTCATCCGACGGGTGCCAGTACAGGTCGTGGTAGGTCTGCACGAACAGCGCCGCATCGAGGCTCTCCGGCTCGAGCGCCAGGTCCTGCGTCGGTGCCGTCACCTGCTCGACGTTCGGCAGCCGATCGTTGCCATAGCGTTTAGCAGGCCCCTCTCCGGAGAACTTCTGGTACGGCGGATTGTTGTACGCGATCACCTGCCCTTCGGGGCCGACCACGTAGGACATCAGCTCGGTGTAGTAGCCGCCGGCGGCGAGGTAATCGAGCACGTGCATGCCGGGCTCGAGCCCCAGGAACTCGAGCACCTGGTCGGCCTTGCGCCAGCTGTCCTGCTCGCGATCGCTGGCGGGCCGGTTCGTGTTGGCGATGGCGGCCTCGATCGCCCCGGAATCGGCGCTCGCGGGCGCGGCCGCTTCCGCGGAGGGGGCTTGCGCTTCCGCGGAGGGGCTTTGCGCTGCCGGCTCCGGGGAGGCATCGGCCGGCGACTTGCTGCAGGCCGAAAGCGAGGAAAACGCGATAGCGAGAACGAGGTGGCTCAGGCGCATGGGACGATCCTCCCGGCGAAACTGACGCGATAGCGTACCACCGGAACGATCAGGGGGAGATGCCATTGCGGTATGCCGCGGCGGGTCCCTCGGCTGACTCGACGGCTGCCCTCCGCACCTCGTTCGCAACGGCCCGTGCCTCCTCCTCCAGCGGGCTGCTCCAGTAGCCATGGCGCAGGTAGGAAAGGAGGAAGGTCAGCCAGGTTGCGCCCTGCCGGTACTGGCCGACGTGCACGAGCTCGTGCGCGAGCAGCGCCAGCCCGTCCGCGGTGTCGGTGCGGCAGGCGCCCGGGCGGAAGTAGACGCGATTCCCCCGGGTGATGGCCGTGAACCGCCGCGGCAGGTACCAGGGCACGCGCCCGTCATACAGCCGCGCGTGCGCGAGATCCCGCTCCGGGATGCAGGTCGAGAGCGCCGCTCGTTCGCGATCGGAGAGCGCCCGTGCTGCCGGCGCCCGTGCCGGCGAGAAGCGCAAGGAGCTCAAAGGTGCCGACCCGGGCTCAAGCGACAGCGACCGGTCGCCCGCATGGCGGGGTCCTACTTCTTCAGCGGCATGTACAGATCGGTGAGCGTTCCCTCGTATGCCTCAGCGGCGAACATCACCGTCTCCGAAAGGGTCGGGTGCGGGTGGATCGTGAGCGCGACGTCCGCCGCGTCGGCGCCCATCTCGACGGCGAGCGAGATCTCCGTGATCAGGTCGCCCGCCGCAGGACCGACGATGCCGCCGCCCAGCACCCTGCCCGTCTTCGGATCGAACAGGAGCTTGGTGAATCCCTCGGACCGGCCGAGCGACAGCGCGCGCCCGCTCGCGCTCCACGGGATCTGCTTCTTCTCGTACGCAATGTCGTCGCGCTTCGCGTCCGTCTCGGTGAGGCCCGTCCACGCGATCTCGGGATCCGTGTACGCGACTGACGGAATGGCGCGTGCATCGAACGAGCTCTTGTGCCCCGCCGCCACTTCGGCCGCGATCTTGCCTTCGTGGCTCGCCTTGTGCGCGAGCATCGGCCCGCCCGCGAGATCGCCGATCGCGAAAATGTTCGGCACGTTCGTGCGCTGCTGCCTGTCGACGCGGATGATGCCGTTCTTCCCGACCTCGATCCCCGCTTTCTCCGCGTCCAGCCGGTCGCCGTTCGCGCGCCGGCCGATCGCCACCAGCACGCGATCGTAGATCTCCTTGCCGGGCGCGTTCTCGCCCTCGAACGTCACCTCGATGCCGGGCACGGTCGGTCGCATGGCGGTGACCTTCGTGCTCACCATGATCGCCTCGTAGCGCGGCTCGATGTACTTGCGGAACGGCCGCACGAGGTCGGGATCGGTGCCCGGCATCAGCCCGCCCGTGAGCTCGACCACCGAGACTTTCGTACCGAGCGCGTTGTACACGCATGCCATTTCGAGGCCGATGATGCCGCCGCCGATCACGAGGAGGCGCTTCGGCAGCGGATCGAGCTCGAGCGCGCCGGTCGAGTCGACGATGCGCGGATCGTCCGGCGTCCCCGGCAGCTTCGCGCTCTCGGAGCCCGCCGCGATGATGCAGTAGTCGAAATGCACCGTGTCGCCGTTGTCGAGCACGAGACGATTAGCCGACGCGAATTTCGCCTTGGCCTGCAGCACGGTCACCTTGCGCTGTCGCGCGAGCTGCGTGAGCCCGCCGGTGAGCTTGCCGACGACGCCGATCTTCCACTCGCCGAGCTTCGCCGCGTCGATGCGCGGCTTGCCGAAGTGGATGCCGTGCGCCGCCATGGCAGCCGCATCGTCCACGACCTTGGCGGCGTGCAGCAGCGCCTTGGAAGGGATGCAGCCGACGTTCAGGCACACGCCGCCGAGCGTCGGCCAGCGCTCGATGAGGAGCACTTTCAGCCCGAGATCGGCGGCGCGGAACGCGGCGCTGTAGCCGCCCGGTCCCGCGCCGATCACGACGAGGTCGGCGCTGTGCGTGGCGTCGGCCGCCTGCCGGGACACCTCGGGTTGGGACACGGCGGGTTCCGGGGAGGGCTCCTGCCGGTTGGGCCGCTGGCCCGATGTTTCCGTCTTGGCCGACCCCGGATCGCGCGCGGTGCGCGCTCCTACGGGGTCCCCCTCGGCCTCCGTATCGGTTTCCAGCGTCGCGATCGTGTCGCCCTTCGACACGCGGTCACCGACGGAGACGGCGAGCGAGACGATTTTCCCCGCCGCCTCGGCCGGCACGTCCATGGACGCCTTCTCGGTCTCCAGCGTGACCAGCGGATCCTCGACGGCGACCGTGTCGCCGGCCTTGACCAGCACCTCGATGACCTCGACGTCGGCGAAATCGCCGAGGTCGGGGACGGTCAGCTCGCGGGTAGCCATCAGGGCACGGCCTCGAGCAGGGTGTCCACGTCGGCAAGCTGCTGCGCCAGGAACGTCGTCAAGCGCACGGCGTAGGCGCCGTCGATCACGCGGTGATCGTAGGACAGCGAAAGCGGCAGCATGAGTCTTGGCACGAACTCGGAGCCGTTCCATACCGGCTGCATCGTCGAGCGCGACACGCCGAGGATAGCCACCTCCGGCGCGTTCACGATCGGCGTGAAGAACGTGCCGCCGATGCTGCCCAGGCTCGTGATGGTGAAGCTCGCGCCCTGCATCTGCTCGAGCTTCAGCTTGCCTTCGCGCGCAGCCTGCGACAGCGTGCCGAGCTCCGCGGCAATCTCGTAGACGTCCTTCTGGTCGGCGTCACGGATCACCGGCACGACGAGCCCCTGCTCGGTATCGACCGCGAAGCCCAGGTGGCAGTACTTCTTCATCACCAGGGTTTCGCCGTCGTCGCCGAGCGAAGCATTCGCTTTCGGGTACTCGCGCAGCGCCGCAACCACCGCCTTCATCACGAACGCGAGCGGCGTCAGGTTGATGCCGCGTTCCTTTGCTTCGCCCTTCAGCTCCTGCCGCTTGGCCTCGAGCCCGGTGATGTCCGCGAGATCGTGCTGCGTGACGTGCGGCAGGTTGATCCAGCTCGCCTGCAACCGCGGACCCGCGATCTTCTGGATGCGCGTCAGCGGCTCGAGCTCGATTTCGCCGAATTTGCGGAAATCGACGCGCGGCACGTTGGGCAGTGCCGCCGCGCGCGGCTCGCCGCTCAGGATCTCCTTCACCCAGGCCTTGACGTCCGAGTGCAGGATGCGGTTCTTCGGACCCGTGCCCGTGACGCGCGACAGGTCCACGCCGAGCTCGCGGGCGAGCTTGCGCACGGACGGGCTCGCGTGCGCCTTCGCGAACCCGGATTCGTCGATCGGCGGCAGGCCGCGGCGTTCGACGGGGCGCTCGGCAGCCCTTGCCGGAGCTTTGTCTGCCGGCACTTCACGTGCCGGCATCGCATCGCGCGCGGTGCGCGCTCCTGCCGGTTCTGTGGCGGGTTTTGCATCCGCGGCGGGCGCCGGCTTCTCGGCGCCCGGCGCGCTCACCGTGGTCTCGATCAGCGCGATGCGCGAGCCCTCGGACACGCGGTCGCCGACCGACACCTCGACGGACTCGATGCGGCCCGCCGCGGTCGCGGGCACATCCATCGCCGCCTTCTCGGTCTCGAGCGTAACGAGGGGATCGTCGACTTGCACCTCGTCCCCGGGCTTGACGTAAACCTCGATCACCTCGACGTCCTTGAAGTCGCCGATGTCGGGCACCGTGAGCGGCTGCCGCTGACGCTCGTCCGCCGAGCCGGCACGCTGCTCCACGCGCGGCTCCGCGGCGCCGCCGGATTCGGCCTCGGCCGGCTTCGGCGCTTCGCCGGCGCTCTCCTCCGCCGCCTGCTCGACCTGCAGCCGTCCGATCACGTCGCCGGCCGACACCCGATCGCCCACGGAGACCGTGATGGCTTCGATCACTCCGGCTTCGGTCGCCGGCACGTCCATGGAAGCCTTCTCGGTTTCGAGGGTGATGAGACCGGCCTCGGGCTCGACCCGGTCGCCGGCTTTCACCAGCACCTCGATGACCTCGACGTCTGCAAAATCGCCGAGATCGGGCACCTTCATCTCGATGGTTTTCGCCACGGGCGCTGCTCCTTCAGACCAGCACCGGCGCCGGCTTTTCCGGGTTGATGGAATACTTCTCGATCGCTTCGTCGACCAGCTTGCGGTCGATGGCACCGTCCTCGGCCAGCGCCACGAGGGCATTCAGCGCGACGTAGTAGCGATCGACCTCGAAGTGCCGGCGGAGCGCGTCGCGCGCGTCGCTGCGGCCGAAGCCGTCGGTGCCGAGCGCGAGGTAGCGACCCGGCACCCACTCGCGGATCTGGTCCGCCACGATCTTCATGTAATCGGTCGCGGCGACGAACGGCCCTTCGCGCTCGCCGAGGCAGCGCTCGACGTGACTTTGCCTCGGTTTCGACGGGTGCAACCGGTTCCAGCGGGTCGTCTGCAGGGCCTCACGGCGCAGCTCGTTGAAGCTCGTCACCGACCACACGTCGGACGGGATGTCGAAATCCTCCTCGAGCAGCTCCGCGGCGGCGAGGACTTCGCGCAGGATCGTGCCCGAGCCCATGAGCTGCACGCGCGGCCGCGTCTGGCGCCCCTCCTTCAGCAGGTACATGCCCTTGAGAATGCCCTCCTCGACGCCTTCGGGCATCGGCGGGTGAGCGTAGTTCTCGTTCATCACGGTGATGTAATAGAAGATGCTCTCCTGCTCGCCGATCATGCGGCGCAGCCCGTCGCGGATGATCACGGCGAGCTCGTACGCGTAGGTCGGATCGTACGCATGGCAGTTGGGCACGCACGAATACAGCACCTGGCTCTGGCCGTCCTGGTGCTGCAGCCCTTCGCCGGCCAGCGTGGTGCGGCCGGCCGTGCCGCCGATCAGGAAACCGCGCGTGCGCTGGTCGCCGCCGGCCCAGACAAAATCGCCGACGCGCTGGTAGCCGAACATCGAGTAGTAGACGTAGAACGGCACCATCTGGATGTCGTGGTTCGAATACGCCGTGCCCGCCGCGAGCCAGGAGCACACCGAGCCGGCCTCCGTGATGCCCTCCTCGAGGATCTGGCCCTTCTTGTCCTCTTTGTAGAACATGAGCTGCTCCGCGTCCTGCGGCGTGTAGAGCTGGCCCTTCGACGAATAGATGCCGACCTGGCGGAACATGCCTTCCATGCCGAAGGTGCGCGCCTCGTCGGGCACGATCGGCACGATGTGCGGGCCGAATTCCTTGTCGCGCAACAGTGCCGTCAGCAGCCGCACGAAAGCCATGGTGGTCGACACTTCGCGCTCGCCCGTGCCTTCGAGCTGGGTCTTGAATGCATCGAGCGGCGGCACCGCGAGCGGCTTCGGCTTCGAGCGCCGCTGCGGCAGGTAGCCGCCGAGCGCCTTGCGCCGCTCGTGCAGGTATTCGATCTCGGGGCTGTCCGGCGGGAGCTTGCAGAACGGCACTTCCTCGATCTCCTTGTCGGAGATCGGGATGTTGAAGCGGTCGCGGAATTCCTTGAGCGCGTCGACGTCCAGCTTTTTTTGCTGGTGCGCGATGTTCTGCCCCTCGCCCGCCGTGCCCAGGCCGAAGCCCTTGACGGTCTTGGCGAGGATGATCGTCGGCTGACCCTTGTGACGCACCGCCGCGTGATAGGCGGCATGCACCTTGACGGGATCGTGACCGCCGCGGTTCAGGTGCCAGATCTCCTCGTCCGACATGTCGGCCACCATCGCCTTCGTCTCCGGGTAGCGGCCGAAGAAGTGCTCTCGCACGTAGGCGCCGCCCTTGGATTTGAAGTTCTGGTATTCGCCGTCGACGCATTCCTCCATGACCCGCCGCAGGTAACCGTGATAATCGCGCGCGAGCAGCGGATCCCAGCGCGAGCCCCAGATGACCTTGATCACGTTCCAGCCCGCGCCGCAGAATGCCGCCTCGAGCTCCTGGATGATCTTGCCGTTGCCGCGCACCGGACCGTCGAGGCGCTGCAGGTTGCAGTTCACGACGAAGATCAGGTTGTCCAGGCCTTCACGGACCGGCATCGTGATGGCACCCATCGATTCCGGCTCGTCCATCTCTCCGTCGCCGAGCAGCGCCCAGACCTTGCGGTCGGAGGGCTCGAGCAGCCCGCGATTCTCGAGATAGCGCATGAAGCGCGCCTGGTACATCGCCATCATGGGGCCGAGCCCCATCGATACCGTCGGGAACTGCCAGAAATCCGGCATCAGCCACGGGTGCGGGTACGACGACAACCCGCCGCCGTCGACCTCGCGGCGGAAGCGATTGAGTTGCGCCTCGTCGAGACGGCCTTCCAGGTAGGCGCGCGCGTAGATGCCGGGCGAGGAATGCCCCTGGATGTAGATCATGTCGCCGCCGCGCTTCTCGTTCGCCGCGCGCCAGAAGTGATTGAAGCCCACCTCGTAGAGCGTGGCCGAGGATGCGTAACTCGCGATGTGTCCGCCGATGCCGGAGCTCAGCTTGTTGGCCTGCACGACCATTGCCATGGCATTCCAGCGGATGTACGACTCGATGCGCCGCTCGAGCGAGCGGTCGCCCGGATACTCGGGCTGGCGGCCGGGCGAGATCGTGTTCAGGTACGCCGTGTTCGGGCTATACGGCAGGTAGGCGCCCGAACGCCGCGCGAAATCGATCATCTGGTTCAGCAGGAAATGCGCCCGGTCGGGACCGTGCGTCTGCAGCACGGAGTCGATCGACTCCAGCCACTCGCGCGTCTCGGTCGGATCGATGTCGTCGAAGCGTCTGTATTCGGTCATGGCTCATCCAGGCTTGGCTTGGCTTTCACTTCCATCCCGCGGCCCGCGGCATGCTACGCTCCGCAGCTGCCCGGAAACGATCCGGCGGACCTGCAATCGGCAGGACGAAAAGAGCGAACGCTCTTTCCGGCCACTTACCGGGATTTGGCTCGGCGGGATCACGGTCGAGCTGCGTATTATGGCCGAAAGGGCACCCGAAGGTTAGCCCGAAGGAACGGCACGCGGGTGCACGCACTGATGGGAACGCTGCTTTCCGACAAATTCACGGAAAACCTGAGCCGGGTCACGCAGGTGACCGGGGCTCCGGGCGCCCGCGCGCTGGCCGCGCTCGATCACCTCGTCGTGTGCCTGCCCGCCGCGCCGCCCGCGGCAGTGTGGCGCGAGCTTCCGCAAGGCACGAAGCTCAAGGCGCTGCTCAAGCGTGCCGGCGACGGCGCGGTACCCGCGATCGCGACGCGCCTCGCCAACGAGCGCCAGACCGCCGTAGCGGTGGGCCTGCTTGCGGCCGATACGGAGCCTTTCGAGCAACTCGGTTTCGCGCGCAAGCTCCTGGCCCCGGCGCTCGGTGAGAAATCGGTGGCACTCGGGGTCGCTGTGCTGGGCTTCGATGCCTCGCAAGCCGAAAGCATCGCCGAACGGCTGGTGTCCGCCGCGCTCGCGCACGGTTTCGCGCTCGCCGATTTCAAGTCGAAGCGCGAGCCGCCGCGGATCCGCAGCCTGCGCCTGCTCGGGCTCACGCGCAGGCTCGATCTCGCCCGCATCGTGGCCGAGGCACGCGGCAACAATCTCGCGCGCTGGCTCACCGCGCTGCCGCCGAACAAGCTGGACGCGCGCGCCTACGTCGAGCTCCTCGAGGAGCTCGCGCGGCAGCAAGGCTGGCAATTCGGGAAGTACGGCGTGCGCGAGCTGGCGAAGCTCGGCGCCGGCGCGTTCCTCGCCGTGGCACAGGGCAACGCAAACGACAGCGCGGCCATCGTGCGCCTGCGCTATCGACCCGAAGGCACGGCGGCGCAGCCTGCGCTCGGGCTGGTCGGCAAGGGCATCATTTTCGATACCGGCGGCACCAACCTGAAGCCGTTCGCGGCGATGTCGGACATGCACATCGATATGGGCGGCAGCGCCGTCGCCGTCGGCACCCTGCTCGCGCTCACGGCGCTGCGCTGGCCGCACGCGGCGGACTGCTGGTGCGCCATCACGGAGAACCGTACCGGTCCGACGGCCTACAAGTCGCAGGACGTGGTGACTGCCCTGAACGGCAAGACCGTGCAGACGATCCACACGGACGCCGAGGGCCGCATGGTGCTCGCGGATACGCTGGCGCTCGCGAGCCGCGAGCGGCCGCGGCTGATCGTCGACTTCGCGACCCTGACCGGCGCGTGCATCACCGCGGTGACGAAGCGTTATTCCGGGGTGTTCACGAACCGCCCCGGGCTGCACCCGGTGCTGAAGCGCGCGGGCCGCGACAGCGGCGAGCGCGTGTGGCCGTTCCCCGCCGGCAAGGAATTCCTCGAGGACCTGAAGAGCGAGACGGCGGACATCGCACAGTGCCTGCCTGACGGCGCCGGCGACCATATCCTCGCCGCGACGTTCCTGAACGAATTCGTACCGCCGGAGATTCCCTGGATTCACGTCGATCTCAGCGCGGCCAAGCGCAAAGGCGGCCTCGCGCACGTGCCGACCGAGATCACCGGTTTCGGCGTACGCTACGCACTCCATCTCCTCCTCGACACTGAAGTCGGGGCCCTGTAGGAGCACGCATTGCGCGCGACAGAACGAACGATGCGGTGCCGAGGATGTTTGTCTCGATCGGCGCCGCGGTCGCGCGCGATGCGCCCTCCTGCAGAAGATCTGCACCCGGCGCCAAAGCGTGCCGCGGGAGCCGCATTCCGCACAATCAACCGTAGTCCGGGTTCCCGCGAAGCGCCCCCGCGGCGGTCGCGATCTGCTATGGTGCGCGTGTGACGGGCGGATTCTGCATGTCCCGCCGCTTCCGCGGCTTTCTCCCGGTCGCCGTGGACATCGAGAGCGGCGGCTTCAATTCCAGAACGGACGCGTTGCTGGAGATCGCGGTGGTGCTCATCGAGCCTTCGCCCGACGGCTATCTGCGCCGCGGCGACACCGTGCGCTATCACGTCAAGCCCTTCGAAGGCGCGAACATGGACCCGGCATCGCTGGCCGTCACCGGCATCGACCCACATCATCCGCTGCGGCCCGCCATCGAAGAGCGCGATGCGCTCCAGCGGGTGTTCCGCGAAATCCGCCACGCGCTGCGCGCGCACGGCTGCACGCGGGCGATCCTCGTCGGGCACAACGCGGCATTCGATCTCGCTTTCCTCAACGAAGCCATTGCGCGCACCGGCATCAAGCGAAATCCGTTTCACCCGTTCTCGTGCTTCGACACGGCGACGCTGTGCGGCGTCGCTTACGGACAGACGGTATTGTCGCGGGCGGCGCAGGCGGCCGGTTTGGTGTGGGACGAGCGCTCCGCGCACTCGGCGGCCTATGACGCGGAGCTCGCGGCCGACCTCTTCTGCGACGTGGTCAACCGCTTTCGGCCGATCTACGAGGCGTTGCAGCCCGCGATCGCCAGGCTCGCCGACACGCCCGAGGACGTGGAGCTCGAGAGCCGCTGAAAGCGGCGATGCCCCGCACAGCCCGGCCGTGCGGGTGAGCGCGATAGTCGAGCCGCCGCCAGGGCGCGACCGAGGCAGCCCGCGGGGCGGGCTCCTGCGCGATCGCGCGTACCGTCAGGCGGTGGCGCCTTCCACGAGCTCCTTCAGCTCGCCGGAGTGGTACATCTCGACCACGATGTCGGCGCCGCCCACCAGCTCACCGTTGACATAGAGCTGCGGGAAGGTCGGCCAGTTGGAGAATTTCTTGAGGCCTTCGCGGATTTCCGGGTCCTCGAAGATATTCACGTAGGCGAAGGGCTTGCCCACGGCCTTGAGCGCGGCCACCGCCTGGCCGGAAAAGCCGCACTGCGGGAAATCGGGGCTGCCCTTCATGTAGAGCAGCACCTTGTTGTCGGCGAGTTGCTGCCGAATCCGGTCGTTCACGTCCACTTCAGATGAGTCCTCCGGCTTCCAATGCTTCGAGATGGGTGCGGATGCACGCCCTTCAATCGGCGTGCACCCCAATGCGATTGTCGACGCTGGTCACGCCCGCCACGCCGTTCGCGAGCTCGCCGGCCCGGTTGCGGACCGTGTAGCTCTCCACCGTGCCGGTCAGCGTCACCCGGCCCTTGTACGTCGACACCCCGATCGCGTGCCGCGCGAGCACGGCATCGGCGCCGAGGCGCTGGCGGACGGCGGCCGTCGTGTCCGCATCCGCGGCATAGCGCGCCGCGCTGCGCTCGCCGGAGGGCGCCGAGCTGCCCGAGCCGAGCAGCATGGCGGTGCAGCCGGACAGGAGCACGAGCGAGGACAGTACGAGGAGCCGCATGCAGCAGGTCGGAATAGGTATTCGATTTCCGGCCCTCTATAATAAGCCGCTGATCCGGAAAAGGCGAAGGCCTCCGGACGCCCGACGACAAGAAGCGCACAACAAAACGGCAAAAAGCCGGGGGGGACAGAGGCATGAATCCTTTGAATTCGATCGTGGGCACGATCGTTGCGGGTCTCGTATTGGCGGTGATCATCGTCCTCGCGACGCTCGGCAACCATGTCGTGGGACCGATACCGGTCAATTCCGTCGTCATCTGGCTGCACGTGCTCGCCGGCATTACCTGGATCGGACTGCTGTACTACTTCAATTTCGTGCAGGTCCCGGCCCTCGCGGCGGCGGCGGCGGACCAGGCAGGGCCCGGCGGCGCCGCCATCTCGAAGTACATCGCGCCGCGCGCGCTGGCGTGGTTCCGCTGGGGGGCGGTCGTCACCTGGCTTTCGGGCGCCGCGTTCCTGCTGCACCGCGGGCTTCTCGACGACGCGTTTGCACTCGGCCTTTCGACGGACCCCACCAACCCCTACGCACTGACCATTGGCATCGGCGCGTGGCTGGGGACTATCATGCTCTTCAACGTCTGGGTGCTGATCTGGCCGAACCAGAAGAAGATACTCGGGCTGGTGGAAGCCGGTGCGGACGAGCTCGCCAGGGCGAGGCGAGTCGCGTTCCTGGCGTCCCGAACCAATACGCTGCTGTCGGTCCCCATGGTCATGTGCATGGTGGGCGCGGGGCACGGATTTTTCATGTAGGAGCCGCTCGTCACTTCCTCCGGCCTCGCACGCACGATCAGGAAAAACGTCCGGGACGCACTCGCCGAGGACCTCGGCAGCGGTGACGTCACGGCCGCGCTGCTGCCGCCGGAAACGACCGCGCGCGCGAACATCATCGCGCGTGAGGATCTCACGCTGGCCGGGCGGCCCTGGGTCGACGAGGTTTACCGTCAGCTCGACCGTGCCGTGCGCATCGACTGGTACGCGGCCGACGGCGAGCGTGTCACGGCCGGCGCCACGCTCTGCCTGCTCGCGGGTCCGGCGCGCGCACTGCTTTCCGGCGAGCGGACGGCGCTCAATTTCCTGCAGCTCCTGTCGGGCACGGCCACCGTCACTTCGCGGTATGCGAGCCGGGTCGCGGGCACCCGCACGAAAATCCTCGACACCCGCAAAACGCTGCCGGGCCTGCGCCTCGCGCAGAAATACGCGGTGCGCTGCGGCGGCGGCACCAATCACCGCCTCGGCCTGTACGACGCCATTCTCGTGAAGGAGAACCACATTCTCAGCGCCGGCGGCATCGCGGCGGCGGTGCAGCGCGCGCGTGCGGCCCAGCCGGCGCTGCCGGTCGAGATCGAGGTCGAATCGGAGGCGGAGCTGCGCGAGGCGCTCGCCGCGGGCGCGGATCGCGTGCTCCTCGACAATTTCCCGCTCGCCGAGCTCGAGCGTGCCGTCGCCGTCAACGACGGGATGGGCAAGCCGGCCGAGCTCGAAGCTTCGGGCGGCCTGACGCTCGACGAGATCGCGCAGGTCGCGGCAACCGGCGTCGACTACATCTCCGTCGGCGCGCTCACCAAGCACGTGCGCGCGATCGATCTGTCCATGCGCGTCGAGGTGGCTATCTGATCTTCGCGTACGACGCCGTGAAGCCCTTGAGATCCACCGGCACCGTCACCGTCTCACGCGACAACGACTGGAAGCCGACCATGAGCTGCTCGCCGCGCTCGAGCCTCGCGATCACGTCGTCGTCGAGCTCCACGCCGGCGTAGCAACCCTGACCGTCGCAGGTCTGCACCTCCGTCTCGCGCCAGTCTTCGTCGTCGACCTTCAGCGTGACGCCCGCCGGCAGGTAGAGCCCGTGCGGCAGCCGCAACACCATGCGCGGCCCGGAGCCGTCGCCCGGCACCTCGATCTCGACGCGCAGCAGCACCTGGCGCGACTTCGGCACGATCACCATCTGGCTCATCTCGCAGTTCGGCTCCGCGCTGCGTGCCGCCTGCGAGCAGGCGGTGTCCCACGGTATCGTTTGCGCCCCGGGCTGGGGCGTCGCGGGCGGCTGCTCCGCGGTTTCGGACTCGTTCTCCTGCGCGGAAACGTAAGCGGCGGCGAGCGCCAGCGGCAGCGCCGCGAGCGCCGCCAGGGCGCGGCGCCGGAACTCCTCGTGTCTCATCATTCGAATCCCAGTGTCCAGTTGATTTCGAAACCAAGGCTCCGCGTGTCGCTGCCGAACTGACCGTCGCCTTCGATCCGCAGCACGTTGCCATCGGCGGACAGCACGTCCAGCCCCAGCGCCACGTCGCTGAAGAAGCGCTCCATGCCGGCGCTGACGGTGAATGGCGCGACTCCGGGGGGCGCTCCCGCGAAGCTCGCCTGCACCGCAGGCGAGGGCCCGCTGCCGAAGTACAAGAGACCCGCGCGCCCGTAGGGCCGGAGCAGCAGTCCGGAGGCCGTCCGCACCTCCGCCCCGAGCTCGAACGCCGGCCGGAGCGACAGGTAGGTGCGATTCTGCTCGGAAACGCGCACGCCCACCACCTCGAGACCGCTTTCGCTGAATGCGTCCATGTGCAGGTAATTCAGGCCCGCGTCCATGATCGAGCGCAGATACCAGCTTTCGCCGTCGAGATCGTGGCTGATGCGTCCGCGCGCAGCGAGGAAGTTGACGCCGGGGCTGCTCTCCGCCCGCCCCGAGAGCACGCCCGCGACGCTGACCCAACGGCTCGTGTCAAACCACCCGTGCCCGCCGGACAGCGCACCGCTCAGCATCAGATCGCCGATACGCTGCTTCAGGATGAGGCCCACCTGGGCGAGATCCGCCTCGCCGCGCGCGCTGTCACCGGTCGTCGAATCGCTGCGCGAGAACGAGGCGCCGAAGCCGAGATGGCGGTTGGGTGCGATCTCGCTTTGGACACCGAACGAGAGCTCCAGCGCGTCCAGCTCCCAGGCGAAATGCTCCGTGGAGGCGTCACGGTCGAGCGAGCGATGCCCGAAACGGAACCAGCGGCACGAACCTTCTTCCGTGAAGCGGAATTCGCCGTCACGCTCGCGGCATTCCATCAGCCGGTCGCCGAAACGCGTGCTCGAGAGCAGCGTGTGCGCGAGCGATTCCGCGTGCGCGACCGGACTCAGCTCGTCGTAGGTTCCCTGCAGCGCGCCGAGCGTCCGGGTGAAGAACAGGTTGGCGGCCAGCGGCGCGAAACTCTGCGATCCGCCGGCGAGCTGCAGCCGGTTCACGTAATCGCCGAGCGCGGCCTGGTTGCCGTTCAGCCCCTCGGGAGCGAAGTCGATGTCCGTGGCGAGCACCACGTCGGACCCGTTCGGGTAGCGGAGTGCGAAGTCCGCGACGACGGACACCGGCACGCCGGTGAGCTCGAGCTCCGGTTCGCCGCCGGGTCCTCTGATCCCGCCCGCGGCCGAGAGCAGCACATCCTCGTAATGCCCCGGCAGTGCGAAGCCCGGGTTCCACAGGGCGAGCTCGAGCGTGCCGTCCACGACGGCGCTGCCGCTGATACCGAGGCGATCGGCCGGCACCGTGGCGCTCGTGCGTGACAGGTCGTAGTCGGACATGAGCAGCGCGGCGGTGCCCTGCTCGAAGTCACCGTCGAGCGTCACGTCGAGCAGCCCGCCGGCGCCGCCGGGTTGCAGTGTCCCCAGGTTCACCAGGGTGCCGTGGCTGCCCGCCGCGTCGCCGGTCAGATCGACCGTCGAGCCCGTTACGAAGACGGCCTCGGCGTCGTTGTGGAACAGGTTCTCGCCATCGCCCATCCACACGGAACCGACGACGGTGCCGAAATTCAGGAACGTGTCGTTGCCGGTCGAAACACTCGGGCCGGCCAGCAGCGCCGTGCCGCCCACCTCGTCCACGGTGCCCACGAAGCCATGATTCGTGATGGTGTTGTCGGCACCGCCGCGGATCTCGATGGCGCTGCCGCCCGAGCCGCCTGCGACCGAATGCGCGGACGCGATGGAGATGGTGATGTTGTCCGCCCCGTCGGCACCTTCGCTCTGGGCGAAGATGCCGATGCCGCCGTCGCCGATTCCGAGCACGCTGCCGGTCACGTCGATGTCGATCGCACCGCCGCTGCCCGCGCCGCCCGCGGTGCCGGCGAAGACGCCGTCAATGACGCCGCCGCCGCCGCCGAGACTCTGCACGAGGAGCGCGACGGAGCCCGCGCCCTGGGTGACGATGTCGCCTGCCTGGGTGAACGCGAGATCACCGCCCGATCCGGAATTGTCCGCGTTCAGGGACCAGTCGAGGTCCGCGGCCTGCATGCCCGCGAGCACGAAACCGCCACCGCCGCCGATGCTTTGCAGGACCACCCCGTGGGACAGCGCTCCCGCGGTCAGCACGTCGCCCGCGTTGGCGAGTGCGATGTCCCCGCCGTCACCGCTGCCGCCATGGGTCGCGCCCAGGCTCACGTGCAGGGTATCCAGGCCGCTCAGGCGAACGTCCCCGCCGCCGGCCCCGATGCTCTGCACGAGCAGGCCCGGTGACAAGGCGCCCTCGGTGAGGACATCGCCGGCGAACGCGAGCGCGATGGCTCCGCCGTCGTTCGCCGTGCTGCCGTCGGAGCCCAGCGTCAGCTCCGCCGCCGCGCCGGCGGCGCCCGTGCTGCCCGACGCCGCGGGCATGATCTTGGCCGGCGCGCCGCCGCTCGCCGCAGCGATCGTGCCGGAATCCGTGCCTGCTCGATTCGCGGCGGGTCCCCGGTCGAGGGGACCTGCGGAACCGGCAGGGAAGGCGTGCGACAAGGCCTCTGCCGACGCTGTCGACGCGGTCGCCGCTGCCGACGGGGCGCCGCCCGGAGTGTTGCCCGCTGCCGCAGCACCGGCACTGTCGCCGTCGCCCGGGTCCGTGTCGCTCGACGACGTCACGACCAGGCTGCCGCCGCCGCCACCGATCGACTGCACGCTGCTGCCGGTCGATATCTCGCCGGCGGTCATCACGTCGCCCTCCCTTTCGTGGTCGACGTCGCCGCCGCTGCTCTCGGTCGAATCGGCGCCTCCGAGGACGAGCACGAGGTCGAGAGCGGCCTGCTCCCCGGCAGAGAGCTCGATCAACCCGCTGCCGCCGCCGCCCCCGATGGACTGCACGATGTCCGCCGGCGATTTGTCACCAAGCGCGATGAGGTTGCCGATGTGTTGCGACAGGATGGAGCCCCCGGCGCCGCTCTCCACGGCCGCCGAGCCCAGCGCCGCGTCCATCGATAGCCGGCCCTGCTCCGTCGCGGAAGCGCTCAAGGCGAGCGCCAGCGTCGCGTTGCCGCCGCCGCCGTTCACCGATTGCACGAAGTGCGACCGGCTGTTCGCACCCAGCATCAGGATGTCGCCTTCGGTGTTCACGGTCACGCTGCCGGCCTCGCCGGTGCCGCCGTCGCGGCTGCCGATGACGAGCGGCGCGACGAGCCCGGTGATCGCCCCGCGCAGGCTGCCGAACGTGCCTCCCGCCGTGCCGCCGCCGCCGGCGACCGACTGCGCGAAGATGCCGTACGAATCGTCGCCGTGCGACACGATGCTGCCCTGATGATCGACGCTCACGTCGCCGCTGTCGGCACCCTCGCCGCCGCGGCCGCCGACGCTCAAGTTCACGAGCGAGGTGACCGCGAGCAGGGATTCGAGCTGGCCGGGGGTGTCCTCGGGCGACGCACCCGCGATGCCGCCGTTGCCGCCCCCGCCGCCGATCGACTGCGCGAAGATACCGTACGAGGCGTCGCCGTAGACCTCGATGGAGCCGGTGTTCACGACGACGACGTCGCCGGAGACGTTGCCCGCGCCGCCGTCGCCGCCGATGGAGATGTTCTTCTCCGCGGGCACGTCGAGCGCGGAGGCGTCGGCTTCGAGCTCGCGATAAGCCGCGCCCGCATTGCCGCCGCCGCCGCCGATCGATTGCGCGAAGATGCCGTGCGACGCCGCGCCGAACGTCGTGATCTCGCCTTCGTTGAACACCGTGACCAGGCCGGAAGTGCCGCCCTGCCCGCCGTTGCCGCCGACGTTCAGGGAGGCGGACATCCCGAACTTTTCCTCATTCACCAGATCGACGAGATCGTCTTCGCTCTCGTTCTTCGAGATGACCGTGCTGCCGGTACCGCCGCCGCCGCCGATGCTCATCGCCACGATACCGTGCGCGTTGTCTCCCGACGTGACGATGACGCCCTGCGCGCCGTCCGCATTGCGCAGGTTCGTCACGGTGACATCGCCGCCGGTGCCGCCTTCGCCGCCCTCGGCGCCGAGCCCGATGCCGATCTTGGCGCCGTCGCCCGCGAAGCTGGAGACGACCTGGTCGGCGTTGCCGCCGCCGCCGCCGATCGACTGCGCGAAGATGCCCGCCGCACTCTCGCCTTCCGTGCCGATGCTCCCGGTATTGGTCACGACGACTGCGCCGCCGGCGGCGCCGGTGCCGCCGGTGCCACCGACCGCGACGCCCACCTGCACCTGGACGCTCTCACCCGCGCTCGCACCCGTCTGGTTCTGCTGCTCGTCCTTTTTTTCTTTCTCCTCTTTCGTCTTGATGCCGCTCACGCTCATGTTGCCGTTGCCGCCGCCGCCGCCGACCGACTGGGCGAATACGCCATGCGCGAGCCGGCCGCTGGTGACGATCACGCCGGCGTTGTCGATCATGACGACGCCGGATGCCGAACCGCTGCCGCCGCTGCCGCCGATGCTGAGCGCGAGGCCCGCCTCCTTGCCTTCGATGCTCGCCTCGGATTTCCCGGCCGTGCCGCCGCCACCGCCGATGCTCTGGCCGATGATGCCGATCGACCCGGCGCCTTCCGTCACGACGTCGGCGGAGCTGGCGATCGTGACGTCGCCCCCCGTGCCGCCGGTACCGCCGGTGCCGCCTACCCCGACCGCGGCGTTGGCGCCCGTTGCATTGGCGTCGCCGCCGTTGCCGCCGCCGCCCCCGACGGACTGCGCGAAGATCGCATGCGCGAAGGTGCCGGCCGTCGCCACGAGTCCGTCGGCGTCGACGACGACGTCCCCCGCCGCGCCACCCGTGCCGCCCTCGAGACCGACTGACATGCTCCCGCCGCGCGGGGGTGCCTTGGCTTTCTTGTCTTCCGGGAGCTCGACCGAGCGCGTCACCACCGAGCTGTTGCCGCCGCCGTTGCCGATGCTCTGCGCCAGCAGGCCCCACGACCGGTCGCCGTGGGTGATGACGGCGCCGCTCGAGGACAGCGTCACGTCGCCGCCGGTGCCGCCGCTGCCGCCGCGCTGCCCGACGGAGACGTTGATCTTGCCGACCTCGGCCTTCGAATAGTTGAGGCTGGCGCCCGCGTTGCCGCCCCCGCCGCCGATCGATTGCGCGATGATGCCGTGTGCATCGGCGCCGTGCGTTTCGATGTTGCCCTCGTGGAGAACGTCGACCGCGCCGCCGATGCCGCCCGTGCCGCCTGCGCCGCCCAGCCCCACGTTCAGGCCGGTGTTGCGCGAATCCTCCTTGATGTAGGTGAGCGTGAGGTTGTAGGTCGCGTTGCCGCCACCCCCGCCGATCGACTGGGCGAGGATGCCGTGGCTGTACTGCTCGAAGGTCTCGATGTCGCCGTGGTTGTCGACGCTCGCACTGCCGCCGTCGCCACCACCGCCGCCGAAGCCGCCGATGGCGATCTGCGCGGCGAACGCGTCCTGGCCCTTGCTCTTGTCGTTCGCGTCTTCGGTATCGGGCTTCTTGCGTCCTTCAAGCTCGTCGAGCACCTTGTCGTAGTTCGAGAAGACCTCCTCGTCGACGCCGGTGTGCTTCGGGTGCGGCCGCTGCTTCGGCGGATCACCCGGTTTCGGCGTGTCGGAACCGGTACCCGGGGCGTCGTTCCCGGCGAGCAGCACAGACGCCACGATGTTGACGCCGGCGTAGCCGCCGCCGCCGCCGATGCTGGTGGCCTCGATCCCGGTGGCTCCGGTGCCCTCTGTCGTGATCTTGCCCGCCGCCTGCGCCGCGCTGCCGCGGGTCACGGACACGTCGCCGGCATTGCCGCCGCCCGCGCCGAACCCGCCGATGCCGACGGTGATGATCGAGCTCTTCTTCGCCAGGTTGCCGGCGAAGTTGAAGCCGCCGTTACCGCCGCCCCCGCCGATCGATTGCGCGAAGATGCCGCGCGCGTAGTCGCCGGCCGTATCGATGCTGCCGTTGGAAGTGACGAATGCACCGCCCGCGTCGGCGCCGGTGCCGCCGTGCCCGCCCATGCCGGCCGTGAATGAGATGTCCTTGTAGCCGCCGGAGTCGTTGTTGTCCGCGAAGATCAGGCTCGTCGACACGTTGATGCCGCCGTTGCCGCCGCCACCGCCGATCGATTGCGCGAAGATGCCGTGCGCATCGGCGCCCGTCGTGCCGATGAAGCCGTCCTGCGTGACGCTGACGTCGCCGCTTTCGTTGCCAGCGCCGCCCATGCCGCCCATGCCGATCGTGATCGACGGCGGAGTCGTCTCCTTGGCGAGCGCAATGGCGCCGCTCACGTTGAGTCCGCCGTTGCCGCCGCCACCGCCGATCGATTGCGCGAAGATGCCCCGGGCGTTGTCGCCCGTCGCGAAGACGTCGGCGTCGACGTCCACGCTCACCGCGCCGGCCGTGCCGCCCGCGCCGCCGAAACCGCCCATGCCGAACACGATCGGGGCATCGGAGGTGACACCGGCGCTCACGTTGACGGCGCCGTTGCCGCCGCCGCCGCCGACACTCTGCGCGAAGATCGCGGAGCGGTCGTCGCCGAAGGAGGTCACGCGGCTGCCGGCATCGACGGTGACGTCCACCTCGCCGGCATTGCCCCCGCCGCCCCCAAAACCGCCGACACCCACGACGAGCGCGTGGCCGTCGCCGCCGTTCTTCGTCGACGCGAACGACAGCCCGGCGCTGACGTTCACGCCGCCGTTGCCGCCGCCACCGCCGAGCGACTGGGCGAGGATGCCGTGCGAGCCCGCGCCCCCGGTGTCGACCGGGCGAGCCTGCAGCGTGCCCTGATAAGTCACGCTCACGTTGCCCGCATCGCCGCCGGCCCCGCCGAAGCCGCCGACGCCGATCGCCGCGGAGCCGCCCGTCCCTTCCTTGTTGAGGTTGAGCGCGCCCGTGACGTTGACGCCGCCGTTGCCGCCGCCGCCGCCCAGTGACTGCGCCAGCAAGCCGTGCGAGTCGTTGCCCTCGGTGACGACCTCCCCGGTTACGTCGAGCGTCACGTTGCCGGCGTTGCCGCCACCCCCGCCGAAGCCGCCGACGCCGACGCCGATGGCGCCGCCGCTCTTGCCGGTCAGGCTGACGCTCGCGGCCACGTTCACGCCGCCCGAGCCGCCGCCGCCGCCGACCGACTGTGCGACGATCGCGGATGCTTCGTCGCCGGTCGTGCCGATCTGCGCGAAATCCTCGCTGGTCGCGACCGTGCTGGTCACGTCACCGGCATCGCCGCCGCCGCCGCCGAAGCCGCCGACGCCGACGGCCAGCGCGCCGCCGGATTCCTTGCTCACCGACACCGCGCCCGCGACGGACACGCCGCCCGAGCCGCCGCCGCCGCCGATCGATTGCGCGAGGATGGCATTGGAGCGGTCGCCGGTCGTGATCGCGCCGCCGGTGACTCGATTCGTCACGTCGGCGCCGGAGCCGCCATCGCCGCCAAAGCCGCCGACGGCGATGCCGACGGCACCGCTGCCGGATTTCGAGGCCGACACGGTACCCGCGACCGAAAGGCCGCCGTTGCCGCCGCCGCCGCCGACCGACTGCGCCAGGATGCCGATCGCATCGGCGCCTTCCGTCTGCACGTACCCGGTGACGCTGTTCGTGACCGCGGCCGACGCACCGCCACCGCCGCCCGCGCCGCCGATGCCGACCGACAACGCACCGCTGCCCGACTTCGCCCCCGATATCGAGGCCGCCACGCTCA
>DASVDF010000082.1:0-25159 GCA_036381215.1 Woeseiaceae bacterium | reverse complement strand
TGGCGCCGCTGCCGTGCGCCGCGGCGACCGCTTGCGCGGCGCCCTCGGCACTGTCGGCGAGCTGCACGCCATAGTCGCCGGATTCGGCGAGGAGGCCGGAAATCAGCGCGCCGATCTTGCCGGCGCCGAGCACCAGGACGTCTTGCATCGGGAATACCTCGCTGGCGGGGCGCGCATTGTGCCAATCCGGCGGGGCGCTTTCCACCGGCGTACCAGGCCGTGATCCGCGGGAGAGCGCAGAACCTCCGGGCGGTCGGGCAGGGCGCAATGCGGAGCGGTAAGCCGTCGCAGCGCCTGCCCGCGGCTCTCACCGCGCCGCCGCTGCGGCACGGGGTGTCAGGTCGCGGAATTCCCGGGGTCCCGTGGGCGCGAGAGGCTGGCGCTATCCACCGGCCCTACCCTGAGCGGCGGGTGCGGATTGTCCGGCGATCGGGCCACCAGGCGGGCCGATGCCGCTCGCACGCGCGGCGCGGGCGGCGCTTCGCCCAGGAAATCTCCCAGGCGCGCCATTGCATCGGCGGGATCGGTGCAGAGCGCTTCGTAGGCGAGGAACATGAGCCTTCCCGCGGCGGCGAGCGGCGGTGTAGCGAGAGCAGCGACGGCCGTGAACTGCGCGGCAGCGCGCGCGGCGGCCGCCGCGTCCCTGGTGTACGGCAGCGGCTCGCCGCGCGCGTCGCGCCAGTGGCAGCGCATCAGCGAACGGGCAATGTCAACGGCGTCGCGGGTCATGAGCACGAAGCGCGCGTCCGGAAAGAGCGCCGCGAACGAGTCCAGCAGCACCGCCGCGGTGAAGGAATGCACGACGAACCGGCGCTTGCCGGCGCGCTCGAGGCGCGGCGCGAAGAGCTTGAGCGCGGCGGCGCGGAAAGCCTCGCGGCTTGCGGCCCGGGTTACGCCGTAGTGGCGCTCGTGATTGGCGCCGAGCTCCCCGTCGATCTGGCGCCACTGCTGCACCATGGTCGTGAGGATCGGCAGGTCGGGTCCGCTCGCGAGCGCCGGATGGGCATCGAGGAGGCTCGCCAGCAGCCGCACCCCGGTGCGTGGCGCACCGGTGACGATGACGGGATCCGGCGGCAGAGAGACGACGGCCGGATCCGCGCGGCCCTCAATCGCTCGCATAGCCGAGCTCGGAGAGCTCCCGGCCGGCGACGTGCAATACGGCTGCGTGCTCGGCATCGGTCAGGCTGCTGCGCCAGCGCCCGCAGGAGCTCTGGAAGACGGGCCGCCGGACCGCCTCCGCGCTCCATTCCTCGGTGCCGTCCACCGCGCGCGCGACGCGGTGGAAGCCGAGCACTTCCGGATCGAAGGTTTCTCCCAGAAACCCGAACAGCGGCTCGAGAGTCTCGCGAGGCTGCTGCACGAGCGCTTCGTAGCGGATCTCGAAATAGTTGCGCGCGAGCTCCTCGTTCCCGCGAATCCGCCGGCGGATCGCCATCACGGCCGTCCACTCGCGGGCGCGCAGGGCGGCGAGCGCGGGCCCGTCCACGGGCGCTCCGCCGGCGGCGGCACGGTCCCGCTCGAGGCGCGAGGCGACGACGTCGCGCACGTCGCGGATGACGTGCACGAGCGGGCTCTCGGGAAACAGGCTGCGGAGCTCCGGAAAGACGAGGACGTTGAACGGCGTCTTTTCGGCGATGCGCGGCTTGCCGCTGGCCTGCCACGCCGGCCGGAGGTACGCAAGCAGGAGATCGGCAAAAATACGGCGGAGGCGCTCCGGACTCACGCCGTAGGCATCGGCCAGGAGAGGCTGCGCGGTGCCATCGGCGGAGGCCCACAATGCCGTCAGCGCCTGCACGACGCGCAGCTCGGTGCCGCAGTGAATGCGCGGATGCGTGTCCAGAATCACCCGCAGCAGCGTCGTCCCGGATCGCGGAACGCCGCCGATGAAGATGGGATTGCCGCGTCGCGCCGCGTCCATGCGCGGCCATTGTCGAGGCAAAGTGCACGCGGCGAAAGACCGATCGATCATGAGCACCGCCACCAGCCGGAGCCGGTCTTGCGGCTCACACGAACCCACGTGTCGTCCGCGGACGAGGTTCCCATCGGGGAAGATGCGGTCGTAACTTTTGCGGGCGGGTGGGCCGGCGTGGCATAGTCGCGCGGAACCAAGGGGAGCAGGACCACCGTGACCCGGCCCGCAGCGAAAATCGACTGGCATCCGGCGAGCTGGCAGCGCCGCGACGCGGCGCAGCAGCCGTCCTATCCGGACGCGGCTGCGCTGGAGCGTACGGTTGCGGAGCTCGCGAAGCTGCCGCCGCTCGTCACCTCCTGGGAAGTCGACGCACTGAAGGGACACATCGCGAAAGCGCAGCGCGGCGAGGCGTTCGTGCTACAGGGCGGCGACTGCGCGGAGACGTTCGAGGACTGCAATTCCCCGGCGATCGTCGCCAAGCTCAAGATCCTGCTGCAGATGAGTCTGGTGATGCTCTATGGGCTCAAGAAGCCCGTGGTGCGCATCGGCCGCATGGCGGGGCAGTACGCGAAGCCGCGCTCGGCGGCGACGGAGACGCGCGACGGCACCTCGCTGCCGAGCTTCCGCGGCGACCTGGTCAATCGCAACCCGTTCACCGCCGCGGACCGCACGCCCGATCCGGACCTCATTTTGCGCGGCTACGAGCGGGCGGCGCTGACCTTGAATTTCGTGCGCTCCCTGATCGAAGGCGGGTTCGCCGACCTGCATCACCCGGAGTACTGGGACCTCGGCTGGGTGCAGCACTCGCAGATGGCGGAGGAGTATCACGAGATCGTGCGCTCCATCTCCAACTCGCTCGATTTCCTTGAGACCGTGTCGGGTTTGCCGATCCAGAAGACGCGGCGCGCCGAGTTCTACGCGTCGCACGAAGGCCTGCACCTTTATTACGAGCAGGCGCAGACGCGCTGGCTGGAGCGGCGCGAGCGCTGGTACAACCTGACGACGCATTTTCCCTGGATCGGCATGCGCACGGCCGAGGTCGAGGGCGCGCACGTGGAGTTCTTCCGCGGCATCGCGAACCCGGTCGGCATCAAGATCGGCCCGGGAATGACGGTCGAGTGGCTGCAGCGCCTCATCGCCGTGCTCAATCCGCAGAACGAGCCGGGCCGGCTCACGCTGATTCACCGCTTCGGCGCGGGCGCGGTCGAGGAGCGCCTGCCGAAGTTCATCCGTGCCGTCAAGGAGACGGGCTCGCCTGTGCTGTGGGTCTGCGACCCGATGCACGGCAACACCGAAAGCACCGCCGACGGCATCAAGACCCGCCGTTTCGAGAACATCGTCGCGGAGCTCGAGGTGGCGTTCCGCGTGCACCAGTCCATGGGCAGCTATCTCGGCGGCGTGCACCTCGAGCTCACGGGCGAGAACGTCACCGAGTGCACCGGCGGCGCGCGCGGCCTGACGGACGCGGACCTCGCCCGGGCGTACAAATCCACCGTCGACCCGCGCCTCAACTACGAGCAGGCGATGGAGGTCGCCATGCGCATCGCCGGCCTGCACCGTAACGGGGGGCGCTGACGGCACCGCGCGCACGAGCCCGCCATGCGGGCGAACCTCCGACGGCGTCGCCGGCGTGCTCAGCCATTGACCTTCGTGGCGCCGGTCCGGCGGCGAGGTCATAATGCAGCCGGCGCGCCTCGCCGGTGAGTGCCTCGGACCGCTTGGGTCCGGATCCAGAAAAAACATAAAGAATCGGCTGTTATTGGCTGTTCCGGAAGGATTTTTCGCATGCAAGACGCCATCCTCACGACGCCCGCGGGCGTGACGATCACGGGCAGGATCGAGCCCGCGTACGCGGAGATCCTGACCCCGGAGGCGCTCGCCTTCGTCGCGGCGCTGACATGGAAATTCGCGCCCCGCGTGGAGGAGCTGCTCGGCGCGCGGGTGGAGCGGCAGGAGCGGATCAGCGCGGGCGAGATACCCGATTTCCTGCCGGAGACCCGCGAGCTCCGCGAAGCCGACTGGAGCGTGTGCGAGGTGCCCGCGGACCTGCGCGACCGGCGGGTCGAGATCACCGGGCCGACCGACCGCAAGATGATCATCAACGCGCTCAATTCCGGCGCGAAAGTCTTCATGGCGGATTTCGAGGACTCGCTGTCGCCCACCTGGCACAACGTCGTGGACGGGCAGATCAACCTGCGGGATGCGGTCAGACGGACCATCGAGACCGATTCGGGCGGCAAGCATTACGCGCTCAAGGACGATATCGCCACGCTGATCGTCCGGCCGCGAGGCTGGCACCTCAAGGAAAAACACGTGCTGGTCGAAGGCGCGCAGGTGCCGGCCGCGCTGTTCGATTTCGGCCTGTATCTCTTCCACAACGCCGTGGATTTGAAGCGGCGCGGAACGGGGCCTTACTTCTACCTGCCGAAGCTCGAGTCGCACCGCGAGGCGCGGCTGTGGAGCGACGTTTTCAAGTACGCCGAGGAACAGGGCGTGGTGGAGCGCGGCGCCATCAAGGCCACCGTGCTGATCGAGACGATCCTCGCCGCGTTCGAGATGGACGAGATCCTTTACGAGCTCAAGGACCACATCGTCGGCCAGAACTGCGGCCGCTGGGACTACATCTTCAGCTTCATCAAGAAATTCCATGCATTTCCCGAGTGCGTGCTGCCGGATCGCAGCGAAGTCACCATGACGACGCATTTCCTTCGCTCGTACTCGCAGCTCCTGATCCGCACCTGCCACCGCCGCGGCGCGCACGCCATGGGCGGCATGGCCGCGCAGATCCCGATCAAGGACGATCCGGAAGCCAACCAGCAGGCGCTCGCGAAGGTGCGCGCCGACAAGGAGCGAGAGGTCGGGGACGGCCACGACGGCACGTGGGTGGCGCATCCCGGGCTCGTGCCGCTCGCCACGGAGATCTTCGACGCGCACATGCCGGGGCCGAACCAGCTCGACCGGCTGCGCGAGGACGATCACATCGAAGCCGCCGACCTGCTGCAGGTGGTGAAGGGCAAGATCACCGAGCGCGGCCTGCGCAACAACATCAACGTCGGCGTGCAGTACATGGCGGCCTGGCTCGGCGGCAACGGCTGCGTGCCGATCAACCATCTCATGGAGGACGCGGCGACGGCCGAGATTGCGCGCGCCCAGGTGTGGCAGTGGGTGCAGCACGAAACCGGCGTGCTCGACGAGGGCAGGGACGTCACCTACGGCTACTTCAAGGCGCTGCTGCGCGAGGAGATGGGCGCCATCCGCGCGGGCGTCGGGGAGGAGGCCTTCGAGGCGGGGCATTACCGCCGCGCGGCGCAGCTCATGGACCACATCACGAAACAGAACGAGTTCGTGCCGTTCCTGACGCTGGAGGCCTACGGAGACCTCGATTGATGGGCCCCCTGTAGGAGCGCGCATCGCGCGCGACCCAGCGGTCCGAAACAGCGCTCCGGAGGTCGCGCGCGAGGCGCGCTCCTACAATGCGGACTCGCACGCCGCTACAATGCGCGCCTCCGAACATCCCGCAGGTTGCCAGCATGCAGTACGACCACATCACCGTCCCGCCGGCCGGAGCGGCCATCAGCGCCAATCGTGACGGCACGCTGAACGTGCCCGACCGCCCCGTCATTCCCTACGTCGTCGGCGACGGTATCGGCATCGACGTGACGCCGGTGATGCGGGACGTCGTGGATGCGGCGGTGACGCGCGCCTATGGGGACCGGCGGAAGATCGAATGGATGGAGGTCTATGCCGGCGAGAAATCGGCGCAGATCTACGGCAAAGACGTGTACCTGCCGGAGGAGACGCTGCATGCTTTCCGCAACTACGTGGTGTCGATCAAGGGACCGCTGACGACGCCGGTCGGCGGAGGTATCCGCTCGCTCAATGTGAGCATCCGCCAGAGCCTGGATCTCTACGCCTGCGTGCGGCCGATCCGGTATTTTCCGGGCGTATCCACGCCGATGAAGCAGTCCGACCTCGTCGACATGGTGGTCTTTCGCGAGAACACCGAGGACATCTACGCCGGCATCGAATACCCGACCGGCTCGCCCGAGGTGCAGAAGCTGATCCACTTCCTCCAGACGGAGCTCGGGGTGAAAAAGATCCGTTTCCCCGCGAGCTCCGGCATCGGTATCAAGCCGGTCTCGCGCGAGGGGTCGCAGCGGCTGGTGCGCAAGGCGATCCAGTACTGCATCGATCGCGACTACGAATCCGTGACGCTGGTGCACAAGGGCAACATCATGAAGTTCACGGAGGGCGCGTTCTGCCAGTGGGGCTACGCGCTCGCGCGCGAGGAATTCGGCGCAACGGAGAAAGACGGCGGCCCGTGGCTCTCGTTCCCGAATCCGGTGACGGGCAATGAGATCGTGATCAAGGACGTGATCGCCGACAACTTCCTCCAGCAGATCCTGATGCGGCCGGAGGATTTCGACGTCATCGCCACCTTGAACCTGAACGGCGATTACATCTCCGATGCGCTCGCGGCCCAGGTCGGCGGTATCGGCATCGCGCCGGGCGGCAACATCGGCGACGGGGTCGCGGTGTTCGAGGCGACGCATGGCACGGCACCCGGATTCGCCGGCAAGGACCGCGTCAATCCCGGCTCGCTGATCCTTTCCGCGGAAATGATGCTGCGTTACATCGGCTGGAACGAAGCGGCCGATTGCATCATCAAGGGGATGGCGAACACGATCGCCAACAAGGAGCTAACCTTCGACCTCGCGCGTCTGCGCGAGGCCATCCATCAGCCGAAGCGCCGGCAGCGGCCGCACGACCGGCGCGAGGTGGAGACCGAGCTCGAGCAGATGATCCCGGGTGCGAAGCTGCTCGGCACGCGCGGGTTCGGCGAGGCCGTCATCCGGCACATGGACGATTGAGTGGCCCGCGCGAAGATCGCCCGCGCGGCGGCGGCCCCTGAGCAACCGGAACCGCCCGGCGCAGGGTTCGACCGCTCGCTCTACGACCCGGATTGCCGGCGCTGTCCGCGCCTCGCCGCGTTCCTGGACGAGGTGAAAGCGCGTCATCCGGGCTATTGGTGCCGGCCCGTGCCGCCTTTCGGCGACCCGGACGCGCGGTTCCTGATCGTCGGCCTCGCACCCGGCATGCACGGTGCCAATCGCACCGGCCGGCCGTTCACCGGCGATTTCGCCGGTGTGCTGTTCTACGAGACCCTGCACGCCTTCGGTTTCGGCACCCAACCGGAATCCGTGTCTGCCGACGACGGCCTGCGGCTCCTCGACTGCCGGATCACCAATTCGGTGAAATGCCTGCCGCCGGAAAACAAGCCGATTGGCAGTGAAATCAATGCTTGCAACGGATTTATTGTGAAAGAACTTGAACTCTTGAAGCCGGGCTCGGTCGTATTGGCGCTCGGTGGAATTGCGCATCGTGCGGTCGTGCGCGCGCTCGGACTGCGCCAGGCGGCCTTTCCGTTCGCGCACGGCGCGGAGCACGCGATCGACCCGCGTTTCCCGCTGTTGGACACCTATCACTGCAGCCGTTACAACACCAACACGGGCCGGCTGACGCCCGGCATGTTCCACGAGGTGTTTGCCCGGGCAAAGGAGTTGCTGGAAGCCGCGCGGTAGAAGCGCGCATCGCGCGCGACCCGGGATTCGGTCGCGCGCAATGCGCGTGCCAACGCGCCGATGATTCGAGATGAGCGACGAAACACGCCCCGAATTCGACCCGAAAAGCTTCGTCAAGAGCCTGACGCACCGCCCCGGCGTCTATCGCATGCTGAACCAGAAGGGCAGGGTCATCTACGTCGGCAAGGCGCGGGATCTGAAGAGGCGCGTCGGCAGCTATTTCACGCGGGCGCACACGGACGCGAAGACCGCGGCGATGGTGAAATCGGTGGCCGGCGTCGAGGTCACCGTCACCAAC
The DNA here is from genome assembly GCA_036381215.1 of Woeseiaceae bacterium. Classification (GTDB taxonomy): domain Bacteria; phylum Pseudomonadota; class Gammaproteobacteria; order Steroidobacterales; family Woeseiaceae; genus IDS-8. The sequence goes on along the minus strand of DASVDF010000082.1, from coordinate 17,367 downwards.
ACGGAAGGCGAGGCGCTGATCCTCGAGTACAACCTGATCAAGCGCCACAAGCCGCGTTTCAACGTGGTGCTGCGCGACGACAAGAGTTACCCGTACATACACGTGACGGTACACCCGTACCCGCGGATCGAGTTCCACCGCGGCGCGCGCACGGGCCCCGGCCGCTATTTCGGCCCGTACCCGAACGCCGGCGCCGTGCGCCGGACGATCAACGAGCTGCAGAAGCTGTTCCTGATCCGCGACTGCGAGGACAGTTTCTTCAGCAACCGCGCCCGACCCTGCCTGCAGCACCAGATGCAGCGCTGCACCGCGCCCTGCGTCGGATTGATCGACGAGGAGAACTACAACGCGGATATCGAGGCGGCGATCCTGTTCCTCGAGGGTAAGAACCGCAGTGTGATCGACACATTCGTGAGGCGCATGGAGCGCGCAGCCGAACAGCAGGATTACGAGCTCGCCGCGCGCTACCGCGACCAGATCACGCGCATCCGCAAGGTGGAGGCGGAGCAGCTCGTGTCGCGCGAGAACGTGCCCGACCTCGACGTGATCGCCGTCGCTTCGCGGGCGGGCGTCTCCTGCGTGACGGTGCTGTTCATCCGCAACGGCACGCTGCTCGGCAGCCGCGATCATTTCCCGAAGGTGGCGGGCGAACCGGGAGCGGAAGAGGTGCTGAACGGCTTCCTCGGCCAGTACTACCTGGGCCGGGAGGCGCCGCGCGAGATCATCGTGGATGCACCGGTCGAGGATCGCGAGCTCCTCGAGGCCGGTCTCGCCGAGCGCTCGGGCCATCGGGTAACGATCAAGCACAGGGTGCGCGGCGACCGGCTGCGCTGGCGGCAGATGGCACGCACGAACGCAGAGCAGGGTCTATCCTCGCGGATTGCGAGCAACGCCAGCATCCAGCGGCAGCTCGCCGCGCTGGGCGAGGTGCTGAACCTGGAATCGCCGCCGCAGCGTCTGGAGTGCTTCGACGTCAGCCACACAGCGGGGGAGGCGACGGTCGCATCCTGCGTGGTGTTCAACGAGACCGGCCCGCTGAAGAGCGACTACCGGCGTTACAATCTGAGCCCGGGCGCGGTCGGCGACGACTACGCCGCGATGGCCGAGGCGCTGAGCCGCCGCTACGAGAGAGTGAAGAAGGGCGAGGTGCCCGTGCCGGATATCCTGTTCGTCGACGGCGGCAAGGGGCAGCTTGCGCAGGCCATCACGGTGCTGGACGAGCTGGAGCTGGGCTGGCTGCAGGTCGTCGGCGTCGCGAAGGGACGCGACCGCCGGCCCGGCCAGGAACAGCTTTTCGTCGCGGGCAAGGAGCGGCCGCTGCTGCTGCCGCCGGATTCGCCGGCCCTGCACGTCGTGCAGCAGATTCGCGACGAGGCGCACCGGTTTGCCATCACCGGGCACCGCCAGCGACGTTCGAAGGCGAGGCGGACGTCGACCCTGGAACAGATTCCCGGACTCGGGCCGAAGCGCCGACGCGAGCTGCTGCGCCAGTTCGGCGGACTGCAGGGCGTGAAGAACGCGGCGATCGGCGATCTGGCCAAGGTGCAGGGCATCAGCCGGAACCTCGCCGAGCGCATCTACAACAACCTGCATCTCGAAGGGTGAAAGCGAACCTCGCCAATGCGCTGACGTGGGTGCGCATCGCGGCCATCCCGATCGTCGTCTATTGCTTCTTTGCCGACGGGCACCTCGCACGGCCGGTGGCGGGCATCGTGTTCGCGGTCGCGGCCATTACCGACCTGCTCGATGGCTGGGTCGCGCGGCGGCTGGGCCAGACCTCGGCATTCGGCGAGTTCCTCGATCCTGTGGCCGACAAGCTGATGGTGGCGATTGCGCTGGTGATGCTCGTGCAGAGCGACCCGAGGGTGAGCATGGCGCTGGTCGCGGCGATCATCATCGGCCGCGAGATCACTGTTTCGGCGCTCCGCGAGTGGATGGCGACGATCGGCGAGCGCAGCAATGTCGCGGTCTCGCGCGGTGGCAAGGTGAAGACCACGCTGCAGATGATCGGGATCGGGCTGATGGTCTACCACAACGAGATGTTCGGCATCGACGTCTATTTCGTGGGCTTCGCGCTGCTGCTGCTGGCGGCGGTGATGACGCTGTGGTCGATGGTCGTCTACCTGCGCGCCGCCTGGCCATCGTTCGGCAACACAGCGTGAGCGCCCGACCGGGCCAGCGTACCGTCACCCGAAGAGCCGCACATTCACTGTCCGGCTAAGGCAGCTCGGGCAGCGGCGGGCATTCCATGCCGCTGCGGCAGATGCTCCAGCGGACTTCGTAACGGCCGTCCCCGTCGCGGTGGCTGCCGGACATCCGGCCCTGTGCGACGTCGGCGCTCGGCAAGTAGCCGTCGCTTTCGTCGGTCCAACCGCCGACATTGACGGACCATTCGCCAGGGTGACCTTCGTAAGTCCACGTATCCCGCGGGCAACGCTCCGTATATGACGGGCCGAGGCTCGGCGCCAGGCCGAGCACGTAACGCGACTCGCTCCAGCGGATTTCGCCGCCGGGGCCGACGCTTTCGACCGTGCGGGCGATCTGGCCGGCGGTGGGCAGGGCGGTCGAAGTGCCGTGGCCGGAGATGACGCAGTTGCCGCCGACGTTGGAATGCGTCCGGGTGATCCGGGAGCCTGCGTCGACGAGATCGACGTAGTCGATGGCGCCGACCATCCGCGCCGGCGGCAGCTTCGGGTCGACTTCACGCAGCCGGACCTCGACAGTGGTCCTGATCAGGTGCATCCACGCAGGGCGATGGATCGCCTCCATCGTGCCGACCCAGAGCTTACCGCATTCTCCATGCTCGTCGACGTCGTCGTCGCCCCCGTCGAAGTTGCTGGTCTCGGCATCCGCACGCCGGCCATCGCGATTCGCGTCTTCGTACCCGTCCTCGCAACCGCCGGCGTCGGAGTCGAAATCGAGCTCCATTGCCAGTCCGTCGGAATCCAGGTCCCGGCCCCGCCATCCGCCCCGGTCCACGGCATACCCGTGGACCGGGTCGAAAACGCTCGCGTAGACCTCCGTCTTGTCCTCAACTCCGTCGCGGTCCTTGTCGCGGTGGTTCGGGTCCGTCTTGAATCGCTCCGTCTCGTCGAAGTCCACGATTCCATCGCCGTCGGAATCTTGTCGTATTTCCGGCTCGTCATATCTCGGATTGCGCATATCGGCAACGAGCCAGAAATGCGTGACCCTGCTCATGCGATTCAGATTGACCAGGTACCGGCCGCTCCAGGGATCGTTGATGGTCACCCATCGTGCATTTGGCCCCGTCTGCGAAAATCGGTAATAACCGTTGATGACGATGGCATGTCCGGGTATTGCCGCGACGACCGGTCTTCCGGCGTCGATTTCGCGCTTGACGGTGGCCCAGAAAGCGTCCGCGGTGGTGGGTATCTGCCGCGTCACCGCTGCACTAAACGCGAAGGCAAGCATCTTGTCGATCTCGTCGAGCGTAAATCCCTGGCCGTAATTCAGGTCGAGGGCGGCATCGAATACGGGGTCGTGCATCCAGTCATCCTTCCTGATCTCGTAACCGATGCGATCCTGGCTCAGGTTGCCTCCCGCAAAATTGTTCACCATTGCCGTGGACGCCAGGGCGCAGTTCATGTTGTCCGCCGGATCGAGTGGGTCCAACGTGCCATGGTCTTTGTCCCAGGCGTGCGTTCCGGACTCGATCCGCGACTCCAGGAGCAGCATCGACGTGTCCTTGTGCTGGTAGATCATTGGAACCGGAAGCACTCCCTCTTCGAGCGGAGGGACCGTTTCTGCCGCGAATGCCACCGAAAAGAAGAAACTCGACATCTGCCGGGAGGCCATCGGCAACTGGCTCGCGGAAACAGTGAAGGAGCTCACCGGGGAGAACTTCGCCGCTGAACCGTCCTCGAACAGGGCCCGGACGCGCCAGAAGTACTCACCCGGCTGCAAATCGGGCGTGCTGTATCCGGGCGTTTCAACAGTGCCCTTGGCCACCAGGGAGGCAAAATCGGATGTTTCGGCGATCTCGACTTCGTAGCTCGCCGCACCCGGAACGGGATACCAGCTCAATTCGATCGAGGCCCTGGAGAAGAATGCCCCATCGAGAGGCAGCAGAACCTCGACCCGGGGACTGGGGTTCCGCGTGCCGGGCGTCACCTCCTTGCCGGAAAAGGTAATCCATTCGAGGGGACTGTCGGGCCGGGTCGAAAGGGGGAATCTCCCGATCGAAGTGCCGGCAACGAATGCGTCATGCACGCCGCCGCGCCCGGGATTGACCGCCCGGGCCGCGTTCGTGCCCCAGGCGACCCGATCGAGCTTGTGGCCATCCGGTGCAAACAGGTCGACGTTCCCGGCTCTTTCGTTCAGGAACGAATCGCGGGCGGCATGAATGGTTGCGCCATCGATCCGGTTTTGGCCATCAAACACGATGAGCAAGAGCGCATCCGGCTCCAGCTCCGGCGAATCGTCCGGCAGAATGAATTTCTCGCCTTTCTCGTTCACGAGAAAGAACCCGGCGACCGCGCCGCTCCCGGCGGTACCCTTGAGCTCCACGAACTGAGCCCCGTCCCCCGCAGGCGAAAACAGGATTTCGTTGAGCACCGGCACTGCGCTGGACTCAGGCGCGGCCCGGTCCTGGTCTTGTGGCGCAACGTCGCCGGAACAGCCGGTAACAGCCAGCACCGGGAAGGCGAGAAGGAACGGCCATTGGGCCATGCTTCTGTCGATCATCGTGTTACGGATCCTGTCGGTGTTCGGGTGCCCAAGCTCCGTGCACTCCCGGCAAAGCCGCCAGCCAGCAGCTGCTGAAAACAGGGTCGAACCGCGGAAAGCGCTCGGGCTCAGCGGGTCGGGCCCGCCGATTCCGTGTGTCAAGTGCCCGCAGCCGCCGTCGCGTTACAGGCGAGGACACAGGGAATTGAACGAGCCGGGCTGTAACGCGGGGCTTTCAGCGGGGACCTTGTGCTTCTGAAAGGGGAAACGATCGGCCCGTTGCCCAGACAATAGAGAGGTAGTAACGATGAACAGCGTCCGGTATCTGTTTTTGATCGCGTTGGCGGCGGCATTCGCTCCGGCGCAGCAGGCCATCGCCCAGGAGACGGCCCCGCCGGCGACGGCACCGAATCCATCAGCGCAGCCCGGTCCGGTGGCGAGCACCGACGGTGAGACGCCGGGAATGCGCGTGGAAGTCACCGAGCTGAAGCGCAGTGGCAGCGTGGTTACGCTCAAGTTCACGATCGTCAACGAGTCGAGCGACGAGTTCAACTTCGGCTACGACCTCGGTGACCCCTCGATGTCGACGATCGATTTCAACAGCATCGGCGGCATACACCTGATCGACAATGAGGGGAAGAAGAAGTACATGGTGGTCCGCGACGCGAGCAACAAATGCGTCTGCAGCAGCGGCTTGAAGGCGTTGGCGCCGCAAGCGCGGATGGCGCTCTGGGCCAGGTTTCCGGCACCGCCCGCCGACGTGGAGACGGTCAGCGTCATCATCCCGCACTTCATTCCCATGGACGGCGTTCCTCTCAGCCAGTAGATGATCGGGGAGAAAACACCAATGCGATGCGGTTATTCAGCCCTGGGCTTCGTGCTCGGAATCGTCGCGTTACCTGCATCGGGCCAGTCCGGCAACGTTCTCGACCTGAGGCACGAAGTCCGGGATCTGAAGTACACGGTCGAAGACATCGGTGGTATCGCCAGCGATCTGCAAGTGCAGGAGACGGAGACCGAGATCCGCATCGATCTGGCCGCGGACGTTCTGTTCGCGTTCGACAGCGCCGAGCTGCAGCCGGAGGCGACGGAGGCGCTGGGCGAAGCCGCGACGCTGATCCGCGAGCGAGCAACGGGCACCGTGCGCATCGAGGGCCACACGGACTCAAAGGGCGACGAGGCGTACAACCTCGGTTTGTCGGAGCGGCGCGCCCGAGCCGTGCGTGACTGGTTCGTCAACGAGGGGCAGCTGGGAAACGTGACGTTTGCCACGAAGGGTTTCGGCGAGTCCGTGCCCGTCGCTTCGAACGCGAAACCGGACGGCTCGGACAATCCGGAAGGCCGGCAGAAGAACCGGCGCGTGGAGATCCGCGTGGAGAAATCGACGCTGTAGCAAGTGTCTGCCATCAGTCGCTGCGACTGCGCGGCGGGCATCCCTGCCAAGCAGGATGCTCTGCACGTTGTCCAGAGCGTCCCTAGCGCCAGTCGCCGGATGCGATGAACGGCGCCCAGTACAGCGGACGAGGATCGCCGTGCTCGCTCCGGGCGGCGGCGAGCGTGGCCCGATACGCCTCGCGCATCGCTTCCGCCGCGGAGCTGCCGCCATCCAGGCGCGCCTCGTAGAGCGCGGTCATGAAGACTTCCGCCGCCCGGTCTTCCACCGGCCACAGGCTCATGATGAGCGTATCCGCCCCTGCGACGCGGAGCGCGCGGTTGAGCCCCAGGATGCCTTCGTCGACCTGGATCGGGCCGACCCCGGTATCGCAGCCGGACAGCACCACCCACTCGACGGCGCCTAGATCCATCGTCGCGACTTCCTCGGCGAGCAGTATTTCTTCGGCCGGATCCGGGGTGTCGCCGGCTGCCGAGAACACGAGGCCGGAAAACCGCAACGGGCTCGCGATGTCCTGCGGATCCGCGAGGCAGTCGTTGGCCGCGAAGAAACCGTGCGTCGCGACATGCACGAAAGTCTTGCCCTGCGCGTGCCGCTTGAAGGCGGCCTTCGTCGCCGCGGCGCCGAGCAACTCGACGGGGGCGGCGCCGGCGCCGGCCGCCGCCTCCCAAATCGAGGCAACCCGGCGCGCTTCGCGCAGGGTCCCCGGCAGCGCCGGCACGTCGAGTCGCTGGCGGACGTCACAGGGCCCGGCCGTCCCGCCCAATGCGGCGGCGTCCTGGAGACGCGGCCGGCGGGGCTCCACGCCGCCGACGACCAGAAGACCGGCAGGCCCGGCGGGGCGCCTGCCCGCGACGACCTCCCGCTCGCTCGAAAGGTAGTGCACGAGGACATCGGCCTCGGCGAGAAACCCGCCGTCTCCCGACGGCAGTGCCGAAAAGTTCACCCGGTGAATCGCGCCCGCCGGCACGATCAGGACGAGCCGGCCGGACGCGACATCGAGCCGCAGCGGATCCCAGAGGAGCTCCCTGAGCCGTGCACCGGCCTCGTCGTTCGCGTCCGGTGCATCCGGCCGGAGCCCGTCCCGCCAGTGGCGGATGGCCGCTTCGATCTCGCGCGCGGCGCCGAGGGAGAGGATGCGTGGCGAGGCTGCGGCGGCGTCGAGCACGAAGGCGACGTAACGGGCCGCGAGGCTGTCGTGCGGGCCGCCGCCGATGCGCGCGAAAGCCACGAGGCTTGCGTTTTCCGGCAGGGCTTCGCGGACCTGCTCGTAGCCGATGTCCGGCCCGGCAAGCCCGTGGCGCAACGCTTCGCTCTTTGCCGCGACGTCGCGCTCCGCGTCTTCCATGGCCGCGCGCAACGCGGCAATCCGACTTCGGTAGAGGGCGGCGTCGCCGGTCCCGGACCCGCGGAGCAGCACGTTCACGAGTCGCTCGGCCGCGATACGGTAGGCGCCGAACGCGGCGTCGACCGCGGCGTCGTCGACGCGCGCGATCAGTCTGCGGCGTGCGGCCATCTCGTCGAGCACGACCGCGCGGGAGTGGATCAGCTCGTCCCAGGCCGCCGCCGTTATCGGCGCATCGTGCAGGTCGGCCGCCGCAGCAAGCGCCAGATCGAGGGTCGACAACCGCTCCGCGGCGTAGCGCAGCGCCTGGCGCTCGGGCGCACCGCGCGCCGTCAATCGCAAGTGATTCCGCGCGATCGTCTCGGCATGCAGGGCGAGCTCGAAAGCCTCGCCGCGCTCCCCTGCACGCAGCAACGCCTCGGCGAGGAAATAGAGCGGCGTCACCAGCAGCGGGTTGTCCGGGCCGAGGGCCGCGACCCGCAGCTCGACCGCGCGCTCGAGCGCCCCGCGGGCGGCCTCGAAATCCCCTTGCCCGGCCTGGGCGCGGCCGAGGCTCACCAGCCCGTACGCAACCTCGACGTGGTCCGGCCCGTACGCGCCTTGCTGAATCTCGACGGCGCGACGCGCCAGTGCTTCGGCTGCGTCCGGGTCGCCGCGATCCGAGTAGAGATAGCTCAGGTTACTGAATGTGAGCGCGAGACTGGGATGCGTCGCGCCGAGCACTTTCTCCTTGAGGCCGGCCGCTTCCTGGTAGTGCCGGACGGCATCCTCCAGCCTGCCCATGCGCTGCTCGAGCTCTGCAATGTTGTGCTTCGAATTGGCAATCAGGGGATGCTCGGTGCCGACCCGGCTTTCGAGCGTCGCCAGCGAATGCCGATACAGCTCACTCGCCGCGCCGTAGTCGCCGACCCTGGCGAGCAGCGTCGCGAGATTGTTCTCCGTCATCGCGACTTGCATGTGATCGGGTCCGAGCGTCTCGCGAAACAGCGCGAGCGCGCGCTCGTAATGCTCGCGCGCCGTCGAGTACTGCCCGAGCTCCTGGAAGAGCGGTCCCAGGTGCGAGTAAACTTTGCCGAGATCGCCCTTGTGCTGCGGCGCCGTCGCGACGGCGGCTTCCCAGATCGCGCGGGCGCGCTCGTACAAGGGCAGCGCGCGCTCGTACTCGCCGCGCACGAAGAACAGCACGCCGGCATTGTCGAGACTCGCGGCGAGCGCCGGGTCGTCGGGCCCGAGCTGTTGCTCCTTGATTTCGATCGCTCGCTCGGCGAGCGTCACCGTCTCGGCTTCGGACGACTTGCCGCCACGCCAGAGCGCGGTCACCAGCACGTCGAGCCATTCGGCGGCGGCGGTCGAACCGGCGTGCCCTTCGCGCTGCAAACGCGCGAGGGCGTCACGTGCCCGCCGCTCTGCCTCGGGGTACTGGCCGCCGACGAGCAGGCGGCGCGCATCGTCGAGGGCGGCGTCCGTGGCTCCGGCGGTCTCCTGCGCGGCCGATGCCGGCGCCAGCGCGAGCCCGGCGACGAGCAGGCCAAGGCACAGTGCGCCGGGAGCTCTCGTCATTTGTCGCCTCGGTCACACGGAAGGCCGTGGGACGGTTGAATAGCGTGCCGCCCGAGTATACACACGGACGGCTCCGGAAGACGTCAGCACCGCTGCTCGACCGGGCTCCTGCGAGTCAAGGAGATGCCGCCCGCTCTCAACGGATCAGCGCGATGCGATTCGAGCGTCGCAGGACCTGGCCGAGCTCATCGAGCGCGACCACTTCCAGGAAGGAGGGGCTCGACGGCTGATCCGTGCCGCCGAGATCCAGCGTTGCCGAAGGGGCCTCGACCTCGATGCGCTCGAGCACGCGGCCGTCGTCGGACAGAACCCTGAGCTCGTAGCCCGCCGCCCCGGCCACGGGTGTCCAGCGGGCACGGAGCTCGCCGCCGGCCGCTTCGACCTCGACGTCGAAGCCCGCGACCGGCTGCACGCCGCGAAACACGGGCTCGGGCGGACGCAGCCAGTGCACGCCGAGCGCGATCATCGAGACGGCGGCGGCTGCGGCGAGCGCAAGCAGCGTTCCCCCTGGGGCACGCTTGTCCATGCGTGTACCCGCGGATCGGACCCCCGTCAGCGCGGCGCGGATATCCAGCGCCTGCTGCACTTCGGCGGCCAGATCGTCGTCGGCCATCATGCGCTCCTCGAAGCGCTCGGCCTCGGAGTCGTCCAGCCGGCCGGCGAGATAGTCCTGGATGCGCCGTTCGTCCGGCGCCGGTTGCTGCGACTCGGCGGTCATGCCTTCTCCCAAGGCGTCAGACCCGCGATGGTGGTCATTCCAGATGTGGACGCAAGCCTCATTCCGTTACCGTCCCGCCGAGCGCCGCTGCCAGCCGCTTCAACGCCCGATGCTTGCGCACGCGCAGCGCGCCGGGGGTGATCTGCAGTGCCCGGGCGAGCTGCTCCGGCTCCACATCGCGTGCATAGAGTTGCTCCAGCAGGTGTCGATCCTCCGCTTCGAGCGACTCGAGGGCCGCCCGCACGGAACGGCGGCGCTCCTCGTCGATCAGGTGGGTGAGCGGATGCACCGCGGCATCCGCCGCCGGCGGCTCACGCCCGTAGCGCTCGAGCGCGCGCCGCTCCCGACCGCGTTTTCGCAGCCATTGCTGGCAGACATGCCGTGCGGTCTGGAACACGAAGGCGGGCAGGGCGGCGGGCTCGCGGAGACGATTTTCCCCGAGCGCCTCGGCGACCCGGTGCACGGTTTCCTGCGCCATGTCCTCGGCATCGACTCGGCTGCCGAGCCGGCGCATGCCGAGCATGAGCAGGCGCGAGTGAAAACGGTTCCACAGCCCGGCGGGATCGACTGCATCGGAGGAGGTCTGGCCCTCGCCGTTCCGGAGCCCGCTGAGCTGGTCTGCCTCGGTCACGCGTAAAGCCGGTGGGACGTTTCGGATCGTTGTACGTGGAGTATACAGCTACGCTCTCCGGGTTCCCGGACCTGGCGGGCAGAATCGGGCCTTCGGGGCGGTAGCGCGGCTGGCGGTCCGGCGACTCATGCAGCGAATGGGCGCGACGCCCTGAACGGGAGACACTGCGATGCCGAACCTCAACGCCCGGGTCATCGTCCCGTTCGCGATCGTGACCTGGCTTGTCGGGATCGCGATCATGCGCGAAGGCACACCCGGGATCGTGCAGGCCGCTTTCCTCGTGGCGTTCGCCGTGGCCGTGCCGACGACCGTCTTCTGGTTGATGGCCGAGAAGGGTTGGTCCACGCTCGCCAAAGCTTCTCGGGCGCAGGTGCCGTTCACCGGCGAATGGCAGGCGTGCATGAGCGGACGGATGTCTCACGTCCCGGTCAATCATCCCGACTACCCGAAGCAGCAGCTGAGGGTGCATTCGACGCTGCGCGTCGGCATCACCGGGCGGGCGCTCTACCTGTCGATGCTGTTCTCGAAAATTCCACTTCTCGGAAGGTTCTTTCCGGACATCGAGGTCCCATGGTCGGCCATCAGGAGCGCGCGGGCTTATGAACCGAGCGGCTGGTTCCGGTATGACGAGCCGGGGACGCTGGTGCAGGCGCGGTACGATCCGAATTACACGGGAACCTTCGTGGAGCTCGAGATCGGCGAGCCGCCGGTGTTCCTGCAACTGCCGGCCGCGTTGCTCACCGCGGCGGAGCCGTGCCTGCCGCCGTCACTGAGCGCAGTCCTGGCCGGACAGCAGGTCTCGGAGCCGTGAAGCGCCGCAGAAGCCGATCAGCACCAGCGCCTCAAAGACGCGGTTGTCGTCTATCGGAACACTGGAGGACAAGCCAGGCTCGATGGCATTCCGCGGCGAAATCGAGATTGGGCAGCGACATTGAAAGGCTGTAACGCGGCAGCGGCAGCGGGTACTCAGGTGGGGCGATCAAACACGGCCAGCTTTGGAGGGATAGCGATGGTCAGCACGGGCGCACCGCGGCCGTTGGCTGCAGCTCTGATGCTGGCGGCGTTTGCCGGTTGCTCGGACGATTCCCGGCTCGAAAACCCGGCGCCATTCCCAGGCGCGCAAGCTGCTGCCGCGAGCGCAGCGGCGCCGGCGCCGTCTGCTCCTTCGACCGGCGAGGGTTCCACCGGGGTCAAAGCTGCGTCTCTTCTGCTGAACGAGATCCTGTTTCAGCCGCCGCCGGGCGAGCCCCAGTGGATCGAGCTGCTGAATACCGGAGACGAACCGGTGAAGGTCGGACGTATGGTGCTCCTCAGCCATACGGGCGAGACCCATGCGTTGCCCGCCGACGGTGTCATTCAGCCGGGAGGGACGTTGCTGGTGCGCTTCGACGGCCGGAAAATCCCTTTCCTGCACGCGGAGGCCGGCTCCGTCGCATTGGTCCTCGATGAGGAGATCCTGGACGAGGCGTTCTGGAGCACATCCGGCGGACGTTCGTTCAATCTCGGCCGCGGCGGGCGGATTCCCCAGTTCACGGCGGGTGCGACGCTCGGCAGACCGCCCGGTTCGACGCGGCGCGGCCGGGACGCCTGGACGGTCTTCGATCCCGCCGACGTTACGCCTGCAGCGCCGAATCCCTGGCCCGTCGTTCCGGGTCTGATGCCGCTCAGCGGCGCGATGCTCACCACATCGGCGCCGACGCTGGCGTGGTATGGCGTTCCGGCGGCGGTTCGTTATCGCGTCCAGGTTGCGAAGGAGCGCTCATTCGCATTGCCCGTATTCGACCGAACCGTCGAGGCCACGGGTTCCGGCATCATGATCGAGCAAGTCACGACGCCCGAGCTGCCGGCGGATCGATATCTGTGGCGCGTCCAGGCGATCTTCGGTGATGAAAGCGACCGCCGAGCCCCGTTTTCCAGGCCCGCCACGGTTTGGGTCGGTGTGCATGTGGATGCCGGGCACGCGTCCTATGGGAGTGGCCTGCTGGATGTCCTCTTTGCAAATGCACATGCAGCCCAGCCACCGGAAAGGGAGACCCAGGTCATTCTGCCGGTCCCGTTCATCATGCAACGAAAGGACACGTCGCTGCTCTCCCTGGAAGCCGACGAAACCGGCGATGAACCGTGGGATCGCCCCTGGGCAATGAGGCAGCAACCGAGTTACTGCGCCCGTGCAGCGGTCGCGATGGTGACCGAGTTTTTCGGCGGCAAGCTCAGCCAGGACCGGCTCAGCTATGAAGCGCACGCGACGTATGTTGAAGGGCCGTTTCACGACATTGACGTGGGCGCGGGCCTGAACGATTCCGCCATCGAAGCGGTTCTCAAATTCGCCCTGGGCAGCGCACCGCGTAAGGAGTTCACGCCCAGTCAGGTGTCTGCCTACCGGCGCCAGGGGCAAAGCGACGCCGAGATTGGGGAGACTTTCTGGAAATTGCACAAGGTGGAAATCGATGCGGGGTTTCCCATCCTCGCGACCAGCGATACCCATGCATTCGTGATCACGGGCTACGGCCGGAATCACCTGGGCCGGTACTTCGCCGTCAACGATCCGAATCAGGGTCAGTATTACTGGCTTATTCTCCCCGCCGACGATATCGATGAAGCGGACCTATGGCCCGATGGGCCGGCCGGAAACGCGCTCTCCACCAGCTTCTTCCTGCCGCACACGGCACGAGGGCGATCCCAGGAGCTCGAGGTCACCACGGACAGCGACGGCGACCTCGTAATGGATTTCGACGAGATCCACCGTTTCGGCACCGATCCATCCTCCGTCGACACGGATCAGGATGGCATCAAAGACAAGCAGGAAATCCGCGCATGGGTCTTTGACGAGAGAAACGGCTATTCGCCCGGTCACCGGAGGGATACTTCGGATGTCGACAGGGACGGACAAGCCATGCAGCTTGATCCGGATTCGGATGGCGGAGGCTGCCTCGATAGCGACGAGGACGGCAACGGTAACGGCAAATACGAGCAGACGATCGGGGAGGAATACAATTTCGACGGCAGCGACGACCGGTGTGCCACCGGACGGCGCGTCTGGACGGGCGCGTGGGAGCAGCGGTCTTTTGCGCAACGCAGTAACGGTTACGTGCTCGCCCAGGCGCAGATCAACTTTACTTATGTGGACGAACCGGACGAATGGGGGCTGCCGCACTGGGTCTCCCGCCGGATCCAGTGGGCTTTCGAGTCCGACGACGTCAGCTATGACGTCGTCGCAGTAGAAGAGACGGCTCCCGACGCCCGCGGCTTCGAAATGCGGCGCTATCGCCAGGATTACCAGACTTTGTGCTCCGGCAGCGGAACGCTGGAGCTCGGCCCCGCGGTACTGGGAGGCGAGTACTACCTGACCCCGGAGCAGGATGCGGCGCTGCAGCCAGACTGCATCACGACGCGCACGCCGCGCGACGGGACGCCGCCGCCCCCGGAGATTCGGAAGAAAGGCGAGAGCCTCGGCGGCTGGCAGGTGCCCTCGATGCCGCCGAGTGACCGGCTGGAGGACGGCCAATACGCCGAGTCCTGGGAATCGGGCGACATGTCCGGATCGTTGACGGTCTCGGTTTCCGGTGCCGTTCTGCCTGCTGCATCCGACACACCATGAGGCAGGACAAGCCAAAGCGAACGCGGCCTGCGGCGCTGTCTTTCGGGCTGTTGCTGTTTGTCCACGCCGTTCAAGCCGAAGCGGTGGAACCGGGCTTCGCAGGGGCCGCCGTGCGCTTCGAGCGCGCCGTGAGCGAGCTCGGCGGCGGACAGTGGACGTTCCTCTCGGAGGCACCAGTGCTCGAGCCCGGGGGCCACGGCGCCTGGGACGATTTCGCGATCGCATATCCATGGGTATTGCGCGAGACGGACGACGGCGCGATCCGCTATCGGATGTGGTATCGCGGGTGTTTTTTCCGGGGTCGGCAGCGCGCCTGCGCCATCGGACATGCGAGCTCGAACGACGGCATCCGCTGGAGAAAGGATGCTGCGCCCGTGTTCGTCCCCGGCGAGGCAGATCAGAGTCGTCGGCTGCACGGGTTGGCGGTGGCGCGAGCCGGCGACACGTATTACCTGTGGTACTCGCTCGCGCCGGACATCTTCGGGACACAAAAGCACAGCGCCCTGTATCTCGCCGTCTCGCCGAGCGGATTGCACTGGTATGAGATGGGGCAGGTGCTTGCCGCGACCGAGGAGGCGCCTTTCGGCATCGAGCCTTCCGTCCTCTACGACGGAAGCAGCTTCCATCTGTGGTTCGTCGACAGCCTGCAAAACTCAGCGGGTGGCGAATTCAAGGCGCATGACGGTGCGCCTTTTCTGATGCACTTCACGTCCGCCGACGCGCGCCATTGGCAGGAAAGCGGCCGCTTTCCTCTCCATCAGCCCGGCGGCCCACTCCGGCTGGAGCGCATTCGCGTCACCGTCGAAACAGATCCCGACAGCGGATACCAGGCGTCATTCTTCGAGAAGTCCGGGGCTCGATGGGGGCGGCTCGTTTCGTCCGACGGCAATGCCTGGCAACTGCATCTGCAGCCCACTCCGATCGGCTTCCTCGATCTCGGCCTGCCGCTCGGAAATATCCGCGGCGCCACCAGTCTCCGGACGGTGCAGGGCGCACTCGTGTGGTTCGAGGCCGGCGAGCGCGGGCGCATGCAAATACGCGCAGGATTCCTGAAGGATTGAGGGCCAGTCCGGCCAAGCCGGTTAACTCCGCGATCGGCGCACGTGGCCTCACCAAAAGCGGCTTCGGGCATGCGCCCGTCGGTAGAAGACCGATCAGGCCGGAGTGGCATGGCCTCTTGACAGTGGGCAGGCACGGGCTAAAATCTCGAGCCCTTCGCGGAAACGCAGTCCTGTGTAGCGGGAATAGCTCAGTTGGTAGAGCGCAACCTTGCCAAGGTTGAGGTCGCGAGTTCGAGCCTCGTTTCCCGCTCCAATTTAACTTTTATTTCAGTTAGTTACGCGACCCGCGAGATTTTCGTCAGAAAATTCTCAGAAAATATTTCCTGACGCTGTTTCGGCGCGACGGTGTCGTACCGAACCGGCTCTTCCCTGACGGTCCGATCGTCGTGCTCCACGCTGAACGGCAGCATCATGTCGACGCGCAGGACCTTGCGGGCGTGTCCCTTCTGGTACGCGCGCGTCATGTCCGGATCCGTGTGCGCCATCAGATCCTGCACGGCCACGTTCGGTCGCGAGTGCCACGTGCGGACGTGTACGATCGCGCGTTCAGCGGCGAGCGGCGTCATGAGCACCGCACGGTGCGTCATGAGGCGAATGAAGCCGAGTGTTGTCGCCCAAGGCAGGCCTACCGGCTCGTCGGAGCTCAGGAGATCTCGCCATGTAGTGGAGCCGCACGCCCTGCCGCTGCAACCCTTGTCTCTATCGGGCATAGTGTCGTAAAATGGCACTATGAAACTGGGCGCGAAGCATCGCAAGACGCTCCGGGCAATCTTCGCCGATCCTGTTCAACCGAACGTCAAATGGGCGGATATCGAAAAACTGCTCCGGGCGCTTGGAGCTGATTTGAGCGAAGGACGTGGTTCCCGTGTCCGAATTCACTTCAAGGGTGTGCGCGCGGTGTTCCATCGCCCGCATCCTGAACCGGATACAGATAAGGGAGCGCTCAAATCGATGCGGCGCTTTTTGACGGAAGCTGGCGTCAAGCCGGAGGTTTAGAGGTGTTGAAATACAAGGGTTACACGGGCCAGGTAGAGTTCGACGATGAGGCCGGTATCTTTCATGGTGAAGTAGTTGATCTCAGGGACGTCGTGACGTTTCAGGGGAAATCGGTAAGGGAGCTTGAAAAGGCTTTTCGCGACTCGATTGATGATTACCTGGATTTTTGTGCCAAGCGCGGGGAAGACCCGGACAAGCCCTTTACCGGGCGACTCATGCTTCGCCTGCCGCCCGCGGTTCATCGCCGGGCCTATATCGGGGCGCAGCGGGAGGGGAAAAGCCTGAATCAGTGGATCAGCGAAAAGCTGGAGGAGATCAGTTAATCGGACAAACCCCCGAGGCCAGTACCAGCGCCTTGCCTCCGTGCGTGGTGCAGACCTGCATCAACGCACCGCCAGCGATTCACCTGCACGCGGCGCGTGGCTCCGAGGTCCCTCATTCCGGTGATCCCGCCTCAGCCACGAAATCGCCGACTTCGAGCTCATCGAGGAGCTGGTTGAGCCTGTTCGGATCAACGCCAGGGCGGAAGCCGCCCCCGTGCGCCTTCTTTCGCCGCGGTCGTCCTCGTGCTCGATGGCGTGAAGCCGGCTGGGGCGCAGCAACATAGTCCGCCGGTTCTTCCGCGACTCGCGTCCTGAACGGATTGCAGACCGTCACAGCATCGCAGCTCCAGCCATCCTGAAGATCCTCGCTGAGGAGCAGACCACAGTTCTGAAGCTGGGCGGCGGCGACAATCAGCGAATCCCACCAGCTCAACCGGTGACGCCGCTCTATTTCCTGCGCCCGCAACAGCAAGTGACGATCCGCGGGCTGAGGATCCCAGGAGAACAGCGCACGCATATCGGCCCACGCGTCCTCTGGCGTCATTCCCGGGTCGAGTTTGCATGTGACCGTGACGTAGAACTCGTTCAGGACCTGGACGGCCGTGCGTCCTCGCTGCTCGATCCACAGCTGCTCGAGCCAGCGGGCAGCAACCAATTGCTTTTTCGGCTCGCTGGCGTCGCGAGCGTAGACAAAAATATTCGTATCAACGAAGACAGCCGCGCTCATGGAGCTTGTCTCGGGCAGGGTAGCGCGCGCGAGGGCGCTTTAGAGGAGAAGGCTTGCGCGAGAGGTACTCGCGCATGGCGCTCTCATATTCCCGGGATTCGCGCATGGTCTTCTCCAGCAGTTCGCCGACAAAACGCGACAGGCTGATGTTCCGGTGCGCGGCATTTTGCCGGGCCCAGGCAGCGATCTTCTCGTCCAGGGTGATCGTGACGTTCTTCATGCGCGCGATAATAACACGAACCTCGTGTATTTTGTCGCGCACTTATGCTATAAAAAGCGGACCGAAGAGGGGCGGGAACCCCTCAACGGCCCTGACCATGCCAGCAGTT
>DASVDF010000081.1:0-27782 GCA_036381215.1 Woeseiaceae bacterium | reverse complement strand
CCCCGCGACGCCTGCGCGAGCCGCACGAGCCGCGCCGGGGGCGTTGCCGGGGTCACGAGCTGCACGAGGCCGAGCCCCTGCCCGGCCAGCGCGGCGCGGAGCTCGTCGCTTTCCTCGAGCGGCAGGTCGGGCACGATGAAGCCGCAAACGCCGGTTGCCGCCGCCCGCGCCGCGAGGGCCTCGTACCCGAAAGCGAGCAGCGGATTGAGATAGGACATCATGACGAGCGGCGCGGCGAACGGCTCGTCCGCGGCTTCGAGCTGCTCGAAGATCCAGGAGAGCGAGACGCCGTTCGCGATCGCGGCATGGCTCGAGCGCTGGATGGTGAGGCCGTCCGCCATCGGGTCGGAGAACGGCACGCCGATCTCCACCACGTCCCCCACTTCGGCGACCGCGCGCAGCACCCGTGTGAAGCCCGCGGGCTCCGGGTAGCCGGCGGTAACGAACGGGATCAGCGCCGTGCGGTGCGCCGCGTTGGCGGCATGGATCGCCGCCGTGATGCGCTCATGCGGTGTCATGACTGTTCCGCTCTCCTGTGACGTGCTCATGCAGCGTCATGGACATGGCGCTTCGGTGGGTGCCGGGTGAGCGTCGGCATGTCCTTGTCGCCGCGGCCCGAGTTGCCGATGAGGATCAGCGCGCCCGGATGCTCGCGCGCCCAGCGCTTCGCGGCGGCGTACGCATGCGCCGTCTCGAGCGCGGTCAGGATGCCTTCGCATTCGCAAAGCTCCTCGAGCGCCGCGAGCGCCTCGTCGTCGCTCGCGGTGACGTACTCGGCGCGGCCGACGGACTGGAGGAACGCATGCTCGGGGCCGACGCCCGAATAGTCGAGGCCGGCGGAGATGGATTGCGTCTCCTGCACCTGCCCGTCGGCGTCCTGCAGCACGAGCGTGTAGGCTCCCTGCAGCACGCCCGGCGTGCCGGTCGCGAGCGTCGCCGCGTTCTGCCCGAGCGCGCTGCCCGTGCCGCCCGCCTCGACGCCGATGAGCGCCGTGCGGCGGTCGCCGAGGAGCGGGTGGAACAGGCCGATCGCGTTCGAGCCGCCGCCCACGCAGGCGAACACGGCATCCGGCAGGGCGCCTGCCGCCTCGAGCATCTGCGCCCGCGCCTCGCGCCCGATCACCGACTGCAGCTCACGCACGAGATAGGGATACGGGTGCGCGCCGACCGCGGAGCCGAGCAGGTACCACGTGCCGTCCGGGTCCGTCACCCAGTCGCGCAGCGCCTCGTCGATCGCCGCGCGCAGCGTGCGATCGCCGGACTCGACCGGCACGACCTCGGCGCCGAGCCTCTGCATGCGGTCGACGTTCGGCGCCTGGCGTTGCATGTCGACGGCGCCCATGTACACGCGGCAGGGCAGCCCGACCCGCGCGCAGGCGGCCGCAGAGGCGACGCCGTGCTGCCCCGCGCCGGTTTCCGCGATCACGCGCCGCGAGCCGTGGCGCTTCGCGAGCAGCGCCTGGCCGATCGCGTTGTTGATCTTGTGCGCGCCGGTGTGCGCGAGATCCTCGCGCTTCAGCCAAACGTCGACGCCCCAGCGGCGGCTCAGCGCCGGCGCACGGGTCAGCGCCGTCGGGCGCCCGACCCAGGTTCTGAGCTCGCGCGCGTATTCCTCCTGGAACGCGACGCTGCCCAAATGCTCGCGCAGGCAGGCTTCGAGGCGCTCGAACGCCGGCACCAGCGTCTCCGGCACGTAGCGCCCGCCGAAAGGTCCGAAACGGCCGCGCTCGTCCGGGAGCTCGCCTGCCATGCACGCCGCGAGCAGCGCCTCCGCGTTGTCGAGTTTTGCCTGCATGTCGCTCCTCATTCCGCGGCGGCGGTCCGCGCGGCTTCGACGAAAGCGCGAATGCGCGCCGGATCCTTCACCCCGGGCGCGGATTCGACCGCGCTCGACACATCGACGCCGAAAGGCGCCACCCGGCGGATCGCCTCGGCCACGTTGTCGCGATCGAGGCCGCCCGCGAGAACCATGCGGCCGCGCCGCGCGAGGCGCGCCGCCTCGCTCCAGTCGACGCGCTCGCCGCGCCCGCTCGTCGCGCCTTCGTACAGGAAAACCTCCGGCAGCATGGCCGGCAGCGCCGCGCCCTGCCGCAGCACGGGCCAGCGCTCGATGTCCGCGGGCACCTCGAGCTGCTCGAAGTCGCCGGCGTCGGCCTGCAGCACGTCGGGGCGGAACAGCAGCTCGACCTCGCGCCACTCCTCGGGCGTCGGGTGCAGCATCACGGCGACCCGTTTCACGCCCTGCGGCACGTCGCGCGCGAGGACGGTCGCCTCGCGCGCGGTCACGCGCCGCGGCGAGGGCGCGAACACGAAGCCCACCGCGTCGGCACCGGCGGCGACGGCCGCCTGCACGGCGGCGGCGTGGCGCAGCCCGCAGATTTTCACCAGCAGCGTCACGTCCAGGCCTCTGGTTGGTCGCGCGCAATGCGCGCTCCTGCAGCGGCACCGCGGCCGGCGGCCAGCATCTCGCGGAGGAGCGCGCCCGGGCTTTCCGCTCGCATCAGCGCGGTGCCGACGAGCGCGAGGCGATAGCCCGCCGCCGCCGCCCTGCCCGCGTCCGCGGCATCGTGCAGGCCGCTCTCGGCGACGCCGATCGCGGCGCGCGGCAGGCGCGGCGCGAGTGCCGCGAGGCGTTCCGGATCGACGGCGAGCGTGCGCAGGTCGCGCGCGTTCACGCCGACCAGCAGGTCCCCGGCTGCCGCGCGCGCGGCCCAGCGCCGGTCCGTGAGGAGCGCCGCCGTGCGCGCGAGGTCCTCGGTATCGAACGACTCGAGCAGCACGAACAGGTCGAGCTCGAACGCGCGCTCGAGCAATTTCGCGAGCCGCGCTTCGTCGCTGAGCGCGACGATGAGCAACACGCCGCCCGCACCGGCGGCGCGCGCCTCGTCGAGCTGGCGCGGGTCGACGAGGAAATCCTTGCGCATCACCGGCACGCGGCCGTCGAGGGCCTTAACGACCCGCGCGAGCAGCTCGAGCGAGCCGCCGAACTCCTCGGGCTCGGTCAGCACCGAGATCGCCGCCGCACCGGCGTCCGCGTACTCGAGCGCGCGCCGCGCCAGCGCATCGGGATCGGCCGCCAGCGGGCCTTCCGCCGGCGAGCGCGGCTTGATCTCGGCGATGACGTCGAACGCCGAAAGCGCAAGCGCCGGGCGCGGGCGCGCGAGGTCGCCGGCCGCGAACCCGTGCCCGATCGCCGCCGCGCGCGCCGCGCTGGCGCGCGCCATGCGCTCGAGAAAGCCGCTCATCCGGCCGCGGGCTCGACCGCGAACCGGCGGCGCAGGCCGGCGAGCAGGCGCTCGCCGGCGCCGGAATCCAGCGCCTCGGCGGCCATGGCCACGCCTTCCTTCGCATCGGTGGCCCGTCCGGTGAGCTCCAGCACCAGCGAGACGCCCATGAGCAAAGCGCTGCGGTGCGCGCCGCGGTCGCCGCCGGTGAACACGCGTTCGAGCGCGCGCGCGTTGCGCGCGGCGTCTCCGCCGGCGAGCTCGCGCGGCAAGCAGCGCGGCACGCCGTAATCCTCCGGGGTGCGCTTCGTCTCGGTGAGCGTGCCGGGCCGCACGTCGTACAGCAGGAACTCGCCGCAGGGGGTCGCCTCGTCCCAGCCCGGGGCGCCGTGCACGACGAAAGCGCGCTCGATCGGCATGCCGCTCAGCGTCTCGGCCATGAGCCGCGCGGCCTCGGCGCTGAAGGCGCCGATGAGCTGGAACGGCGGTGCCGCGGGATTGGTGAGCGGGCCCAGCAGGTTGAACACCGTGCGGACGCCGAGCGCCCGGCGCACCGGCGCGATGGCTTTCGTCGCCGGGTGATAGGCGGGCGCGAACAGGAAGGTGAAGCCGAGCTCTTCGAGGCAAGCCATCGCGGCCTTGTCGTCGAGCGGCACCGGCATGCCGAGGCGCTCGAGCAGATCCGCGCTGCCGCAGCGGCTCGAGACCGAGCGGTTGCCGTGCTTCACGACGCGCACGCCGGCCGCCGCGGCGAGCAGGCCGGTGCCGGTCGAAAGATTGAAGCTGCCGGAGCCGTCGCCGCCAGTGCCCACGGTGTCGACGGCCGGGCTGCCGTCCGGCACCAGCGGGTGCACCGCGAGCTCGCGCATCGCGGTCGCGAAACCCCGGATCTCCTCGGCCGTCTCACCCTTGGCCCGCAGCGCGGCGAGCAGCGCGCCGGCGAGCGCCGGATCGAGCTCGCCGGCGGCCAGCGCGTGCAGGAGCGACGCCGCCTGCTCCTCGGTCATCGACATGCCGTCGAGGATGCGGCCCAGCAGTCCCGAGAACTCCCGGCTCACGACGCGCGCATCCGCATGAAATTGACCATCAACCGCTCGCCTTCCGGTGTCAACACGCTTTCCGGATGGAACTGCACTCCCTCCATCGCGAGCGTCCGGTGCCGAACACCCATGATTTCCCCTTCTTCTGTTTCAGCAGAAACTTCGAGCTCGCCCGGAAGCGTATCCCGTTCCGCCGTGAGTGAATGATATCGCCCCGCCTCGAAGGGCGAAGGCATTCCGGCGTAGATCGTGCGCCCGTCGTGGCGGACGAGCGAAGTCTTGCCGTGCATCAGCCGCTCGGCGCGCACCACGGCGCCGCCGAGCGCGGCGACCAGGCACTGGTGGCCCAGGCAGACTCCGAGCACGGGCACCTCGCCCGCGAACGCCTGGATGAGCGCGAGCGAAATGCCCGCGTCCTCCGGCCGGCCGGGGCCGGGCGAGATCACGAGGTGGGTGGGTGCGAGCGCCCGCGCATCAGGCACCCCCAGCGCGTCGTTCCTGTGCACCAGCACCTCGGCGCCCTGCGCGGCGAACGCCTGCACGAGGTTCCAGGTGAACGAATCGTAGTTGTCGATCAGGAGAATGCGCGGGTTCACAGCCCTTCTCCCGCCAGCTCGAGCGCGCTCGCGAGCACCGCGCTCTTCGCGAGCACTTCCTGGTATTCGCGCGCCGGGTCGCTGTCGGCCACGATGCCGGCGCCCGCCTGGAAGGAATACTGGTCGCCGTTCACGACGATGGTGCGAATGGTGATCGCCTGGTCCATGTCGCCGCCCGCACCGAAATACCCCGCCGTGCCGCCGTACAGGCCGCGGCCGGTTTCCTCCAGCTCGTCGATGATCTGCATGGCGCGGATCTTCGGCGCACCGACCAGCGTGCCGGCCGGGAAGCTCGCCGCGAACAGGTCGAACGCGTCACGTCCGGCCGCGAGCTCGCCTTCCACGCCGCTCACGATGTGCATGACGTGACTGTAGCGCTCGATCGCGCGATACGGCGCCACGCGCACGCTGCCCGGCACCGCGACGCGCCCGAGGTCGTTGCGCGCGAGATCGACCAGCATGACGTGCTCCGCGGCTTCCTTCGGATCGGCGAGCAGCTTCTCCGCGGCGCGCGCGTCCTCCTCCGGGGTGGCGCCGCGCGGCAGGGTGCCGGCGATCGGCCGGAGGGCGGCCCGCCGCCCGTGCAGCCGCACCAGCGCCTCGGGCGAGGAGCCCGCCACCTTGAGGTCGCCGAGCTCCAGCCAGAACATGTACGGCGACGGGTTGAGCAGCCGCAGCGCGCGGTAGATCTCGAAGGGCGGGATGTCCGTGCGCCCGGCAAACAGCACGGACAGCACGATCTGGTAGATGTCGCCGGCGGCGATGTGCTGCTGGGCGGTGGCCACCCGCTCGCGGAAGCTTTGCTCGCTCATCGCGGCGGCGGGCCGCGAGAAAGAGCGCGGGCCGCCGTTCCCGGGCAGCGGCCCGCGCAGGAGCCGGATCACCTCGCGGCGCAGGCTCTGCCGCTCGCTTTCCGCGCCGGCATGCAGCAGCGCGACGCGACGGGTCAGGTGATCGAACACGAGCAGGGACTCCCCGGCGACGAACGCCGCATCGGGCATGCCCGGCGCACGCGGGGTCCGCCGCGGCAGGTCCTCGAAGAGGCGCACGACGTCGTAACCGGAAACGCCGACCAGCCCGCCGGTGAACGGCACGGCGTCGGGCGCGGGGAGCAGCCGCGGCGCGCGGCCGAGCGCCTCGCGCAGCACGTTCAGGTACTCGTCACGTCCTTTGGGCGCCGGCCGGCGCTCGGCGCCGACGACAAGCCCCGTCTCGTCGAGCCGGATCGGAAGCGCATCGCCGAAGCCCAGGAAGGAGTAACGCGCGAGGCGCTCGCCCTGCTCGACGCTCTCGAGCAGGAAGCACGGTGCGAGCGGCCCGAGCTTCAACCACGCCGAGACCGGCGTGTCGAGGTCGGCGGCGATGTCGAACGGCGCGTGCATGGGCGCAGCCCTCGTTCCCCCCAAAACTGTCACTCCGCAAAAAGAAAGCCCGTCTCCGATTACGCGGCGGAGACGGGCTTCGGTATCTGGCGGTGGCGAATTAAGACGTCAGCCGGCGGCCCTCTCCTTGCGGAGCTGCCAACGCCAATCCTGATTCTGCCTGCCGTTCATTTGCGCCGAGTATCACCGGCCGGCTCCCCCCCGTCAACCACGGGCGCGCCGCGCCCGCGTCTCGACGATCAGGGTAACGGCGAACGAACAGCCCCGGTCCGGATCGTTGCCCCAGGGATAGGCCGCGTTGCGTTTCGCGCCGCCGTGCGCCACGTACTCCCATTCGATTTCGGATAGCAGGCGGCATCCGCCGGCGGTCTGCGTGTTGAGCCATTCGGAGTTCCGGATTGCCCACGCTAAAGATCGTAGAGTAGCGGTAAGACGAGTGAGAAACCCAACCACATGACCATCGTGAGTGGGATGCCGACGCGCACGAAATCGCCGAACTTGTAGCCGCCGGCGCTCAGGATGAGCAGGTTCGTCTGGTAGCCGAAAGGTGTCGCGAAGCTCATGTTGGCGCCGAACAGCACGGCCAGGATGAACGGCTCGGGGTCCGTCTGGAGCTGTCCCGCGATCGCCACGGCGATGGGCGTGCCGATGACGGCCGCCGCGTTGTTCGAGACCACGTTGGTGAGCAGCGCCATGATCAGCACCAGGGTGCTCAGCATCACCGGCAGCGAGAAACCGGCGACGAGGTGCACGAACTCGAACGCGAGCCACTCGGCCATGCCGGTCGCGATGAGCGCCCTGCCCAGCGCGATGCTGGCGACGATGATCATGATCACGGGCGTCGACAGCGCCCCGGCGGCGTCGCGCCAGTTGAGGCAATTGCTCGCGATCATCAGGCCGACACCGATGAGCGCGCTGATCGAGATGGGCAGCAGGCCGGTCGCGGCGGCGAGGATGACGAAGCCCATGATGGTCAGTGCGAGGTTCGCCCGCTCCGTATGCGGCAGGTCCATGGTGCCGTCGAGCACCAGCATCTCGCCCCGCGCTTTCAGCCGGTCGATGGCGGCGCGCGTGCCCTGCACCAGCAGCACGTCCCCGGCGCGCAGGCGGATCTGGCTCAGGTCGCCGGTCACCTGCGAACGCGGCGTGCGGGCGCGGTGGATGGCGAGGGGCAGGAGGGAATAGCTGCCCGAGAAGCTGGCCGCGGCAAGGTTCCGCTGGTGCAGGGGCGACCCGCGCGTGACCACCACTTCCGCGAGCTGCTGGCTTTGCGTCGGCGACGCCGTCGCGTTCTCGCCCTGCGGCTCGTCGCCGAACGTGCCGTGCAGCGTGGCGCCGAGGTCCGCTTCATACGCCTTCAGGTTCTCGGGCGAATCCTTGACGAACAGGCGGTCGCCGGGCTGGAGCACGAGCGACGGCAGCTTGGCGAGAAACAGCGATTCGCCGCGTTGCACCCGGTCGACGCGCATGCGCCCGTGGGTCTTCGCGAGGATCTCCGAGAGCGTCTTGCCGGCCGCGAAGCCGCCTTCGCGGATGTGCAGCTGACCGCTGAACACGCGCGGCGCGATGTCCGCCATAGGCGCCACGCGCTCCGGCAGCAGGCGCGGCGAGGCGAGCCACAGGAACAGGAGCCCGACGCCGCCGACGAGCGCCGCGGGGAGCGCAAAATCGAACATGCCGAAATCGATCGTCGTGAGGTCGTGCGCGATGCCGGCAACGAGCAGGTTCGTCGAGGTGCCGATCGTCGTCGACATGCCGCCGATGATCGTCGCCAGTCCCATCGGCAGCATCACGCGCGACACCGGCAGCTTCGCGCGCAGCGACGCGCCGACGAGGATCGGCATGAACAGCACCACGATCGGCGTGTTGTTCATGAACGCGGAAAGCAGGGCGCTGGCAGCGAGCGTGATGCCGAGCGCGAGCGCGGGACGGCTCGACCAGGCGCGCCCGACCGCGCTCGCCAGAGGCTGCAACGCGCCGGTGGTTTCGATACCCTTGCCGACGATCATCAGTGCGCAGATGGTGATCAGCGCCTCGTGACCGAAACCCGCGAAGAAGATCGCCGGGTCGAGCGTGCCGTCCGCTTGCGGATAGGGAAACAGGTAGAAGCCCGCCACCAGCGCGATCAGCACGGCAAGGCTCGAGGATTCGAGCGGAATCCGGTCGCGGGTAAAGAGCACCAGCGCCGCGGCAGTCAGGAGCAGGACGGCAATTCCGTGGGCGTCTGGATCAGCGGCGGGCAAAGGACTCTCGCGGGGGTTGTTCTCTTGGTCCGTCGGGCTGTCCGGGCGGAGAATTTTCTCGAGCTTTCGCCGCCTGCGTGCCGGACACCGTAGCCCAGCTCACACGCCCGCCGCAACGAGCGAGGCGGCGTGGCGCCGCTCGATCACGGCAAAAGCCCGGCGATGGAAGCGGGCGAACGCCGCCGCGCTGCCGAAGCAGGCCGCGGGCGGGGCGGCAAAGGCGAAGGCGTCCGCGCGCCCGAGGACGGGCAGCAGGTCGAGATAAGCGAGAGCGCACCGCGCATCGCGCGGCAGGACGGCGTAAGGCGAGAGCACCAGCAGGTTGCGGTGCCGCACCGCGGAGTCGGCAAGCGCGCGGCGCCAGCGCGCCTGCCAGTCGTTGCGGCGTACCGGACAGCTCCAGCCGAGGGCCGGCTCCGAGCGCAGCAGCGAAGGCAACGGACCGTGCACGCGCGCGAGCGCCCGCGAGCGCGCCCAAAGCAGGGCGTGCACGCGGTCGACGACGCCATCGAGCCAGCGCAGGCAGGCCAGGCCGGAAGGATCGGCGCCGCGCTCCGCGACCAGGTCGCCGAGCCCGGTGAGCTCGATCGCGAGGCGGCGGTTGTCGGCCGCATCCTGTGCGAGGCCCGGCGCGGGCCAGCAGAGCCGATCGAGCAGCTCCTCGCCGAGCTCGACGGCGGCGGCCAGCGCCCCTGCCAGGCGCTCCCACTGCAGATGGCCGCCGCCGTCGCTGAAATCCGTGAGGCGCACGCCGAGCGGCAGCCAGGCGCTGCCGGGCGGCACCTGCAGGCCGAGGACGGGCAGCACCGTGGTCGCGGCCTCGTCAGCGAGCAGCGGGCAGCGCGTCGTGACGCTCGCCGCGTACGCGGGCACGAGCGGCAGCCGGCCGCCGCGGCAGCGCCACAGGAAGCGCCAGTTGTGCTCTGCCGCGCGCAGCGCGCGCAGGTCGTCCGACGGCCGCATCTGCAGGCCGTCGAGCAGCACGTAACGCGGACCCTCTCCGAGCAGCACCGACGAGAGCAGGCGATACGCCTCCAGCGGCACCACGTGCGAGGCCAGGGAGATGCCGATGCCGCGGGCCGCGAGCTGCCCGGCGGCCAGCCGCGCGCGCAGCTCGTTCAAAAAGGCTTCCAGCGCGCCGATCGCCGCATCGCCCGCGCCGAGCGCGGTCAATCCGAGCGTGACCGGCACGCCCTCGCGGAGCGGGGAAAGGATGCGCTGCCACAGAGCGTCGTCGCCGTGAGCGATCATTTCGCCGAGCGCGATCCGCAGGGTCACGCCACCCGCCGTGCAGCCCACGCGGGTTGCGATGACATGCGGCTCGACACCGGCCGCGCGGAGCTCGCGCGTGAGCTCCTGCACGGCGCCGTCGTGTGCGTCGCCGCGCGCCGACGGGGCCGCCGCCGGTGACGAATGCCTGGTGGCGTTCTCGAGCATGGCGTCCTTCCCTGGACCTCGCCGCAGTGTCCTACGGCGGCCGGCGATGCGCGCGCGCCCTTTCTCGTGCTTTTGCCGGATTTCTCGCCGCGGACCGGCACACGCGGTCCGCCGCCCGCTGCTGCGTTACACTAGACGGTCGCCGCCCGCTGGAGGAAGCAATGCCCTCGTTCGACGTCGTCAGTGAGTTCGATCTCCAGGAGGCGCGCAACGCGGTGGACCAGGCCAACCGGGAGGTCGACACGCGCTTCGACTTCAAGGGCACCGGCTCGAAATTCACCCTCGAGGGCAACGTCGTCCTGCTCAGGAGCCAGGCGGAGTTCCAGCTCCAGCAGATGCTGCCGATCCTGCACCAGAAGCTCGCCAAGCGCGGCATCGATCTCGCCTGCCTGAAGGAAGAGCCGCCCGAGATCAGTTCGAGTGAGGCGCGCCAGAAGGTCGTGCTGCGCTCGGGGCTGGACACGCCGCTCGCGAAAGAGCTCGTCAAGACGATCAAGGGGAGCAAGCTCAAGGTGCAGGCTGCGATCCAGGGCGACAAGCTGCGGGTGACCGGCAAGAAGAAGGACGACCTGCAGGCGGCGATCGCGCTCCTCAAGCAGGCCGACGTCGACATGCCGCTGCAGTTCGACAATTTCAGGGACTGACTCCGCCGCTGAGGAGCGACCAGCCATGCAGAAGGCATTGCGCCGGCAGGACATCGTTTTCGAGCACAAGGACCAGGCGCTGCGCGACGACGTGCGCACGCTCGGCACGCTCGTCGGCGATCTCCTCAAGGAGCAGGGCGGGCCCGAGCTCTTCGATTTCGTAGAGGACGCGCGGCTGCGCTCGATCCGGCGGCGCGAGGGCAACGAGAAGCCCGGCGAGGAGCTCGCGGAGCTGGTCGCCGACCTCGATCTCGACTTCGCGCTCGAGGTCATCCGTTCCTTCTCGACCTACTTCCAGATGGTGAACACCGCCGAGAAGGTGCACCGCATCCGCCGCCGCCGCGAATACCTGCGCCAGGAAGGGGATTACCAGCCGGGCGGCCTCGAGGACACGCTGTTCAAGCTGAAGGCGGCGGGAATCACCGTGCCCGAGCTCCAGGAGCTGCTCGGCTCGCTGCAGATCCAGCCGGTGTTCACGGCCCACCCCACGGAGCCGACGCGCCGCACCATCCTGCGCAAGGAGCAGAACATCGTGCGGCGGCTCGTGGACATGCTGAATCCCACGATGACCGCGCAGGAGACCAAGGTCTGCCTGGAGAACATCAAGCTGGACGCCACCACCGGCTGGCAGACCGACGAGCATCCGTCGGAGCAGATGACCGTCGCCGACGAGCTGGAGCACGTGCTGTTCTTCGTGACCGACGTGCTGTACCGCGCGATTCCGCCGTTCTACGAGGATCTCGAGAGCTCCGCGGTGCGGGTTTACGGCGAGGAAGCACGCGCCCTGAGGGTACCGGTGATCGTGCGATTCGCCTCCTGGGTCGGCGGCGACATGGACGGCAACCCGAACGTCAACGCCAAGACCATCCGCTCGACGATGGCGCGCCAGCGCTCGCTGATCCTCGACCTGTATTACCGCGAGTGTGCGAAGCTCTCGACCAAGCTGTCGCAGTCCGCGAGCCGCATCGGTTTCGACCCCGCGCTCCTCGCGCGCATCGAGGAATACACGCCGGTGTTCCAGCAGGCGTATCACGCGGTGCCGGCGCGGCACCGCGACATGCCTTACCGCGTGTTCCTGCGGCTGGTGCAGCAGCGGTTGCAGGCGACCTACGACGACGAGGCGTATCCGTACGAGAACGCGGGCGAGCTCAAGGCCGACATCGAGCTGATCGCGCAAAGCCTCGAGGCGAACAAGGGGCAGCACGCCGGGCTATTCGCCGTCAAGCGGCTGCTGCGGCGCATCGAGACGTTCGGTTTCCACCTCGTGACGCTGGACGTGCGTCAGGACGCGATGGTGCACCGCGAGGTTGTCGGCGAATGCCTCGGGGACGACCAGTGGCTGTCGCGGAGCCCCGAGTACCGCCTCGCGCGCATCGCGGAGGCGATCCGCCAGAAGGACCCGGCGCCCTACGAGCCGAGCACGAAAGTGCGCAAGACCCTCGCGGTGTTCCACGCCATCTCGTTCTGCCGCCGCAAGTACGGGCAGGAGGCGATCGGGCCCTTCATCGTGAGCATGACCCAGGACGCCGACGACATCCTGTCCGTGCTGCTGCTCGCGCAATGGGGCGAGATGCAGAACCGGCGCGGCGAAGTGCCGCTGGACGTCGCCCCCCTGCTCGAGACGGTCGACGATCTCGACCGCGGCCCGGAAATCATGCGCACCGTGTTGCGGCACGACATCTACCGCGAGCACGTCGAGCAGCGCGGCGGCAAGCAGATGGTGATGATCGGCTATTCCGACAGCAACAAGGATTCCGGCTTCGCGGCGGCGCGCTGGGCGCTGCAGCACGCGCAGGTGGAGCTCGTGAGCGCGGTCAGCAGCGAGGGCATCGAGCTCGAGCTGTTCCATGGGCGCGGCGGCACCGTGAGCCGCGGCGGCGGCAGGACCCACAACGCCGTGCTGGCCGCGCCGCCCGGCACCGTGAACGGACGGCTGCGGGTCACCGAGCAGGGCGAGATCATCAACGAGAAGTACGGGCTGCGCGGCATCGCGCTGCGCACGCTCGAGCAGGCAACCGGCGCGGTCGCGCTGGCGACGGCGCTGCCGCAGCATCGCGGTGCCGACGTGCCCGAGTGGCACGGCACGATGCAGGTCGTCGCGGAGGTGAGCCGGCGCCGCTATCGCGAGCTCGTCTACGAGAGCCCGCGCTTCTACGAGTATTTCCGCAAGGCGACCCCGATCGATCTCATCGAGCGCATGCGCATCGGCTCGCGGCCGGCATCGCGGCGCGGCAAGGCGGGCGTCGCCGACCTGCGCGCGATCCCCTGGGTGTTCGCGTGGACGCAGAGCCGCAACATCCTGCCCGGCTGGTACGGCCTGGGCAGCGGGCTCGCCGCCGCGCGCGAGCGTTACGGCGAGCGCACGCTGCGCGACATGTTCGACGAGTGGTATTTCTTCCGCACCCTCGTGAGCGATGCGGAGATGATGCTCGCCAAAGCCGACCTCACCATCGCCAGCATCTATTCGCAGCTCGCGGGCGCGCTGCACGACGAGTTCTTTCCCCTGATGGAGCGCGAATTCGCGCTGACGCAGGAGCTCGTTCTGCTCTGCTCAGGACAGGAGGTGCTGCTCGAGAACGACGCCACGCTGCAGCGCTCCATCATGCTGCGCAACCCGTATGTCGACCCGATGAGCCTCATGCAGGTCGACCTCCTGGCGCGCTGGCGCCGCGGCGACTACGCCGACGAATCACTCCTCGATGCCCTCTTCGCGAGCGTCAACGGCATCGCCCAGGGCCTCCAGAACACCGGCTGATCCTCCTGCCTCCACCAATGGCGCATCCGGCAGCAGCGGCGACGGCACGCTGAGCGTCGTAGCGGGATCGGCAGCACCGGCGACGGCGGGCGAGGTTCGCGGCACGTTCGGCAGCACCGGCGACCGCGGACGAGGCTCGTAGTGGGTTCGGCATCACCGCCGCCACCGGTGCTGCCCTGATCCCGTGGCTCGCAGCGTTTGGCGAGCCCGCAGGACCACAGGGACGTGCTCGTGTCCGGCGCCGAGAGGACTTCCCCCGGTCGCGGCTCCGCCGAAGCCACGATCACCGAACGTGCGGGAACGATGCGCGCCCAAAGAGTGCGTGCCACGATCCGGTCGCGCGCGATGCGCGCTCCTACGGCGGGCGGCTTCGCCCGAGGCACCCTCAGGCGTTGAGGATCTGGCGCGCCCAGCGGATGACGGCGCGCACGCGCGGCGCGGCGAGGTCGTGGGCCATGTCGAAATCCACCCAGCGGTACTCGTGGTGCTCGGGCCGCGTGGCGCCGGGCAGGATGCCGAGCGTGACGTCCGCGGTGCGGGTCTCGGCGAGGAAGTAGCGCGCGGTCTTGCCGCGGGCGTACGGGCCGGTGTCGATGTGCGCCTCGCCCCAGGCGAAATCGAGATCGCGAAGGCCGGTTTCCTCGGCGACTTCGCGGGTCGCCGTGGCCAGCGGCGTCTCGCCGGACTCGCGCAGGCCCTTCGGGAAGTCCCAGTTGCGGTAGGCCCGCAGCATGAGGGTCACCCAGCCGCGGTCCACGCGGCGCACGACCACGGCGCCGCAGGACAGGTTGGCCGGATCGTCGCTCATGCCGCCGTCCTCAGCACGTCGGCGGGAGGCGCATTGACCGCGCCGCGCGCGGCGAGAAAGCCGCTCAGGCAGACGAGCAGGACCCCGCCGGCGAGGCCCGCGGTCCATAACAGCGGATCGAGGCGGTAATCGAGATCGAACAGCTCCGTCGCGAGCACCGCGGCCAGGATCGAGGCACCCGCGGACGCGAGCAGCCCGGCCGCGAAGCCCAGGGCCGCGAACTCCGCGAGCACGCCCGAGAGCACCGTGCGCCGCCGTACGCCGAGCGCGCGCAGCATCGCGCTCTCGTAACGGCGCTCGTCCATGGTGGACTGTACCGCGGCGAACAGCACCGCGACGCCCGCGGCGAGCGTGAACACGAACACCGCCTGCACGGCGAGGCTCGCCTGGTCGATGATCGATCTGACCTGTGCGAGGATCGAGCCGAGATCGATGACCGAGACGCTGGGGTGCGCACGCACCAGCGTGAGCAGCACGCTTTCCTGCGCTTTTTCGGTGCGCAGGCTGGAGACGTAAGTCGTCGGGAACCCGTCGAGCGCGCCCGGCGACAGCAGCAGGAAGAAGTTCGGCCGGAAGGAATCCCAGTTGATGCGGCGCAGGCTCGTGATCCTCGCCTCCACCTCCTGCCCGGCGACCAGGAAGCGCAAGCTGTCGCCCAGGCCGACGCCGAGCTCCGCCGCCGCGTCCTCTTCGACGGAAACCAGCGGCGGACCGCTGTAATCCCCGGGCCACCATTCCCCGGCGACGATGGCGTTGCTCGGGTCCGGGACGCGTGCCCAGGTCAGGTTCTGCTCGCGGTTCGCCATCCACTCGCCGTCGTCCTGCGGATAGGCGCGGGTCGTGACCGATTCACCGTCGATGTGCGTCATGCGCGCGCGCACCAGCGGCACGAAGCCGGGCGCAGGGATGCCGGCCTGCGTGAAGATCCGCGCAATCGAGCTCCGCTCGTCCGGCTGGATGTTGATGAGGAAGTGATTCGGAGCGTCCTCGTCGAGGCTCGTTTCCCACGCGGCAAGCAGATCCGTGCGCACGAACGTGAGCAGGAGCAGGATGGTCAGGCCGAGGCCGAAAGCCACGACCTGCACCGCACTGTCGCGCCCGCGACGTGCGACGTTCGCGAGGCCGTAGCGCCAGGCGACCCCGACGCCGCCGCGCGAGCGGCCGATCAGCAGCACCAGCATGCGCCCCGTGACGTACAGCGCGGCGGCGACGGCGAGCAGGCCCCCGAGCACGATCGCGAGCAGCCTGCCGTCGGGCACCGCGCGATAGAGCAGAGCGGCCACCGCCGCGATCGAGAGTCCGGCCACGAGCAGGCGCGAAGGCGGCGGCGGCATCGCGTCGTGCCGCAGCACCTTGAGCGGCGGCGTGTTGCGCAGCTGCAGCAGCGACGGCAGCGCGAACCCGGCAAGCAGCACGAGCGCCGCGCCGCAGGCGAGCAGCACCGGCGTCCAGCCGGCCGGCGGCAGGTCGCCTTCGAGCAGGCCGGCGAGCAGCACGGTGAGCAGCTCCTCCGCCGCGTAGCCGATCGCGCTGCCCGCGACCACGCCGAGCAGGCCGACGAGCACGAGCTGCAGCGCCGCGCCGGCGAGCACGAAGCTTTGCGTGGCGCCGAGACTCTTCATGAGCGCCACCGTGTCCATGCGCCGATGCGCAAAGCGGCGCGCGGACATCGCGATCGCGACGGCCGACAACAGCACGCTGATCACCGCCGTGAGCGACAGGAAGCGCCCGGCGCGATCGGCGGCCTCGGTCGCGCGCTCGCTCGAGTCCTCGCGCGTGCGGGCGCGGACGTCTTCCGGCAGCCGCTCTTCGACGGCGGCGTAGAACTCGTCGACATCCGATTCCCTGCCCGCCACGAGCAGCGCATACGAGACGCGGCTGCCTTCGCTGACGAGGCCGGTCCGGGGCACGTCCGCGACGTTGACGAGCAGGGTCGGCGCGAGCGAGGCGAAACCGATCGACTGGTCCGGGCGGTAAGTCAGCACGGCCGCCACCACGAAATCGGCCTCGCCGAGCGACACGCGGCCGCCGACGTCGAGCCCGAGTCGCGCGAGCAGGGCGGCGTCGGCCCACACGGTGCCGCGCGCGGGCACGCCCGCCGCGGTGCGCTCCGCGCCGAACAGGCGGTCCGCGGTCCGCACCTCGCCGCGCAGCGGATAACCCTCGCTCACCGCCCTGATCTGGGCGAGGGCGTTCGCCTCGCCCGCGAACACCACGCTCGGGAAGGTTTGGGTCTCGGCCGTTTGCAGGCCGTAGTCGGCCGCGGCCGCATGCCACGCGTCGGGGATCGGCTCGGGCGAGCGCAGCCGCAGGTCCGCCGCGAGGATCTCGTTCGCCTGCCTTGCGACCGCGCGGCCGATGCGGTCGGTGAGAAACCCGACGGCCGTGAGCGCCGCGACCGCGAGCGCCACCGCGGCGAGCAGCACCATGAGCTCGCCGGCGCGCAGCTCGCGCCCGAAGGTCCTGAGCGCGTACGCGAGCGCGTTCACTTCGGCCCCGTGTCGCCGACCAGCCTGCCGGCCTCGAGCGCGAGCTCGCGCTCGCAGCGCGACGCCAGCTCGCGATCGTGGGTGACCAGCACGAGCGTGGTGGCGGCACTCCGATTCATCTCGAACATGAGATCGATCACGTGCCCGCCGGTGCGGCTGTCGAGATTGCCGGTCGGCTCGTCGGCGAACAGCACGGCGGGATGCGTGGCGAACGCGCGGGCCAGCGCGACGCGCTGCTTCTCGCCGCCGGAAAGCTGGGATGGATAATGGCGCGCTCGCTCGCTGAGACCCACCTGCCCGAGCACCTCGCGCGCGCGTCGCTCGGCATCGCGGGCGCCCGCGAGCTCGAGGGGCAGCATCACGTTCTCCAGGGCATTCAGCGAAGGCACGAGGTGGAACGACTGGAACACGAAGCCGACGTGCGCTGCCCTGAGCAGCGCACGGCCGTCCTCGTCGAGGCCGGTCATCTCGGCGCCGTTCAGCCACACGGTTCCGGAGGACGGCAGGTCGAGACCGGCCATGAGCGCGAGCAGCGTGGACTTGCCGGCGCCGGAAGGGCCGACCACGGCCACCGATTCCCCGGGCGCGACGCTGAAGGACACGCCGTCGAGAATGGTCAGACTGCCTTCCGGGCTGCTAACCTGCTTGCTCACCTCCAGCGCGGCGAGGACGGCGCCGGCGGGGGCCGTGTCCGACCGACCGTTCGACCCATTCGACATGCGGTATTTTCTGTCCTTGCTGATGCTCGTTGCCGCCGCGGCCGCGGCGGACGACCGACCGACGGTGCTCGTGTTCGGGGACAGCCTGAGCTCGGGCCACGGACTGCAGATGGACCGGTCCTGGACGGCTTTGTTGCAGGAGCGGCTCGAATCTCAAGGTTACGAACATCGGGTGGTAAACGCCAGCATCAGCGGCGAGACGACGGAAGGCGGCGCCGCGCGCATCGACGCGGCGCTGGCGCGCTTTGCGCCCGTGCTCGTGATCGTGGAGCTCGGCGGCAACGACGGGCTGCGCGGCTTTCCGCCGGCCCGCATCAAGGCCAACCTCGAGACGATCATCAGGAGGGTACGGGCGAGCGGCGCCGCTGCCGTCCTCCTCGGCATCCGCATCCCGCCGAACTACGGGCCAAGGTATACTCAGGCGTTCGAGAACGTCTACCGGGAGCTCGCCGAAGAGCTCCAAGTGCCGTGGATCGAGTTCTTCATGCAAGGTATTGCGCTCGACGAAGCGCTGTTGCAGGACGACCGGATACATCCGAACGAAAAGGCGCAAAGCCTGCTCCTGGACAACGCCTGGCCGGCGATCCGGGAAGCGCTGGACGCGTTGCAGGCCGAGCGACCGGCGGCGCAATGACGACATGAGGAATCCCGTCGCGGTCGACAAGATCTGGCTCGACTCCTACCCCGCAGGCATTCCGCAGACCGTCGAGACCCCGCGCTGGCGGTCGGTGCGCGACGTGTTCGAGCAGGCGTTCGCCGCATGGCCCGAACGACCCGCATATCGCAACCTGGGCACGACCCTCAGCTACGGAGAGCTCGATCGGCTTTCCGCCGCTTTCGCTGCGTTCCTCCGGAAAGAGCTCGGCCTCGTCAAGGGTGAGCGCATTGCGCTCATGCTGCCGAACGTCCTGCAGTACCCGGTGGCGCTGTGCGGCGCGTTCCGTGCCGGCCTGGTGGTCGTCAACGTCAACCCGCTGTACACCGCACGCGAGCTGAAACACCAGCTCACCGATTCCGGCGCGCGCTGCATCGTCATCATGGAGAACTTCGCGCATGTGCTCGAGCAGGTGATCGGCGCCACCGCCGTGGAGCACGTGGTGACCACCGGGATGGGCGACCTGCTCGCCAAGCCGAAAGGCTGGATCGTCGACTTCGTCGTGCGTCACGTGAAGAAGATGGTGCCTCGCTGGTCGCTGCCGGGGAGCATCCGCTTCCGCTCCGCGCTGGCGCGCGGCCGCGCCCTCTCGCTCGAACCGGTGGACCTCGGCTACGCGGACCTCGCGTTTCTCCAATACACCGGCGGAACGACGGGTCCTGCGAAGGGGGCCATGCTGAGCCACCGCAACATCGTGTTCAACCTGGAGCAGTCGGAGGTCTGGAAGCAGGACGTGTTCGACGGCGTGGAGCGCATCGTGGTGATTACCGCGCTGCCGCTCTACCACATCTTCTCGCTGCAGAGTAACTGCCTCGGCATGGCGGCGAAGGGCGGCGAAAGCGTGCTGATCACCAACCCGCGGGATTTCCCGGCGTTCGTCAAAGAGCTCGCGAAGGTTCGCTTCCACTACTTCACGGGGGTCAACACGCTGTTTGCCGCGCTGCTCGACAGCCAGGGCTTCGCCGACCTCGATTTCAGCTCGCTCCGCCTCACCATCGGCGGCGGCATGGCGGTGCAGGAAGCGGTGGCGAGGAAATGGAAGCGCGTCACCGGCAATTCCATCGTCCAGGCTTACGGGCTGACGGAGACCTCGCCCGGTGCGATCGTCAATCCGCTGCACACCGAGGAATTCACCGGCTCCATCGGGCTGCCGCTGCCGTCGACCGAAGTGCGGATCTGCGACGACGAAGGCCGTGACCTGCCGCTCGGGCAGTCGGGCGAGATCTGCATCCGCGGACCGCAGGTCATGGAAGGCTACTGGAAAGCGCCGGAGGAGACCGAAAAGGTGATGCTGCCCGGCGGCTGGCTGCGGACCGGTGACGTCGGCCACATGGACGAGCGCGGGTACGTCTACATCGACGACCGCAAGAAGGACATGATCCTGGTCTCCGGCTTCAACGTGTACCCGAACGAGATCGAGGGCGTGGTGGCGGAGCTGCCCGGTGTGCGCGAAGTGGCCGCCGTCGGTATCCCGGACGCGCACTCGGGAGAGGTCGTCAAGCTGTTCGTGGTGCGCTCCGACCCGTCACTTACCGAAGAGGCCATCCTGGAGCATTGCCGGCGGAACCTGACCGGGTACAAGATCCCGCGCGCGATCGAGTTCCGCGACGCGCTGCCGAAAACCAACGTGGGCAAGATCCTGCGACGCGCACTGCGCGAGACATAGGAGCGCTCATCGCGCGCGACCCCGTCAGCGCATCGCGCGACTCGCGCGACTCGCGTGAGCACATCGTGCCACTGTGCCTTCCGGCGGGTGCCGGTCGCGGCGATGCGCGCTCCTAGGCAAGAAGGCGTGACAGGTCGACCGTCACTCCGGGAAGCGCCGCGATCGGCAGCTCACCCGGCCCGACCAGCTCCGTCGCTTCCGCATAGTGCCCGTCGACCGGGGAACGCCAGGTCAGCAGGCGGCGGTCTGCAAATCGGCGATCCAGACCTCCGGGACGGCGTGCCGTGCGTACAGCGGCACTTTCACGTTGCGGTCGTAGCGCAACGTCGAGTCGCTCACCTCGATGACGAGGAACGTGTTGTCGCCAGTCGGATGCGCGGCGCGGTAGTAGTCCTTGCGCGGCACGAGCAGCGCCGTGTCCGGCTGCGGCTCGGACATCCGGCTCAAGCGGACGGCGCCCTGCACGCGCACGATGGCGCGCTGGCCGACGGCAGGTACGAGCAGGTGATTCAGGCGGTCGGCCACGCTGCCGTGGTCCGGGCCGATGGGCGGCATGTCGATGATCTCCCCTTCGATCAGCTCGACGCGCGCGTCCGGCGCCAGCAGGCCCACCTCGGCCATGCGGTAATACTCGAAGCGTCGCCCTGCTCCCGCTGCCAGTCGCTTGCGCAACCGGCGCGGGCTTCCCCGGCGTCAGCGTCGGTTCCGGGCCGGGTCAGTGCCAGGCGGGGCTCAGGCGGTGGACGGCATCCACCATCACGCGCACGTGCTCCGGGTCGATGTCCGGCGTGATGCCGTGTCCCAGGTTGAACACGTGGCCGGGCCCGCGTCCGTAGCTTTCCAGCACGCGCGCCACGCCCTGCTCGATCTCGGCGGGAGAGCGCGCGAGCACGGCGGGCTCGAGGTTACCCTGCAGCGCGACGCGATCGCCCGTGAGCTTGCGGGCGGTCGCGAGATCCGTGATCCAGTCGACGCCGAGCGCATCCGCCCCGCTCGAGGCGAGATCGGCCAGCAGCTCGCCGGCGCCTTTGGTGAAGAGAATGACCGGAATGCGCCGCCCGTCCACATCGAGCGCGAGCGCCTCCACGATCTGCTGCATGAAGGCCAGCGAGAAACGCCGGTAGTCATCGGGCGCGAGCACCCCGCCCCAGGTATCGAACACCATGACCGCATCGGCACCGCTGGCGATCTGCGCATTGAGGTACCCGGTGGTGGCGCGCGCGAGCACGTCGAGCAGGCGCTCGAGCGCCTTTGGGTCGCTTCCCGCGAGACCGCGGATCCGCGGGAAATCGCGGCTCGCGCCGCCCTCGACCATGTAGGTCGCGACGGTCCAGGGGCTGCCGGCGAAGCCGATCAGCGGCGCCTTGCCGTCCAGCTCGCGCTGCACGAGGCGCACCGTCTCCAGCACGTAGCCGAGCTCTTCCGCGGGGTCGGGCACGCCGAGCCGCCGGATCGCCGCCGCATCGCGCACAGGGTCGCGGAATTTCGGGCCCTCGCCCTCGACGAAGTGCAATCCGAGACCCATCGCGTGCGGAATCACGAGAATGTCGGAAAAGAGGATCGCGGCGTCGAGCGCGAAGCGGCGGAGCGGCTGCAGCGTGACCTCGCAGGCGAGCTCGGGCGTGCCGCAGAGAGTCAGGAAATCGCCGGCCCGTGCGCGGATCTCGCGATATTCCGGGAGATAACGGCCGGCCTGGCGCATGATCCAGACGGGCGTGCGCGGCACCGGCCGGCGCAGCAACGCGCGGATGAGCAGGTCGTTCTCGAGCGTCCGGCTCATCGCACGCAGCCGGCGATCGTGGCCTGGATGGCTTCCGCCGCCGCCCGCGGGCTGTCCGCGTCGCGAATCGGCCGGCCGACCACGATGTAGTCCGCGCCGTTCGCGAACGCATCCTGGACGCTCATCACTCGCTTCTGGTCCGAAGCCTCGTCGTTTACCACCGGGCGGATGCCCGGCGTCACGACCAGCAGCCGGCGATCGACCTGCTCGCGGAGCTTCGCCGCCTCCTGGGCGGACGAGATCACGCCGTCGCAACCGGCCTCGAACGCCCGCCTCGCCCGCGACAGCACCAGTGCCTCCACGTCGCACTCGAAACCCAAATCGTCGAGATCGCCGCGGTCCAGGCTGGTCAGCACCGTCACCGCCAGCACCTTGAGCGTGCTGCCCTTGTTCGCGGCCGCCGCTTCCATCATCCCCTGGTTGCCGTGCACCGTGCAGAACGTCGCGCCGCGCTCCCCGAGCCCGCGCACCGCCCGGCCCACCGTTGCCGGGATATCGAAAAACTTGAGGTCCGCGAACACCTTCCTGTCGCGCGCGAGCAGCCACTCGAGCAGCTCGAAGTAGCCGCCGCTCATCAGGAGCTCGAGACCGAGCTTGTAGAACGTCACGGCATCGCCGAGCTCCTCCGCCAGGCGGCGGGCGCGCGTAACGTCGGGCACGTCCATGGCGAAAATGAGGCGGTCGCGGGGGTCTATCGCGGTCATGATCGTCGGCTTCCGTTCGGCGGGACGCGAATTCTACCGCACTGCCTGCATGGGGGAGATCGGGGCACGCCGGAGCCGCGACCGGGGGATATCCCTGGCGGAATGGCTCCCTTCGGACGCCGCGGAGCAGCCGTAGCTTCGCGGCAACCTGCGGGTTTTGCCCTGGCTGCTCCGCGACGTCCTGGGTCCGCTTTGTTTCCACCAGGGACACCCCCCGGCCACGGCTCCGCCCTTGCGATGGGGGCGGTGCAGGAACGATACAGTCGCGGCTCTGCGTTTTACGAGCGGGCGGGAAAGAGGCGCTCGTGCTCCTTGATGGCGAAGCGGTCGGTCATGCCGGCGATGTAGTCGGCCACGATGCGCGCGCGGCGCGCCTCGCCGATGCCTGGCGCCGTCGCCGGGCCGCTGAAATCCGGCGCCATCTCGTCGGGCTCCGCGAAATAGCGCTCGAAAAGCTCGCGCACCCGCTCCTGCGCGCGATCCGTCATGATTCGCACCCGCGGATGCTTGTACAGGTTGTCGTTGAGGAAGCGCTTCAGGCGCACGTGCTGCTCGTATACTTCGTCGCTGAACCGCACCAGTGGCCGGCCCGCCACACGCACGTCATCGATCGACTCCGGCGCTGCGTGCTCGAGCGCGCGCGCCGTGCTCTCGATCAGGTCGCCGACCAGGCGGTTGATCATGCGGCGGATGATCTCGTGCAGCAGCCGCTTCTCGTCGAGGTCCGGCCAGCGGTCGCGCACCGCCGCGTACTGGTCGCCGAACAGCGGCTCGTCGCAGAGCTGCCCGATCGACAAGAGCCCCGCGCGGCAGCCGTCGTCCACGTCGTGGTTGTTGTAGGCGATCGCGTCCGCGATGTTCGCGATCTGCGCCTCGAGGCCGGGCTGCGTGCGCTCCAGGAACCGGCGGCCCACGTCGCCGAGCTCGCGTGCCTTCCTGGCCGAGCAGTGCTTGAGGATGCCCTCGCGCGTCTCGAACATGAGGTTCAGGCCGCTGAAATCCGCGTACCGATGCTCGAGCTCGTCGACCACGCGCAACGACTGGAGGTTGTGCTCGAAGCCGCCGTAATCGCGCATGCACGCATTCAGCATGTCCTGCCCCGCGTGCCCGAACGGCGTGTGCCCGAGGTCGTGCGCGAGGCAGATCGCCTCGGTCAGGGACTCGTTGAGGCGCAGGGCGCGCGCCACCGTGCGCCCGATCTGCGCCACTTCGAGCGAATGGGTGAGCCGGGTGCGGTAGAGATCGCCCTCGTGATTGACGAACACCTGCGTCTTGTACACCAGGCGGCGAAACGCCGTGGAATGCACGACGCGATCGCGGTCGCGCTGGTATTCGCCGCGCCACGCCGGCGGCGGCTCGGAATGGCGGCGGCCGCGGCTGGTCGCCTCGCGCGCGGCGCACGGGGCGAGCCCGTCCGCGCTGCCGGCCTCGCTCACGGCGCCAGGATCTCGTCGAGGCGCTGCCTCGAGTGCGCGCGCCCCACGACCGCTTCGCCGATGCGCTCGAGCAGCACGAAGCGGATCTCGCCGCCGAGATTCTTCTTGTCCATGCGCATGGCGGCCGCGAGCTTCGGGCGGCTGCCCTCGGGCGGCGCGACCGGCAGGCCGGCGCGCGTGAGCAGCGCGCGCAGGCGCGCGACCTCGGTGGCGTCGACACCCGAAAGCT
The DNA here is from genome assembly GCA_036381215.1 of Woeseiaceae bacterium. GTDB lineage: Bacteria > Pseudomonadota > Gammaproteobacteria > Steroidobacterales > Woeseiaceae > IDS-8. The sequence continues at coordinate 3,975 of DASVDF010000081.1, read as the reverse complement.
CGGCCGCCAGCACCATGCCCGCGGCCACCGCTTCGCCGTGCAGCCACGCGCCGTAGCCCTGCACGTTCTCGATGGCATGCGCGAACGTGTGCCCGTAGTTGAGCAGCGCGCGCCGGCCCGCCTCGCGTTCGTCCGCGGCGACGACCTCCGCCTTGATCTCGCAACAGCGGCGAATCGCGTGCGCGAGCGCCGCGGGGTCGCGCGCCAGCAGGTCGTCGACGTGCTCCTCGAGCCAGCCGAAGAAGGCCGCATCGGCGATCACCGCGTGCTTGATCACCTCCGCGAGGCCGGCCACGAGCTCGCGTTCGGCGAGCGTGCCGAGCACGTCGGTGTCGATCAGCACGGCACGCGGCTGGTGGAACGCGCCGATGAGGTTCTTGCCGGCGGGGTGGTTCACGCCCGTCTTGCCGCCGACCGAGGAATCGACCTGTGCGAGCAGCGTCGTCGGCACCTGGAGGTGCGCGATGCCGCGCATGTAGCAGGCCGCGGCGAAGCCCGCGATGTCGCCGACCACACCGCCGCCCAGCGCCACCACGGTCGCGTCGCGCCCCGCGTGCATGCCCGCCAGCGCATCGATCACGGCCGCGGCTGCGGCCAGCGACTTGTGGCGTTCTCCCGCGGGCAACACCTGCGTCTCGACGCGTGCACCGCGCAGGCTCGGGGCAAGACGCTCGAGCCACAGCGGCGCCACGGTCGCGTCGGAGACGACCAGGCAATCGCGGCCCGCGAGATGCGGCGCGAGATCGCAGGCGCCGAGCAGGCCGCGGCCGATCAGGATCGGATAGCTGCGCTCGGCGAGAGCGACGTCGAGCGTGAAGGACGGCTGCAATGCGGGCTCCCCGCCGGACCAGAACGAGCCTACATGATAAACGGTGGGACGAACGGCCGCTGCGCTCCGCTTTCGCCGCCGCGCAGGGCACTTCGATTCCGGTCGCGCGCGCGCTCCTACAAGGCGTCGTGGATCTCGCGGGCCACCGTATGCACGCGACGGCCGTCCGTCTCGATGACCAGGTCGGCGATTTCCCGGTACAGCGGATCGCGCACGGCCATGAGCTCCTCGAGCACCTGCTCGCGCGGCCGGTTCTCGAGCAGCGGCCGCTCGCGCCCGCGGCTGGTGCGCTCGACCTGCTGCGCGACGGTGGTGTACAGGTACACCACGAAGCCGCGTGCGCCCAGGCGGCTGCGGCTTTCGGGGTCGAGGATCGCGCCGCCGCCGGTGGCAAGCACGATGCCCTCGCGCTGCGACAGCTCGTCGATCACGACCGCTTCGCGGCGCCGGAAGCCCTCCTCGCCTTCCTTTTCGAAGATGAACGCGATGTCGACGCCGGTACGGCGCTCGATCTCTTCGTCGCTGTCGACGAACGTGAGGTGCATGAGCTTCGCAAGCGTCCGCCCGACCGCGGACTTGCCCGCGCCCATCGGCCCTACGAGAAACAGGTTGGTCGTCTGTGTCATTACCTCAGTATCGCCCGGCAGGCCGGCCGGTGCCGCCACGGCGGCGCCGTGCGGGCGCCCGGCCGACGAGCCGCGGGTCGCGCACTCGTTCGCAAAGGGCGAGGCGCCGCTCTCGCCAGGCAAGCGGCGCACCGCCCCGGTGTCGGGACCAGGACCCGGCCCTAGTAGATGTTGGCGCCTTCGGACAGGATCTTCGGGGTCACGAAGATCAGGAGCTCGGCCTTGTTCGCCACGTTCTTGCGTGACTTGAACAAGTGGCCGACCCCCGGGATGTCGCCGAGCAGCGGCACCTTGGTGATGGTCTCGCGGCGCTCGGTCTCGTAGATACCGCCGAGCACCACGGTCTGGCCGTCGCCCACGAGCACCTGCGTCTCCACCTCGCGGGTGTCGATGCTGGGCACGAAGCCGCCGGTCGCGCTCGCGACCAGCTCGCCCACGGTGTCGTTGCTGACCAGGAGGTCCATGATGATGTTGTTGTCCGGCGTGATCTGCGGGGTAACGGTGAGGCTCAAGACCGCCTTCTTGAATTGCGTGGTGGTCGCCCCCGAGGAAGCCGATTCCTGGTACGGAATCTCGACGCCCTGCTCGATGCGGGCTTCCTTCTGGTTGGCCGTGATGACCCGTGGAGTCGAGACGATCTCACCGCGTCCTTCCGCCTCCATCGCCGTGAGCTCGAGGTCCACCAGGTAATCCGTCTCCAGCACCGCGAGCGAGAATCGCCCGGCGGGGTTCGCGATCGGCACGTTCACGTTGTACCGGTTCTCCAGGGTCGGCAGCTCGATCGGGAAGATCGTGCCGTTGTCCGCGAGGTTGTCGAGCGCCGAGCCGATCATGGTGTCGGTGCCCGTACCCGAGCCCGAGATCACCGTCACGCCGTCGGTGCTGTTCTCTTCGAAGGCCGTGAGGCCGAGGCGCACGCCGAGTTCGCGCGAGAGGTCGTCGTTGACGATGACGATGCGCGATTCGATCAGGACCTGGCGAATCGGCACGTCGAGCGTCTGGACGAGGCGCCGGATCTCCTGCAGTTGCCGCGCCGTGTCCTGCACGAGCAGCGTGTTGGTGCGCTCATCGACCGAGACGGTACCGCGCTCCGAGAGGAGCGAGCGCTCGCCTTCGCTGACGAGCGAAGCCAGCGCGCTGGCCTTGGCGTAGTTGACCTGGATGAACTCGGAATACAGCGGCTCGAGCTCCTGGATGGCCTGGCGCGCCTCCAGATCCGCGGTCTCGCGCGCCGCGATCTCCTCGGCCGGCGCCACGATGATGACGTTGCCGTTCTGCCGCATGTCGAGGCCCTTGGTCGTCATCACGATGTCGAGAGCCTGATCCCACGGCACGTTGCGCAGGCGCAGCGTGACGTTGCCCTGCACGGAATCGGACACGACGATGTTGCGCCCCGAGGTCTCGGCAAGCAGCTGCAGCACGGCGCGCGTCTCGATGTCCTGGAAGTTCAGGGTGAGGCGCTGGCCCGTGTACTCCTTCGTCTCGGAGAACATGCTGGCCTGGGCCTTGTTTTCCGGCGCCGGGGTGATCTCGATCGTGAACTCGTTGTCCGACTGGTAGGCGAGCTGGTCGTAGTTGCCGTTCGCGGCGATGACGATGCTCGTGTCGCCGTTGGTGCGCACCGTGTCGACGGTGGTCACGGGGGTTGCGAAATCGGTGACGTCCAGCCGCCGCATCAGTTCCTGCGGCAGGGCGGTGTTCTCGAACACGGCCACGACGCGGCCGCCTTCCTGGCGGATGTCGACCGCCGTCGAGGGATCGGAGAGCGTGACGACGACGCGGCCGCCACCCTCCGGGGTGCGCCGGAAATCGACGTTCTCGATGGACCGGGCACCGCTCGCGGCATACGAGCGCGGCGTGCCGCTCTCCGCGGACGGGAAGGTCGCCTGGTCCGCCATGCCGGCTGCGGTGCCGAGCGTGAGCGTGATCGTGTTGCCGCTGCGCCGCGTCTCGTACGGGACCATCTCGTCCAGGTTCAGCACGACGCGCGTGCGGCCGTTCGCCTCGGCGACCAGCACGGTGTCCAGCGGACCCATGTTCACGTCGCGGCGGCGCGCGACGGTGCCGAGCGCGGTGTCGGGCAGGTCGAGCGCGATGCGTGCCGGGTTCTCGATGGTGAACGAGAGCGGCTCCGGCGCGGTCGCGCTGGTGACGAGCGTGAGCTCGATCCGCTGCCCCGGAAGGCTCTGCACCTCTATGTCCTGCAGACGGTTCGCTTCCTGCGCCCGGGCCTCGATGCCCGTCAGCAGCAGCAACGCCTGGGCCACGAAGGCCAGAGAAGCGGCCTTGTGCCGGGCGGCCGTGCCGAAGGCCGACTTGATCATGCGCGTCATTCCCAATACTCCGTGGTCAGTCCGAGAGACTGACGGCGGCCTCCCTTTCGAGGTATCCGCCGATTCCGTCCGATATGATCTCCACCAGCTCGATCTCGGATTCCGTGATGGCGACGATGCGGCCGTCGTTCTGGCCCATGTAATTGCCCGGAAGCACCCGATGAATCAGGCCGTCCTGCGTCTGCAC
>DASVDF010000080.1:0-14109 GCA_036381215.1 Woeseiaceae bacterium | reverse complement strand
ATCGAGCGTTACGGCAACGAGCCGGCCGCGGCGCGCCTGAAACGCATCGTCGGCCCGTTCCTGCTGCGGCGGGTGAAGAGCGATCCCTCAATTATTGATGATCTGCCGCCGAAGAACGAGATGAACGTCGTGTGCACGCTGACGCGCGAGCAGGTGACGCTCTACCAGGCGGTCGTCGACGAGGAGATGCGCCGCATCGAGTCGGCCGAGGGCATCGAGCGGCGCGGGCGCGTGCTCGCGTTGCTCTCCTTCCTCAAGCAGGTGTGCAATCACCCGGCCCAGTATCTCGGCGAGCCGGGGCCGCTCGCGCGGCGCTCCGGCAAGCTCGATCGGGTCACCGAGATGCTCGAGGAAGCGCTCGAAGCCGGCGACAAGGCCCTCGTCTTCACGCAGTTCCGCGAGATGGGCGAGCGGCTCGAAAAGCACTTCACGGCGCGCCTCGGCGTCGAGACGCTGTTCCTGCACGGCGGCACGAGCAAGCGCAAGCGCGACGAGATGGTGCGCCGCTTCCAGGAGTTCCCCCGTGGTCCGCGCGTGTTCGTGCTCTCGGTCAAGGCCGGCGGTACCGGGCTCAACCTGACCGCGGCAAGCCACGTGTTCCACTTCGATCGCTGGTGGAACCCGGCGGTCGAGGACCAGGCCACGGACCGGGCGTACCGGATCGGGCAGCGCCGCGCCGTGCAGGTGCACAAGCTGCTCTGCGCGGGCACGGTCGAGGAGAAGATCGACGCGCTGCTCGAGCAGAAGCGCGGGCTTGCGGACCGGATCGTCGGCACGGGCGAGCAGTGGATCACCGAGCTCGACAACCGCGGCTTGCGCGAGCTCTTCTCGCTCGCCGGGCACGCCGTCGACGACGAGCCCGCGGAGGATGAGCCCTCGGAGAGCGCACCGTGAGCCGGCGCAACGACTGGGATTGGGACTGGCACGATGCGCCGCCGAAGCGCCCGCCGCCGAAGCGCGGCATCCGGGTGAAGAAAGCCGGCGCGACGTGGTGGGGCAGGCGCTGGATCGAGGCACTCGAAGCGATGTCGAGCGGCTACTCGAGCCGGCTCGCGCGTGGCAGGAGTTACGCGCGCGCGGGCCGGGCGCACGATCTCGCAATCGCCGCCGGCAAAGTTACGGCGAAGGTCACGGGCTCGCGCGAGCCTTACGACGTGCGCATCGAGCTTGCGCCGCTCGGGCCTGCGGCCTGGAGCCGGGCGATCGCGGCGATGGCCGCGCAGGCGCGCTTCACCGCCGACCTGCTCGCCGGGCGCATGCCGGACGACATCGACGACGTGTTCAGGCAGGCCGGCAGGAGCCTGTTCCCGGTCAAGGTTTCCGACCTGCGCACCAACTGCAATTGCCCGGACTGGGCGAATCCCTGCAAGCACGTCGCGGCCGTACACTTCGTGCTCGGCGAGGCGTTCGACCGCGATCCGTTCCTGCTGTTCGAGCTGCGTGGCAGGTCCAGGAACGAGGTGCTCGAAACGTTGCGGGCCGCGCGCACGGACGGCACGGCAGGTTCAGGCGCAAGCAGCGCTGCAGCGGCCCGCCCAGCGGGTGCAAACCCGCGGCGCCACGGCGAACAGAGCGGCGCTTCCCGGGCGGGTGTCGCGACGGATCCGGTCGCCGGGCCCGCCGTTGCAACGGTGTCGCTCGGCCGCGTGAAGGCCACCGACTACGACAGCCGGCCGGAACCGCTCCCGTCGATTCGCTTCAGCTTCGATGCGCCCCCGGCCTCGGGTGCATTGCTGCGCCAGCTCGGGGCACCATCCGGCTGGAACGCGCCGCACACGCCCGCCGACCGGCTCGGTCCGCTGGTCCGCGCGGCGGCGGATGTCGCACGCCGCCTGGCGCTCGGCTCGCCGGACGGGCGCGACGGCAGCGACGTCGCTGCGGACACGACACCGCGACGCTGAAGTTCGCCGCCGCAATCGGCGCAGGTCCAAAGGCGCCGGGCCGAAGCGCTCGCGGCCGAGATCCGGGCCAAGTGGGTTCCGGAATTGCAGGCGGCGGTGGCACAGACGGCGTTCCGTTCATTCCGAAAACCGTGGCAAAGTATCGGCAAATCTGCGCCTGCCGGGACCCTTTCCGAGCCACGCATGGACTACGATTTCCTGACCAATCTCAGACGCAATCACCCGGCCTGGCGCCTGCTGGCGGCCGACGCTGCGCCATTCGTCGTGGCCTTTCTCTACCGCACGTTCATCGAACCCAATGTCCGGGCCCTGGGCGAGAAAGCCCTGGCGGCGAAGCTCGAGGACTATCTCTACGAGCTGCGCCAGTCGGCCGGCGAGGAGGCTTTCCCGCGGCCGGCACGCGATTACCTGCGCGACTGGGCCGACGATACCCGCGGCTGGGTGCGCCGCTACTATCCGCCGGATTCGGACGAGCCGCATTTCGACCTGACGCCGGCCGCCGAGCGGGCGATACAATGGCTTGCCGGCCTCGAGCAGCGCCGTTTCGTCGGTGCCGAGTCGCGTCTCAAGCTGGTCTTCGACCTGCTGCGCCAGATCGCGATGGGCAGCGAAACGGATCCGGACGTTCGCACCGCCGAGCTCCGGCGGCAACGCGAGGACATCGATGCCGAAATCGAGCGGATCCGCACCGGCACGCTGCCGCTCCTCGACCCGACGCAACTGCGCGAACGGTTCGTGCAGGCAACCGATACCGCCCGGGCGCTGCTCGCCGACTTTCGCCAGGTCGAGCAGAATTTCCGCGACCTCGACCGCCAGGTACGCGAGCGCATCGCAACCGCCGAAGGCGGCAAGGGAGAGCTGCTCGAAGAGATCTTCGGCGAGCGCGACGCCATCGTCGACTCCGACCAGGGCAGGAGCTTCCGCGCCTTCTGGGACTTCCTGATGTCGCCGGCACGCCAGGAGGAACTGACGGGGCTCCTCGAACACGTCCTGGCGCTCGAGGACGTCGCCGAGCTGTCGCCCGACCCGCGCTTGAAACGCGTGCACTACGACTGGCTGAGCGCCGGTGAGGTCACGCAGAGGACGGTTGCCCGCCTGTCGGAGCAGCTCCGGCGTTATCTCGACGACCAGGCGTGGTTCGAGAATCGCCGCATCATGGAGGTGCTCCGCGTCCTGGAGCAGCGCGCCCTTGCGGTGCGCGATGCGCCGCCCGGCGGCAACATGATGTCGCTCGATGCGGCCTCACCCACGGTGGCGCTGCCGATGGAGCGGCCGCTCTTCAGCCCGGCCGTGAAGCCGGTGATCGAGGAACAGGTACTCGCCGAAGGTGAGGCCGACATCGACACCCGCGCCCTGTTCGAGCAGTTCTACGTCGACAAGGAGCGGCTGCGTGCCCGGTTGCGCAGGGCTCTGCAAACGCGCCGGCAGATCAGCCTCGCGGAGCTTCTGGATGCTCACCCGCTCGAGCAGGGACTGGCCGAGCTGGTGGCCTGGCTCAGCTTGGCGACAGGCGAAGCTGCGGGCGTCGTCGATGAAGAACGGATGCAGAACGTCACCTGGCGCGAGCCGAATGGGCGCACGCGGCAGGCCACTCTCCCGACGGTGATCTTCGTTGCGCAACGCGCAGATTCCGGCCATGCATGATGCGCCGCACGATACCGGCGAACGTACCGGCCCGCCGGCGCTGTCGCCGGTGCTGATCACCCTGTTCAAGGGTGTGCTGTACCAGGACCAGTCGCCGGAGCTGTGGCGATCGCTGCTCGAGCTCCAGGGGCGCGTCCGGGACCATGCCGGCGTGTTCGGGCTGGAGCTGATGCTCGATGAAGCCGAAGGCTTTGCCTGGCTGCGCCAGCGCCCGGTCGATGACGAGCCGGAGCTGCCGAGGCTGGTGCAGCGCCGCCAGCTCGGCTATGCCGTCAGCCTGCTGCTCGCGCTGCTGCGCAAGAAGCTCGCCGAGCACGACGCCGGTGCCGGCGATGCGCGGCTCATACTGTCGCGCGAGCAGATCGTCGACCTCGTGCAGGTTTTCATGCCGGCCGGGACGAACGAAGCGAGGCTCGTCGACAGAATCGATGCGGACATCAACAAGGTCGTCGAGCTGGGCTTCCTGAGGCGGCTGCGGGGGCAGCAGGACCAGTTCGAAGTGCGGCGGATCCTGAAAGCATTCGTGGACGCGCAATGGCTGGCGGATTTCCACCAGCGGCTGGCGGAGTACCAGGCACAATTGGACGACAGGGCCGGGGACGAATGAACCCTGCAAGAGCGCGCATCGCGCGCGATACCAACGGCGGGCCCAGGCACAGCAACGACCGGTCGCGCGCGATGCGCACTCCTACAGGAAAAGCATGAACGACGAGCTCAGCGCCGGACAATTCGATTTCGCCGTGAGCGACGCACGTGCCGGCTTTCGCCTGCAGCGCTTCGAGGTCTATAACTGGGGCACTTTCGACAAGCGCGTCTGGGTGCTGGAGCCGAACGGCGAGAACAGCCTGGTCACCGGCGACATCGGCTCGGGCAAGTCGACGCTGGTCGATGCCCTGACGACCCTGCTCGTGCCCGCGAACCGCATCACCTACAACAAGGCCGCCGGAGCCGATACCAGAGAGCGCACGCTGCGCTCCTACGTTCTCGGTCATTACAAATCGGAGCGCACCGACGCCGGCTTCGCTGCAAAGGCGGTGCCGCTGCGCGATCACAACAGCTATTCGGTCATCCTCGGCCATTTCTACAACGAAGGCTACGACCGTCACGTGACGCTCGCGCAGGTATTCTGGTTCCGCGACACACAGGGGCAGCCGGCGCGCTTCCATGTCGTCGCCGACCGGCCGCTTTCGATCACCGGCGATTTCTCCGGTTTCGGAGCGGAGATCAAGGATTTGCGCAAGCGTTTGCGGGCCGCACGGCAGGTCGAGATCTTCGATTCGTTTCCCCCGTACGGTGCCGCCTTCCGGCGCCGTTTCGGCATCGGCAACGAGCAGGCGCTCGAGCTCTTCAACCAGACGGTGTCTTTGAAGTCCGTCGGTAACCTGACCGAATTCGTGCGCGGACACATGCTGGAGCCGTTCGCGGTGGAGGACCGTATCCAGCAGCTCATCGCGCATTTCGACGATCTGGATCGGGCCCACCGCGCCGTGCAGAAAGCCAGGGAGCAGATCGAGGCGCTCGACCCGCTGGTGGCGGATGCGACGCGCCACGCCGAGGTGACGGAAAAAATCGAGGAGCTGCGCACCTGCCGCGAAGCGTTGCGGCCATGGTTCGCGCACCTGAAGAGCGAGCTTCTCGGCGAGCGTATCGAGCGGCTGGATGCCGAAATCGGGCGGCTGGCGGCGAAGCTGGCGAACGGTACGGCGAAGCGCCGGGAGCTGGAAGCGGAGCGGGACGAAGTCCGCCGGGCGATCAGCGACAACGGGGGCGACCGGCTCGAGCGGCTGAAGGCCGAGATCGAGCGGCTGGCGCAAGTGCAGGTAGAGCGGCGGCAGCGCGCCGACGCCTACAACGAGCTTGCCCGGGCGACAGGCTTTTCGGCCGCCGGCAGCGAGGCGCAGTTCACCGCCAACCGGCGGGAAATCGAGCGGCTGCTCGCCGAGATCGGGACCGCCGAGGCGGAACTTCAGAACCGCATGACCGAAGCGCTCGTGAATCTGCGCGGGCTGGAGAGTCGCCGGCAGGAGCACGAGGTCGAGATCGCTTCGCTGCGCGAGCGGCGCTCCAACGTTCCCGCCGCGATGCTGGCGTTGCGCGAGCGGCTTTGTACGGACCTGGCGCTCGATCCGGAAGAGCTGCCGTTCGCCGGCGAGCTACTGCAGGTTCGCGACGGGGAAAACGACTGGGCGGGCGCGATCGAACGGCTCCTGCACAATTTCGGCCTCTCGCTGCTGGTGCCCGACCCGCACTACCGGGCAGTGGCCGAATGGGTCGACCGCACTCACCTGCGCGGCCGGCTCGTGTATTTTCGGGTGACGGAGCAAGCCGATCGCAGCCTGCCCGTGCTGCGTCCCGCTTCGCTGGTACGCAAGCTTTCGATCCGCCCCGACTCCGGGTTCTACGGCTGGCTCGAATCCGAGCTCGCCCGGCGCTTCGACTACGCCTGTTGCGCGGACCTGGAACAGTTCCGGCGCGAGCACCGTGCGGTGACCCGTGCGGGCCAGGTGAAGGCCGGCGGCCAGCGCCATGAGAAAGACGACCGGCACGCGATCGACGATGTTTCGCGCTACGTCCTGGGCTGGGATAACGCGGCGAAAGTCGCGGCGCTCCGTAAGCTCGTCAGTGACCTGGAGCGGCAGGTCGAGACGGCCGCCAGGCGTCACGCAAAGATCCAGCAGGAGCACCGCGAGCTGCGCGAGCGCGAGGTCGCATGCAGCAAGCTGGCAGTGTTCCAGAGCTTCAGCGACCTGGATTGGCGCACGCCGGTACGCGACGTCGAACGCCTGGAAGAGGAACGCAATGCGCTGGAGGCGGCATCGGACGTGCTGAGGACGTTGCAGCAGCAGCTCGACACCGTCGGCAGGCGACTGGCGGCGCTCGACGAAGCCTTGCAGAAGACGAGCAACGAGCATGCCATCGCCGGCGAGAAACGCGATGCCGCGCGGCAGTCCCTCTCCGAAGCGCAGGTCCTTCTGGATGCGACACCGGAGGAAGGAAAAGCACGCTGGTTCCCGGTGCTTGAGAAGCTGCGTCCCGAGGCGCTCGGGGAGCACCGCCTGACGGTGGAATCCTGTGACAACCGGCAGATGGACATGCGCGACTGGCTGCAGGCGAAGATCGATGCCGAGGAGAAACGGCGCGAGCGGCTGGGCGTACGGATCATCGATGGCATGCGGCGCTACAAGAACGCGTGGCCGGTCGAAACGACCGAGGTGGATGTCAGCATCGAGGCTGCCGGCGAGTACCGCAGTATCCTGGAGCAGCTTCGCGCGGACGACCTGCCGCGTTTCGAGTCGCGATTCAAGGAGCTTCTCAACGAAAACACGATTCGCGAGGTCGCGAACTTCCAGGCGCAGTTGAACCGCGAACGCGAGGAGATCCGCGAGCGGATCGAAACGATCAACCGGTCCCTGCATGGCATCGATTACAACACGAACCGGTATATCTGCCTGTTGGCTGAGCCGGCCCAGGACCAGGACATCCGCGAGCTGCGCGAGAGCTTGCGCGCCTGTACGGAAGGCGCGCTGACGGGCTCCGAGGACGAGCAGTATTCCGAGGCGAAGTTCCTGCAGGTGCAGGCGATAATCGAGCGCTTCCGTGGACGTGAAGGGCAGAGCGATGCCGACCTTCGCTGGACCCGGAAAGTGACCGACGTGCGCAACTGGTTCCTGTTTTCGGCGTCGGAACGCTGGCGCGAGGACGACGCCGAGTACGAGCACTACACGGACTCCGGCGGCAAGTCCGGCGGGCAGAAGGAGAAGCTCGCGTACACGGTGCTCGCCGCGAGCCTCGCCTACCAGTTCGGGCTGGAATGGGGCGAGCAGCGTTCGCGATCGTTCCGTTTCGTGGTCATCGACGAGGCTTTCGGGCGCGGATCGGACGAGTCGACGCGCTATGGCCTGGAGCTTTTCCGCAAGCTCAACCTGCAGCTCCTGATCGTCACGCCGCTGCAGAAGATCCACGTGATAGATCCCTACGTGGCGAACGTCGGATTCGTGCACAACGAGGACGGAAAGCATTCGCTGCTGCGCAACCTGACGATCGCGGAATATCGCGCCGAGCGGGCGGCGCGGCGGATGATCAGCGTCTCGTGAGCCGCTGGACGACGGCAGGGGCGATCGTCGAGCGCCTGGAAAGACGCTGGCAAAGCGGTGAGATCCTCGCGGCGCGCCTCAGCGGCGAGGCGCTCTTCCCCATGGAAATCCGGCTCCGCCGCCCGGCGGCACGTGAGATCGTCGAGCGGTTCGGCGAGGTCGGCGACTGGGCGCGGGAGCTGGCCGCGGCCAGTCGCGAGGGGCGGGGCAGTGGCTTCGAGCTGCGCCGGGAGACGCTGAACAATCGAGTGCAGGGCGCGAACGCGCTGCCCGTCAGCGCCGTCATCCCGACCGAAGGCGATGCGCTGGAGCTGATCGGCAAGCGTCGGGCCGCGGCGCGGTTCCAGCTGTTGGCCGACGAGACGCTGGCACGCTATCCCGCCCTCCGCGACTGGCTGTCACGGCGTCCTCACCGCGCCCTGGACCATGCAGACGAGTGGGGCCGGGTATTGGCCGTACTGGACTGGTTCGTGGCGCACCCGCGGCCGGGTTTGTATCTGCGCCAGCTCGACATTCCCTCGGTCGATACGAAGTTCATCGAATCGCACCGCACGCTGCTCGGCGAACTGCTCGACATCGTGCTGCCCGAGAGCGCCGTGGACCGCTCGGTGACGGGCGTGAAGGCATTCAGTCGTCGATACGGTCTGCGAACCGAAGCTCCGCTCGTGCGCTTTCGGTTCCTCGATCCGGCGCTCTACCTGCAGGGCCGGTTTTCCGATGTCTCATTGTTGCCCGAGGAGTTTGCCGAGCTGCGATGTCCGGTGGAGCGCGTGTTCATTACGGAAAATCGCGTGAACGGCCTCGCATTTCCCGGCACTCCCGGCAGTATGGTCGTCTTCGGGCTCGGCTACGGCCTGGAGCGATTGTCGGAGATTCCGTGGCTTCGCGACGTCGACGTCCACTACTGGGGCGACATCGACACACACGGGTTCGGCATGCTGAACCGGCTGCGGGCGTCCTTGCCGCATGCGCAGTCGTTCCTGATGGACCGTGAGACGCTGGAAGCACACCGCCGGCTTTGGGGGCGCGAGCCCGTCGGCGGGCGATACAAAGGCGATACCTCGCGCCTGACAGGATCAGAGAAGGCACTGTACGACGATCTGTTCTCCAATCGGCTCGGTGAGCGGATACGGCTCGAGCAGGAACGGGTCGGTTACGGCTGGCTGCTGAGTACAGGGGTCGAACCGATTTTTGCAGGCGCTCCCGAGGCCGCTGACAGCAGGGCTGACCCTGGCGTGGTTCGGTAGATTCGCTTCGCGGGCGGCTGTGTCTCCGTGGTTTGCGTGCCGATGACGAGGGGGGAGGTGTCCGCCCGGTCGAACTGGTGCAGCTTGACGAATATGGTGCAGCCCTCGTCCTCGACGCGCGGGGAGCGCCGGGTGCCTGCCGGGTTCCGGACGTAGGTGCCGGCCGGACGGCGTGCGGCGCGGGTCCGGGCCCTGGCGGACTTCGTCATCGCCGAGCTTCGGGCTCACGGTGCTCACGATGGCGTTTGCGATCGGGCACATCTCGGGCTGCCATCTCAACCCGGCGATCACCGTCGGGCTCTGGGCCGGCGGGCGCTTTCCCACCCGCGAGATCGTCCCGTACGTCGCCGCACAGGTGCTCGGCGGCATCGCGGCGGGCGGGGCGAGCTTCGCCCCGATCGCCATCGGGCTCGCACTCACGCTGATCCATCTCATCAGCATCCCGGTCACCAACACCTCGGTCAATCCCGCGCGCAGCACCGCCGTGGCCGTGTACGTCGGCGACTGGGCGATCGCCCAGCTCTGGCTGTTCTGGGTGGCGCCGATCGCGGGCGGGGTGCTCGGGGCGCTCCTCTGGCGAGGGCTCGAGACGCATCCGGTCGAGGTCACGTCCGCCGATACCGCCGCCCGGGCCTGAGCCCGGCGCGACGGCGCGTCCGGAAAGATCGTCGAGCAGCCTTCGATCGATGCCTCGCGCGCCGGCCGGCTCAGGCGAGGTGATCCACGACGCCGCGCTCGCAGGCCTCGGCATTGCGCTGTTCTCGGCCTGGCACGTCTGCGAGGATTTGAAGGCGGACCGGCTCGAGCGCGTTATTCGGCGACGTCCCGCCGTGGGAGCGCTGAAGGCGGTGGAACCAGGGCTCCGATTGCCGTCGCGCTCCGGGCTCCGAAAGGGACAGGCGGATTGCGGAGTCCGCGCCTGTGGACTCCAGCCTCTCGCAGGCGATCTCGCCGGCGCTCCGCAACGCGATCCCGCGGCGCGCTACCGTTCCTCCGGCGGCTTCACGCTCCGAAACTGCATCAGCAACAAGAGATCGTAAACGATCTTCAGCGCGCCGCAGATGAGCAGCGGCCACGCCCGGTACGAGGCCGCGAACAGCGCGCCGGCAAGCGCCGGGCTTGCCGCCGCGGCGAGGCTGCGTGGCACGGAAGTGAAGCTCGCGGCGGCCGCCCGCTCCGCCTCCGTGACGACCGCCATGACGTAGGACGAGCGCGTCGGCACATCCATCTGCGAGAGCGCGGCACGCACGAGCAGCAGTGTGAGCGCGAGCGTACGGGTCGGGGCGACGGCGGCCAGCATCAGGGCGATGCTGGACGGAATGTGCGTGAACACCATCGTGTTGAGCAGCCCGAAGCGCCGCGACAGCCAGGCGGCGACCGGAAACGAGAACGCGGACAGGACGCCCGCCCAGAAGAAGAACACGCCGGCGGCCGCGAGCGACATGTCGAAGCGCTCGAACAGCCAGAGCGCGAGCAGCGACTGCACGACGAAACCGCCGGCAAACGCATCGAGACTGAACAGGGCTGCCAGTCTGAAGACGATCCCGCGCGAAGGTCCGAGCGCCGACGCGGCTCCGGCACGCGGCACGGCGCGCCGTCGCGGGATGCGCGCGTAGAGGAGGCCGCCCGCCAGCCCGAGCAGGGCGTACAGGACGAACATCAGCCGGATGGCCGTGAGCCGGTCGAGGCCAGCCGGGGCCACGACGTCGGGCGCCGCCGCGGCGAGCGCGCCGGCGGCGGCCGCGAGCGCGCCGACCAGGCTGTAGTGCGCGAACATCCTCGTCCGGCCGGTGTCGGTCACGTGGCCCGCGAGGGCCGCGTGCTCCAGCGGCACGAACACGCTGACGCTTCCCGCCGAGGGATTGATCGTGCCGGCAAACGCGACCACCAGCAGCAGCGCGTAGTCGTGCACCGCCGCGAACGCGACGCCGGTGGCGAGCATCAGGCTCGCGGCCGCGAGCAGCAGCTGGCGGTGATCGTAGCGGGCGCCGAGCAGCCCGGCGCCGACGGTCAGGAACGCCGAACCGAGGAGCGACACGGTCGCGATGACGCCGACCTCGAGCGGCGTGAAGCCGAGCGCGAGCAGCCAGGCCGGCAGCAGCACGGCGACGAAGCCGTCGCCGAAGTCGCGCAGCGCGCGTGCCGCGAGCAGGCAGGTGGTCGGGCGCGGCCGAAGGCCTGCCGGCGTCACAACGCCTTCTGCACGCGCGGATCACTCACCCGCGATTCGCCCCGAAATGTCGTCCGCCCGCTGGCTCGCGCGGAACTCGATGATGCGGAACTCCGCGAGACCGTGCTCGTGGAACGGGTCCTCGCGGACGATCCGTTCGATCTCGGCGCGATCCCTGCCGACGGCCAGGATGATGCCGCCGTCGCGTGGTATCTTCCGTCCGGACACGAGGAAGTTGCCGGCGGCGTAATACTTCTTCAGGAACCTGACGTGCGCCCGCATGCGCGCATCGATCTCGCGCAGGTCCGCCGTGTAGACGAGCTCTATCACGAACATGGGTCGCCCCCTCGCATGCTCGAACCGATGACCGGAAGCCACAGCGCATGAAAATCTGGGTGGATGCCGATGCCTGTCCCGGCGTCATCAAGGATATCCTGTTCCGGGCCGCCAACCGCACCGGCACGCTGCTGACGCTCGTCGCCAACCAGCCGCTCTACGTGCCGGCCTCGCCGTTCATCAGGACGATCCGGGTCGCGTCCGGCTTCGACATTGCGGACAACGAAATCGTCCGGCGGGTGGAGGCGGGCGACCTCGTGGTCACGGCCGACATCCCGCTGGCGGCGGAGGTCATCGAGAAGGGCGGCCACGCGCTCAATCCGCGCGGCGAGCTTTACACGACGGAGAACATCCGGGCGCGGCTGAACATGCGCGATTTCCTCGACACCCTGCGGGCCAGCGGGGTGAACACCGGCGGGCCGGCGGCCCTCGGTCAACGGGACCGGCAGGCGTTCGCCAACAGCCTGGACCGCTTCCTTGCACGCCGGCGGGAAACCTGAGTCCGGCCCTTGAAGACCCGGGACCCGGGCGGCCGAAGTGCGCGCGCATGGCGCCGCTCGCGAGGTTCGAGAACGGGAGGCGACCCCGCGCCGTTACAGGCGGTGGCCGCCGGCTTCGGGGGAATCCTTCCTGCTCCCGAGTGTAGCGACCGTTGAAGTCACCGTGGTTTCCGTTCATGGCCGCCGGTTCGTTTGTCATGGCACGAGAACCAGCCTTCCGGTAGCCGCTGAGCGCTCGAGCTGCTCGTGAGCGCGACGCGCGTCGGACAGCGGCAGGCGCTCGGCAACCACCGGATGGATCTTGTCCTCACCGAGCAGCGTGAGCAGCGCGAGAAAGTCCTCCCGGAACTCAACCGGGTTGCGGGGACCTCCACCGACGGGAAGCGCCCGGCGGCCTCCGCCCACCGGAAGCCACTGGAGGCGGTCGCGCAGCTTCTGGATCCGGTAGGGGAGCACGCGCCGCCCGGGCGAGAGCAGGCCCCAGAGCGCGACGGTCGCTGTCGTCGCGTACCACTCGGCCCACTTTCGCCAGCTCTTGCGCCCCTGCGCGAGCGTGGCGTAGTGCCCGAACACGACCAGCCTTCCGCCCGGACGCAGCGCGCGAAAGGAGCGCAGCGAGAGTGCACCGCCGATCCCGTCGAGCACGACATCCACACCGTCGCCGGTCAGCTCGCGCACTCGGGCCAGGAAGTCTTCGTTGCGGTAGTCGATCGCAACCGCGCCGAGTCGCTCGACCGCCACGCGGTCGCGAGCCGAAGCGGTTCCGTAGAGGCGATGCCCGGCCAGTGCTCCGAGCTCGAGGACTGCGGTTCCCACCCTGCCGGCCGCGCCGTGCACGAGCACCGTCTCGCCGCTTTGCGCTTTCGCGGCGCGGTGCAGCAGCTGGTAGGCGGTCATGTAAGGCAGGACGAGGCTCACGACTGTCGCGGGGTCGAGTTGCGCGGGCACCTCGACCGCATTCGCTTCCGGCACACAGGCGCGTTCTGCGTAGGCGCCCCACGCTGTCAGCGCGGCGACATGATCTCCCTCGCGCAGTCTCGAGCAGCCGGGGCCGAGCTCTTCGACTATTCCCACGAGCTCATAGCCGGGAGTGAACGGCGGCTTCGGCACGCCGAGATACGTGCCGGCGCGCAGCAGGGCATCGGTGAATGACACGCCTGCGGCCAGCACTCTGACGCAGACCTCGCCATGACCTGGTCGCGGAGCATCCGTCTCCACGAGCGCCAGGACCTCGGGACCGCCGAACCGCTCGACGATAATCCGCTTCATGGAATCAGGGCGGTTGCCCGCGGCCGCAGGGCGAATGATTCATCGCCTGCTGATCGATCGGCGGGTGAAGTCGATCGTACGCGCCGACGTCGTGACCTTGCCGAGGAATCGTGGCGCCACGTCGCGGTCGTACGACAGATTGATTTCGGAATTCGTGTGGAACCTGCCGTCGAGCTCGTCGGCGTGGATCTGCACGGAGTCATCCCAGCGATTGACGAACTGTGCGTAGCTCGAGAACGCGATTTTCGCCGGGGTGAAGGCTCGGGTCCGGCGGCGTCGATCCCTCTCCGGGCGGCTCGGCGAAGCGGGCTGTTCCCGCCTGCTCGGCGGGTGCGTCCGTGGCAATGGCATTCCGGTCGAGGGCCGTCGGCGTTTCGGTTTCTTCGGCGCCCGTCAGACTGACCGCTCCGTCGTAGTCGGGCCCCGGGCTGACGAGCGTGGCAGAAAGCCGCAGCTGCAATTGCTCGTTCGGGGTGACCGGCCGGCCTAGGTCGACTACGACCAGGGCCAGTATTGCGGCGTGCATGGCGGCCGAGAGCGCCATCGCGACCGCGATTGGCCTGCGCTCATGGACGCTCGGAACGAGTGCCGGTTCCAGTTCCACGCGCCGTCCCCAGCCGGGAAAACGACCTCCTTGACGAGTATAGACTCGGGCGTGGCAAGTGATCCCGGCGGGATTTTCGTGCGCTACGACACCAATCCGGTCGTTTGGAGGGACGGGTTCCACGGGCCCGCGGAGTGCTCGCGCGGTACCCACCGGCGACGGGATCTTCGCGCCGTCTCTCGCCAGGTATTCGTGCGATGACCGGGATTGACGATCTCGAGGGAATAAATCCCTGAAGCCAGTCGTTCTCACTGCACAAGCTGCTGCAAGGAGGACCTGACATGGCTTGTCATAATCGCAACAAACCCGAAGACCGGAAGTGGACGGCGACCGTTTCCATCGCG
>DASVDF010000079.1:0-93008 GCA_036381215.1 Woeseiaceae bacterium | reverse complement strand
AAGGCAACGCCAGGAAGGACACGCCCGAGCTCGCACGCAACACGGACGAGCTCGTCGCGATGTACCGCCTGATGACCGAAACGCGCGTGTTCGACACCAAGGCGGTGAACCTGCAGCGGACCGGCAAGCTCGGGACGTATGCGTCCTGCCTTGGGCACGAGGCCACGCACATCGGCATGGCCGCCGCCATGCGTCCGGACGACGTCTTTGCCCCGAGCTATCGCGAGTACGGCGCCATGTTCTGGCGCGGCGTGCAGATGCACGAAGTGCTGCTTTACTGGGGCGGCGACGAGCGCGGCAGCGATTTCGCGAGCTCCCGCCATGATTTTCCTTTCTGTGTGCCGATCGCAACGCAGTGCCTGCACGCGGCGGGCGCGGCCATGGCGTTCCAGTTGCGCGGGGAGCAGCGCTGCGCGGTGTGTGCGAACGGGGACGGCGGCACGTCGGAGGGCGCATTTTATGAGGCGATCAACATCGCCGGCGCGCGCAAGCTGCCGATGGTCTTCATGGTCGTGAACAACAAGTGGGCGATCTCGGTGCCGATCGAGCTGCAGACCGGCACGAAAACGCTGGCGCAGAAGGCCGTAGCGGCCGGCATTCCGGGAATCCAGGTGGACGGCAACGACGTCATCGCGGTCCGCCACTGGGTGGAGCGCGCGCTGGAACGTGCGCGCAAGGGGGACGGCCCGACGCTGATCGAAGCGGTCACCTATCGCCTGAGCGATCATACGACCGCCGACGACGCGAGCCGTTATCGCCGCAAGGACGAGGTCGAGGCGGCCCGCCGGCTGGAGCCGCTGATCCGCCTGCGCAAGTACCTGACCGGGCTCGGCGCGTGGGACGATGCGCAGGAGCGGCAGCTGCTGGACGAAGCGGCGGCGAAGGTCGACCAGGCAGTGCAGCGGTATCTCAACACGCCGAAAATGCCGGTCGAGGACATCTTCGATTACATGTACGCGGACTTGCCGGTTGCGCTCGAGGAGCAGCGCGACCACGCGCTCAGGTACGCCGACCAGAACGGCAATGGGCATGGCTGACGTCACGCTCATCGACGCCGTAACGATGGCGCTCGCCTGGGAGCTCGAGCACGACCCACGCGTGGTCGTGCTGGGAGAGGACGTCGGCGTGAACGGCGGGGTATTCCGCGCGACCGCCGGGCTGCAGGCGCGCTTCGGCGCCGAGCGCGTCATGGACACGCCGCTCGCGGAGGGCATGATCGCCGGCGTCTCGATCGGCATGGCGGCGCAGGGCATGCGCCCCGTGGCCGAGATCCAGTTCATGGGATTCATCTATCCCACGGTCGATCAGATGATCAATCACGCCGGACGCCTGCGGAACCGCACGCGCGGCCGCCTCGCCTGCCCGATGGTGCTGCGTGCACCCTTCGGCGGCGGCATCCACGCGCCGGAGCACCACTCGGAGAGCACGGAAGCGATTTTTGCGCATATGCCCGGCGTGCGCGTCGTGATCCCCTCCTCGCCCGCGCGCGCCTACGGACTCCTGCTCGCCGCGATCCGCGATCCCGACCCGGTGGTCTTCCTCGAGCCGAAACGCATCTATCGCCTGAACCGCCAGAGCGTCGAGGACAACGGCAAGGCGCTGCCGCTCGACGTCTGCTATATCCTGCGCGAAGGCGAGGACATCACGCTCGTGACCTGGGGCGCCATGACCTACGAGACGCTCAAGGCGGCGGATCGGATGGCGAAGAGCGGCGTGAGCTGCGAGGTGATCGATCTCGCCACGATCAGCCCGATCGACTACGACACGATTCTCGAATCGGTGGAGAAGACCGGCCGGCTCGTCATCATCCACGAAGCGGCACGCACCGGCGGCGTCGGCGCGGAGGTTGCTGCCATAGTGAGCGAGCGGGGGTTGTACGACCTGCAGGCACCGATCCGCCGCGTGACCGGCTACGACGTGGTCATGCCGCTGTTCCGCCGCGAGATGGACTACATGCCGAGCGTCGCGAAGATCGTCGACGCCATCCAGGAAACGCTCGACTGACCAGGTGAGCTAGATGACCACATTCAAGCTGCCCGATCTCGGCGAGGGCCTGCCCGAAGCGGAGATCGTCGCCTGGCACGTCGCGGAAGGCGATACCGTGAAGGTCGACGACCTGCTCGTCTCCGTCGAGACGGCCAAGGCGGTCGTGGAGGTGCCCTCGCCGCTCTCCGGCGTCGTGCGCAAGCTGCACGCGGCGCCGGGCGACATCGTGCAAACCGGCGCGCCACTCGTGGATTTCGAGGAAGCGGCCGGGGCCGGCACCGGCGACGCCCGCCAGCGGGCACCGGCCGAGCGGCCCGCGCCGGAAGCGCCGCCGGAGGAAACCGCGCGTGCGGACGCCGGCTCGGTCGTCGGCAGCGTGCAATCGGGCGGAGAAATACTCGAGGAAACCGCGATCGCGGGCGGCCGCCGGCGGCGCGAGCGCGGGCGCATCAAGGCCGCACCAGCCGTGCGCGCCCAGGCGAAGCGGCTCGGCATCGATCTCGCGCAGATCGAGCCGAGCGGCAGAAACGGGCAGATCACGGCCGCCGATCTCGGGGCCTTCCAGGAACGGGCGCGAAGGCCTGCACCCAGGCCGGCCGCGGCACGTCCGGCTGCGCCGCGGTCCGTGACCGCCGGCGAGAGCCGCACCCTGCGCGGGCCGCACCGCGCCATGGCGCAAAGCATGACGCGGTCGCGCGACGAGGTGGCGCTGTGCACGATCTTCGATGACGCCGACATCCACGAGTGGGTCGACAAGCGGGATTTCACCGCGCGCATCCTGCGGGCGATGGTCGCCGGCTGCGCCGCCGAGCCGGCACTCAACGGCTTTTTCGATCCGGAAACGCTCACGCACAAGATGGAATCGCGCGTCGACATCGCGCTGGCCGTCGATACCGAGCAGGGTCTGATCGTGCCCGTGATCCGCAATGTCGAGCAGATGAACCTGGACGAGATCCGGGGCGCCGTGGGGCGTCTCAAGGAAGCGACACGGAATCGCACGGTGACGCCGGAGGAGATGGTGAACTACACCATCACGCTGTCGAACTTCGGCATGCTCGCCGGGCGCTACGCGACGCCGTTGATGGTGCCGCCGACGGTCGCGATCCTCGGCACGGGCAAGCTCCAGCACGACGTGATCGCGGTCATGGGCGGCATCGAGGTGCATCGGCGCATTCCGTTGTCGCTCAGCTTTGATCATCGCTGCATCAGCGGCGGCGAAGCGTGCCGCTTCCTCGCGGGTGTGATCGCCGATCTCGAAAAGCCGCGCTGAGCCCTAGGGAATCTCTGCACAAGCGCATCCTGCACTTGTGCAGTGTCGCAAGGGCAAAGCGGAGCTTCGCCCTTGCTCCCGCGCTATCAGTCGCTGACGCGACTGGCGCGGCGGGGCATCCGTGCCCCGCAGGGAAGCTCTGCACGTTGTGCAGAGCTTCCCTAGCGGTCCGGGCCGGCCGTCGTTTCGAGCACCTTTCCGCCGGTCCGGTAACGCGCCCTTGAAATGACTCGTGACACGGCCTAGAGTCCGCCACCACGCCCCACCTCCCAGAGGCCGGAAGCTTTTCGCAGTGTCCAGAAAACTCCTGCGTCGCTCGAGCGATCTTTCGGAACGGCTCGTCGACGGAATCGTCGCGACACGCCCCGATACCAGCGTCCTTACCGACCCCCGCCAGGTCGAGCTGTTCCTGCGCCAGTACTTCGGTAACGTCCCCGTAGAGGACATGCAGGGGCGCTCGTTCGAGAAGCTCGCGCAGGCCGCGATGTCGCATCTCGAGCTCGGCGCGAAGCGGGCCGCCGGAAAGGCCCTGCTGCGGATCTGCAACCCGTCGCAGGACAAGCACGGCTATCACTCGGCGTTCACGATCGTCGAGATGGTCAATGACAACATGCCGTTCCTCGTGGATTCGGTGGCCGCGGCCATCGATCGCCAGAACTCGACCGTCCACATGACCATCCACCCGGTGCTGCGCGTGCGGCGCGATGCCAAGGGCCGGCTGGTCGAGATCCTGCCGCGCGGCTCGGAGGGAGGCCAGGCCGAGTCGTTCATCCGCTTCGCCATCGACCGCGAGCCCGACCCGCAACACCGGAAAGTGCTGGAGCACGAGATCGCGAAGGTACTCGCGGACGTGCGGGTCGCGGTGCGCGACTGGAAGAAGATGCGCAAGAAGATGCTGGACGCGCGCGCGGCCATCAACCTGGGTCCGGCGGGCGCCGACGACGAGCTGCGCCGCGAAAGCAAGGAGCTCCTGAAGTGGATGACCGAGGATCATTTCACGTTCCTCGGCTACCGCGAATACCGCGTCAAGGACGCGGACGGCAAGCCGTACCTTCACCCGGTGCCGGGCACGGGTCTCGGGTTATTGACTAAGGACGAGCGCGGCGGCCGGCCGGTCGCGATGAGCAAGGAGATGCAGCGGCACTCGCGGCGCAAGGACTGGCTGATCATCACCAAGGCAAACTCGCGCTCCACCGTGCACCGGCGCAGCTATCTCGACTACGTCGGCGTAAAGATCCACGACGCGAACGGGCATGCCGTCGGCGAACATCGCTTCATCGGCCTGTTCACGTCCATCGCCTACAGCGAGAACCCGCGCAACATCCCGCTGCTCAGGCTGAAGGTGCAGCGCGTGCTGGAGCGCTCGCTGCTCGATCCGGCGGGGCACCGCGGCAAGTCGCTCCTGCACATTCTCGATTCCTTCCCGCGCGACGAGCTGTTTCAGAGCTCGGTGCGCGATCTCGCGCGCACTACCACCGGCATCCTGAACCTGCAGGATCGCAAACAGGTGAAGTTCTTCGTGCGCCGCGACACGTTCCGGCGCTTCTTCTCGTGCCTCGTATACATCCCGCGCGAGAAATACACGACCGCGATCCGCCGGCGGACCGAGGAGATCCTGCTCGAAGCCTTCGGCGGCATGTCCATCGATTCGAGCGTGCAGATCACCGATTCGCCGCTGGCCCGTGTGCACATCATCGTGCGCACCCAAACCGGTGAGCGGCCGCGCATCAGCATCCGCAACATCGAGAAGCAGATCGCGGACGCGGTGGTGACCTGGCGCGACCGGCTGCGTGCCGGTCTGGTGCAGCGTTTCGGCCAGGAGGAAGGGCTCGCGCTCTACCGCGAGTATGGCGAGAGCTTCCCGCCGGCCTACGAGGGCGACGTCGAGCCCGCGATCGCCTGCCTCGACGTGAAGCGCATGGACGGGCTGTTGAAGGGCGAACACGACAATTACCTGCTGCTGCACGAGCCGCCGAATGCGGTCCCGACCCAGCTCAACTTCCGCACCTTCCGCAAAGACGAGCCTTTGCTCCTCTCCCGGGTCATGCCGATCCTCGAGGACCTGGGGACGGAGGTGTACAGCGAGCAGCCGTATCGCATCACGCTGAAGTCCGACGAAGCGTTCTGGATCCAGGATTTCGAGCTGCGTTACGCGAAAACGCCCGAGCTCGACATCGAGTCCGCGGCGGAGCGATTCGAGGACACGTTCCGGCAAGTCCTGAACGACAAAGCCGAGAACGACGGCTTCAACCGGCTGGTGCTGACCGCCGGCCTGAACTGGCGGCAGGTCACGCTGATTCGCTGTTACGCGAAGTACCTGTCGCAGATCGCGCTGCCGTTCAGCCAGAACTACATGGAAGACGTGCTCGGGCAGCACGCGGGCCTCGTACAGCAGCTCGTGCGCCAGTTCGAGCTGCAGTTCCACCCCGGCATCAGCCGGGCCGAACGGCGCGAGAAGGTCGCTGCCTTGACCGGTTCCATCGAGCGCGCGATCGCGCGCGCGCGCAGCATCGACGAGGACCGGATCCTGAGCGCGTTCGCCGGCGCGGTGAGCGCGACTCTGCGCAGCAACTATTTCCAGCTCGATGCCCAAGGGCGGCGCAAGGATTACCTGTCGATCAAGCTGGACCCGGCGAAGCTGCCCGAAATGCCGCGGCCCCGGCCGAAGTACGAGATCTTCGTGTACTCGCCGGCGGTTGAAGGCGTGCACTTGCGCAACGGCACGATCGCGCGCGGCGGCATCCGCTGGTCCGATCGCCGCGAGGACTTCCGCACGGAGGTCCTCGGCCTCATGAAGGCGCAGGTCGTGAAGAACACGGTTATCGTGCCGACCGGAGCGAAAGGCGGCTTCGTGCCGAAGCGGCTGCCGGACGGCGATCGCGACGCGGTGATGCGCGAGGTCATCGCCTGCTACCGGACGTTCATCTGCGGCCTTCTGGACGTCACGGACAACGTGGTGGACGGCAAGGTCGCCCCGCCGCCCAACGTCGTGCGGCGGGACGGCGACGACCCGTACCTGGTCGTCGCGGCGGACAAGGGCACCGCCACGTTCTCGGACATCGCGAACGAGATCTCGGCGGAATACGGCTTCTGGCTGGACGACGCGTTCGCCTCGGGCGGCTCGGCGGGTTACGACCACAAGAAGATGGGCATCACCGCGCGCGGCGCGTGGGAAGCCGTGAAGCGGCACTTCCGCGAGCAGGGCATCAACGTGCAGACGGATCCGTTCACGGCAGCCGGCATCGGTGACATGAGCGGCGACGTGTTCGGCAACGGCATGCTGCTGTCGCGCACGATCAAGGTGGTCGCCGCATTCAATCACCAGCACATCTTCATCGATCCGGATCCCGAGCCGGAAGCGAGCTATGCCGAGCGCGAGCGGCTGTTCCGCCTGCCGCGCTCCAGCTGGGCGGATTACCGCGAGGAGCTCATCTCGAAGGGCGGCGGCGTGTACTCGCGCCAGGCGAAGCAGATCAAGCTGAGCAAGGAGGCCCGGCGGCTGCTGGACGTCGAGCAGGGATCGCTGCAGCCGATGGAAGTGATTCGCGCGATTCTGCGGATGCCGGTCGATCTCTTGTGGAACGGCGGCATCGGCACCTACGTGAAAGCCAGCACCGAAAGCCACGCCGACGTCGGCGACAAGAGCAATGACAACGTGCGCGTGAACGCGAACGAGCTCCGCTGCAAGGTGGTCGGGGAAGGCGGGAACCTCGGATTCACGCAGCGCGCCCGCATCGAATACAGCCTGGGCGGGGGCCGCATCAACACGGATTTCATCGACAACTCGGCTGGCGTCGACAGCTCCGATCGCGAGGTCAACATCAAGATACTGCTGCGCGACGCCGAGAAAGAGAAGGGCCTGACGCGCAAGCAGCGCAACCGCCTGCTCGTGGAGATGACCGACGACGTGGCGGCTTCGGTGCTGCGCAACAACTACCTGCAGACGCAGGCCATCAGTATGATGGAAGCGCAGGCATTCGAGCGTCTTGACGAATCGGCGCGGCTCATCACGGACCTGGAGCGCGCCGGCGCTCTCGATCGCGATCTCGAGTTTTTACCGTCCGAGTCGGAGATCGAGGAGCGACGGCATCGCAAGCAGGGGCTCACGCGGCCGGAGATGGCGATCATCCTGAGCTACGCCAAGATCGATCTTTACGACGGGCTCACCGCATCGGGAGAAAGCCTGGTCGACTTCCTGACGATCGACCCGCAGCGCTATTTCCCGCCGCTGCTGCGTAAACGCTACGCCGACCTGATCCCGACGCATCGGCTGAGCCGCGAGATACTAGCCACGCTGATCGCGAACAACATCGTGAATCGCATGGGGCCGGCGTTCGTGCAGCGCGTGCAGCACGAGACCGGCGCGCGTACGACCACGATCGTTCGCGCTTACGTCGTGGCCCGCGAGGTCAGCGAGGCGAGTGACATCTGGCGGCAGATCGAGGCGCTGGACAACGAGGTCCCGGCGACGGTTCAGCACAACATGATGTTCGAGGTCAGCCGCGTGCTCCGGCACGCGTGCTATTGGATCATTGATCGCTTCGGCGACGACCTGGACATCGTCGCGGCGGTCGAGCATCTGAAACCCGGCCTGTCGACCATTTACGGCCGCGTGTTCGGTATCGTGACCGGGACTTCGCGAGATCGCCAGAAGCTCGTCGCCGAAGAGCACATCCGGCGCGGAGTGCCCGAACGCCTGGCCCGCCGCATGGCGGCGCTGCTGCTGACGCGCGGCGGTCTTGACATCGCGGACCTCTCGCGCCTGCAGAAGAAGGACGTGCTCGAGACGGCCAAGATGTATACCGCGCTCAGCGACCAGCTCGGCATCATCTGGCTGCACCGCGCCGTCGAGGCGCTGCCGGTCGAAGGCCGCTGGCAGGCCATGGCCCGCAGCAACCTGCGCGAGGAGTTCTACCGCATCCGCCGCGACCTCGCCGCGACCCTCCTGCGCGGCCGCAGCAAGGACCCCGTCGAGACCTTCGACCGCTGGATGCGCAAGCACCGCGCCGGCGTGCAGAAGCTCCAGTCCGTCCTCTCCGAGATGAAGCTCCGCCACGAAATCGACTTCGCCGCCCTCTCCGTCGCCTCCCAGGAGCTGCGCAAGCTGATCAGCAGCTGACCTCAATCCGGGACACCCACCGGATTCGCACCGGGCGGCCCCCACGGATTCCGATAGACCTCAATCCGGGGAGACCTCAATCCGGGACACCCATCGGATTCGCACAGGGCGGCCCCCCACGGATTCCGATCGGGCTCCAGGGAAGCGGCCGCGGGGAGGAGACCTCAATCCGGGGAGACAATCCGGGGAAGACAATCCGGGGATACCCACCGGATTCGCACCGGGCGGACCTCAATCCGGGACACCCACCGCATTCGCACCGGGCGGCCCCCACGGATTCCGATCGGGCTCCAGGGAAGCGCCGCCGGGGGAACGGGCGGAGATCTCGGGCCATCTGGGGACAACCGCCCGTCGTGAACCCGAATCCGTGAAAATCCTGCAAATTTGGGTGCTCCTGCAAATTTGGGTGCTCCGCGCAGCCCAATCCGCGGCACCCACCAATCCCGCTGTCGCCATCCAGGCCGCATTTCGATGGGTGTCCCGAATTGGGTCCCGAATTGGGTCCCGAATTGGGTCTCCCGAATTGGGTCGCGGGGATCCGCTGGGTATCCCGAATTGGCATCGCGCGGATCCGCTGGGTGTCCCGGATTGGCGCCGAATTGGGTCGCGCGGATCCGATGGGTGTCCCGGATTGGCGATTTCGGGAATAATTCGCGGTTCACGCCCGTTTCCCTGACCAGGAGGTCCGATGCCCGGAAAGCTCGTCCTGTGCCGCCACGGCCAGAGCACGTGGAATCTCGAGAACCTGTTCACCGGCTGGACGGACGTGGACCTGACGGAGCTGGGGAGGAAAGAGGCGGTCGACGCGGGGCGCTGCCTGCGCGAGGCCGGCTATGAATTCGATATCGCTTTCACCTCCGTCCTGAAGCGGGCGATCCGCACGCTGTGGCTGATGCTCGATGAGCTCGACCGCATGTGGATCCCGGTCGTGCGCGACTGGCGCCTGAACGAACGGCACTACGGCGCTCTCCAGGGTCTCAACAAGGCCGAAACCGCGGCGAAATACGGCGAGGAGCAGGTGCACGTCTGGCGGCGCAGCTATGCGACGGCTCCGCCGCCGCTCGAGCCCGACGACGAGCGACACCCGTCGCATGACGCGCGCTATCGCGGCGTCGCCGACTTGCCCGCAACGGAATCGCTGAAGAGTACGCTCGCGCGCGTGCAGCCCTGCTGGGAAGAGCTCATCGCGCCCGAGCTCCGGCGTGGCCGCAACGTGCTCGTCGCCGCCCACGGCAACAGCCTGAGGGCGCTCGTCAAGATGCTGGACCGCATCTCCGACGAGGACATCACGGGCTTCAATATCCCGACCGGCATTCCCCTCGCTTACGAGCTCGACGACGCCCTCGACCCGGTGCACCGCGAGTTTCTCGGCGACCCCGAAGCCGTGGCCGCCGCGACCGCCGCGGTCGCCAATCAGGCGAAATCGAAATAGGCTGTCCGCCCGAGGCGGGTATCAGGCCTGGAGGCGCGGATCGGAACGGCGGGGCTGCCTCCCGCCCTCGTCCAGTACGCGGATCAGCCCCTCCTGCGCGACCGACGCGACGAGCTCCCCGTCGCCCGTGAAGAACTGGCCGCGCGCAAGCCCGCGTGCGCCGTAGGCGTTCGGACTGTCGAACGCATAAAGCAGCCACTCGTCGACCCGGAAAGGCCGGTGCAGCCACAACGCGTGGTCGAGACTCGCCATTTGCAGATTGCGCTGCCCGAAGGAGAGCCCGTGCGGCAGGATGCACGTGCCGAGGAGCTCGTAATCCGAGACATACGCGAGCAGCTGATGATGCAGCCCGGGATCGTCCGGGAGCCGATCGACGGCGCGAATCCAGAGGTGCTTCACCGGCGGCCGCACCTCGGGATGCACGAAATCCACCGGGTGCACGGGGCGGAACTCGAATGGCCTCTTCTCGAGGAGGTAGCGCCGCAGCTTCTCCGGCAGACAGGCGATCACCTCGGCCGGCACGCTGGTGACGTCCTTCAGCCCGTCCGGTCCTTCGACCTCCGGCATCGGCGCCTGGTGCTCGAGGCCTTCCTCGTGTTTGTGGAACGATGCCGCGAGGTTGAAGATCGGGCGCCCGTGCTGGATCGCGACGACCCGCCGGACGGAGAAGCTGCCACCGTCGCGCTGCCGGTCGACCTCGTACACGATCGGCGCGCGCACGTCTCCGCGGCGCAGGAAGTATGCGTGCAGCGAGTGAGCTACGCGTTCGCCGATGTCGACCGTCTGGTGCGCGGCGGACAGCGCCTGTCCGAGCACCTGGCCACCAAAGACCTGCTCGCTGCCGATGTCACGGCTCTCGCCGCGAAAGATGTTCTCCTCGATACGCTCGAGGCGCAGCAGACCCAGAAGATCGGCAAGAACCGCGTCCACGAGTGCCGTTCAGTCGCCGTCCACACCGGGCATGATGCCGCCGTGCACGGCGATACCCGTGCCGCTTACGAAGACGGCATCGCCGGAAGCCAGAAACAGCGCCACTTTGGCGACGTCGAGCGGCTCGCCCAATCGTCTGGCGGCGGAACGGCGAATGCAGCGATCGCGGAATGCCTTGTCCGCATCGAACACCAGCCGGCTTTGCGGGGTCATGATCGCGCCGGGCTGTATGTAGCTCGCGTTGGTGCCATGGCTGCCGAAATCGGCGGCCTGCTCCGCGGTGAGCGCCGCGATCGCCCTCTCGGCTTCCCTGACCGCGCCCTCGCCTTCCGGTCCGAATGCGCTCGGCAGAAAACCCACGTTGATGACGCGCCCGGCCGGGCTGCGCTTCAGGAGCGGCAGCATCTCCTGCGACGCAGCACGGATGCGCTCGAGCAACCGGGTCACCACGGCAGCCGGCTCCGCCGTGCCGTCGACGTGGCGCGCGAAGTTGTTGACCAGGATATCCACGCCGCCGAGCTCCTCCTTGCTCGCTTTCGCGAGGCGTGCGGGCAGCGAGGCATCCGCCGGCATGGCCAGGGGAATGATGCCCTGTACGCGGCGGAACACGCTTTCGATCCCGGAGCCCGGCTCGTCCACGGCAAGGATCTCTGCGCCGTGCTTCACGAACGTGCGGACGATTGCTTCGCCGATGCCGTCGCCGGCCCCCGTGACGACGGCGCGCATGCCGTAGAGTCGCGCGGCCTCAGCCATGTACGGTCTCGCCATCAGCGCACGGCAGCGCGTATCCGGAGAAGCGGCGGCGCAGCTCGGTTTTGAGGATCTTGCCCGTCGCAGTGTGCGGAATCTGGTCCACGAATACGACGTCGTCAGGCGCCCACCAGCTCGCAACCTTGCCGTCGAACCAGGCAAGCATCTCCTCGCGAGTCACCTCCGCGCCCTCCGCTTTCACGATCACGAGCAACGGCCGTTCCGCCCATTTTTCGTGCGGCACCGCGATGACCGCGGCTTCCTGCACGGCGGGATGGCCCACGGCGATGTTCTCGAGCTGGATCGAGCTGATCCACTCGCCCCCGGATTTGATGACGTCTTTGGTCCGGTCGGTGATGTTGAGGAAACCGTCGGGGTCGATGGTCGCAACGTCGCCGGTGTCGAACCAGCCGTCGTCCGTCATGGCGGCGCACCGGGACAGGCGGAAATAGCCGCTGCAGATCCAGGCACCGCGCACCTGCAACGCGCCGAAAGCTTCGCCATCCCACGGCAGCTCGTTGCCGGCGTCGTCCACGATGCGCATCTCGACGCCAAACACTCCGCGACCCGCTTTCGCCTTGATCTTCACGATCTCGTCCGGCGGCAAATCCTGCATGCCCGACTTGAGCGAATTGACCGTGCCGATCGGGCTCATCTCCGTCATGCCCCAACCCTGCCTGACTTCGACGCCGTGCTTGTCCTGGAATTCACGGATCATCGATTCGGGTACCGCGGCGCCGCCGATGCAGGTCCGCTGCAGGGAGTTCAGACGCTGGCCTGTTTTCGCGGCGTACTGCAGCAGCGCCGCCCAGACGGTGGGTACGCCGAGTGCCGCCGTGACGCGTTCCGATTCGATCAGGCGGTACAGCGTCTCGCCGTCACCCATCTTGCTGCCGGGAAAGACGAGCTTGGCGCCCACCATCAAGGCTGAATACGGAGTGCCCCACGCATTGACGTGAAACAGCGGCACGACCGGCAGCACGCAGTCGCGGGTCGAGAAGCCCATCACGTCAGGGGCGACGGCGGCGTACGCGTGCAGGACCGTCGAGCGGTGACTGTAGAGCACGCCTTTGGGATCGCCGGTCGTTCCCGATGTATAGCAGAGAGCGACCGCATCGTTCTCGTCGAGCACCGGCCAGACGTAATCGTCGCGCTCGGCCGCAAGCAGGGTTTCGTAGGAGCGCGCGCCGGGCAACGACGTCTGCAGCATGTGCGCATCGTCGGTGAGCACGACGTAGCCTTCGACGTTGGGGGTTTTCTCCGCGATTTTCTCCAGCAGGGGCACGAACATCGGATCGGTGAAGATCCAGCGATCCTCCGCATGGTTGATGATGAATGCGATCTGGTCGGCGAACAGCCGCGGGTTGATCGTGTGACACACGTAACCCGCGCCGCCGATCCCGTAATAGGCTTCGAGATGGCGGTAGTCGTTCCACGCGAGCGTAGCGACGCGATCGCCCCGCGCGAGGCCCAGGCGCTCGAGTGCGTTCGCGAGGCGACGCGCGCGACGGATGCAATCGGCGTAGCGATAACGATGCAGCGGCCCGTCGTGGGTAACCGAGACAATCTCCCGATCGCTGAAATTCGTCTCCGCGTGCCGGGCGATCGCGGAGATAAGCAATGGCGTGTTCATCATCAGGCCGCGCATGCAAGTCCCCCGTTGATCAGGTACGCGACGTTGTCGCGCAATGTAACAGAACGCCGATGCCGGCGCAGTGCTCGCAGCCTGCCACCGCGTGCGGCCCGGCAGATCATGATCCAGTGAGCTGCTCGCTGCCGGGCTGCTCGAAGAAGTACATGCCAATGGTCTCGGCGACGCAGGCGGGCTTGCGCTCGCCTTCGATCTCGACCGTGATCTCGGAAACGAGATGCAGCGCGCCGGCGCGCTGGCGCGCCTGCTTGACGACAGCGCGTGCCCGAACGCGGCTGCCGACCGGCACCATCGAATAGAAGCGCACCTTGTTGCAGCCGTAGTTCAGCGCCCGGGTGAGGTTCTCGACCCGCACGAACTGCCCGGTCAGCGCGGGGATGAGCGACAACGTGAGGTAGCCGTGCGCAATGGTCCGGCCGCCCGGCAGCTCGCGCGCGGCGCGCTCGGTGTCGACGTGGATCCATTGGTAGTCGCCGGTCGCCTCGGCAAATTTGTCGAGGCGGGCCTGGTCGATCTCGATCCAGTCGGAAAGCCCGACCTCGGTGCCCTCCAGGGCCTTCGCATCTTCTATGGATTTTATGACGTGCAACGCCGTTTCCTTGTCCGTGCGGCAGCACACAGATACACACAACCTGACGGCGGGGCAAGGGTGCAGATGGCGGTTTGCTGTGGTAGAGCGCCATTGCGCGCAGCGCTTGCGGCGGCGAGACTGCGGCTTTCGGCGCATCACTGTGCAGGAAATGCCATCGTCCGGGGTTTTTGCCGTGATCCTCGCCGCCGGAGGCGGCAGCCGTTTCGGGGGCGACAAGCTGTTGCAGGTCTGGCGGGGGCAGCCGCTCGCGGCGCACGCCGTACGCGCCGCGGAGGCGGTGTGCGGCGCGCGCAGCGTGCTCGTCGTGGGGAGCAACTGGCAAGGGGTGTTCGACGCCTGCGCGCCGCTCGCCGGTTTCCTGGTCCGCAATCCGGGCTGGCGCTCCGGTATCGGCGGCTCCATCGCGCTTGGGGCCGGGGCGGTGCGCCACGTCGCCGAGGCCGCAGTGATCATGCTGGCGGACCAGCCGCTCGTCACGGCGGAGCACCTCGCAGCCCTCATCGCACGCTGGCGACGGGCGCCGGGAACCATCGTCGCCACCGCGTTCGCCGGCGTGCTCGGCCCGCCGGCACTTTTCCCGGGCGCTTGCCTCGAGCAGCTCGCCGGGCTTTCCGGCGATCGCGGCGCGCGTTCGGTGATCGGGCGCGCCGGCGCGCAGGTCGAGGGGGTCGCCTTCGAGCCGGCGGCGGTGGACGTGGACCGGCCGGAGGATTTGCGGCGGCTGCCCTGAGCGCGCCGCGGTCAGGCGGTTCCGGATGATGGACGGAATGTGCCGCCGATATGTCGATGGTCGGCGTGCTCGCTGCAGCGCTCGCAGTTGACCCATCCGGATTGGCCGTCCACGTAGTGTTCCTTTTTCCAGATCGGTAGTCGGACCTTGACCTGGTCGATGATGTAGCGGCAGGCGTGAAAGGCTGCGTCGCGATGCGCGGACGAAACGCCGACCCAGACCGCGCATTCACCGATCTCGAGCAATCCGTGCCGGTGCACGCAGGCGGCGTGCAGGATCGGCCAGCGGGAGCGGGCTTCGGCGATGATCTTCTCCCCCTCCTTGATCGCGAGCGGCTCGTAAACCTCGTACTCGAGCCGCAGCACCTCGCGACCTTCGTTCAGATTGCGGATCCAGCCCTCGAAGGCGGCGAATGCGCCCGCGGCCGGGTCGGTGAGCTCGGCGCGCAGTGCGTCGGGGCGGATCAGCTCGCGGGTGATGCGCAGCACGTCAGCCACCCGCGACGGGCGGAAACAAGAGCACCGTGTCGCCGTCCCGGACGTGGGTGTCCCAACCCGCCATCTCGTCGTTGACCGCGACCTTGCAGTGCCCGAGCGGCTCTGTGGGGCCGATGCGGTCGCGAACGCGATCGAACACGTCGCGGGTGGTGGCGGCGTCGATCAGCAGGTTTTCCGTTTCCGTGCCGGCACGCTCGCGGAACGAAGCGAAATAACGCACCGTGATGCGTTTGCTCATGGCCCGCTGCTCCGGAGACGCTCGAAATCCTCTGGCGTGTTCAGATTCTCGAGTGAATCGGGAAAGGGAAGCTCGAGAAGCTCGGTATCGGAGCGGATCAGCATCTTGCGCGGGCAGATGACGCCCTCCCGGACGAAATCGGCGACCAGCGGGCGCGCAGCTGGACGATAGATCGCGCACAGCGGCTCCGGCAGGCCGTCATGGCTGCTGCGGAACGCGGTGAAGGGCTGTTGCGAGCGGCTGCTCAAGA
The DNA here is from genome assembly GCA_036381215.1 of Woeseiaceae bacterium. Classification (GTDB taxonomy): domain Bacteria; phylum Pseudomonadota; class Gammaproteobacteria; order Steroidobacterales; family Woeseiaceae; genus IDS-8. The sequence continues at coordinate 77,563 of DASVDF010000079.1, read as the reverse complement.
GGCTGGCGATGGTCGCATCGTCGACATTCGGCAGGTCGCAGGCCATCACCAGCCAAGCCACATCGGGGTATGCCTCGAGGGCCGACAGAATGCCGGCGGCGGGACCGATGCCGTCGTAGCGATCGACGATCTGGTCGAAGCGGGCGCGCACCGAATCCGTCGTCTGGTCGGGACGAACGGAGACAAGAACTCGCTCGACGCGACGGGCGAGCAGCTCGACCGCGCGGTCGAGCGCGGTGAGGCCATCCTGCTCGAGAAGGGCCTTGTCGCGCCCCATGCGGCGGCTGCGGCCGCCAGAGAGCACGAGTCCCCAGACCGGCTCAGGGGTTTGGCGCGGCTGGTTTTCGTTGCTTCCGGCCATCTTGAACATTTCGATGGGTGTCCTGACTTCGTGGTTCCCGCCGGGGCGGGGACCGACCTAGGGCATTGTCGCCTTTTGGTGGATGTCCCGAAAGGCCGACCTTTCGGTGGATGTCCCGAAAGGCCGATGTCCCGAAAGGCCGCCGGAAGGCCGGCGGGTCGCCCGCTCGCAGGCGGCCGGACGGGCGACCCTCAGGGGCGACTCCGGGGTTTCGATCGCCTGTTTTTCTGCCGACCCGCCCTGCGGCATTTCGGTGGGGGCACTTCGGTGGGTGCCCCCATCGCCTTTGCCGACCGGCCCGCCGTCCGGCATGCGATGGATGTCCCAATCGCCTGTTCGTTGGGTGTCCCTATGGCCCGCCCCTATGGCCCGCCCCTTTCGCCCGCCTCCGGAACGCTCGCCTATCGCCTTCAATCGCCGTCCCTGTCGCCCGCACGAACGGGGCTCAGCAGGTGCCCAACAGGGCCTCCTGGGCCACCAGGCGGAGCCAGCTCCTGTGGGTGTCCCGAGAATTCCCAGGCGGAGCCAGCTCCTGTGGGTGTCCCGAGGATTCCCGAGAATTTCACCTGTGGGTGTTCCCCAATTCAGCCGGGAATTCACCCTGTGGGTGTCCCCAATTCACCCTCGCGCCGAAAATCCTTCTTGCCGCCGGATTTGGACATGAGCCGAACCTCCCGAACGACGATATCGTGGGACAGCGCCTTGCACATGTCGTAGACGGTCAGCGCGGCCACGCTCGCGCCGGTCAGCGCCTCCATCTCGACCCCGGTTCGGTGTACGACGGTGCAGCGGCAATCCACGACCGCGCGGTTTCCGTCGAGCGCGACGTCGATGCGGCAGTCATCGAGGCCGATCGGGTGGCAAAAGGGGATGAGCTCGTGCGTCTTCTTGGCCGCCATGACCCCGGCGACGATGGCCGTGGCGAAAACCGGCCCCTTCGCCGTGTGGATATCCCCGCCGGAAAAGCGCTCGGCAAGTTCGGGCGGAAATTCGACGATGGCGCGCGCGTGTGCGCGCCGCAGTGTCGGCGTCTTGCCACTGACGTCGACCATGGTCGGGCGGTTGTCGCTCCCGATGTGCGTGAGGCCGCTCATGCTTCAGCCCCCGATCCGGTACATCTCGACCTTGCGATCGGACGGCGTCTCGGCCGCCTCCGGCTTCCGGAGCTCGCTGTAGCGATCGGTGCGTTTTAACCACACGCGCGCGAGGAGGCTCTCGAGGTCTTCGTCGCTCGCAGCGCTGCGCAAGGGGCCCCGCAAATCCGTGCCGGTGGTCGCGAACAGGCAGGTATACAGCACGCCGTCCGCGGACAGGCGTGCGCGGCTGCAAGCCCCGCAGAACGGAGCCGTAACCGACGAGATGAAGCCGATTTCGCCCTGCCCGTCCAGGTAGGCATAACGGCTCGCCACCTCGCCCGGATAGTTGCGACCGAGCGCTCGCACGGGCCAATGGGCGTGGATGCGCGTGAGCAGCTCACGCGACGGAACAACCCGATCCATCCGCCAGTGATTGCGGTTTCCGACGTCCATGAACTCGATGAGGCGCACGACGTGCCCCGTGCCGCGGAAGTGCTCGAGGAGATCGAGCACAGTGTGGTCGTTCACCCCGCGTTGCACGACGGTGTTTATCTTTACGGGTGTAATGCCGGCACGCTCCGCCGCTTCGATGCCTCGCAGCACCCTCCCCAAATCGCCGCGATTGCCGCTCATACGCCAAAAAACGGCTTCATCCAGGCTATCAAGGCTCACCGTGACGCGTCGCAGGCCAGCTTCGGCGAGGCGTGACGCTTGCTCGGCGAGCAACGTACCGTTGGTCGTCAGCGCGAGGTCCTCCACGCCATCGAGGCGCGCGAGTGCGCGGACGAGGTCGGGTACGTTCCGGTCGAGCAACGGCTCGCCCCCGGTCAGGCGGAGCTTGCTCACACCCAGGCGCACGGCGGCCGCGGCGACACGCACGATCTCGGCATGGGTCAGGCGCTCCTTGCGCTTGAGGAACTGAAAATCCGGGTGGTACTCGTCTTCCGGCATGCAATAGGGGCAGCGGAAGTTGCAGCGATCGAGCAGCGAAATGCGCAGATCGTGAAGTGGTCGGCCGCGCGTGTCGCGGACGGAAGCCGGCTTTGGTGTCGCCGAGATGCTCATGGGGTGGATTCTTGCACGAATCTGGCGGCTCGGGTAACGCCCGGTATTGACCGCGAGTTTCCTACGACCGGCCTCGGTGCGCCGGGTTCCGCGGCGCGCCCTGACGGCCGCAATGGTACCCTTGTGCCGACGAGCTTCAGGCTCGCGGGAAGCCGCAATGAACCTCGAATTCACCGCTGACGAGCTGGCATTCCGGGAGGAAGTCAGGACCTTCCTGAACGCAGAATTCCCCGCTGACCTCCGCGAAAAGCAGCAGCAGGGCATCCCGCTCACCAAGGACGACCAGGTTCGCTGGCAGAAAATACTCTTTCGACGAGGCTGGGCTGCCGTGAACTGGCCGGTCGAGTACGGCGGAACCGGCTGGTCACCGGTACAGAAATACATCTTTGCGAACGAGCTTGCGCTGGCCGATGCCCCGGACATGATCCCCTTCGGCGTCAAGATGGTCGGGCCGGTGATCTACACCTATGGAAACGATGCGCAGAAGCGGCGATTCCTGCCGGACATTCTCGAAAGCAACGTCTGGTGGTGCCAGGGGTATTCGGAGCCCGGAGCCGGATCCGACCTCGCCTCCCTGAAGACGCGCGCGGAACGGCGCGGCGGCGTGTACGTCGTCAACGGCACCAAGACCTGGACTACGCTCGGCCATTTCGGCGACTGGATCTTCTGTCTCGTACGCACGCAAACCGACGTCACGCGCAAGCAGGACGGCATCAGCTTTCTGCTCATTGATATGAGCACGCCGGGTGTCACGGTGAACCCGATCATCACAATCGAGGGCGAGCACGAGGTCAACGAGGTGCATTTCGCGGACGTGCACGTGCCCGTGGAGAATCTCGTCGGTGAGGAAGGCCGGGGCTGGACGTACGGGAAGGTGCTCCTGCAGCACGAGCGCACGAACATCGCCGGGGTTGCGCGCTCGAAGTACCGGCTCGCGCGGCTGCGTGAGAAAACCTCCGCTCCGGTACACGGCGGCAAGCCGCTGATCGACGACGCGAACTTTGCGCGCAAGCTGGCCGCACTCGAGATCGCGCTCAAGGCACTCGAGTTCACCGAGCTGCGCACACTCGCCGCGGTCGCCATCGGGAAGGCGCCTGGGCCGGAATCGTCGCTCCTGAAGATCAAGGGCACGGAGGTTCAGCAGACACTTGATGCGTTGTTCATGGAAGCAGCCGGCTATTACGCGCTGCCCTGGGTACCGGAACAGTATCGGCTCGACTACCCCGACAGCGAGCGCATCGGACACGGTACCGAGACCCGCACGGCATTGCGCTATTTCAACAATCGCAAAGCGTCGATCTACGGCGGGTCGAACGAGATTCAGAAGAACATCATTGCCAAGCACGTGCTCGGGCTATGACGCGCAAGCCGGATAGCGCTCCCGCAACGATCGCCGGGATAAGTCGGGGGTAACATGGATTTTTCGCTGACTGAGGAACAGACACTGCTCGCCGACAGTGTCACCCGATTCATCGACAACGAGTACCGGTTCGAGGAACGCCAGCGTATCGCGGCCAGCGACGAGGGCTACAGCCGCGACATGTGGCGAAACTTTGCCGATCTCGGCTGGACCGCGGTACCGTTCCCCGAGGCCGACGGCGGACTCGGCGGCGGTGCCGTCGAAACCACACTGCTCATGGAAGCGTTCGGTCGCGGCCTGGTGCTGGAGCCGTTCCTGCCCACCGTGATCCTTGCGGGCGGGGTGCTCAAGCGTTGCGCCACGCCGGCGCAAAAGGAACGGTGGCTGCTCCCGCTGATCGGCGGGGAGCTGCAGGCGGCACTCGCCTTCGCCGAGCCGCAGGGACGCTTCGATCCTCTCGACATCGTGACGACCGCGACCGCGGACGGCAACCATTTCGTCATCAACGGCCGAAAAGCGCTGGTCCCCAACGGTCGTGCCGCCGACCTCCTGGTCATACCGGCGCGGACCGAGGGTGGGGCCCATGATGGGACACCCATCGACCGGATAGGCGGGACCCGCGACCGGGCCCGTGATGGGACACCCATTGACCGGATAGGCGGGACCCGCGACGGGACACCCATCGCCCTGTTCGCCGTGGCAGCCGATGCCGCCGGGGTGCAGCGGCGGGGCTACCGGACGGTCGATGGCCACAACGCCGCGGAGATCGTGCTCGACGAGGTGCAGGTGCCGGCGGGCTCGGTGCTGGGACCGGTCGGCGGAGGGGCGGAGATCCTGCTCGACGTGCTCTGCGATGGCACCCTTGCCTTGTGTGCGGAGGCTTTCGGAATCCTGCGCGCGTTGCAGGAGAAGACCGTCGAGTACACGAAGAACAGGGTCCAGTTCTCCGTACCCGTCGCGAGCTTCCAGGCGCTGCAGCACCGGATGGTCGACATGTTCATCGGGCGCGAACAGATCCGCTCGCTCCTGACCTGGTCGGTGATGCTTGCGGCTGCGGGTGCTCCGGAGACACGGCGCGCCGTCAGTGCGCTCAAATACCAGATCGGCACGACGGGGCGTCTTATCGCGCAGGAAGCGGTCCAGCTTCATGGTGGAATGGGTATGAGCTGGGAGCTGGACATCGCGCATTATTTCAAGCGCTTTTCAGCGATCGAGATCCTGTTCGGGAATGCCGATTACCACCTGGATCGTTTTCGCCAGCTGGTGTCCGCATGAATACTTTCCAGCCCAGCGGCATCGTCACGATCACCACCGATTTTGGCCACAAAGGCCCGTTTGTTGCCGTGATGAAGGGCGTCATCCTTGCGCGCTTCCACGATGCTCGCATCGTTGACCTCACCCACGAAGTTCCGGCGCACTGGCCTCCTGAGGCGGGCTTCTGGATCGCCCGGTCATATCGGTACTTTCCTGAGGGTACAGTGCACATCGCCATCGTCGACCCTGGTGTGGGCACCGAACGCGATATCGTGATCGTGCAGCATGACGGGCATATTTTCATGGCGCCCGACAACGGTCTGCTCGCAAGCATGCTGAGCGGCATCAGAGATCCACTCGTGTACTGCCTGCGGCAGGACGCGCTCAAGACGCTCGGCATCGGCACCCCGAGCCTCACGTTTCATGGGCGCGACATCTTCGCGCCGATCGCAGCCGAGTTCGCAGCCGGGCGCGTGCACCCCGCCCACATCGGGACACCCACACGTCAGTGGATCCCGGGGTGGATCGACGAGCCTGCGGCCACGCGAGGCAAGGTGAGCGGCGTAATCGTCACCGTTGACACTTTTGGCAACCTGATCAGCAACATCGATCAATCGCTGATCGCCGGCTTTAACCAGCCAATCGCGTTGCTCGCAGGTCACCGCTTCGTCCTCAAACCGACGTATGGCCGGGTCCGGCCTGGCGAATACCTCGCCCTCATCAACTCCTTCGGCGTGCTGGAAATCGCCCGCGCGGAAGGCAGCGCGGCCGAGGGTCTCGGCACTGATCGGGGTGCTCCCGTCACCGTTCTGGAATCGGGACATCCATGACCCGTTGAAGCCGGCGCGAACGCATCTGCTCGGGTCGTACCCATCCGAATCAAGACAAAAATGCCGATTGTCCACGCGGTCGACTTGGGTTCCCGCGCCATTGCGAGCGGGAAAGAGACTCATTTGGCGGCATACGCGAGAGTAATCGCGACTGACGAGCGTGCGATCCTCCGCTAACCTTCCTGCTCCGGAGGACGCACATGACGATCCCAAGGCGGCTGCAGGTCAGCCTGGACCAGACGACGTATTATCATTGCACGTCGCGGTGTGTGCGCCGCGCCTTTCTCTGCGGCAAGGATCGCTACAGCGGCAAAGATTTTTCCCACCGCCGGCGCTGGATCGAAAGACGTCTGGCGGAGCTTGCGTCGATCTTCGCGATCGATCTCCTTGCCTACGCCGTAATGCACAACCACTACCACGTGGTCATCAGAGTAGCTGGCGAGCGTACGAGAGAGTGGTCCGACCAGGAGGTGCTGGAACGTTGGCGTCGGCTGTTCAATGTTGACAGCGGAGTGGACAACAAGCAATCAATGGCCCTCTGGCGTGAGCGCCTTCGCAGCATCAGCTGGTTCATGCGATGCATCAATGAGCCACTGGCGAGAAATGCAAACCGCGAGGACGGCTGTGCCGGGCGGTTCTGGGAAGGCCGATTCCGGTGTCAAGCGCTGCTCGATCTACCAGCCGTTTTGAAGTGCATGGTTTACGTTGACCTGAATCCTATCAGGGCAAAGCTCGCGCCGACTCCGGAAAGGTCTAGCTGCACGTCAATAAAAGCAAGAGTCATTCGACGCGATGCGCACCTTGTTCCGTTCGTGGACGAAGCGCCTCCGCGAGCGCCGGTCTTGCCTATCCATCGGGCGGAATACTTGCGGCTCGTCGACTGGTCCGGGCGAAAATTCCGAGGAGGCAAGCGAGGGCGGATCGCCGGGCAGTTACCTCCGATACTGGAAAGACTGGGACTGACCGAGGAAAGGTGGACTGACGAGATTCGACATTACAGCAAATGGTACTACCGCGCAGTAGGCTGCTGGCATTCCTTGGAACGATACCGCCTTCACCTCGGCCAGCAATGGCTGAGGGGCGCCAAGCAAGCTTTGATGATCGCCTGACCCATAACGCAGATCGCAAACGCAGCTCGTTGATCCTCAGTTAATTAACACTTGCGCAGTCGCCGGAATCACCGCTCTGCTGCGCAATCCGAACTTACTTCACGGTAGGCAATCGTCGCGCTTTGCCCTCTAGTATTCCTGCTTTCGAGGGAACCTCGACGCTATTTTTCCAGAAGAAATCAATCAGACCCAGTTTGTGGATGTCCCGTGTTGACCTTCGCCCAGGTGTCACGCAAGGTAATGATGCGGTTGAACACTGGAGTGTCGGCCGTGTGCTCGATGACATCGGCACAGAAGTAGCCGAGCCTCTCGAACTGACAAGAGAACCCAGGTTCTGCGGTGCGCAGCCCAGGCTCCACCAGGGCTGTCACGGTCTCGAGCGAGTTGCGGTTCAGGAAAGTTGTTACGTCATCTGAACGACCCGGATCGGGATCAGTAAAGAGACGGTCGTACAGGCGAACCTCGGCACGTACCGCCTCATGGGCGGCGATCCAATGAATGGTCCCTTTGACCTTCCGCGCGCTGCTCGCGCTGCCGCTGCGCGTGTCCGGGTCATAGGTGCAGTGCAGCTCGACTACTTCACCAGCACTGTTTTTGACGACCTCATCGCAACGAATGATGTAGGCATAGCGCAAGCGCACCTCGCCGCCGGGCTTCAGTCGGAAGAATTTCCGTGGAGCGTCCTCCATGAAGTCATCGCGCTCGATCCATATTTCACGCCCGAAGGAAAGATCGCGTCCGCCCAATTCAGGCCGGTTCGGATGATTGGCGGCACGCAAGCGCTCGCTGTGGGATTCAGGGAAATTGGTGAGCACAACCTTCAAGGGTCGAAGAACTGCGATACGCCGCATCGACTCGCGATCGAGCTCCTCACGCACTGAGTTTTCGAGCAGCGCCATCTCGATCAGATTCTCTTTTTTGGTCACACCAACCCGCTGTACGAAGTCACGAATTGCCGCTGGGGGATAGCCACGCCGCCTCATACCGGCAAGTGTCGGCATCCGCGGGTCGTCCCAGCCGCTGACTATTCCGTCGTCCACCAGCTGATTCAGCTTACGCTTGCTGGTAACGGTGTAAGCGAGGTTCAGTCGGGAAAACTCAATCTGACGGGGCCGGTGTGCGGGCTTGAGCTGGTCAAGGAACCAATCATAGAGCGGCCGATGGTCTTCGAACTCCAGCGTGCACAGGGAATGCGTGACACCTTCGAATGCATCCGAGAGCCCGTGTGCGAAGTCGTACATCGGGTAAATGCACCACTCCGTTCCCGTACGCTGATGCCGCAAGTGCCGGATACGGTACAGCGTCGGATCCCGCATGTTGATGTTGGGCGAGCTCATGTCGATTTTCGCCCGCAGGACATGCTCTCCATCTGCAAACTCGCCAGCACGCATCCGGCGGAATAGCTCGAGATTCTCTTCGACGGTGCGATTGCGCCAGGGACTGTCGCGCCCAGGTTCCGTGAGCGTGCCGCGGTATGCGCGAATCTCCTCCGCACTCAGGTTGTCGACGTAAGCCTTTCCGAGCTCAATGAGCCGTTCAGCCGCTTCGTACAGCTGCTGGAAATAGTCTGACGCGTGCGTCAACCGATCGTCCCACCTGAAGCCGAGCCAAAGCACGTCGTCCTGTATTGCCCTGACGTATTCCTCCCGTTCCTTGCCCGGATTGGTATCGTCGAAGCGCAAGTAGGTCTTACCGCCGAATTCCTCTGCGACCCCGAAGTTTAGGCAAATCGATTTCGCATGGCCGACGTGGAGATACCCATTCGGCTCCGGGGGAAAACGCGTCACGACCTCACCGCCGTGCTTACCGCTCGCGACATCCTCGGCCACGATCTGGCGTACAAAGTCTCTAGAGATATCACTCATAGCTGGTTGAAAACTGAAAGTCGGTGCTCTTGGGCGAGCTGCGGACGTCAGGTATCGACAACCTGGACTCCGGGACGTTGCCCCAACCGACAGTGGCGGCACAATCCTTCGATCTCCACCATCTGGCGGACGGCGGTGAAGCCGTGTTGCGCCGCTTTCTGGCCGACCAGGCGACTGATTTCGCCGTCATCCAGCTCGGCGACCGAGCGGCAACTGCGGCAAATCAGAAACTGCCCTACGTGGGGGCTGCCAGGATCCCGGCAGCCGATGAATGCATTGAGCGAGTCGAGCCGATGCACCAGGTCGGCTTCGATCAGAAACTCGAGTGCGCGGTACACCGTGGGCGGCGCCGCTTTCCGGCCCTGCCGGTTCAACCGCTCGAGAATCTCATAGGCGCCAACCGGCCGATGGCTCGTCCATACGAGCTCGAGAACCGTGCGCCTGATGCGTGTGAACCGAAGCTTGCGCCGACGACACGTCCGCTCGGCAGCCTCGAGTGCCTGGGCTACGCAATCGCCGTGGTCATGCTGAGACGGTAAAAAGGAATTGGCAGTGCTCGCGCGGCTCATGATCCAGCAGCTCCGTTCGTGGCGAATTGTACACGATCGCATACCCGGTCCATTGCCGGTCCGGGTGCAGCCCGGGTTGCCATCCGGGGACAGCCATTGCATCTGCCACGGGAGCTCGCGGCAGCAGTCGAATTGGCGATCGCCACAATCCGGCTCGCAAGCCACTTTCGATGGAATCTGCTGAGAGCGTTGTTGAGAGCCTGATCCGGCCTTGTTTCCGGCGCTGATCGTCCGTGACGAGCAGGAACGGTGGGGGCCCCGGATCGAACGCCCCCTATCGGCCTCGGATCGGCGATTTATGGGTGTGCCGGATCGGCTCCGGATCGGCTTTTCCGGATCGGCTCCGGATCGGCTTTTCCGGAATCGGCTTTTCCGGATCGCATTGTCGGATCGGCTTTCCCGATCGGCAATGTTTGAGTGTCCGAGATCGGTGTTCCGATCGTCGCGGTCGACTCAGATCGACCGATCTGTGGGTGTCCCCCACCGGCTGTCGACTCAGATCGACCGATCTGTGGGTGTCCCCCACCGGCTCCCCACCGGCTTCCCCCATCAGCTCCCGACCGGCTCTCGATCGGCTCGCCAGCCGGCTCACCCGATCCCTCCGGTACCGCCTCTCCTCCTGCGCGCATGTTCGTCGTCGGCGCCGTGGGATGCGAGCCGTGCCGTCGGCACGTCCGCGCCTCGGCATGCCCTCGGCTCCTTTCGGGTACAATAGCGCGCCCGGCCGCGAGGCCGGTCAACAAGCACCACTTGTAGCAATGCCGACTATCCGACTGCCCGACGGCTCGACCCGTCGGTACGACCATCCTGTGACGGGACTGCAGATCGCGGAGGCGATCGGAAAGTCCTTGGCCCGCGACGCGGTGGCGGTGCGGGTCGACGGGTCGCTTTGGGACCTGACGCGGCCGATATCGACCGATGCTGCCATCGAGATCGTGACGCGTGAATCGCCGGAAGGCCTCGAGCTTCTGCGCCACGACGCTGCGCACGTCATGGCGGAAGCCGTCAAGGAGCTATGGCCAGACACCCAGGTCACCATCGGCCCGGCAATCGAGAACGGCTTCTACTATGACTTTGCCCGGAATGAGGCTTTCACGCCGGAGGATCTCGCCGTCATCGAGGAGCGCATGAAGGCGATCGTCGAGCGCGATGAGATCATCGTGCGGGAGGTCTGGGATCGCAACGAGGCGATCGCATTCTTCCGCACCCGGGGGGAGGAGTACAAAGCCGAGATCATTGAGGTGATTCCTGGTGAGGAGGAAATCACCGTATATCGCCAGGGCGATTTCATCGATCTCTGCCGCGGCCCGCACTTGCCGTCCACCGGTCGCCTCGGCCAGGCCTTCCACCTGTTGCGCGTGTCGGGGGCCTACTGGCGCGGCGATGCGCGCAATCCCATGCTGCAGCGGATCTATGGCACTGCCTGGGCGACAGAAAAGCAGCTAAGACAATATCTGCAGCAGCTCGAGGAAGCGGAAAAGCGCGATCACCGGCGGCTCGGCCGCGAGATGGACCTGTTCCACTTCCAGGAAGAGGCGCCGGGCGCTGTGTTCTGGCATCCGAAGGGCTGGGCACTGTTCCAGAAGCTCGTGGATTACATGCGGCAGCGGCAGGCCGAGGCAGAGTATCAGGAGGTCAACACCCCGGAGCTGATGGACCGCTCCCTCTGGGAAGCCTCGGGTCACTGGGAATCGTTCGGCGAAAACATGTTTACGACCGGGACGGTTGACGGCCGCTGTTACGCAATCAAACCGATGAACTGTCCCGGGCACGTACAGGTTTTCAAGCAAGGCATCACGAGTTATCGGGAGCTGCCCCTCCGGCTGGCGGAATTCGGGAAGCTGCATCGTTACGAGCCATCAGGCTCGCTCCATGGGCTGTTGCGTGTGCGCGGGTTTACCCAGGATGATGCTCATATTTTCTGCACCCCGGAACAAATCACGTCGGAATCGATCGCGGTGTGCCGCCAGATTCTCGACATCTACCGCGATCTCGGTTTTGAAGACGTCCGCATAAAATTCGCCGATCGCCCGCCGGTACGTGTTGGCTCGAACGACGTCTGGGACAAGGCTGAGCGAGCACTGCTCGAAGCTTTGAAGGTTACGGGGCTCGAGTACACCCATAATCCGGGTGAAGGTGCCTTCTACGGACCCAAGCTCGAGTTCGTCCTGCGCGACGCGATCGGCCGCGACTGGCAATGCGGCACGTTGCAGGTGGACCTCAATATGCCATCGCGGCTCGGGGCCAGTTACATCGGCGAGGATGGCCACAAGCACACACCCGTGATGCTCCATCGCGCCATTCTGGGGTCGCTCGAACGGTTCATCGGCATTCTCTTGGAGCATCATGCCGGACACCTGCCGCTGTGGCTCGCTCCTACTGCCGCCAAGGTGCTGACCATCACCTCCGATGCCGACGATTACGCGCTCGACGTCGTGCAGCAGCTGCGCAACGCCGGCATCGTTGCAGAAGCCGACCTGCGCAACGAGAAGATCTCCTACAAGGTGCGCGAGCACAGCGTTGCGAAAGTGCCGGTGCTGCTCGCGGTCGGTGCGCGCGAGGTCGAGCAGAAGACTGTCGCGCTGCGTCGCCTGGGCTCCAAGGCGCAGAAGGTGCTGCCGCTCGGTCAGGCCATTTCCGAGCTGCGAGAGGAAATCGCAGCACGCGGACGCCTCGCCGCCTGAACCCCAACCTCCAGGAGGCCGGCCAGCCTCCTGGCCCGATCGGCGCTGCCTCTCTCGAAAGTTCAGAAGCCGTCGGGGTCGGCCTCTTCCGCTTGGGCCTGCCCAGGTGAGGGAGTGTCTCGTCTCCTTTGCGACTCTCCTCATTGTGACGCGGCGGATATTCTGACCCATCTCTTCCCACCGTCGACGTGGCCGACGGCCATTCGTCGTGACTCACGGCCATGCGAGGGCTACCCCGATTCCTAAGCCTGTGCGGATTCGTCGGAAGTCCCGTGGGTATCCCGACTCCGGTCCGGATTCGCGCCGGGGATCCAATGGTGCTCCAGTCTCCCTCGTGACCGGCGGCCTTCCGATGACTGTCCCGCGCCGGGAAGTCCGGTGGGTGTCCGGATTCGACCCCGCGCCTGAAACTCCGGTGGGTGTCCCGATCCGACCTCCCTATTCGACCCCACAGATCCCGGTCGACGCCCGTTCGACGCCCCGGTGCCCGTCCGGTGGGTGTGCGATGGGTGTCCCCGTTCGGAGGGCGGCGGATCGGCGGTCGGCCGACCGTGTTCCGTTTCACAGATTTGCCAATCTGTGATGCCGCGCCGGTCATTGCCCATTTCACGGGGGATATACTCCGGCGGCAGGGGAGCCTGCCCGCATTGGACATAACGGCCGGGAGAAGCAACGTGGCGCTGGAGCACTTCAAGACGCAGGTTCTGCTGCTGCACAGCCAGCAAAGCACCCTCGATGCGCTGAGCGCCGGATTCGGCGACCGCTACTCCGTGCACGTGGCGACCAGCGGCGCCGAGGCGCTGAACACGCTCGGCGCGACGCCGATCCACGTGATCGTGTCCGCGCAGGATCTGCCGGGTATGAGCGGCCTCGAGGCGCTGCGCGAGGCGCGCAAGCGCTCGCCGGACACGATCGGCATCCTCCTCGCCGGCAACGACCGCGACGACGGGCTCGAGGCGCTGGTCGGTGACAAGGAAGTGTTCCAGATCGTGCGCGGCGCGATCAGCCCCGAGGGTCTCCGCAACCTGATCGATACCGCGACCAAGCGCATCCGCCTGCTCGCGATTTCCGAATCGGCGAACGACCAGGCGGCAAACGTCGATGAGCCCGCTGGCGAGCACATCGTGATGGAGACCGGCGAGCACGGCCGCCCCATCATCAGCGCGTCGGCCATCCCGGTGCTGCAGCCGCAGAATCCGCCCGTTTCCCCGAACGCCGGCGGCCGGGAGGTCGACGTGCTCGTCCTCACCAAGGACGAGGAGTTCCTGGAGACCATCAAGGAATCCTCGCGCGGCCTGCACAATGTCCATTACGCGAGCTCCGTCGGACAGGCGGAGACGCTGGTGCGGCAGCACAAAATCGGCGTGCTGGTCACCGACGCCGCGATCGGCGGCTCGGGCATCGAGAGCATTACCGAGCGCCTGCGCGATGCCGTCCCTCGCCTGGTGGCGATCGTCGCCGGCCGTCGCGACGACGGCGAGCTGCTCATGGACCTGATCAACCGCGGCCAGGTCTACCGCTTCCTGCTGAAGCCGGTCTCTCCCGGCCGCGCGCGCCTCGCCGTCGAGGCCTCGGTCAAGCATCACCTCGAGGCGGCGGACTCGGCCTTCACCGCGAAGACGCGCGGCGCGGCGCCGGCGCCGAAAGCCCAAACGCGACCCGCGACCAGGCCCGCGGCGAAGCCCATGCCGGCACCCGCCGCGCGCCACCCGCGCCAGCCGACCGCCCCGGCACGACCGGCCGATCCCGCATTGCGCCAGAGCGGCCGCCTGAGCGACAGCGGCGCCCGGCGCGCGCCCGTGGCCGACTCCCCGACCACGCCGGCGGCCGACAGCGTTGCCGCCGCGCGAGCCTCCGACGGGGGCAAGGGATTGCCGCGGGCCGCGCTGCTGTCGGCCGCCGCTCTCGCGGTACTGCTCGTTGCCGGCGGCGGCGCCTGGCTCATGCTCGGCTCGTCGGAAGCCGAGCGCCCGGACACCCGTTCGGCTGCGACCCCGGCCGAGACGGCCGTTCAGTCCTCACCGTCGATCGTTGAGACCGACATCCCGACGGCGCCCGCCGCCGCGACTGCGCCGCCCTGGCAGGCCACGCTCGAAGAAGCCCGCATCGCCCGCGATGCCGGCGAGCTGATCGCGCCGCCCGGATCGAACGCGGTCGAGCTCTACCTCTCCGCACGCGCCCTGGCGCCCGGGGAGCCGGTCATCCAAACCGAGCTCGACGGCGTTATCGAGCAGGTGCTCACCCTCGCCGAAACCGCCCTACTCGAAGAGCGTGCCGGCGACGCGGCGGACGCACTCGCGATGGTGCGTCTCGCCAACCCCGAGCACCCGCGCCTCCCCTTCCTCGAAGCGCAGGTGAAGCAACGTGTGCTGCGCGTCCGCCTGGGCGAAGCCCGCATCGCGATCCGCGAAGGCCGCTTCGAGGATGCCGCGGGCGCGTTGACGGCGGCCAAGGTGCTGGCCGGCGTGGAAACCGACGAGCTCAAGCTGTTGCAGGAAGAGCTGGGGGCGGCGCGCAGCGAGCAGCAAGTGGACCAGGTGCTCGCGCGTGCGAACCAGCGGCTGACCGACAACCGCCTGGTCACCCCGCCCAATGACAACGCGCGCTACTACTACGAGCTCGTGCTGAGCAGCGATCCCGGCAACACCGCCGCCCGGCAGGGCCTGGTCGCGGTCGCCAGCAAGCTCGTGCTCGGCGCCCGCACGGCCATCGACGAGGGTCGGCTCGAGGAGGCGGAAGCCCTGCTCACCGACGCCCGCGAAATCGATCCCAGGAGCGGCGAGCTCGCGGCGGCCGCGCAGGCACTCGCGAGCCAGCTCGTGCTCGGCGCGGCGACCGCCGTCGACGAGAGCCGGCTCGACGATGCGGAAGGGCTGCTCGCCAGGGCGCGCGCGCTCGATCCCGCGAACGCTGATCTCGGCGCGACGGCCGAGGCCTTGGCGGCTGCGGAAGAAGCCGAGCGGCGCGCGGAGCTCGCGGCCCAGACCCAGGCCGCGGGCGCTGTGCCCGGAACGGGCGCCGCCCTGCCAGCCGGCAGCGAGGCGAGCGGCGCGACGGCGTTCGTGCCCGCCGGCACCGACGGCACGGGCAGCGCCGAGCGCGCGACCGGCAGCGCCGACGGGGCGTCGAGCGCGGAGCCCGCGCAGCCCGAATACGTGCCGATCAGCTCCCTCACGCGCACCAACTACGTCGTGCCGGAATATCCGCGCACGGCGCAACGCCGCAATCTGACCGGGTGGGTGGACGTGAGCTTCACCGTCACACCGCAGGGAAGGGTCGAGGACGTCGGCATCCTGAACGCGGAGCCCGGCAACGTTTTCGACGAGGCGGCGATCGAAGCGATTCGCCAATGGCGCTTCGAACCGCCGATGGAGAACGACGTGCCCGTCGCGCGGCGGGTGGCGGTCCGCCTGTCATTCGATCTCCAGTAGCCTGCTCGCGAAGCGCGCACGGAAGTGCTCCCCGCCTCGGCGGCTTCTTCCGCTGCGTTCGTCCGTTGCCGATCACTGACGGTTGCTCCCGCGAGCTACCGGCCCGCGCGCGGGTCCCCAACGTGCCGCGTGCCGAAAACGCGGGGCGGACAGGCAGTCGCGCATCACGCGGGGAGCAAGACGCGCGATATCAGCGCGATGGCGTTCGATACCGTGTTTCCTGCGCACCGACGGCTTGCCAGCGGCCGTCCCGCCTCACGAAGAATGCATCCGGTACCGCTGTTCGATCGCCCGCCCGTCTGCCGCCAGTTTCTATGGGTGGAAATACCTGACATCGCCGTAGCAGCGCGGCGCGTGTACTCGTATTCCACCGCGAGCCAGCGACGACCCGTACCATCCGCACACGTCCAGTACTGACGGACAAATTCGTGGTCCGGCCCGTCGTGACCGATCTCGAGGTTCGAGTTGATCGTCCTTCCCTCCGCCTCGGTGCCGAGGCCGACGAAGGGCAGGCTGTCGAACGTCAGCGTCAGCTTTCCTCCCTGCGGTTTCTCGCAGCCCTTGGCCGGCATGATGCCGACGGGAAAGCGCGTATCCATGGAGACGTACTGCCAGCAGCCTTCGGCCCGGAAGTAGTGCAGGTAGGCGAGACGCCGGAAATCCTGCGCGTCTGAATCCGGCGCAGGCTGCATCACTTCCTGCTGGTAGTTGCCGATCATCGTGCGCTCGGCAACGAGCCCTTCGCTCACGACGGGCTCGGCATCCGGGGTCGGGCGAAGCGTCGCGACGACGTCCCACAGGCCCGTTTCCGCTGCCAGGCACTGATCCTCCGGTCCGGGCTGCGACAGTCGCTCTGCGGCGGATTGGACCGTCGACGGTTGTGCATGGGCGAGCATCGCCCCCGCAAACGAACATGCCAGGATGGCAACGACGGCGACGAGCAAGCGATATCCCGTTGAAGTCTGCATGGTCTCCCCCTCACTGGCTGTGGATTCGCGAGATCCCGGCTCGGAGGCGGGGCACTCGCGTCAGCGCCGGTCGACGACCGTCGCGTGAATCTCGGCGACGATCGCGAGCGCGATCGCGGCCGGCCCGTCCCCGCCGATGTCGAGGCCGGCCGGGCCGTGCAGCCGGCCGGCGAGCGCCGCCCCGGCCTCGCCGAGCTCGCGCAGCAGGCGGCGGCGCCGGTGCCGGGGTCCGAGCAGCCCGACATAGGCAACGTCGGTCGCGGCGAGCTGCGCCAGGTAGCTCCGGTCGCTCTCCAGGTGGTGGCTCATGACGATCGCCGCGGCATAGCGGGCAAAGTCGATCGACTCACCGGCCGCAGCGGCCGGCACGCAGAGCACCGACTCCGCCGCCGCGAAACGGCCCTTTGCGATGTACGCCGGGCGATGATCCTGCACCGTGACGCGCCAGCCCAGCTCCGCCGCCAGCCGTACCACGGGCTCGGCGTCGGGACCCGCGCCCAGCACGAGGACGCGCGGCGGCGGCTGCAGCAGGCCGCACAGGAGCTCGGCGTCGGCGCCGTCGAGTCGCACCGTGCCGGAGCGCCCGCGCGCGAGCGCGCCGGCGGCGGCGGCGGCGACCGCTTCCCGGTAACCCGGCGCGACGTCGAGCCACTCGGCGGTCCCGCCCGCGATCACGGCGGTCGCGCCGGCCGGCAGCCCGGGTTCCCCCGAGCGGATCACGGTGACGGCGGCTCCCGTGTCATCACCGGCCTGCACCCGCAGCATCGCGCTGCAGGGCTCGTAGTGTCGCGCCGGCAGGAGCGCCTGCAGGAACACGCGGATCAGGCCGTCGCAGCCGACGCCCAAACCCCACACGTCCCCGTCCTCTCGCAGGCGCAGATCGTAGGTGACGGACTGCGGCTCGCCGGATTCCAGCACGGAGCGTGCGCGCAGCGCGAGATCGCCTTCGAGGCAGCCTCCGGACAGCATTCCCTGGAACCGCCCGTCGCCGGTGATGAGCATGCGCGCGCCGGCCTTGCTGTAGGTGGAACCCTCGGTGTCGTACACGCTCGCGAGCACGAGCGGCTCGCCCTCTGCCCGCCAGGCTTCGAAAGACGCGTGCAGATCGCGCCAGGTCACGCCGTCTCCTGCCGCTTGTCGCGACCCTGCGCCGGACAGGCCCGACGGGCCCGGACGGGCGGATCCGGCCGCAAGGTATCGTTCGCCGGCCGCGACCGGCCGACATACGGCAGCAGGCCGGGGCGGGTCGCGCGCAGCTCGAAGCCGTCATGACGCCGCATCGGACCCGGCCGCAGCCCTCAGCCCAGGCCGGAGCGTTGCACCGCTTCGACGATGGCCTGGTGCCGGCCGGGCGCCATCAGGTGCACACCCGCGACGCCTTCGATGTCGCGGGCCTCGCGGATCAGCTCCGCGCAGATGGCGATGCCTTCCTGGCGCGGATCGCGCGCCGCTTCCATGCGCCGGATAACGCCGTCCGGCATGCTCGTGCCGGGCAGGTGCTCACGCATCCAGCGCGCCGATTCGGCCGAGCGCAGCGGTCCGAGGCCCACGAGCAGGAACAAATCGTCGAGCAGGCCCTGCGCGCGCAGGTGCGCCGTATAGCGCTCGAGCAGCGCCATGTCGAAGCAGAACTGCGTTTGCACGAAGCGTGCACCCGCCTGCTTTTTGGCGTCGAGGCCCGCCGTCGTCCAGCGTGAGCCCGGCTCGAACGGGATGTCGGCCGCGCCGGGAAAAAAGCGCACTGGCCCTTCGAGCTCATTGCCGGAGAGCGTGGTTCCGTTCGCTTGCATCGCTTGCAGGGCGGCGAGCAGCGAGCGCGCGTCGAGGTCGAAGACCCCCTTCGCCGCGGAATCACCCGCGTCGACCGGATCGCCCGACAGCACGAGCACATTTTCGATTCCGAAGGCGGCGGCGCCGAGCAGGTCACCCTGCAGGGCGATGCGGTTGCGATCCCGGCAGGTCATCTGCAGGATCGGCTCGAAGCCGAGCTGCTTGACGTGAATGGCGGCGGCGAGGCTCGACATGCGCACGCGGGCGCCGGCGCCATCGGTGAGATTGATGCCGGAGACCACCGGGGCGAGATCGCGGGCGCACGCGGTGAGCGGTGCGAGACTCGCGCCGCGCGGCGGCGTGATCTCCGCGGTGAAAGCGAAGCGACCCGATTCCAGGGTCCGACGGAACAGGTTGTTGCGTGGCAGGTGAGCAGGCTGGCGCATGGCGGCAGTGTCCGATAACGCCGCAGGCGGTTCAACAAAATGGCGTGGCCGGTTTCACGTGATGCACGGTTCCTGCGCCATGGACCACTGCCTCGGATGAAACCTGCGGTTCCTGGCCGCCCTGTGTTTCCCTTTTCGAGGCGGGTTCGGCGGTACCGGCGACAGCACGGGCACCTTTGATGTCGCGGCTCACCCGGTCTGCGTGCGCCTCTGCCCTATGCGCGCAGGCGCGCGCATCGCGCGCACCCGATCGTGGCGCCCACTCTTCGGGAGCGCATGGTTCACCCACGGTTGCGGGCGGTGGCTCGGCTCGGATGTCCCACCGCGGCAGCGCGATGCGTGCCGCCGTGGTGGGCGACCTGCGGCGCCGGCTCAGAGGGTGGGCATCGAGAAGTCGGCGCCCGCGCGGATGCCCGTCGGCCAGCGCGACGTCACGGTCTTCAGGCGCGTGTAGAAGCGCACGCCCTCCATGCCGTAGACGGCGGTGTCTCCGAACAGCGAGCGCTTCCAGCCACCGAAGCTGTGAAAGGCTAGCGGCACGGGAATGGGCACGTTGATGCCGACCATGCCGACCTGGATGGAAGCCGCAAACTCGCGGGCGGCATCGCCGTCGCGCGTGAAAATCGCGGTGCCGTTGCCGAACTCGTGCTCGTTGACGAGCCGCACGGCATCGTCGAAGGTCGCTGCGCGCGTGATCGCGAGCACCGGGCCGAAAATTTCCTCGCGATAGATGCGCATGTCGGCGGTGGTGTGGTCGAAGAGCGTGGGGCCGAGGAAGTAGCCGGCGCCGCCGACGCTCGCGTGCTCCCGGCCGTCGACGACGAGCTTCGCACCCTCCTGCACGCCGAGCTCGATGTAGGAGCGCACACGCTCGCGGTGCTCGGCGGTGACGAGCGGTCCCATGTCGTTCGCGGGATCGAGGCCGGGACCGACCTTGAGCTTCGCGATGCGGGGCAAGAGCTTATCGAGCAGCGGCTCGGCCGCGCCGCCGACCGGCACGGCAACGGAGATCGCCATGCAGCGCTCGCCGGCAGAGCCGTAGGCGGAGCCGATGAGCGCATCGGCGGCGAGGTCCATGTCCGCGTCCGGCATGACGACGAGATGGTTCTTGGCGCCGCCGAGCGCCTGCACGCGCTTGCCGTTTTCGGCGGCGGTGCGATAGACGTGCTCGGCCACCGGCGTCGAGCCGACGAAGCTCACGGCGGCGACCCGCTCGTCGGCGAGCAGCGCGTTCACGGCCACCGCATCGCCCTGCACGACGTTGAACACCCCAGGCGGCAGGCCGGCTTCGGCCAGCAGCTCAGCCCATTTCAGCGAGCAGCTCGGATCCTTCTCGGACGGCTTCAGGACGAAGGTGTTGCCGCACGCGATGGCGAGCGGAAACATCCAGAGCGGCACCATCGCGGGAAAGTTGAACGGCGTAATGCCGACGCACACGCCGAGGGCCTGGCGCACCGACCATGTATCGACGCTGGTGCTGACCTGGTCGCTGTACTCGCCCTTCATCAGGTGCGGGATGCCGCAGGCGAACTCGACGACCTCGAGGCCGCGCTGCACGGAGCCTTCGGCGTCGGTGATGATCTTGCCGTGCTCCTGGGAGATAAGGGCGGCAATCTCCTTGCGATCGCGTTCGATCAGCTCCTTCAGCCTGAACATGACGCGCGCGCGCTTGAGCACCGGCGTGCGCGACCAGGCCGGGAACGCGGCGGCCGCGGCGGCGACGGCGGCGGCGACGTCCTCCTCCGCCGACATGACGACCTCGGCGCAGGGCTTGCCCGTCGCGGAGTCGCGCACCTCGGCGTAGCGCCTGGATGCGGAGGGCCGGCGTTCGCCACCGATCCAGTTGCCGACGTTACGGATGGATTGCAGGTTTTCGGCTTTCCTCGCCACTGGCGTTCCCCTTGGTCGTTAGATGGTCAGGCGCGCAACGCCGTGCGCACGGTGTCGACGAGCTGCCCGATCTGGGCCTCGTCGATGATGAGCGGCGGCGAGAACGCGATCGTGTCGCCGGTCGTGCGGACGATAACGCCCGCGTCGAAGCAATCGCGGAACACCTGCATGGCGCGCGCCGTGGGCTGGCCTTCCATGGGCTCGAGCTCGACCGCGCCGATCAAACCGAAGTTGCGCACGTCGATGACGTGCGGCGCGCCTTTGAGCCCGTGCAGCGCGTCTTCCCAGGTCTTCTCGAGGTCGCGCGCCCGCTCGAACAGCCCCTCGGCGACGTAGACGTCGAGCGCCGCGCAGCCCGCCGCGGCGGCGAGCGGATGGCCGGAATAGGTATAACCGTGGAAGAACTCGATGGCGCCTTCGGGTCCGGTCATGAAGGTCTGGTAGACGTCGCGCGAGGCGAGCACCGCGCCCATCGGCACGGCGCCGCTGGTGAGGCCCTTGGCCGTCGTGATGAGGTCCGGCGTGACACCGAAGCGGGTTGCGGCGAAGCTTGCGCCGCAGCGGCCGAACGCGCAGATCACCTCGTCGAAGATCAGCAGGATGCCGTGCCGGTCGCAGATCTCGCGCAGCCGCTCGAGATAGCCCTGCGGCGGCAGGAGGACTCCGGCAGAGCCAGCGATCGGCTCGACGATCACCGCCGCGATGGTCGAGGCGTCGTGCAGCGCGATGATGTTTTCGAGCTCGTCCGCGAGGTGCGTGCCCCACTCGGGCAGGCCTCGCGTGAACGCATTGTGCTCGAGGTCGTGCGTGTGCGGCAGGTGATCGACGGCCGGCAGCAGCTGGCCGAACATCTTGCGATTCGGCGCGATGCCGCCGACGGAGATGCCGCCGAAGCCGACGCCGTGGTAGGCGCGCGAGCGCCCGATCAGGCGCGTGCGCGATGCTTCGCCGCGCAGGCGATGGTAGGCGAGCGCCATCTTGAGCGCGGTATCGACGGCTTCGGAGCCCGAGTTGACGAAGAACGCGTAGTCGATGCCTTCCGGCGCGAGAGCGGTCAGACGATTCGCCAGCTCGAAGATCCGCGGATGGCCGAGCTGGAACGACATCGCATAGTCGAGCGTCCGGGCTTGCTCGCGGATCGCCTCGACGATGCGCGGATGGCAGTGCCCGGCGTTGCAGCACCACAGGCCGGCCACCCCGTCGAGCAGCTGCTTGCCGTCGTGCGTGTAGCAATACATGCCTTCGGCTCGCGTGATCACGCGCGGGTGCTTCTTGAAGTAGCGGTTGCCGGTGAACGGCATCCAGTACGCTTCGAGGTCGGGCAGTTCGTCGACGGTCTGTGCTGCGTTTCGTGCCATGTCTGATTCCTGCTGCGGCTCCGCAGGAGCCGCTCCTACAACAATTCCTTCAACCGGTAATAGAGCATCCCGAGCGCCAGCACGGGGTTCGCGAACCACTTGCCTCCCGGCAACCTGACGTGCCGGATGCGCGCGAACACGTCGAAGCGCTCGGTGTCGCCGCCGATCGCATCGGCCAGCACCTTGCCCGCCATGTGCGAGGGGGCGAGGCCGTGCCCGGAATAGCCGTGCGCGTAGTACGTGTTCTCGCCGATGCGGCCGAACTGGGGAATGCGCTTGATGCTGATCGCGATGTAGCCGCCCCACTCGTACTCGATGCGCGCGTCGGCGAGCTGCGGAAACACCTTCAGCATGTTGGGCCGGAGAGCGCCCGTGATGTCTTTCGGATCCCTGCCGGAGTAGTTGCACAGGCCGCCGAAAAGGAGCCGGTTATCCGGCGTGAGCCGGAAGTAATCGAGACCCACCTTCTGGTCGCAGGCCGCCATGTCCTGCGGCAGGAGCTCGCGGGCGCGCTCGGCACCGAGCGGCTCGGTGGCGATGATATAGCTGCCCGACGGGATCACGGTGCCGTAGAGCTGCGGCTCGACCCGGCCGAGATAGGCATTGCCGGCGAGCACGACCTTGCCGGCGCGCACGCGGCCGTTCGCCGTCTCTACCACGGGCTCGCGCCCGTGGCGGACGCGCGTGACGGGCGAGCGCTCGAAGATGCGCGCACCCTGGCTCTCGGCGGCCGCGGCTTCACCGATGCAGAGATTGAGCGGATGCAGGTGGCCGTTCGCGCGGTTGACGAGGCCGGCGACGTAACGCTCAGAGCCGATGTAGGCCGGCAGCTCGTCTTTGGGTACGAACTGGAGCGCGTGCGGGTAGCCGAGGCTCCGCTTGCGCTCGATTTCGCTGTGGAAATATTCGACGTCGCGCCGGTTCAGCGCGAGGTCGAGGTAGCCGAACTTGAGATCGCAGTCGATGCGGTAGCGCTCGATGCGCTCGAGCACGATGTCGCGGCATTCGAGGCCCATGCGCCAGGCGATCTGTGCGGCTTCGGGTCCCAGTCGGCGTTCGATTTTGTCGATCTCGACGAATCCGTCGAGGAGCTGGCCGCCGTTGCGCCCCGAGGCGCCCCACCCCACCTTTCTCGCCTCGAGGACCACGACGTCGTAGCCGCGCTCCGCGAGGAACAGCGCAGTGGAGAGCCCGGTGAAGCCGGCGCCGACGACCGCCACGTCCGCGCGGATCTCGTCGCGGAGCACGGGGTAATCCGTGCGGCGATTTACCGTCGCGGCGTACCAGGAGTTGACGTGGCGGGTGGCGTCCAGCATGGGCCTGCCAGCCTACTCCAGGCCGAAAAAGTTAACAATATTTAAATATCTCATGATAAGTGATTGAATGTCATAGTTTGAGTGACAGCTTTGTTCTGTTTATTCAACGATTCAACAAAACGGATTGAGCATGGACACGATCGGGATGGAAATCCGCCGTTTGCGCAGCCGCCAGGGCCTGTCGCAGCGGCAACTCGCACTGCTTGCGGGCGTGTCGAACGCGACGGTTTCGCTGATCGAGGCCGGGCGCACCGACCCGTCGCTCGGCATGTTGCGGCGGATCCTCGACGCACTCGGCGTCTCGTTCGCCGAGTTCTTCTCGTCGCGGCGAGACAATGAAAGCCGGTACTTCTACGCGCGCGACGAGCTGACGGAGATCGGCAGCGGCCCCATTTCCTACCGCCAGGTCGGCGGTGATCTCGTGGACAGCAAGCTCCAGATCCTTCACGAGCGCTACCGCCCCGGCGCGGACACCGGCCAGTCGCTGCTGAGCCATGAGGCCGAAGAAGGCGGCATCATCCTCTCCGGCCGCCTCGAGGTCACCGTCGCCGACCAGGTCCGTACCCTCTCCGCCGGCGACGCCTACCGCTTCAACAGCCGCCTTCCCCACCGCTTCCGCAACCCCGGCAGCGACGACTGCCTGGTGGTTTCCGCCTGCACTCCCCCGAGCTTCTGATCGGGGACACCCATCAACCGCTTCTGATCGGGGACACCCATCAACCGAGCCGGCCCGGCTTCCGATGGGAGCCGGATCGTGGCCATCCATCAGGTCGGGGCTGATCCGGTCGGCTGGGCGGGAGGTTCATTCCGGGAGGCCCGTTCCGGGACACCTTTTCGGCAGCTTGGGAAGTCCGTTCGGGTCCCGTTTCGGGACACCCATGAGGTTCGTTCCGGGAAAAGCCGTTCCGGGACACCCATCGCTTTTCGGCAGGCTGGGAAGTTCGTTCCGGGACACCCACGGATTGGCGCCAGGCTGGAACCGGGACCTACTGCCCTTCGAGCAGCGGATTCACGAATCTAAACAGCGGGTTGAAGCAGCTATTCCGGCAGGCTCACCGGATCGGCGAATGATGGGTGTCCTCATTTGGCGGCGTAGAGGCCGATGAGCTCCATGGCGATGGTGGCGCCGGCGAGGGCGGTGATTTCGCCGACGTCGTAGGCGGGGGCGACCTCGACGACGTCCATGCCGATGACGGGGAGGCCGGCGAGGCCGCGCAGGATGGCGGTGGCCTGCCAGGTGCAGAGGCCGCCGCAGACCGGGGTGCCGGTGCCGGGGGCGAAGGCGGGATCGAGGCAGTCGATGTCGAAGGTGAGGTAGACGGGCCGGTCGCCGAGGATGCGCTGCGTGTCGGCGACCACGGCGTCCACGCCCTGCCGGTGCACGCGCGCGGCATCGATGATGTTGAAGCCGAGCGTATCGTCGTTGGTCGTGCGGATGCCGATCTGAACGGAACGCGCCGGATCGACGAGGCCTTCGCGCACCGCATGCCAGAACATCGTGCCGTGGTCGACGCGGCCATCCTCGTCGCTCCACGTGTCGGTGTGTGCGTCGAAATGCAGCAGCGACAGCGGCGCGCCGTGCCGTTTGGCGTGGGCCTGGAGCAGCGGCCAGCTGATGAAATGATCGCCGCCGAGCGCGAGCACCGCGGTGCCTGTGCCGATGATCGCCGCCGCGTGGCGCTCGATGGCCTGCGGCACGGTCTCGGGGCGACCGAAGTCGAACACGCAGTCCCCGTAATCCACGACGGCGAGCCGATCCAAAGGATCGAAAGGCATGCCGTACGGACGCGCCCAGGCCATGATGCTCGACGCGGCGCGGATCGCACGCGGACCGAAGCGCGCCCCGGGCCGGTTGGTGGTCGCGAGATCGAGCGGTATACCCGTGACGGCGAGATCCACGCCGTCGAGGTCCCGTGTGTACTTGCGGCGCATGAACGACAGCGCCCCGGCATAGGTCGGCTCGCTGTGCGTTCCCCGCGCCTCCGTCCGCAGGAACGCCTGGTCGCCGGCCTTCTTGAGCGTCATCCGGAGAGCACCGCCTTCCGCGTGAGGTCGAGGCACTTCCACGCCTTCTCGATCAGCTCGTCGGCCTCCGCGTGCGTCAGCACCAGCGGCGGCGCAATCACCATCGTGTCGCCGACGGCCCGCATGACGAGTCCGTTCTCCACCATGGTATCGCGGCAGATCAGCCCCGCCGCGCGTTCCTTCGGGAAACGCGCGAGCGTCGACTTGTCGGCGACGAGCTCGAGCGCCCCCATGAGCCCGACCATCCGTGTCTCGCCGACCATCGGGTGTTCCGCGAGCGAGCGCCAGCGCTCCTGCAGATACGGACCGATGTCCTCGCGCACGCGCTCGACCAGCTGCTCGCGGCGAATGATCTCGATGTTCTCGATGGCGACGGCGCAAGCGGCCGGGTGCCCCGAATACGTATATCCGTGAAAGAACTCGCCGCCCTTGTCGACCAGCACGTCCGCCACGCGATCGGCGACCATCACGCCGCCGAGCGGCAGATAACCGCTCGACACGCCCTTGGCGAAGGTCATGAGATCCGGCCGCGTCTCGTAGTAGTCGGCGCCGAACCACTCGCCCAGGCGCCCGAAACCGCAGATCACCTCATCGCTCACCAGCAAAATGCCGTAGTCGTCACAGATCTTCTGGATCTCGGGCCAATACGTTTCCGGCGGAATGATGACGCCGCCCGCGCCCTGAATCGGCTCGCCGACGAACGCGGCCACGCGCTCCGGCCCGACTTCCTCGATCCTGCGCCGCAGCGCGCCCGCTGCTTTCATGCCGAACTCGTCCGGCGCGAGCGAGCGATCGCTGCCGAACCAGTACGGCTGCTCGATGTGCTCGATGCCGGGCAGCCACGGTCCGCCCTGCCCGTGCATCGGCTTCATCCCGCCGAGGCTCGTGCCGCCGATGGTCGAGCCGTGATACGCGTTCTCGCGGGAGATGATGACGTGCCGCTCCGGCTGGCCCATGAGGTCCCAGTAACGGCGCACCATGCGGATCATGGTGTCGATCGATTCCGACCCGGAGCTCGTGAAGAAAGCGCGGTTGAACTGAGGTTGGGTAATCTCCTTCAGGAGACGCGACAGCTCGATCGACGGCGGGTGGGCGCACTGGAAAAAGCTGTTGTAGTACGGCAGGGTGCGCAGCTGCCGGGTCGCCGCGTCGACGAGCTCGTCGCGTCCATATCCCACGTTCACGCACCACAGTCCCGACATGCCGTCGAGGATCTCGTTGCCGTCGACGTCGTAGATGTACACACCGTTCGCTCGCGCGATGATGCGGCTGCGCTTCTGGCCCAGCTCCTTGTGATCCGTGAACGGATGCAGGTAATGCTCGCGATCGAGGTCCTGCCATTCGGCGCGTGAGCGATTTTCGATCATCGCTTGCACTCCATTAGTTGTGATTTGCGCATGGAGACATCATAGCGAGCGCCGCTCTGCCGGTCGCGGTCACGGTCACGATCTGGAATCCGGAAGCCGTCGTCCAGGGAGTTTCCGGTATCTCGCTCGCGACTGTGAATCCCAGGTTCCGCGCCTCTATGCCGCTCGGCAGGCCGACGTCTGTCGATCGGCTGATGGACGCGTATTCTGCGCCCCCGCCTCGATGCACGGCCTGCCGGCAGTCAGGCCGATCGCAGGCAAGAACGCGGGTCGACAGAACTCTGACGATGACACGGCAAAAACGACGACAGCACTGCGCTGGTACTGATGGACCTGCAGCGCGCCATCCTCGAAACCTGCACCGATACCGCTTTCCTCGAGCGTATCCAACAGGCAATCGATGCGGCGCGCCACGCGAGGCGGAAGACAGGCCATCCCCCGGCACGATCGCCATCCACGTCGACGCCGGCGTCCCGCCTGGAATGGGCCGGAGAGGGCGCTAAACGTTGAACATGAGGATCTCGCGCTCCCAGGGCGTGATGATCTCCTCGAACTCCCGCTCCTCGCTCTCCTTCAACAGGCAGTAGAGCGTCACGAAGTTGTCACCCAGCGTCTTGCGCATGGCGTCGCTGTTCTTCATCGCCTCGATCGCGGCGTAGATGTGCCGGTGCAGCATGAACGGCAGGTCGTAGGCGCTGCCCGTGATCGGCTGGCTGGGCTTCAGTCCTTCCAGCATGCCGAGGTAGCCGCAGGCGAGACTCGCGGCCAGCGCGAGATACGGGTTCACGTCAGAGCCCGCGAGGCGGTTCTCAATGCGGCGCGCGGCGGGCTCGGCATCGGGCACCCGCAGGCCCACCGTGCGGTTGTCGATCGCCCACTCGAGATTCACCGGCGAAGCCCACGAGTTGAGGAACCGGCGGTAGGAATTCACGTACGGCGCGAAGATCAGCATCGCCTCGGGCATGTAGCGCTGGAGCCCGCCGAGGAACGAATAGAAGAGTTCGCTCGCTTCGCCGTCCTTGCGGGTGAACACGTTCTCGCCCGTCTCCACGTCCACCACGCTCTGGTGGACGTGCAACGCACTGCCGGCTTCCTCCGACATCGGCTTCGCGAGGAACGTCGCGTGCATCTCGTGCTCGATCGCCGCCTCTCGCACCGTGCGCTTGAACAGGAACACCTGGTCCGCGAGCGCGACGGCGTCGCCGTGCAGGAAGTTGATCTCGAACTGCGCCGGACCCATTTCCTGCGACAACGTGTCGATGTAGATCCCCTGCGCCTCGCAGTAGGCGTACACGTCGTTAATGAACGGGTCGAAGTCGTTCATCATGTCGATGCTGTACGGCTGGCGCGACATGTCGACGCGCCCGAGCCGGCCCTCAGGCGGTTCGACTTCCGCGTTCGCGTCCGCGTGCGGGCTGATCAGGTAGAACTCGACTTCCGGCGCCACGACGGGCTTCCAGCCCTTCGCCGCGTACAGCTCCAGCACGGAAGACAGCACGCGCCGCGGCGACGTGTCCACCGGCGTTCCGTCCTTGCGGAAACAATCCATGAACACGGATGCGGCGGGATCGGTCGCCCACGGCACCGGCCGCAGGGATGCGGGATCGGCCCGCAGCCACATGTCGCGGTCCTCGACGTTCGCCTTGTTCAGGACGTATTCGCCGGAAACCGTCTGCGCGAAGACGGCCTCGGGCATCTTCATGTCGCCGCTACCGAACTTGTCGGCGGGCAGGAGCTTGCCGCGCGCGGCGCCGGCCATGTCGGGAACGATCGCCTCGACGTCCTCGATCCTGTGTTGCTTCAGCCACTCCCGGATAGTCTGCTTGTCACTTTCACTCACGTTACACCTGGTTCACGGGCGTCCGCCGTGCGGCGCGTTGCCTGCAGGCGTCGCCGAATGCCTCGAAAATTGCCGATGAGAACGGGTTTTCCCTGACCCGCCACTCGGGATGCCACTGGATGGCCAGCGCGAAAGCGTCGGCGTCTACGCGAAATGCCTCGATCAGGCCGTCGTCCGCCACCGCCTCGACGACGACGCCCTTCGCGAGCTTCGCGACGCCCTGCGAATGCAGCGAGTTCACCTCGACGCGGTTGCGGCCGGCGAGCCGGCGCAGCAGTCCGCCGTCGCACAGGTTGACGGCGTGCGACGGGCCGTACTGCACGTGCAGCGGATCGTTCGGGTTCTCCTTGTGCACGGCGTACCCGGGCACCTCGTGCACGCGCTGGTGCAGGGTGCCGCCGAGTGCCACGTTCACCTCCTGGAAGCCGCGGCAAAGCGCGAGCACGGGCACCCCGGCCTTCAGCGCCGCGGTGATCAGGGGCAGCGTCGTCGCGTCGCGCTCCGGATCGTGCAGCGTGCCCGGCATGCTCGGCTCGCCTCCGTAGCGGTGCGGCTCGACGTTGGACGGGCTGCCCGTGAAGAGCAGGCCGTCGACGTTCGCCAGCACCTGTGCGATGTCGAGATGGTCACCGAAGGCCGGGATCACGACCGGCAGTGCCCCCGCCGCGTCGCGGAGGGCCGTCAGGTATTTTTCGCCGACTACGTGAAAAGGATGGGGATCGATCAGACGCCGGTCAGCCGGCACGCCAATGACGGGTTGTCTACACATAGGGCCCGTTTCGGGCCTGAACCTCCGGGCACACTTCCCTGGTGCCGCCCTTTCTTCTGCGCTTCAAGCATACGCGAAGCCCGGAAAGCCTGCACTCGCCGGTTCCACCCTGTGCCGCATTCGGGCCCCGTGTTGCTATGCTGCCGTGATCGCTTTTCCGGGTCGCCGAGCGCATGAAACTGTACGGCTACTGGCGCAGCAGCGCCTCTTACAGAATCCGTATCATATTGAATTTCAAGGGATTTCCTTGGGAATACGTGAACGTCGCCCTGGCTCGGGACGAACACCGCCAGGCTCCCTTTCGTGCACTGAACGCCGCGGGACTGGTGCCGGTGCTCGAGTGTGACGGGCGGCACCTGGCGCAGTCCATGGCAATCGCCGAGTTCCTCGAGGAGCGCTACCCGGCACCCCCGCTGCTGCCGGCGGATCCCTTCGAGCGGGCACGAGTCCGCCAGTGCATGGGCGTCATCGGCTGCGACATCCACCCGCTGCAGAACTTGAGAGTGCTCAAGCATCTGCGTGCCGAGTACGACGAGGATGACGAGGGTGTCGCCGCCTGGTGCCGGAAATGGATCGCGGACGGGTTCGCGGCGTACGAGGCGATCGCGAGGGAAGCGAGCGGCGACGGGCGCTACTCCGTGGGGGCGAGCTTCACGCTGGCGGACGCATGGCTGATTCCGCAGGTGTACAACGCCCTGCGCTTCGCACTCGACCTTGCCCCCTACCCCACGATCCGCTCGATCGCGGCGCACGGGGCGACTCTCGAGCCCGTCGCCGCCGCGCATCCCTCCCGCCAGCCGGACGCACCTGCCGGATAACGGGTCACGGCGCCGCGAGGTTCACCGAAGCGGCGAGCGCGCGACGCAAATCGCGTGCTTCATCTCGTCCACGTCGGTTTGCGGCCATCCTGCGGCGCGCCCGCGCCTCCGGTTGAGCCGTCGCCCACGCCCGGCGGGAAACGGCCGGGCACGGTCTGGCCGGCTCTTCAGGGAGTACGACGGCGGGAACGGCCGGAGACCCACCAGGCCACCAGGACGCCGAGCGAGACGATGGCGATGATGATGGTAGCGAGCGCGTTGATGTCGGGTGTGACGCCGAGCCTCACTTTCGAGAAGATCACCATGGGCAGCGTGCTGCCGCCCGGCCCGGACACGAAGCTCGCGATGACCAGGTCGTCGAGCGAGAGCGTGAACGCGAGCAGCCAGCCGGCGATCATCGCCGGTGCGATCAGCGGCAGCGTGATGTCGAACACCACGCGCAGCGGCCGGCCGCCGAGGTCCATCGCGGCTTCCTCCAGCGATTCGTCCATCCCGGCGAGCCGCGACTGCACGACGACCGTCACGTACGCCATTGCGAACGTGGTGTGCGCGATCGTGATCGTCGTGAAGCCGCGCTGCGCCGGCCAGCCGATGAGCTGTTGCAGGCTGACGTAGAGCAGGAGCAGCGAGAGTCCGGTGATGACCTCGGGCATGACCAGCGGCGACGTGATCATGCCGGAAAACAGCGTGCGCCCGCGGAATCGCCCGAAGCGCGCCAGCGCCATGCCTGCCATCGTTCCCAGGATCGTGGCGAGCGTCGCCGTCGAGAAAGCCACTTCGAGGCTCAGTGCCGCCGCGTCGAGCACCTCCCGGTTGTGCAGGAGCGCACCGTACCACCGGGTCGAGAAGCCGCCCCAGACGGTGGCGAGCCGCGAATCGTTGAACGAGTAGATGATGACGGAGACGAGCGGGATGTACAGGAAGGCGTAGCCGAACGCCAGCACCGACAGCACGAAGTACGAGCGGCGCTTCACGCCTCCCCCTCGATTTCCTGCGTACGGCTGCGCTGCAGGAGCGCGATCGGCACGACCAGCAGGAACAGGAGCACGATGGCGACCGCGGATGCGAGCGGCCAGTCGTGATTGACGAAGAACTCGTCGAACAGCACGCGGCCGATCATCAGCGACGCGGGCCCGCCGAGCAGGTAGGGAATCACGTATTCGCCCATCGCCGGGATGAACACGAGCAGGCTGCCGGCGATCACGCCCGGCCGCGCCAGCGGCCACGTGATGTCCCGGAACGCCTGCGACGGCGACGCCCCGAGATCCTGAGCGGCATCGACCAGGTCCAGGTCCATGCGCTCGAGCGTCGCGTACAACGGCAGGATCATGAACGGCAAATACGAATACACAAGCCCGATGTAGATGGCGAAATCCGTGTACAGCATCTGCATCGGCTGGTTGATCAGCCCGGCCCACATGAGCAGGTTGTTGATGACGCCGTAGTTGTTCATCAAGCCGATCCATGCGTACACGCGCAGCAGGAACGAAATCCAGAACGGCAGCACGATGAGCAGCAGCAGCACGTTGCGTGTGCGCGCCTGCGCGCGGGCGATGCCGTAGGCCATCGGGAACCCGAGGAGCAGGCACAGCACGGTTGCGCCGGCGGCCATCAGCACGGACTTGAGATACGTGATGACGT
The DNA here is from genome assembly GCA_036381215.1 of Woeseiaceae bacterium. Classification (GTDB taxonomy): domain Bacteria; phylum Pseudomonadota; class Gammaproteobacteria; order Steroidobacterales; family Woeseiaceae; genus IDS-8. The sequence goes on along the minus strand of DASVDF010000079.1, from coordinate 45,751 downwards.
ACAGCTTGTCGGTGAGCAGGAAGGTGTAGTTCGCAATGGTCGGGTCGGGGCGGCCCTGGTCGTCGAAGAACGGCGTGAACGGCGGCTGGGCGATGATCGGGTCGGCGAAGCTGATCTTCAGGATGATCGCGACCGGCGCGAGGAAGAAGACCAGCAGCCAGAGGTAAGGAAGTGCGATCGCGACGCGCTGCCAGAAGTCGCGACGACCCGCCATGTCAGCGCGCAAGCACCACGGCGCTTTGCGCCTGCCAGGAGACGTACACCTCGTCGTCCCACTCGAGAAAGCGCTCGGCCGAGCGGCGCCGGTTCTGCGCGCTGACCTGGATGATCTTTCCGGACTCGAGGCGGATCCGGTACAGCGACAGGTTGCCGAAATAACCGAGATCGTAGACGACGCCCTTGAGACGCATGTCCTCGAGGCCTTCCGGCTCACCCTTGCTGATGAAGATCTTCTCCGGCCGGACCGCGATGCAAATTCCGCTTCCGGCCGGCGGCGGCGCGTCGCAGAACGCGGTCAGGAGCTTGCCCGCGTCCGGCGAACGCGCCAGCAGGCGCCCGTCGCCGCTGCTCTCGACGACCGCGTCGAACATGTTGATGGTACCGATGAAATCGGCGACGAAGCGGCTGTTCGGGTATTCGTACACCTCTTTCGGCGTGCCGACCTGCTCGAAGCGTCCCTGGTTCATGACCGCGATCCGGCTCGACAGGATCATCGCCTCCTCCTGGTCGTGGGTCACCACGATGAAGGTAATGCCGAGCCGGTCCTGGATGTTCATCAGCTCGAACTGCGTGTGCTCGCGCAGCTTCTTGTCGAGCGCGGCAAGAGGCTCGTCCAGCAGCAGTACCTTCGGGCGTTTCACGAGCGCGCGCGCGAGCGCGACGCGCTGGCGCTGGCCGCCGGAGAGCTGGTCGGGCTTGCGGGCCGCGAATGACTCGAGCTGCACGAGCTCGAGCATCTCCCGCACCCGCCGTTGCACCTCGTCGCGCGGCATGCGCTCCTTCTGCAGCCCGTACGCGACGTTCTTCTCCACCGTCATATGCGGGAAGATCGCGTACGACTGGAACATCATGTTCACCGGCCGCTTGTAGGGCGGCTGGTCGGTGATGTCGGTGCCGTCGATCAGGATGCGCCCGCTCGTCGGTTGCTCGAAGCCGGCGAGCATGCGCAAGAGCGTCGTCTTGCCGCAGCCGGATGCGCCGAGAATGGAGAAGAGCTCGCCGCGCTCTATGTCGAGATCGACGGAATCAACGGCAACGAAATCGCCGAACTGCTTGCTGACCTGCCGGATCTGTATCAGCGGAGCCGGTCCGTCCTGCCTGTCGATGGCCGCTTCCGTCCCTTTTGCTGTCTGCTCGCCGCGCCTGCCGCGATGATCGGGCAGGCAATCATATGCCGCTTTTCACCCGCGACCAGGTGCGGGTTCGCAGGCGCTCCCGCGCCGGCTCGCCGAAATATACCGGATAAAGCAGATTCCACGCCGCCTCATCGGGGTAGATGCCGGGGTCGTTCAGCACTTCGGGGTCCAGGAGAGCCTTCGCCGCTTCGTTGGCGCTGGCGTAAAAGATGTAGTCCGAGATGGCCGCCGTGACCTCGGGACGCAGGATGTAATCGAGGAACAGGTAAGCGTTCCCGGGGTGCGGCGCATCGGAAGGGATGAACATGCCGTCCACCCACAGGCGCGACCCTTCCCCGGGGATCGTGTAGCGGAGGTCGATCGAAATACCGGCCTCGTCCGCGCGCGCGGCTGCCTGCGCGTAGTCGCCGGACCAGCTCATCGCGACGCACACCTCGCGGTTCGGCAGATCGCTGATCATCTTGGTCGAGCTGAAATAGCGTATGTACGGCCGCACCTGATCGAGCTGCGCTTCGGCCGCGGCGAGACTCTCCTCGTCGACAGCATTCGGATCGAGGCCGAGGTAAGCCAGCACCAGCGGAATGACGTCGGTGGGGCTGTCGAGCCAGGTGACTCCGCAATCGGCAAGCTCGGAAACCACCTTCGGATCGAACAGCATCGCCGAGCTTCCGAGCGGCGCATCCGGCAGCCGCGCGTGCACCATGTCGTAGTTGTAGGCGAAGCCCGTCGAGCCCCACATGTACGGGACGGGATAACCCTTCACGTCGTCGTACACGTTGATCTTCTCGAGGAGCTTCTGGTTCAGGTAGTGGTAGTTATGCAGCTTCGAGTAATCGAGCTTCTCGAAAATGCCGAGCGGTGCGAGCCGCGAAGCGAACTGGTAATCGTGAAAGACGATGTCGTAGCCGCTGTGGCCCGCCAGCAGCTTGGCGTCCACGATTTCCGACGAATCGTAGACGTCGTAATTGACCTGGATGCCGTACTCCCGCTCGAAATTCGCGATCGTGTCCGGCGCGACGTAGTCGGACCAGTTGTAGACGTTCAGCACGTTCCGGCCCGTGGCACGATGGTCGGTCGTGCCGCCCTGGCTGCAGGCCGCGGCCACCGCGATCAGCAGGACCAGCGCAGGCGTGCGCATCGCGCGTGACAGCACCGCCGTAGGAGCGCGCATCGCACGCGACCCGACGCGGGGCATCGCCACTGGCCTCCGTTGCGGCATCGGCTCGCCCTGTCGCGCGCGATGCGCGCTCCTACGGCTCACGATTCCGCCCCCGTCACAACTCGTCGAGGCCTCGCTTCAGCAGCCCGCGCGCAATGATGAGCCGCTGGATCTCGCTCGTGCCTTCCCAGATGCGGTCGACTCGGAGCTCCCGGAAGAAGCGCTCGGCGGCGTTCTCGCGCATGTAACCGCGCCCGCCGAAGATCTGCAGCACGCGGTCGGCGACTCGATTGGCCATCTCCGAAGCATACAGCTTTGCCATCGAGCAGCGGGTGTGCAGGCGTTTCACGTCCTCGCCGCGATCGTGCGCTGCGGCCGTCTCGAAGGTCATGAGCCTGGCCGCGGCGAGCTCGGTGACGCTGTCGGCCAGCATGAACTGGATCGCCTGGCGCTCGGCGAGCGGCTCGCCGCCGGCCATGCGCCCGAGCGCGAATTCCCGCGCCTCCTCGATCAGCCGCGCCGCCGCGCCGCAGCAGCGGGCGGCGATCATCAGCCGCTCGCGGCGGAACCAGCTCAGCGTGTAGGCCATGCCGTCGCCCGGGCGGCCGACCCGATTGGCGGCGGGCACGCGGACCCCGGCGAAACGGCAGGTCGGGTGATGCGCGGCGAACGTGTGGCTGAAATGCGGCGAAGCGACGACCTCGATGCCGGGTGTGCCCTGGTCCACGAGGAACAGCGCTTCCCCGCCCTCTTCCGGCAGCCTCGCCTGGAACCAGTAGTAGTCCGCGAGATTCGCACTGGTCACGAACCACTTCTCGCCGTCCAGCCGGTAACCGTCGCGGTCACGCGTGGCGGTGGCTTCCAGCGAGGCCACGTCCGACCCGGGCCCGGCTTCCGTGATGGCATAGCAGTCGTGCTTCTCGCCGCGCATCAGCGGCAGGACGTAGCGCTCGATCTGCTCTTCGGTGCAGGCCTCGAACATCCAGCTCTGCGGCTCGGCGAAGCACCACGCGAGCGCGTTCGTCACGCGGCCGAGCTGCTCCCAGACGGCGACCTGCTCGACGATCGTGAGCTCGAGCCCGCCGTGTGCCCGCGGCACGTCCATGGCGCTGAATCCGAGCTCGATGGCCCGCGCCTTGTGCCTCTTGCGCACGTCTTCCGGCAGGACCCCCTCGTTCAGCTCGGCTTCCACCTCGAACGGCTGCAGCAGGTCGGCGAGCTCGCGCGCCTTCGCCTGCCACTCGAGCGCGCCGGGATCCAGTTGCGGATTCACACCGTCATCCTATTCGTAATGCTCGGGGAAGACTGCGCGCAGGTAGCTGTACACCGCGTCCATCGCCTCCTCGCGATCGAAGCCACGAGGGCTCACGAGATACGACAGCCACAAGCCGTCGGTCATCGAGGACAGCGCATCGGTCACGAGCTGCGCGCTGACGTGCTGGTAGCCGCCCTCGTCGATGACCGCCTGGCAGAGCCCCCGGATCGCTTCGTCGTAGCCGCGATCGTAGGCCTCGCAGATCTTCTGGTAGGTCGGCACGGCCTTGACCTCACCCCAGAACGCGAACCATACGGCGAGCTTCTGGCGATCGCAGATCGAAGGCTTCAGGTCCATCTCCATCATCGCGAGCAGCTTCTCCGCCGGTTCCGGGCCGGATTTCTCCAGCGTCGCATCGAATTGCGCCTTGTAATCCTCCGCGAGGTACTGGAGCGTCTCGTTCAGCAGGTTCTCCTTGCTGGTGAAGTGCAGGTTGACGATGCCTTGTGACAGGCCGGCTTCCTGCGCGACGTCGCCCAGCGTGACGCTGCCGAGTCCCTTTCTCGAAATGCATTTGATGGTTGCAAGAATGAGCTGCTGCCGGCGTTCCTCGCGAGTCGCCGTGCGGCGGCTGCTCTTCGCTGCTGCGACCGCCATTCCGTATCCTCCCGATTATGGGGTCGATATGGGGTCGAACCGAATTTTGCGCCACGCTATGAGGCGCGGGCCAGGATCGCACGAAAAATTCGGTTCGACCCCATATCGATCCCTGTGTCCCGCCGCCGGGCCCGCCCGCGCATTCTTGCGCAAACAGCGCCTCAAAGGCAGCCCCGCCCCTGACCGGAACCCGCATCCTGCCACATTCTGAATGACCGTTCATTCATTTTTCTGGACCTGGAGGCCTGTCCCGTGCCATGCTGGGGCCACTTGAATCGGAGGTTTTATGAGGTGTCTCACCAACTCCAATAATCATTTCCGCAAAGCCAGCACCCGCCTGCCCCTCGGCGTTTCTTCCAATTTCCGCTACTGGGGCGACGACCGGACGCTGTACGTGCAGCACGCAAAGGGCGCACGGCTCCGGGACATCGACGGCAACGAATACATCGATTACCGCCTGGCCTACGGGCCCTGCATCCTCGGCTACGCCGATCCCCGGGTGGACGCCGCCGCCCGCGAAGGCATGGAGATCGGGGGCGTGTTCGCGCTCGCCACCGAGCTCGAATACGAGACGGCCGAGCGCATCCACCGCATGGTTCCCGCCGCGGAGCTGATCCGTTTCTCGAACTCCGGCACCGAGGCCGTCATGGCGGCGATGCGTATCGCGCGCGCCTGGACGGGCAAGGACCGGCACATCGTGGTCCAAGGGGGCTACCACGGGGTTTTCAGCGAAGTGATGTGGTACGCCGACGTCGAGGACTGGACCCCGAAACGCGGCGAGCCCGAGATCCGCCCGTACGGCGAAGGCGTCCCGTCGCTGCTGAAATCGCTGTTCTACAGCGTGCCGCTGAATGACGCGAACGCGGTGGAGGACGTCCTGAAGCGGCATGCCGCCGACATCGGCACGTTCCTCATCGAGCCGATCATGGGCAACTGCTGCGGGCTGACCGCCACGCGCGAGTATCTCAGCGACGTGCGCTGGCTGTGCGACCGCTACGGCGTCGTGCTGATCGTGGACGAGGTGAAGACCGGGTTTCGCGTGGCGAAAGGCGGTGTCCAGGACCTTCTGGGCGTCAAGGCCGACCTCTGCACTTTTGCCAAGGCCATGGGGAACGGTTATCCGATCGCCGTCGTTGCGGGGCGCGAAGACATCATGCGCTGTGTCGGCGAGCGGGTCGTGCACGGCGGCACGTTCACCGCTCACTCGGTGTCGCTCGCCGCGGCGAACCGCACCCTCCAGATTCTCGAGGAGACGGACGCGCTGGCGACGATCGAGAGCTACGGGCGTCGTCTGCAGGCCGGACTCAGGAAAATCCTTTCCGCTCGCGGCATCGCCCACTGCTTCGTCGGCCACCCGTCCATGACGGGGCTTTTCTTCAGCGAAAAGCCGCCCCGCGACTATCGCGACTGGGTGAACACCGATTACGAGTTCTACGACACTCTGGCGCCGGAGCTGCATGAGCTCGGCGTGCTCGTCGAGCCGGATTCACGCGAGCCGTGGTTCATTTGTGAAGCTCATGATGTGAAATGTCTGGAGGAAACCCTGGACAAATTCGAGCGCGCGGTAGACATTACTTTGAAGAAACTGCCGAGCGACAGCAGCCGCGTCTACACGGCATAATACCGATGCTTCACGTTGAGAAGCGGTGGTCGCGAGGCCGCCGCTTTTCACGTTCTGCGGATCGCATCCGCTTGCGGCCGGCGACGCCGGCTCTGAGCCCGGGGGCTATCTCACTCGATGAAAACCTATGATGCCATCGTCGTCGGGGCGGGCCACAACGGCCTGACCAACGCGGCCTTCCTCGCCAAGGCGGGTCTCGACGTCCTCTGCCTCGAGAAGAACGATTACATCGGCGGCGCGGCCGTCAGCCGGAATCTCTACAAGGACTGGATCTACTCCAACTGCTCCTACGTCTGCTCGCTGCTCAGGCCGGAGATTTTCCGCGCGCTCGAGCTGCACCGGCACGGCCTGCAGGTAACGCCGTACGGCGGGGGAGTGACGTTCCTCGAGAACGGCGGCTACTTCGGCTCGTACTGGGATACCGAAGTGGCGCACCGCGAGTACGCACGTTTTTCGAAGCACGACGCGGACGCCTATCAGCGTTACTCCTCCGACGTGATGCGGCAGACGCGTTTCATCCGCGAGTTCCTGCTGCGCACGCCGCCCGACCCGACCTCGTTCAAGCCGCGCGACCTCAAGGAGCTGGCCCTTCTCGGCCGCCGCTTCTTCGAGATGGGCGAGGAGCGGATGCAGGAGACGATCCGCTTCTGGACGATGAGCGTCGCGGAATACCTCGACGAGTACTTCGAGACCGACGTGATCAAGGCCGCACTCTCGGGTAGCGGCATCATCGGCACGGCGCTCGGCATCCATTCTCCCGGCACCGCGTACGTGCTGCTGCACCATTACATGGGCGAGGTGGACGGCAACGTCGGCTCGTGGGGCTACGCGCGCGGCGGGATGGGCGCGGTTTCGAAATCGATGGCCGGCGCCTTCCAGTCGTACGGGGGCGAGCTCCGGACCGACGCGGGCGTCGAGCAGATTGTCGTGCGCAACGGGCGCGTCAAAGGCGTCGCCCTAACGACCGGCGAGGAGATCGACGCGAAGATCGTGGTCTCCGCCATGGACGTGAAACGCACGTTCCTGGAGTGCATGGACGAGAAAGACCTGCCGCCGGCGTTCTACCGACGGGTGCAGAATTTCAAGATCCGCGGCTCGTCCGGCAAGCTCAACATCGCGCTCGACGGCATGCCGACCTTCCCGGCGCTGCCGAAGAACAATCCGCTGCTCGACGGCGACATGCACTTCATCGATTCGATGGAGCGCATGGAGCGCGCCTACGACGACTGGAAGGACGGCACGTGGTCGCAGGATCCGTACGTCGACATGGTGATCCCCACCGTGACGGATCCCACGATGGCGCCTCCCGGCAAGCACTTCATGAGCTGCTTCGTCCAGTACTGCCCGTATCGCGTGAAAGGGCAGCCGTGGACGGACGAGCAGCGCCAGGCGTTCGGCAAGACCGTCATCGACCAGATCGCGAAATACAGCCCCGACTTCAAGGACCTGATCCTGCACGTCGAGATCCGCACGCCCGAGGACATCGAGCGCGAAGCGGGCCTTTCGGAAGGCAACATCTTCCACGGCGAGCTGACGATGGACCAGCTGCTCTTCAATCGCCCGGTGCCGGGCTACGCGCAATACCGCGGGCCGGTGGGCGGGTTGTACCTGTGCGCCTCCAGCACGCACCCGGGCGGCGGCGTCATGGCGGCGCCGGGTGCCAACGCCGCGCGCGAGATCCTGCTCGACCTGAAGCGCAACAACACCGTACCGGAGAACTTCGGCGATGACTGAGCGATACGACGCCATCGTGGTCGGTGCCGGGCACAACGGGCTCGTGTGCGCCGCCCTGCTCGGGCGCGCCGGCAGGAAAGTGCTGGTGCTCGAAGCGGCCGACGAGGTCGGCGGCGCCGCGCGGACGCGCCGGTTTGCCGAGGGCTTCACCGTTTCCGCCTGCGCACACCTGCTCTACCAGGTGCAGCCAGAGGTCGTGGGCGAGCTGGGCATCAGCCTGCCGCGCGCAGCGGAAGGTCTCTCGACCATCGCGCTGTCGCGCGACGGGCGGCACGTGCGCCTGAACGGTGCGCGCGTGGAGGGGGTGGACGACGCGGACCAGGCGCAGTGGCGGGACTTCCACCGCCGCATGACGCGCTTCGCGGACCTGCTCGCCAAGTACCTCAACCGCATTCCGCCGCGGCTCGCGAACGGCACCAGACGCGACGTGCTCACGCTCGCCGAGCTCGGCCTGGATTTGCGCCGGCTCGGACGCGAGGAGATGCGCGAATTCCTGCGCCTCATCGGCATGAACATCTACGACGAGGTGGAGGAACGGTTCCAGAGCCCGCTGCTCAAGGGCGCGGTGTCCCTGGATGCCGTGCTCGGCACGCATCTCGGCCCGCGCTCGCCGAACACTATCCTGACTTATCTTTACCGCCTCTGCGGCGACCACGGCCGCGCGAGCCTGCCCGCGGGCGGGATGGGCGCGGTGGCCGAGGCGCTCGCACAGTGCGCCCGCGGTCACGGCGTGACGATCCGTACCGGGATGCCGGTGCGCCGGATCGTGGTAGATAACGGCCGCGCGGCGGGCGTGGAGACGGAAAACGGCGAGACGTTCTCGAGCTGGACGATCGTGTCTAACGCCGACCCGAAGCGCACGCTGCTCGGGCTCGTGGGCAGCCGGCACCTCGAGACCGGGTTCACGCGGCGCATCGCGAACCTGCGCTCGCGCGGCAACGCGGCGAAGCTGCACCTCGCGCTCGACGGGCTGCCGGCATTCGACGGCCTCGAGCGCAAGGAGCTGGGTGACCGCTTGCTGATCGCTCCGGACGCCGATTACGTCGAGCGTGCCTTCAACCCGGCGAAGTACGGGGAGATGTCGCCGGAACCCGTGCTCGAGATCACCGTGCCGAGCTTCCGCGACGCGTCGCTCGCGCCGACCGGCAAGCACGTGCTGTCCGCGATCGTGCAGTACGCGCCCTATCAGCTCAAGGCAGGCTGGTCGGACGCCGCGCGCGAAGCGCTCAAGAAGCGCGCGATCGAGACGATCGCCGCGTACGCGCCGGACCTGCCGGGACGCATCGTCGCGGCGGAGTTGCTCTCGCCGGCCGACATCGAAGCCGAGTTCGGCATCAGCGGCGGCCACTGGCATCATGCCGAGCTCACGCTGGACCAGTTCCTGTTCGTGCGCCCGGTGCCCGGCGCCGCACAATACCGTATGCCGCTCGACGGCCTCTGGCTCTGCGGCGCCGGCACGCACCCCGGCGGCGGCATCAGCGGCGCGTGCGGGCGCAATGCCGCGCGCATAATCCTGAAGCAGCAGAAACCCGCCTGATGGGTGCCGTTATGAATGACGCTCAAAACACCGCCGTCAAGGCGCAGGCCGAAATTGCCGCCGTCCCGCAGGGGCGGCTGCGCACGCCGTTCTGGCCGCGCCTCAACGAGCTCGATCGGCTGAACGCCTGGCACGAGTGGAAGGGATACACGACGCCGGATGCGCTGTACGACGCCGATCTCGAATACTTTTCCATTCGCAACAGCACCGGCGTGTTCGATCTCACGCCGATGACCAAGTACCGCATCAAGGGGCCGGATTCCCTCGCCTACATCGATCGGCTGGTCACGCGGGACATGCAGAAGGTGAAGCCGGGACGCGTGGCCTACGCGGTGTGGTGCGACGACCGCGGCCAGGTGATCGACGACGGCACGATCTTCCACCTGCGCGAGGGCGAATACCGGCTCTGCTCCCAGGAACGGCACCTCGCATGGCTGACGGCCGCCGCCATCGGGCTCGACGTCGCGATCGTCGAGGAAACGGGCGACATCGCCGCGCTCGCCGTGCAGGGTCCGACGTCCTTCAGTGTGATGAAGAATCTCGGGCTCGAGGGCATCGAGGAACTGAAGCCGTTCGGTCTTACGCACTTCGACTTCGCGGGCAGCGAGCTCATGGTCTCGCGCACCGGGTTCACCGGCGATCTGGGTTACGAGCTCTGGATAGAAGCCGGGCGCGCGCTCGAGCTGTGGGACGCGCTGTTCGAGGCCGGGCGCCTGCACGGCATCCGCGCGATCGGCACGGAGGCGCTCGACCTCGCGCGCATCGAGGCCGGCTTCCTCACGGCCGGCGTCGATTTCCTGCCGGCCGAGAGCACGGTGCGCCCCGGCCGCTCGCGCTCACCGTTCGAGCTCGGGCTCGAGTGGCTCGTCGATTTCAAGAAACCGAACTTCAACGGCCGGCGCGCGCTCGCCGAGGAGAAGCGCCGCGGCTCGCGCTGGCAGCTCGTCAAGCTCGACATCGAGGGCAACAAGCCGGCGCACCATTCCTATGTCTACCGCATGCTGCGCGGCCGCCGCCGGCAGGTGGGCTTCGTGACCTCGGCGTGCTGGTCCCCGGTATGCAAGAAGAACATCGCCATCGCCACGGTCGAGGCGCCGCACGGTGATCCCGGCAACGAGCTCCTGGTCGAAATCTATTACCAGCGCGAGATGCACTGGTCGCGCGTCATGGCGAAAGCCGCGATTGCCGAGAAGCCGTTCTGGGATCCGCCGCGCCGGCGGGCCACACCGCCGGCCCCGTACTGAGACGGCGCTGAAGGAGCGTACCGCTCGCCTTGACCATGATCGGCGAGACATGACGTTGATCCGCCCGAAACACCGGCTCGACCCCCTGCTCCGGCCGCGGAGCATCGCCGTGCTCGGCGCCTCCGCCCGCACGGGCTCCCTCGGGGAATGGGCACTCACGAATGTGCTGAAGGGCGGGTTCCCGGGACCCGTCTGCCCGATCAATCCGCGCTACGCAGAGCTGCAAGGGCGGAAATGCTACGGCGCGCTGGCCGACCTGCCGGAGGTGCCGGACCTGGTCATTTTCGGCGTCGCGGATACCCGCGTCGAGGCGCTGCTCGACGACGCCATCGCGCACGGCGTGCCCGCCGCGGTGCTCATGTCGCCGCTGGTACTGGACGAGGACACGACGCCGAACCTGAAGGCGCGCGTGCAGAGCAAGATCCGCGACGCCGGCCTGCTGGTGTGCGGTGCGAACGGCATGGGGTTCTACAACGTGCGCGATTCGGTCTGGGCCTGCGGCTTCGACAGCCGCACGCACCGGCCGCCGGGCAACGTGACGCTCATCAGCCACTCCGGCTCGGGAATGAGCGGCATCATCGATTGCGACGAGCGGCTGCGCATCAACCTCGCGGTCTCGACCGGCTACGAGCTCGGCGTCACGATCGACGAGTACCTCGATTTCGCGCTCGACCTGCCGGAGACGCGGGCCGTCGGGCTGTTCGTCGAGACCGCGCGCAACCCCGAAGGTTTTCGCGCCGCGCTCGGGAAAGCGGCAGTGAAGGGCATTCCGATCGTCGCGATGAAGGTTGGCCGCACGGAACGCGCGGCCCGCCTGACCGTATCGCACTCCGGCGCGATGGCCGGCGTCGACGCGACCTACGACGCCCTGTTCGAGCGCTACGGCGTGCACCGCGTGCGCGACATGGACGAGCTCGCAACGGCGCTGATCCTGTTTGCGGAGCTGCCGCCGCCCGGGCCGGGCGGGCTCGTCTGCCTGCACGACTCCGGCGGCGAGCGGCAGCTCATGGTCGATCTTGCGGAAGCGGCGGGCGTGGAGCTCGCGGAGCTCACGCCGGAGACGGTGCGGGCGCTCGAGGGCCTGCTCGACCCCGGGCTGCCCGCGGTGAACCCGCTGGACGCCTGGAGTCGCGGCGGCGAGAACGCGGGCGAGGTCATGAGCGACAGTCTCGCCGCCATGCTGTGCGACCCGAACGCCGCGATGGGAGCGGTAGTGCACGACCGCGCACCGGGCGGCGTCATCTATCCCGCTTACGTCGATTACATGCGCAAGGCGCACGCCGCTTCCGGCAAGCCGGTGGCGCTGGTCGCCGCGCGCCAGGGGACGGGCTCCGACGATCAGGTCGTCCAGGTCACGCACGAGGGGTTCCCGGTCCTGGACGGCGTGCCCTCCTTTCTCCGCGGCGTGCGCGCGCTTTTCGAGCACCGCGACCGCCGGGCCGCGCCGCCGCCCGAGCCGCCGCACGTCGAAACAGCGCGACTCGCGAGCTGGCGGGAGCACCTGCGCAACGGTGAGACCCTGCTCGAATACGAATCGCTTGCGCTGTTCGCGGCGGCGGGACTGTCGGTCAATCAGTGCCGCCTGGTCGAATCGGACGTGCAAGCGGTTGCGGCAGGCGCGGCGCTCGGCTACCCGGTGGCCCTCAAGTCCGCGGCGCCGGGACTGCTGCACAAGACGGAGCGCGGCGGCGTGCGCCTGAACCTGGCCGACGAGGGCGAGCTGAGAGCGGCCTGGCGCGACCTCTCCGCGCGCCTGGGGCCGCGCGCGGTCGTCGCGCGCATGGGGGGTAAAGGCGTCGAGATGCTGCTCGGGGCGCGTCGCGACCCGCAGTTCGGGCCGGTGGTTCTGCTCGGTTTCGGCGGCGTGCACGCCGAAGTGCTGGAGGATGTCGCCTTCCTGCTGCCGCCGTTTGACAAGGCAGAGGCGTGGCGCAGAATGGACCGGCTGAAGCTCCGTCCGCTGCTCGACGGCGCGCGCGGGCAGCCAGCCTGCGACGTCGCCGCGTTTGCCGGGCAGGCAGCGCTGTTCTCCGCCGTCGTGCACGCATTGCGCGACGACGTCGAGGAGATCGACATGAACCCCGTCATCGTCAGCGCGAGCGGCTGCGTGGCGGTGGATGCCCTGATCGTCGGCAGGCGCGCGGATCCGGCACCGGCGGGACAGCATTCCGGGAGGTCAATAGCATGAGCATCGAAGCAGTATCCGAACACGTTCATTCCACCTGGCAGCGCGTGGCGGCGCGCGAGCTCGAACGCGCCGAAACGCGGTTCTTCATCGACGGCCGGTTCGTGGATGCGGTCGACGGCGGGCGCTTGGAAAGCGTGAATCCCGCGACGTCCGAGGTCATTGCCTCGGTTGCCGCCGCCAACGAGAAGGACGTGGACGCGGCAGTGGCGGCGGCCCGCCGCGCGTTCCGTTCCGGGGTGTGGTCGCGCATGAAGCCGCGCGAGCGCATGGAGATCCTGTACCGGTTCTGCGACCTGATAGACGAGCACGCAGAACAGCTGGCGGTACTCGATACGCTGAACATGGGCAAGCCCATCAACGACATGCTGCAGATCGACCTGCCTTCCGTCATCGAGACGTTCCGCTTCATGGCGGAATGCATCGACAAGATCGAGGGCAGCGTGACGAACACCGAAGCGGACGTGATGCATTTCGTGCTGCGCGAGCCGCTCGGCGTCGTCGGCGCGATCTCGCCGTGGAACTACCCGCTGTTGATGGCGACCTGGAAGGTCGCACCGGCCGTCGCCGCGGGCAACTGCGTCGTCCTGAAGCCGGCGGAACAGGCGCCGCTGTCGTGCCTTCGCCTCGCGGAGCTGTTCGTCGAGGCAGGTGGCCCGCCCGGGGTGTTCAACGTCATCAACGGCATCGGCGAGGTGGCAGGCAAGGCGCTCGCGTTGCACCCCGACGTCGACAAGATCACGTTTACCGGCTCGACCGAGGTCGGCAAGCTCATGCTCCAGTACGCCGGCCAGTCCAACATGAAGAAGGTCGCCCTGGAGTGCGGCGGCAAGACGCCGCAGATCATCATGGGTGACGTCGAGGATCTCGAGCGCGCCGTCACGGCGGCGTACAACGGCGTGTTCGCGAACATGGGCGAGGTGTGCAATGCGGGGTCGCGGCTGCTCGTCGAGCAGCCGATCTACGAGGAGTTCGTGGAGCGCTTTACGGCTTCCGGCAAGGACGCGTACGTGCCGGGCGATCCGCTCGACCCTGCGACCAACCTGGGGCCGCTCGTCACGCGCGAAGCGCAGCAGCGCGTGCTGGGGTACATCGAGGCCGGTCGCAAGGAAGGGGCGAAGCTCGTGTTCGGCGGCGACGTGCCGGCAGGGCTCGCGCACGGCGCCTATGTCACGCCGGCTCTCTTCGCCGACGTGAAGAATTCCATGCGCATCGCGCAAGAGGAGATTTTCGGGCCGGTGGCTGCGGTGATCCCCTTCGAAGGCATCGACGAGGCGATCCGGATCGCGAACGACACGATCTACGGGCTCGCCGCCGGCATCTGGACACGCGACCTGAACCGCGCGCATCGCCTGATTCGCGAGGTCGAGGCGGGTGTCGTGTGGGTGAACTGCTTCGACGAAGGCGACATGACGCAGCCTTTCGGCGGCTACAAGCAGTCCGGGAATGCGCGCGACAAGTGCCTGGACAGCCTGCGGAGCTATACACAGACGAAGTCGGCCTGGATCCGCCTCTCGTAGCAGCCTGTTTTTCCAGCGCCCCGCGAGGCACCAGGGCACGCGGCGCGAGGGCGCGGCTGTGCTTCGGTCGCCTCAGAGCTCCGGGCTCAGGTGCTGCGCCGCCTCGCAGAGCGCGGCACCGAGCTCGGCGCGTCGGGCCGCGTTCAGCCGCTGGGTCGGGCCGCCGATCGAAATCGTGCCCTGCACGTCGCCCAGTGCGCCGCGGATGACCGTCGCGACGGCGGCGTAGCCCTCCTCCAGCTCGTCCACGGAAACCGCGTAGCCGCGCTTTCTGATCTCGATCAGCTGCGGCTGGAAGGCTTCCCGGTCCACCAGCGTCTTCGCCGTCAGCGCCTTGAGTGGCGACTCGAGGCGCTCGAGCCCGCTCTCGTCGAACGCGAGCAGGGCCTTGCCGGTAGAGGTCGCGTGCAATGGCCAGCGGGTGCCGACGTTGCCCGCCGAGCCCAGCACGTAGCTGCCCGCGACCTCGTCCAGGATCAGCATGCAGTCGCCGACCGGCACCTCGAGGGTTGCCGTCTCGCCGCTCGAGCGCGCCAGCGCCTTGAGAATCGGGCGCACCCGTCGCCGGAGGTCACTGCTCGACAGCGCCTGCACGCCGAGCGCCATCAGCCCCGGCCCCAGGCTGTAAGCGCTGGTCGCCGGGTTGCGCTCGATCAGGTTCTCGCTCTGCAACGCCCGCAGCAGCCGGTGCGTCGTCGTCTTGTTCAGCCCCGAGCCGCGTGACAGCTCCGCGAGCGACATCTCCGGCCGCTCCGCCGTAAACAGCTTCAGCAACCGTATCGCCCTCAGCGCCGCCTGCGCCCCCTGCGGTGGTCTCGTGTCCAGCATCAACCCTGCGCCATATTGTGATTATCAATTCCACATTATGGCCTATACGGGGACACCCATCAATTCGGCGCTTCATGCCGGCCGGGCATAAGCCCTCGGCGCGAGCCGCCGGATCGGGAGCGGTGGGCGTCCCGGTTTAGCCCCGGTTTAGCCGCCTCCCGGTGTAGCCCCGGTTTTGCCGCCTCCCGGTTTAGCCGCCCCAGGCGACCCCGGCTGCCGAGTCCGCGGAATTCTCTGGATGTCCCGAAATGAGCCCGCAGCATTCGGTGGGTGCCCCGAAATGAGTCTGCGGCATTCGGTGGGTGTCCCGTAACGACCTTCGATGGGTGTCCCGTAACGACCTCCCGTAACGACCCGTTTTCGGTGGGTGCCCCGAAATGAGTCTGCGGCATTCGGTGGGTGTCCCGTAACGACCCGACCGGGCCCGGATCAGCGCTCCGCAAGGATCTGGCGGGCCGCGTTGTAGCCGGGTGCGCCGGTCACGCCGCCGCCGGGGTGCGTCCCGGCGCCGCAGAGGTAGAGGCGTTCGATGGGTGTCCTGTAACGGGCCCAACCGGGGAGCGGGCGCATGAGGAAGAGCTGGTCGAGGGAGAGGTCGCCGTGGAAGATGTTGCCTTCCGTGATGCCGAAGGTCTGCTCGAGGTCGAGGGGCGTCAGGACCTTGCGGGCGATGACGGCGCGGGGGACGTTCGGGGCGTAACGGGAGATGGTTTGCGTGACGCGGTCGCCGAGCTCTTCGCGGCGGGCGTTCCAGTCGCCCTGTGCCAGGCGGTAGGGGACGTACTGGACGAAGCAGGTCATGACGTGCCGGTCGTCCGTGGCGAGGCCGGGATCGACGTTCGACGCCACCACGCAGTCGACCCAGAGCACGTCGGGCAGCGCCCCGCGACGCGCGGCGTTGTAGCTGTCCTCGGCTTCCTGGAGTGACGGAGCGAGGGTGAAGAGACTGCGTTGCACCGGATCGTGCGTCGCCGGCATGCCGCGTACGACGGGCTCCTCCGCGAGCACGTAATTCACCTTCGCGCACGGCCCCGCCATGCGGATGCGCGCAACCGCGCGCCGGAAATCGTCGTCGAGCCCTTCAGGCACGAGCTCGAGGAACGTACGCCGCGGATCCGCGTTCGACACGACGAGGTCCGCCGCGAACGCACGCCCGTCGGCCAGGGTAACGCCGTGCGCGCGTCCCGATGCGACGTCGATGCGCGCGACCGCGGCATCCGTCAGGATCTCGACGCCTGCGTCGCGGCACGCCGCCGCCATGGCCTGGGTGATCGCCCCCATGCCGCCGATGACGTGGCCCGCGAACCCCTGCCGGGTCTGCTCTTCCCCCCCGCTCAGCAGGTGAAACAGGAGTCCCATCGCAGTACCCGGCTGGTACGGCCCGCCGTGCTTCCCGTACAAGCTGTTCGACAGGACCAGCCGCTTGACGGCCTCCGAGGCGAACTCGCGGTCGAGGAGCTCGCCGAGCGAGCCGGTCAGGAACCTGAGCAGCGCGCCCGCGTCGCTCCCCCGCATGCCCCGGAAACGCCGCCCGACGCGCACGAGCTCCAGCAACCGCGACAGCCCGCGACGGCCGAGCTCGGGCGGCGCCTCGAGGAAGAACGGCTGCAGCCACGCGGCGAGGCGCTTGAGCTCGTCCTCGATTTCGAAGAAGCGCTGCCGGTCGCCCGAAGCTTTCGCCTCGAGCTCCGCCGCCATGCGGTTAACGTCGTTCCACCACGCAATGACGCTGCCGTCGGGCAAGGCGGTCTGGACGCCGGGATCACACGCGACCATCCTGAGCCCGTGGCGCGCGAGCCCGAGATCGCGGATCACTTCGGGGCGCAGCATGCTCGCGATGTACGACGCGGTCGACACGCGACAACCGGGTGCCCGTTCCGGATCGATCTCCTCCGTCACGGCACAGCCGCCGACCACGGAGCGCCGCTCCAGCACCAGCACGTGCAGCCCGGCCCGCGCGAGGTAACCCGCCGTCACCAGGCCGTTGTGCCCGGCACCGACGACGATCGCATCGTGTTTCTGCGGCATCGGCCCCGGAGCATAGCCCAGCATGTCGCTCGCGCGGCATTCCGCGCACCATCATGTGGAACGACTCCGCTGCCGCCGCGATTGCCGCTGTGATAATCTGGCATCGATCCGGTGACTGACAAAACATCCAGAAAGAGCAGCGCCGCGATCCGACAGCGCCGCGACCTATCTCACGCATGAACGAAGTGTTGACAAAGATCGGCACAGTGCCGAACGCACTCATGGTCACTTGAGATGTCTCTCGTCACTCTGGAGCTCTCGGCGCAGCTCGCCGTCATCACGCTGAACCGGCCCGAGAAGCTGAACGCGATCAACGCCGCGATGCTCGACGAGCTCGAGTGCGTGCTGGACGCGGCGGAAGCCAACGACGACGTGCGCGCGATCGTGCTGCAAGGTGCCGGCCGCGCCTTCTCCGCGGGTTTCGACCTCGGCTCGCCGGCCTTCGACAGCGGCGACCCGGAAGAAATAAGCCGCGAGCTCGCCCGCGATTTCCGCGGCATCATGCGATTCTGGGATTGCCCGAAACCCGTGATCGCCGCCGTGCACGGTTATTGCCTCGGCAGTTCGCTCGAGATCTGCGCGCTGTGCGACGTGACCGTGGCCGCCGACGACTGCGTGTTCGGCGTGCCCGAGGTGGGCTACGGCAGCGGCATCGTTTGCCTGGTGTTGCCGTGGATCGTAGGCTTGAAGGCGGCGAACGAAATGCTGCTGACAGGGGGCAACATCGACGCCGGCAGGGCACTGGGCCTCGGCCTGGTCAACGAGGTCGTTCCGGCCGGCGACCTCCGGGCAGCCGCCACCGCGACGGCTCGCCGCATCGCCGCCAACGATGCGCTCGCGGTACGCCTGACCAAGGAAGCCATCCACAGGAGCCTCGAAATCCGCGGCTTCCGGCGCGCCCTCGAAGCCGCCTTCGAATACGACGTGCACATCGAGACGACGTCGACGCCGGAATCCGAGGCTTTCAACAGCGTCATGGCAAAAGACGGCCTGAAAGCCGCGCTCGCCTGGCGCGCGTCACGAATTTCCGAATAGGCAAGCTCCGCATGACCTCCCGCCGCGGCAATGGCACGGCCGAATTACGCAGTTTTACGAAGCGGCACCCGGGAACGGATGTCATGGAGCTCCTCATCGCGGATCTCGCGGGCGTGCTGCGCGGCAAGCGCATCCGCCGCGACGAGTTCGCCCCCGTGTTCCGGGACGGCTTCTGCCTGCCGGGCGGCGCGGTGCTGCTCGACACGCTGGGTGAGGTCGTGCCGGACATCCGCTACACGGCCGAGGACGGCGACCCGGACATTTTTGCCACGATCGTTCCCGGCAGCCTCGCGCCCGTGCCGTGGGCGAAGCGACCCACGGCCCAGGCCATGTTCCGCTTGCACACGCGCGACGGCGAACCCTTTTTCGCCGACCCGCGTCACGTGCTCGAGCGCGCGGCGCAGCCGCTACGGAAAATGAAACTCGGCATCGTGATGGCGGCGGAGCTCGAATTCTACCTGCTCGACGGCAGAGCCGACCGGCCGACCGCCAGGGTTTCGCGCGTCCCCGGAGTCGGACGGCCGCAGGTGGGGCCGCAGGTCTACCACCCGGACGACCTCTGGGACCTCGAGAATTTCCTGAATGACGTGAACGACGCCTGCGCGGCGCAGAACATTCCGATCGGCACGACGACGTCCGAGTTCGCTCCCGGCCAGTTCGAAATCAACCTGCATCACGTCGCCGATCCGGTGCTCGCGTGCGACCATGCCGTGCTCATGAAGCGCGTCGTCAAGGCCATCGCGCGCCGCCACGGCTTCGTTGCCTGCTTCATGGCGAAGCCCTTCGAGGATACGGCCGGCTCCGGCCTGCACGTCCACGTGAGCCTGGTCGACGCCGAGGGCCGCAACTGGTTCTCCGCCGGCAAGGAGGGCGCGGCCGCCCCACCCTACAGCGCCCGGTTGCGGCATGCCGTCGGCGGCCTCGCGAAAACGATGGCCGAAGCGACAGCCATCTTCGCGCCCAACGCCAACTCCTACCGCCGGCTGCGGCCCGACATGTTCGCGCCCGTGGAGCCCAACTGGGGCGCGAACCACAGGAACGTCGCGCTCAGGATCCCGATATCGAACGCCGCGAATCTCCGCATCGAGCACCGCACGTCGGGCGCGGATGCGAACCCCTATCTCGTCACGGCGGCGATACTCGCGGGCATCCACCATGGCCTCGAGGCGCACTGCGAACCGGGCCGCATGGTCGAGGAGCACGACGTCATCCAGCTGAAGCCCGGAATCCCTAACCGCTGGGACGCCGCGATCGAGCGCTTCGCCAAGAGCAAGGTGCTGCCGCGCTATCTCGGCGAGGAGTACTGCCGCACCTATGCTCTCAATCGGCGCGACGAATCACGGCGCTTCCACAACGTGATCCCGAACGTGGACTTCGACTGGTATCTGCGGGCCGTGTGATTCGCGCTGCCCGGCCGGGGCAGCACGGGCAGCGATCCGTCGCACGCCGGCGGCGAATGACGAGGTGGCCGCGGCCTACTGCGCAGTCACTACTGCGAGGTCCCGCCCGATTCGCCTCCCCGCCAGCACGAAATGCCAGGCGGACCACGGCATGATGATGACGGCGACGATGAGCAGGCCGTAGCGCATCGACTCGACGCCGAAGGAAGGCGTGAGCACATCGCTGAGCTTGCCGGCGAGCAGCGGGCCCAACCCGAGCCCGATGATGTTGATGATGAACAGGAGGAGCGCCGACGCGACCGCGCGCATGCGCAGCGGCACGAGCCCCTGCACCTGCGCGAACGTGGCCGGCAGATAAACCTGCGAAAGCATCACCGGCAGCGCGAACAGCAACAGCGCCAGGCGAGCATCGGGCATCAGGTACACGAACACCTGGAAAAGACAACCGAGTGCCATGGACCACGCGACGCCGGCGAGCGAACGGGCGGCGCCGCGCCGCCCGAGGCGATCGGCGAACCAGCCGCCGCCGGCGAACCCGATGCCGCCGGCGATCCCGAGCACCAGCCCCAGCCACAGCCCGATCGCCGCCAGGTCCATGCCGTACGAGCGCTGCAGGAACAGCGGAAAGAAGCTGATCGCCGCGTAGCCGTTGAAAGACGCGAGGGCCGAGCCGAGCGCCAGGTGAATGAATGAGCGCCTCTCCATCAGGAATTCCAGGCTGCGCAGGATTCCCGTGCGGGCTTCCCCCTCGGCGCGGCCTTCCGCGAGTCCGCGGCGCGGCTCTTCGATCGTGAACCGGACCAGGAGCGCGAGCACGAGCCCCGGCACGCCGACGAGAAAGAATGCCTGACGCCAGCCGACGTGCTCCGCGACCCAGCCACCCGACAGGTACGCGAGCATGATTCCGGCCGAGATGCCGAGGGTGAAGATGCCCATCGCGGTCGCGCGTTCCTGCGGTCCGTACAGGTCCGCGATCATCGAGTGCGCCGGCGGGCTGCAGCCGGCCTCGCCGATACCGACGCCGATGCGCGCGAGCGCGAGCTGTGTGACGTTCGCGGCCATTCCCGAAAGCGCCGTCATGCCGCTCCAGATGGCCAGCGCGAGAGCGATCAGGTTGCGCCGGTTCCAGCGGTCGGCGAGCAGCGCAATCGGCACGCCGAGCGCAGCGTAGAACAGCGCGAACGCGGTCCCCGCAAGAAATCCGAGCACCGTGTCGCTGAGGCCGAAGTCCGTTTTGATGGCCGGCAGGAGGATCGCGAGGATCTGCCGGTCCACGAAGTTGAACGTGTACACGACCGTGAGCACGCCGAGCACATAGCGCCTGCCCGGGATACGGACCGGCTTCGGCGCAGCGGGCATCGGTGCGGCGCCCACGCCGTTCAGCTGGAGCAGTGCATCACGAGAGCGCCGACCGCAGCACGAAGAAGTATACGATCGCGAGCACCGCGCCCGCCGGCACGGTCACCAGCCACGACGCGAAGATCCGGCCGACGACGCGCAGATCGATTGCCTCGATGCCGCGCGCCATGCCAACCCCGAGAATTGCACCGACGAGCGTGTGCGTCGTGGAGATCGGCAGGCCCGTGCCCGATGCGACGACGATCGTGCTCGCGGCCGCAAGCTCGGCGGCGAAGCCGCGGCTCGGCGTGAGCTGGGTGATCTTCTCGCCGACGGTCGCGATGACATGCCGGCCGTAAGTCGCGAGGCCGACGACGATGCCGACGCCGCCCAGTACCAGCACCCAGGTCGGCACCGGGCTGTGCGAGCCGACGATGCCCGTATCGGCGACACTGATCACCGCCGCGAGCGGTCCGATGGCGTTCGCCACGTCGTTGGAGCCGTGCGCGAACGCCATCGAGCACGCGGTGACGATCATCAGCACGCCGAACACGCGCTCGACCGTGTAGAAATGCTGCTTCTTCTCGAGCTTGCGATCGGGCTCGATGCGGCGAATGACGAATGCGCCGAGCGACGCCACGGCCGTCGCAATCACCGCGGCGAGCGCATAGCTGTAGGCTGCGCTCACGTGCAGACCGACGTGCGACAGCCCTTTCAGTATGGTCACCAGCGTCACGATGAACGCGGCGAGGAACATGTAAGCGGGCACGTAGCGTTTGGCACGATCCAGCGGGTCGGGATGGGCGAGGATCAGGCGTTGCACGCTGACGAAGATCAGGTAGGCCATGGTGCCGGCGATCACCGGCGAGATGATCCAGCTCGTGACGATCCTGCCGACGCCACCCCACTTCACCGCGTCGATGCCGATGCCCACGGCGGCAAAGCCGACGATCGCTCCCACGATGGAATGCGTGGTCGACACCGGCCAGCCCTTGCGCGACGCGACGAGGAGCCAGGTGCCCGCCGAGAGCAACGATGCGAGCATGCCGTAGATCAGGAGCCGCGGCGTGTCGCGCAACGCACCGGAGTCGACGATCCCGTTGCGGATCGTGGACGTCACTTCACCGCCCGCGAGCACCGCGCCCAGGAACTCGAACACCGCCGCGACCAGCAGGGCTTTCCTGATCGTCAGGACTTTCGAGCCGACCGAGGTCGCCATCGCGTTCGCGACGTCGTTGGCGCCGATGCCCCAGGCCATGAACAGCCCGAATACCGCCGCCAGCGCGACGTAGACGATCTCCGACTCCATTCAATCCCCGGCGGTTCTTGTTCTGTTGTTGCCTGGCCGCACCGATCAGTGAGAAAGCAGCAGCTCGAGGCGCCGTCCCACTCGCTCGGCCATGTCCGCGATCTCGCCGGTAAGCTCGATCACGCGATACAGGAACACGACGTGCACGGGATTCATCCCGTCTTCGATGGCAAACAACTGGGCGCGCAGCCTCGCCTGGATGTTATCGGTGTCGGTCTCGATCCGGTCCAGCTCCTCGATGAGAGACGACACCAGCGAGACCTCGGCGCCGCGAAAGCCCGAGGTGAACAGCTCGTCCAGCTCGCGCACGCTCTTGCGCGCCTGCTTCGCCGCGTCGACGCAGCGCTGCACGAACCGCAGAAACTGCTCGGCGATGGGCTGCGGAATCTCCATCCGGCGGCCGAGCACCAGGCCCGAGACGTCCTTGGCGCGGTTGGCCATCTTGTCCTGCACGAGGAGCAGCTCCAGCAGGTCCTCGCGAGGCACCGGCATGAACAGGCTCTTCGGCAGGTGGATGCGGATCTCCTTCTTCATGTCGTCCGCTTCGTTCTCGAGCTGCTCGATCGTCTTGCGGACGTTGGCCGCCTCGTCCCAGTTGCCGTCCACGACGGCCTCGAAGAACGCGATCAGTTGCTTCGTGCAGCGGTATGCGATTTCGACATGCTTCTCCAGCGGCATCACCGGAGAGGCGCCGAAGATGTTCGCGAGCAGGTTTGCCAAGGCCTGATCCCTCCGCCCGGGCGATCGGATCGGCGCATGTTAGCACAGGGCGAGGGATTTACGGCCGTGATAGACTCGCCGACCGTCGTTCCGCAGGGGGTTACGCGTGGCCTGGTGGCTCATGAAATCGGAGCCCGATGCTTACAGCATCGACGATCTCGAGCGCGACGGGCGCACGGGATGGGACGGGATCCGCAACTACCAGGTGCGCAACATGCTGCGCGACGGAATGCGCTCGGGCGACCGGGCCTTCTTCTATCACTCGAGCTGCGCCGTGCCGGCCGTGGTCGGCATCATGGAGATCGCCGGCCCCGCGCGGCCGGACCCCAGCCAGTTCGACCCCCGATCGAAGTACTACGATCGAGAGAGCAGCTCGGACGATCCCCGCTGGTGGCTGGTGGACGTGGCATTCAAAAAGAAGCTGCCACGCCCGGTGACGCTTGCCGAGATTCGCGAGGATCCGGCCTTCGCGGATTTCACACTCACGCGGCGCGGCAATCGGCTGTCGGTGTTCCCGGTAGGCGACGCCCACCGGCGACGGCTTCTCGAGCTCGCGAAACGCAAGCCGCGCGCCTGACCGCCGGCTGCGCGGGCGCGCACGTCGAACGCGGCAGGTGGCGCGAGCAAGGCACGGTTCCGACGGCCCGCCGCGTCGGCGATCCCGGATGTCGCCGCGCGGCGACGTCGGTGCAACGCGCGCACACGACTCGCATGCGCTTTTCGCATCGTTATGTAAAGTTCTTCGACGGCGCCGACGGGAGACAAATTGCAACCGGCGCGCGCGCCTGTAAAATGACCACGGGGCTGGGGCTTTCACAAAGTAAGCAGAAGGAAAGCTCATGAGCCCGTGCAGTTCGTATTGTTTTGCGCCCGCCGGCCGGGTGCTTCGCTCCCGTCCATTTCACCACTTCGCATCGGCCCTGCTGCTCACGGGAGCAGCCATGCAAGTCTTTGCGGGCCCCGCGGACGTCTCGACCGACGCGATCTATTCGGACGACGTGACGGTCACGACGTTCGACGGCTCGCCGCTGGACATCAACGGCGATGGCTTTGTCGATCTCATCGTCGGCTCGAACAGCGGCGCGGCGGACGCGGCGAGCCGTTATTACCTCGGCAACGGTGACGGCACGTTCGATCCGACGCCGGTGCTGCTCGACAATCGCCTGACATCCGAAGTGATCGCCGCCGACCTCGATGGCGACACCTTTATCGACATCGTGCAAGGCGTCCGCGACCTGCCCAGCCGCATATTCCTCGGCAACGGTGCCGGAGGAATCGGCAAGGCGATAAACATCCTGGAGCGCGACGACCTGCCGGGAGAAGGCTATCGCGTGCTCGCGGTGGCGGCCGGCGATCTCGATCTCGATGGCGACCTCGACCTCGTCACCGGAACCGGACAGAAAGGCGGCGAGCCGGGCACAGAGCCGCTGCAGGAGAATCGTTTCTACCTGAACAACAGCACCCCCGGAGCGCCCGCGTTCGAGGGCTTCGACATCTCGGCCGACGCGGACGACACCCGCTCGATCGCGCTCGCCGATCTCGACGGCGACGGCGACCTCGACGTGATCGCCGGCAATGACGAGACGACAGCCGGCAGCAATCGCGTCTACCTGAACCAGGTGGCCGGCGGCGGCGGCATGACGTTCGCCGCGGGAATCGACTTCGGTCCGCCGGACGACCAGACCAGCAAGCTGCTGGTCGGCGATCTCAATGGCGACGGCCTGCCCGACATCGTGGTGCTGAACTTCATCGAGCCGGGCTTCAGCCCCGGCATCAATCGTTTCTTCCTCAACGAATCGGCCGCCGGCACGTTCGCCCTGAGCGATGCGATCGATATCAGCGCGGACGCCGACAGCTCGGCGGGTGGCACGCTTGGTGACTTCGACAACGACGGCGACCTCGACATCGCCGTCGCAAACCTGACCGGCGGCGGAACTGCGCGCAATCGCCTGTACCTGAACCAGCTCGTCGAGACCGGTTCCGTGAGCTTCGTCGGCAGCGATATTTCGGCGGACGAGTTCCACACGCGCGAGCTCGCCGCCGGCGACCTCGACGACGACGGCGACATCGACCTGATCGCCGGCAACGAGCCGCTGTCCGGAGTGTCCGGCGTCGACCGCCGTTACCTCAACAACGGCACGGCGGAACCGTTCACCAACGTCGCGCCGGTGATCGATGGCCAGGCCGGCGCGCTCGAGACCGGCGCGGACGTCGCGCTCACGCTGCAGCTCGACGACCTGACCGTGACGGATCCGGACAACGCCTTCCCCGCCGACTTCACGCTGACCGTGCAGTCCGGCGCGAACTACACGGTGGACGGGGCAACGGTGACGCCCGCCGCGGGCTTCACGGGCGAGCTCACCGTGCCCGTGGTCGTGAGCGACGGAACCGATGAAAGCGACCCTTTCGATCTCACGCTCGCGGTGGTCGCATCCGGAGCGACCAACCAGCCGCCTGCGTTCACCAGCACGCCGGGGACCCAGGCGACGGAAGGCCAAAGCTATACCTATGCCATTACGGCAGAGGACGCGAACCCGGGCGATACGCTGGCGATCACTGCCCCGACCCTGCCGGGATGGCTTAGCTTCACGGACAACGGCGACGGCACGGCGACGCTCACGGGAACACCCGCGGCGGCCGACGTCGGCGAGCACGACGTGTCCCTGCAGGTGTCCGACGGCACCGACTCGGCGACCCAGGATTTCACGATCACGGTCAGCGAGGCCGCCGTCGAGAACCAGCCGCCGGAGTTCACCAGCGACCCCGTGGAGGCGGCCACGGAGAGCGAAAGCTACACTTACGAGGTCACGGCCTCCGATCCGGACGACGACGCCCTGACGATCACGGCGGCGGATTTGCCCGGCTGGCTCACGCTCGAGGACCAGGGTGACGGCACCGCGACGCTGTCCGGCACGCCGGGTGAGGGTGACGTCGGTGAGCACGCCATCACGCTGACGGTGTCGGACGGTACGGATGAGGCCGTGCAGGAGTTCACCCTGACGGTCGAAGCGGCGGAGGAGCCGCCTCCGCCCGGCGGCGGCGGCAACGACGGCGGCGGCGGCGGCGCATTCGGCTGGGCCTTCCTCCTCGCGCTCGCGGGATTGGTTTTCCACGCACGCGCAAGATCCCGCGGGCCGGCCGCGCGCTGAGGCGGCGTAAACGCCGAGACCGAAACGGACGTCCGGCGGCTGCGCCGGACGTCCTCTTTCCTGGCAGGCATATGGACCAAGTGAACCGCAACACCGGCGCCCGCGTGCAGCGACGACGGAGCATGGCGGAGCTCGACCAGGATTCCTTCATCCGCGCCCGCCTGTTCAGCAACGAACGCTCTGCGTTTGCGCGCTACGCGGATCTCGCTTTCCATTCCTTCACGTGGCCGAAGCTGATCCGCTATGAGCTCTTGACCGTGTTCGTCGGCCCGCTGCCCGGCGCGCTCGGATTCCTGCTGCGAAAATGGCTGTTCCCCGGCTTGTTCCGCACGGCCGGCAGGAACGTCATCTTCGGCCCGAATCTCACGCTGCGCCACGCCGACCGGATCTCGCTCGGTGACGAAGTGGTGCTGGACCGTCACTGCCTGCTCGACGCCCGCGGGGCGGGGGACAGCGGTATCGTGATCGGCGATCGGGTCATCGTCAGCGCGGGCGCTATCATCCAGTCGAAAGTCGGCCACATCGAAATCGGCGCGGATTGCAACATTGGTTCCGGTGTGCACATCGTGGCGCAAGGACCGGTCATCGTCGGCGATGGCGTCGCCATTGCCGGCAACGCCATGATCGCGGGCGGCCGCCAGGCGGTGGAGCTGGAAGGCGACGCCGCCGCCACGCGCTTCACGAGCGGACCGATCCGCATCGGCCGCCGGGCGAAGATCGGCATGGGTGCGATCGTGCAGGACGGCGTACACATCGGAGAGCACGCCATCGTCGCGCCCGGCGCCGTGGTCTTCGAAGACGTGCCGCCGCGCACCGTGGTGTGGGGCAATCCGGCGCGCCCGGTGCGCGATCGCGACGCGGCACCGGGCGGACGTGAGTCGCTCGACAACGGCGCGCGCTGCACGAACCCGGCGGGCAGCGACGCACGCCTGCGCCACCGGGTACGCGACTACCTTCGGAAAGACCTGTTCATCGAGTTCGGCCCGGGCGAAGTCGGTGACTCGGACTCGCTGGTGGCGGCCGGCATCCTGGATTCGCTGGCGCTGGTGCGCCTCGCCCTCTGGATCGAGCAAACGTTCCAGGTCGAGGTGGACCTCGGCGCGGTCAGCCTGTCCGAAATCGACTCCGTCGAGAAGATCGCCGCCTGGATCGGCCGCCGGTTGGAGAAGTGAGCTTCGAGCCGGTTTTTCGCCAGGTGCTCGCGCACGCGGCGCAAGCCGGCGAACGAGCGGCGATCGTGCACGAGGCGGGCACGCTGACTTACTCGGCGCTGGCCCACGCGCTGCGCGACCGTGCCGCCGCCCTCGCGCGGCGCTTCGGCGTGTGCCGCGGCGACCGCGTCGCGGTACTGGCAGAGCCGACCCCCGATTTCCTCGTGACCTGGCTCGCCGTGCACAGCCTCGCTGCGGCGTGCGTGCCGCTAGACGCACACGCGCCGGCGGAGCGGCTCGCACGCGTCGCCGCGCGGCTCGCGCCGAAGCTGGTCGTTTCCGGCAAGCCCCTGCCGCCGAGCGTTCCCGCGCAGGCCGGCTTCGTGGATCTGTCGCCGCCCACGGCGGATGCGCCGCCTGCGCCGGCGGTCGGGCCGGAAGACGTCGCGGACATCCTCCTCACGACCGGCACGACGGCGGATGCGAAAGCCGTGATGCTGAGCCATCGCGCGACGGCGGCGGCCGTGCGCCACATCAACGCGGTGGTCGGGACCGCACCCGGCGACGTCGAGGTGCTGGCGCTGCCGTTGCACCATTCCTTCGGTCTCGGTCGGGCGCGCTGCGTTCTCGCAAGCGGCGCGACGCTCGTGCTCGTGCACGGCTTCGTGGACGGTGCGAGGCTGGTCGAAGCGCTCCTCGCGCAGCGCGCCACGGGATTCGCGAGCGTACCCGCGGGCATCGCGATACTCCTCGCCTGCGACCGCGGGCGGCTTGCGCCGCTCGCCAGGCACCTGCGCTATCTCGAGCTCGGCAGCGCGGCGATGCCCGAAGCTCAAAAGCGCGCGCTCATGCATCTCTTGCCGGAGACCCGGATCTGCATGCATTACGGACTCACGGAAGCGAGCCGTTCCGCGTTCCTGCGCTTGCACGAGGATCGCGACCGCCTCGAGTCTATCGGGCGGCCGAGCCCTGGCGTCGAAATGCGCATCGCCGCGCCGGCGGGTGAAATCGGCGAGATCGAGATCCGGGGCGAGCACCTGATGAGCGGGTACTGGCAGGCGCCGGAGCTCACGGCGGAAAAGCTCAAGGACGGCTGGCTGCGTACCGGTGACCTCGGGAGCGTGGACGCGGACGGCTACTTCTTCCTTGAAGCGCGCATCGACGAGGTCATCAACGTCGGCGGCCGCAAGGTGCTGCCGCGCGAGATCGAGGAAGTGCTGCTCGGACATCCGGCCGTGGCCGAATGCGCATGCCTCGGCGAGCCGGATCCGCAGGGCCTCGCGGGCGAAATGATCAGCGTGTGGCTGGTCGCGCGCGAACGGCAGGCCGCCCTCCCCGCATTCGGCGAGCTCGCGAAGCTGCTCAGGCAGACGCTCGAACCGTACAAGATCCCGCGACGGTTCCGCTGGATCGACGAGCTGCCAAAATCCGCCTCGGGGAAGGTGCAGAAGCATCGCCTGCGCGAAGCGCCGTAGCGCCTGGCCGCCTGTTCGCGTGCGGGCGCGGGCGACCCGGGTCGGCACCGCTGCACTTGCCCCGGCTCGAGCCGCGGGCCGCCACGACAGTCCCCGGTGCGCGTATCATCGCGGCATGCCCGCCGACATCCCGCTGGGAAAGGCCTCGCCCTCCCCCGACGTTTACGCCCCCGAGGTTCTCTGCGCCGTGCCGCGCGCGTCCGGCCGCGCGGCACTCGGCCTCGATGCTGCGCTGCCGTTCGCCGGCGAGGACGTCTGGAACGCGTGGGAGGTCACCTGGCTCGAAGACGGCGGACGCCCGCGAGTGGCTGTCGCCGTGCTCCGCGTGCCGGCGGATTCCCCGAACCTCATCGAATCGAAGTCGCTCAAACTGTACCTCGGTTCGCTTGCGATGGCGCGCTTCGGCTCCGCGGACGCCGTGGCCGCGCGCATCGCCGCCGACCTCACGCCGGTCGCCGGAAAACCGGTGGTGGTGGAGCTGTCGCCGGTGTTCTCAGTGCCGGCGCGGATCGACGAGCTTCCGGGCGACAACATCGACGGCGAGGAGGTCGCGTGCGACAGGTGGGAGGTCGATCCCTCGCTGCTTGTCCGCGCGGATAACGAGATCGTCGAGGAAACCCTGCATTCGCACCTGCTGCGCAGCAATTGCCCGGTCACCGGACAGCCGGACATGGGCAGCGTGCTCGTGAGCTACCGCGGCCCGCGGATCGAGCGGGCGGCGCTCTTGCGCTACATCGTCTCCTACCGCCGCCACTGCGCTTTCCACGAGAGCTGTATCGAGCGCATGTGGGTCGACATCAAGGCGCGCTGTGCGCCGCAGCGCCTCACCGTTTACGGCCGCTACACGCGCCGCGGCGGCATCGACATCAACCCGTTCCGCTCCGATTTCGAAACCCGCGCCCCGAACCTCCGCCTCCGGCGCCAGTAGGAGCGCACATCGCGCGCGATCGATCGTCAAACGGGCACCCGGCGTGCGGCCTGGCCCGGCTGTTCGCGCGACGTGCGCTCCTACGAGCCGCTTTCGAGATCGCCCTCGTCGAGCTCGTGCCCCCAGTCGCGCTTGGCACGCAGGTAGGCCCGGTTCGTGTCCGTCACCCCGATCACGTGCTTGACCGGGGTGATGTTACGCACGCCGAAGTTCTGAAGATCGCTGACCTTCTTCGGGTTGTTCGTGAGCAACCGGAACGCACGGTCGTGCAGGAAGAACTTCAGGAGCGCCGCGGCATCGCTGAAGTCACGCGAATCGTCCGGCAATCCGAGCGAGCGGTTCGCCTGGTACGTGTTCTCGCCCGCGTCCTGCAGCAGGTACGTCGCCGCCTTTGCCCACAACCCGATACCGCGCCCCTCGTGTCCGGCCATGTAAACCAGCATTCCGCCCTGCGGCTCGTCGGCGATGCGCTCGAGCGCGGCGACGAACTGCGGGCCGCACTCGCACCTTCCTGAGCCGAACACATCGCCGGTGAGGCAGCTCGAGTGCACGCGCACCAGCGGCAGGGTCCAGCGCGCGGGGTCGCCCAGCACCAGCACGCTGTTCACCGCCATGGAGGACGCGAGCAGCGCGAACGACTGCTGCCCGTCGCGCTCCCTGAGCTCGTCGGCGAGCTCCTCCACCTTCGAGAGCTCGGTGTGCCGCACCGCGGCGTACCATGCGACCCGGAACCGGCGGCGGTTGCGGATCAACGGCAGCGGAATCGGGCCGAGCACGCTCAGAGCTTTTTCGCCGGCCGCGGGCGGCTGCTCGGCATCGATCTCGACGCCGTTCGCGTCGATGCGCCGGAGCTTGCCTTGCTCGATCAGGCGGCGCCTGACCGTGGGGTCGAGGTATGTGAACATGGCGCGCAGCCTATCACTTTGTCGTGCTTCGGGAGCCTCCGGAGCAGCCGGCCGGCCCCGGACCGTGTGCTATAGTCGAAGCGCAGCCATGGAGCGCGTTTCCCGTATTCTCGCGGTCGTCGCTCCGACGGCCGATACCCAGCCGGCGCTCGACCGCGCCGCCGTTATCGCGCGCGCGACCGGCGCCCCGCTCGAGCTCCTCATCGTCGACTACAACGAATACCTCGACGAGGTGCACGCGCGTCCTTTTCCTTCGCTGGAGGAGGCGCGCCAGGAGATGGTCACCGCCCAGGAGCGGCACCTGGAGGCGCTGGCGGCCCCGCTGCGTGCCTCGGGCCTCGACGTCACGACCACCTTGCTCCGGCACCACCCGGTGTATCGCGGCATCGTGCGACATGCCGCCGCGACCGGTGCCGATCTCGTGTTCAAGGACACCGAGCGGCAGTCGGCGCTCGCGCGTGCGCTGTTCAGCAACGCCGACTGGGACCTGATCCGGAGCTGCGCGTCGCCGCTGTGGCTCGTCAATCCGGGGCCGTGGCCGGAGCATCCCGTGTTCGTCGCCGCCGTCGATCCGCTGAACGAGCATGACAAGCCCGCGGCACTCGACGACGAGATCCTCTCGGTTGCGAAAGTGCTTGCCAGGGCCGCCCACGCGGAGGTGCACGCTTTCCACGCCTTCGATCCGCGACTCGCCGTGTCCGCGGGCATGGCGAACGCCTACGTCCCCGTGCTGCCGTTCGACGAGATCGAGGCGGAGATGCACAAGCAGCACGGGGAGCGCTTCGCGGAGCTCGTCTCGTTTCACGAGATCCCCGGGGAGCGGGCGCACCTGGTCGCCGGGGCGGCGCACGACGAGTTGCCGAAGCTCGCGGGCGAGCTCGACGCGTCCCTGGTGGTCATGGGCGCGGTCGCACGCAAACGGCTGGAGCGCCTGTTCATCGGGTCGACGGCGGAGCGCACGCTGGAACACCTGCCCTGTGACCTCCTGATCGTCAAGCCACCCTGGTTCGATTCTGCGAGTGAGCACGCCTGAGCGATGCCCGGCCGGCCGCGGCGGTCAGCCGTGCCAGGCGCTGTACAGCATGCGCACCGAGACGATGAGCAGGAAAATACCGAAGAGCAGGCTCAGGCGTCGCTTCGGCAGCCCGTGCGCGATCGCCGCTCCGAGAGGCGCGGTCAGGAAGGTCGCCGGCGCGATGCAGGTGAAGCCGATCAGGTTCACGTAGCCGATGCTGCCGGGCGGCAGGCGCGGATCGCCGATTCCCGTGAGCATGAAGCCGAGCGCGCCGGGCAGGCTGATGACGAGCCCGAACAACGCCGCCGTGCCGACCGCGCGGTGAATCGGCTCGTTGAACAGCGTCAGTATCATGACGCTGAACGTGCCGCCGCCGATGCCCATCATGGAGGACAGCGCGCCGATGCCCGCCGGTATCGCCGGCACGAGCGGCCCGCGCGGCACGCCCGAAGCCAGCACCTTGCCTTGCAGGGGCAGCATCATCTTCACCGCGATGGCGAGCGCCACGATGCCGAAGAGCGCCGACAGCACATCGCTGTGCACGCCGGATGCGATCAGGGTGCCGGCCAGCGACCCCAGCAGCACGAATACCGCCCAGCGCCGGACCAGGGGCAGGTCCACCGCTTGCCTGCGATGGTGGGCGCGCGCCGAGGCGATCGAGGTCGGGACGATGGTCGCGAGCGAAGTCCCGACCGCGACGTGCATGCGGATCGCGGCGTCCACGCCGAGATGCCCCAGCACCGCCTCCATGACCGGCACGATGACGATGCCGCCGCCGATCCCCAGCAGTCCCGCGAGAATGCCGCCGATGCCGCCGGTCGCGAGCATGGCCGCCGCGAGCAGTAGCCAGCTGCCGGGATCCGAAATCATCCTGGCGGCTGCGTCAAGCGTCCGGGCGCGGTGCCGGACGGCACGCGCTCCTCACCCGCGATACAGCACGTCACCGACAAAGGATGCCGGCGTGGAACCGCAGGTGGTCTTCCATGAAGGTCGAGATGAAGTAATAGCCGTGATCGTAGCGCTCGTGCCGGCGCAGCCTGAGCTCGATGCCGCGGTCCCGGCACGCGGCTTCGAGCGCCTGCGGGTGCAGCTGCTCACCCAGGAACTGATCGGACAGACCCTGGTCGACCAGGATCGGATGACGCGGCTGCGAAATCTCGCCCGATTTCACGAGCTCGGTCGCGTCGTACTCGCGCCATCGGCTTTTGTCGCGCCCGAGATAATGCGTGAACGCTTTCTGCCCCCACGGACAATTGACGGGATTGCTGATCGGCGCGAACGCCGAGATGCTGCGGAACGTCCGGGGATTCCTGAGACCCAGGGTGAGCGCGCCGTGCCCGCCCATGGAATGCCCGAAGATGCCCTGGCACGACGGGTCGCCCGGAAACTCCGAGAACAGGATTTCGGGAAGCTCGTCCGTCAGGTAGTCGTACATGCGGTAGTGCCGGCTCCACGGCTCCTCGGTCGCGTTCAGGTAGAAGCCCGCGCCGAGCCCGAAGTCCCAGGCACCGTCCGGGTCGTCCGGGACGTTCTCGCCGCGCGGGCTCGTATCGGGGCTGACCAGCAGGAGACCGAGCTCGTCGGCGACGCGCTGGGCCCCGGCCTTGATCATGAACGTCTCCTCGGTGCAGGTGAGCCCCGCGAGCCAGGTCAGCACCGGCACCCGGCCGCTCGCGGCCTGCGACGGCACGAACACGGAAAAGCGCATGTCGCAATCGTTCACCCGCGAGCGGTGCCGGTAGAAGCCGACCGTGCCGCGGTAGCACGCGTGCTCGCTCAGGGTTTCCAGCGCCATGCCGTCACTCCTCGAGGCGCTGCAGCACCAGCGTGGCGTTCGTACCCCCGAAACCGAAGCTGTTCGTCATCGCGGTGCGCACGCCGGCGCCTTCGATGCATTCCGTCACGAGCGGCAGGCCTTCGACCGCTTCGTCGGGCGCGGTCACGTTGATCGAAGGCGCGAGGAAATCGTGCTCGAGCATCAGCAGGCACCAGATCGCCTCCTGCACGCCCGTGGCGCCGAGGCTGTGACCGGCGAGCGACTTCGTCGACGAGAAGCGCGGGAAGGCGTCCCCGAACACTTCCGCGAGCGCTTTCAGCTCCTGGATATCGCCTACCGGCGTGCTCGTACCGTGCGTGTTCACGTAATCGATCGGCCCGTCCACGGTCTCGCAGGCGAGCCGCATGCAGCGGACGGCGCCGTCACC
Source organism: Woeseiaceae bacterium (assembly GCA_036381215.1). Taxonomy (GTDB): domain Bacteria; phylum Pseudomonadota; class Gammaproteobacteria; order Steroidobacterales; family Woeseiaceae; genus IDS-8. The sequence continues at coordinate 11,999 of DASVDF010000079.1, read as the reverse complement.
CGAGGGTGCAACCATGTCGTGCCCGTCGGAGGTGGCTCCGTAGCCCACGACCTCGCCGTAGATCTTCGCGCCGCGCGCGCGCGCATGCCCGAGCTCCTCGACCACCACCATGCCGGCGCCGGACGCGATCACGAACCCGTCGCGCTCGCGGTCGTAGGGGCGGGACGCCTTCGTGGGCTCCTCGTTGTACTTCGTCGACAGCGCACCCATGGCGTCGAACATGCCGGCCTGCGTCCAGTCCTCCTCCTCGCCGCCGCCGGCAAAGACGATGTCCTGCTTGCCCATCTGGATCTGCTCCATCGCTGCGCCGATGCAATGGGCGCTGGTCGCGCAGGCCGAGGTGAGGGAGTAGTTGACACCCTTGATCCGGAACGGCGTCGCGAGGCACGCCGACACCGTGCTGCCCATGGTGCGCGGCACCATGTAGGGGCCGACCTTGCGCACGCCCCGCTCGCGGATGATGTCGGCCGTAGCGACGATGTTCGCGCTGGAGGCGCCTCCCGAGGCCGCAATCAACCCGGTGCGCGGATGGGAAATTTCGGCTTCCTCGAGCCCGGCGTCTGTAATGGCGTCGCGCATGGCGACGTACGCGTAGGCGGCGGCATCGCCCATGAACCGCCGGACCTTGCGATCGATGTGCTCGGAAACGTCCAGATCGATGCTGCCGCTGACCTGGCTGCGCAGTCCCATTTCACGGAACTTCTCGTTGGAGGTGATCCCGGACCGCCCGGCCTTCAGGGATTCGAGCACCGTATCGACGCGGTTCCCGAGACACGAGACCACGCCGAGACCGGTGATGACCACGCGCCTGCTGTTTGCATGCATGCTTTAGTGTCCTGTCCCGTCAATATACTGGATAACTCGTGCGCGGATTTTTGTGGCTGGCCATGCAATGCGGGCTCCAGAACCCTCACGCACGGTGATCTGCCAGCGGGAGTGCCCGCGCCGACGAGGTATATCGGGTGTATGGCGAGGAGGCGCAACGCCGCCAGCCGCGTAAAGACGCCGCGAATTGTCCGACATATTTGCGGGACAGGACACTAAAAGCCTTCAGTGGAGGTGAACAGGCCGACGCGCAGGTCCTCGGCGGTGTATATCGGGCGCCCGTCCACCGCCACCGCGCCGTCGGCGATCGCGAGCGTGAGCTTGCGCGTGATGAGGCGCTTCATGTCGAGATTGTATGTGACAACCCGCGAGGTCGGCAAAATCTGCCCGCTGAACTTGACGTTACCGACGCCGAGCGCGCGCCCGCGCCCCTTGAAGCCGGACCAGACCAGGAAGAAGCCGACGAGCTGCCACAGCGCGTCGAGACCGAGGCAGCCCGGCATGACCGGGTCGTCCTGGAAGTGGCATTTGAAGAACCAGAGATCGGGACGGATGTCCATCTCGGCCACGATCTCGCCCTTGCCGTAGCGGCCACCCTCCGCGGAAATCCGCGTGACCCGGTCGGTCATGAGCATGTCCGGCAGCGGCAGCCGCCCGCTGTCCGGATCGAACAGCTCGCCGCGGGCGCAGGCGATCAGCTCGTCGCGGTCGTAAGCGCTCTTGCGGCCGGGCGGCGGATGGGCGTTCGCGTCGGGGTCGGTGCTCATCGGGTAGCGGCGTCCAGGGTGGATGCGAAAGACGTCGCTCCAATGGTACATAACAATGCCGCCGTGGGGGGAAAGGGGTCGAACCGATTTCTTTCGGCGCTGAGGACACGCCGGGGCCGGCGGTGGCAAAAAATCGGTTCGACCCCTTGTCCCCCCTTTGCCCCTTTCCCCTCAGATCTCGTCGTAATCGAGGACGACGGTGGGCGTGAGCGGCCGCGACTGGCAGGCGAGGACGAAGCCCTTCTCGACCTCCCAGTCCTCGAGCGCGTAATTGGTCGCCATGCGGACCCGGCCTTCGCGCAGGAACGTGCGGCAGGTCGCACACACCCCGCCCTTGCAGGAGTACGGCAGCTCGATCCCGTGCTCCGCCGCGGCATCCACGACGTTCGGATCGCCGGTCGTCATTGCGAAGGTCTTGCGGTGCCCGTCCATGATGACGGTAACGTCCGCGAGGTGCGCCGACGCTCTCGCCGGCGGCGGGGCCACGGTGGCCGCGGCCTCGGCGCGCTTCCTCGGCACGCCGTAGCGCTCCGTGTGAATGGCCGCCGCGGGCAGCCCCTGTGCTTCCAGCACGCCGCGCACCGTGTCGATCATCGTGTCGGGCCCGCAGATGAACGCGGCATCCGGCTCGAGCTCCGCGCAGAACCGCGCGTAGAGCTCTCGCACCTTGCCGGCGTCGAGCCTTCCGCCGAACAGCGGGAACTCCTGCTCCTCGCGGCTGAAAACGAAGAAGAGCTGGAGGCGCTCGGGAAAGCGGTTCTTCAGGGCGTACAGCTCGTCGACGAACATCGTCGTGCGCTGGCTGCGGTTGCCGTAGAACAGGATGAAGCGGCTGGCCCGCTCCGTCTCGAGCGTCGCGCGGACGATGGACAGTATTGGCGTGATGCCGCTGCCCGCCGCGAACGCGACACAGGTCCTCGACGCCTCCGGATCGAGCTTCGCATGGAAGCGCCCGAAGGGCGGCATCGCGTCGAGTGTATCGCCGGCCGCGAGCCGCTCGACGTGGCCCGAGAAAACGCCGCCCGGCTGCACGCGCACGCCGATTTCGAGCGGCAGCACGCCGGGCGGCGAGCAGATGCTGTACGTGCGCCGCTCGATGCGGCCGCCGATCGTCGCCTGCACCGGCAGATGCTGTCCCGGAAGGAAACGGAAAGTCTCCTCGAGCTCTTGCGGAACCGCGAGCGCGACGCGCACCGCGTCGGCTGCGGCGCGCTCGACACGCTCGATTCTCAGCGGGTGGTAGCGGCGCATCGGAAACGTCAAAGCACTAGATGCACTTGAACTGCTCGAACGGCTCGCGGCAGGCATTGCAGCGCCAGGCCGCCTTGCAGGGGGTCGAGCCGAATTCGCTGATGCGGGTCGTCTCCGTCGACGCGCAGCGCGGGCAGGCGATCGGATGGTCGCGGTGGGCGGGCGCACGCGGCGGGACGATGCCGTACTGCGCGAGCTTGCGCCGCCCGGCGCCGCTCATCCAATCCGTGGTCCAGGGGGGAGACAGCACGCGCCGCACCGTCGGAGTCACTCCGCGCCGCGCGAGCGCTTCTTGCACGCGCTCCTCGATCACCTCCATCGCGGGGCAGCCGGAGTAGGTCGGCGTGATGAGCACCTCCACCCCGTCGCGATGGACGCGCACGTCGCGCACCACACCGAGGTCGACGACGCTGAGCACGGGGATCTCGGGATCGGCGACATCTTCCAGCCAGTGCAGGACCTCTTCCTTGCGCAGCCAGCGATTTGCCGCCTGCACGACGCGTCCGCCGCTCACCAGAGTGCTCCGGGATAAGCGCGCTGGAGAAACTGCATTTCCGCAAGCAGGTAGCCGAGATGCTCGCTGTGGCGGCCGCGCTTGCCGCCGTCCTGCATCCAGCCGTCCTCCGGACGCCGCAGCGTCGCTTTCGCGAGCACGCCGTCCACCTGCTGCTGCCATGCGGGCCGCAGCTTCGCGAGATCCGGGCCGCCGGAGTCCCGCGCGAACGCCTCGTCGACGGCATCGCCCGTGAACATCTCGCCCGTCCAGGGCCAGAGCTCGTCGAGCGAGCCTTGCATGCGCGCGTGGCTTTCGACAGTGCCGTCGCCGAGGCGAATCACCCATTGCGACGCGTGCCGCAGGTGGTAGCGGATCTCCTTGACGGCGCGCGCGGCGATCTCGACGAGCGGCTGGTCGCGACAACGGCAGAGCGCTTCCAGCTGGAGCAGATAGAAGCTCTCGAACAGGAACTGCCGGGCGATGATGTCGCCGAAATGGCCGTTCGGCTGCTCGAGGAGCAGCAGGTTCTCGAATTCGTGCCCGTCACGCAGGAACGCGAAGTCGTCCTCGGTGCGACCGGCGCCCTCGAGCTCGGCCGCCCGCGAGTAGAACAGCCGCGCCTGGCCGATGTAGTCGAGCGCGAAGTTGGCCACGGCGAGCTCCTCCTCGAGCTCGGGAGCGCGGGTCACGTATTCGGCGAGACGCTGCCCGAGAATGAGGGCGTTGTCGCCCAGCCTCAACGTGTAGCGCAGCGTTGTCTCGACGGCGTCCATGGGTCAGAGATTCTCGACGCCTTCGGGGATATCGTAGAAGGTGGGGTGACGATAGATCTTGTCCGCGGCCGGCTCGAAGAACGCCTCCGCGTCCGCCGGATCCGAAGCGACGATCTCGCTCGAGCGCACCACCCAGATGCTCACGCCCTCGCTGCGCCGGGTATAGGCGTCGCGAGCGTGGTCCAGCGCCATGCGCTCGTCGGCGGCGTGCAGGCTGCCGACGTGGCGGTGGGAAAGCCCGGAGCGGGAGCGGACGAACACTTCCCAGAGCGGCCAGTCTTTCGCGGGCATCGCGCCTCCTCAGGCCGCCTCGCGCGCGGCCTGCTTCTCGGCCCAGGCGCGGGCAGCCTCGCGCACCCAGTCGCCGTCCTCGTGGGCGGCGCGGCGGTGCTGCATGCGCTGGCGGTTGCACGGGCCGTTGCCCGCCAGCACGTCCTTGAACTCCTGCCAGTCGATCGGGCCGTGCCGCCAATGGCCCGCGGCCTCGTCCCAAACGAGGTCGTCATCCGGAATCTCGAGCCCGAGGAAATGCGCCTGCGGAACGGTCGCGTCGACGAACTTCTGCCTGAGCTCGTCGTTGGTGAAGCGCTTGATCTTCCAGGCCATGGACTGGGCGGAGTGCTGTGAATCCGCGTCGCTCGGCCCGAACATCATGAGTGACGGCCACCACCAGCGATCGAGCGCATCCTGCGCCATGGCTTTCTGCTCGTCCGTGCCGCGGCAGAGGGCCAGCATGATTTCGAAACCCTGGCGCTGGTGGAAGCTTTCTTCCTTGCAGATGCGGACCATGGCACGCGCGTACGGGCCGTAGGAGCAGCGGCAGATCGGGATCTGGTTCATGATGGCCGCGCCGTCCACCAGCCAGCCGATGGCGCCGACGTCGGCCCAGGTGAGCGTCGGGTAGTTGAAGATGCTCGAATACTTGGCCTTACCGATGAGCAGGTCGTCGATCATGGCGGCGCGCGATCGGCCCAGGGTCTCGGCCGCGCCGTAGAGGTACAGGCCGTGGCCGGCCTCGTCCTGCACCTTGGCGAGCAGGATCGCCTTGCGGCGCAGCGTCGGCGCGCGCGTGAGCCAGTTGCCCTCGGGCTGCATGCCGATGATCTCGGAGTGCGCGTGCTGGGAGATCTGGCGCAGGAGTGTCCGGCGGTAGGCCTCCGGCATCCAGTCCCTGGGCTCGATCTTCTCCTCCGCGTCGATCCGCGCCTGGAAACGCGCGAGCCGCTCCTGCGCGTCCGCCGGGGCGGCGCTGTCCGGTTTCTGGTCGAGTCCCTGGGTATACACGCCGATGAACCCCTGCGCCGCGGGAGTGAGCCCTCAATGTGTCACAGTTTTCTGGCGACTTCAACCGCTCATGTATCACTTTGAAAACCACCCCGCCGCCCCCCAGAACCAGCCCCGCCACCCACCTGCCGAACCCCGCCCAGAGAGTCCCCCACCGGGCCGCGAACGATGCACATCCAACTATCGACGGGACACTGTTCCCGGGCATCGTCCCCCCTCCCGACCGGTGGCTCGGACGCAGCCTCGATTTGTGGGAGCCCGCCATGCGGGCGACGAAACCACCCACGTGGCCGAACGAAGGCACCCGTAGGAGCGCGCATTGCGCGTGACGGGATCGTGGCCCGCACTCTTCGGGACCGCATCGTTCACGCACGTTTTGGCTTCGGTGACTGGGGCGGAGCCGCGACCGGGGGAGTCCCTCTCGGCGCCGGCCGCAAGTACGTCCCTGTAGGCCTGCGGGCTCGGCTGTCCCTGCCTCGCACGCCGCCGAGAGGGACTCCCCCGGCCACGGCTCCGCCCCGTTTGCGATGCGGTGTGCGTGAACGATGCTGAGATGCCAGCGTGCCTTCGTTCGTGGTACGTGCCTTCGTTCGGTCGCGCGCGGTGCGCGCTCCTACAGGAGGGGGCGATCCGTGACGTGCGAGCGGCCGCGAAACAGCGCGATGGTCTCGCCGCTCTGGCTGGTGACGACCACGTCGTACACGCCGGTGCGCCGGCCGCGGTGGCGCTCGCTCGCGAGCGCGGTGAGGCGGTCGCCGGCTTTCGCGGGACGCAGGAAGTCGATCGATGCCCCCGCGGCCACGGTCACCTTGCCGTACGCGTTGCAGGCGAAGGCGAACGCGGTGTCGGCGAGCGTGAAGAGGTAGCCGCCATGGCAGACGTCGTGGCCGTTCACCATGTCCGGCCTGACCTCCATGGTGGCGCGTATCTCGCCGGGCGCGAGCACCTCGATGGCGATGCCGAGCGCCTGCGCCGCGACGTCTTTCGAGAACATGGCGTCGGCGCAGCGGCGCGCGGTTTCGAGCTCGTTCATGGGAATCTCCTTGAGGCTGCTATAGCCCGCCGAAGCGTGCGTAGAAATCCGGCGCCGGCGGAGGCAGCGGCCCTTCGGCCGTCTCCATCGTCGCGCTCAGGTGCTCGTCGGCCGCCGCGTGCACGCGCCGGTACAGGTTGCGGCAGAGCTGGTAGGCCGGGGTGCCGTGCCAGTTCTTCGGCAACAGCTCCGCCGGCAACAGCGGGTCGCGCAGCAACACTTTGCGGTATTCCTGCACCAGCAGGGTCCGCACCTGGAAGGCGATCCGGGGATCGACCTGGCGCGTTTTGCGCGCGGCGGCGAATACCGGGCGGAAGCGCTCGAGAAAGGCGGCGTAGCGCGCCTCGATGTCGGCAAGATTCCAGCTCGCGTGGACGAGGGCGCGCAGCGCGCCGTTCGCGAGCCTCTCTCCGGTGCGCGCCTGCATCACGACGACGTCGTCCGCGGCGCCGGCACGCGCAAGCACCGCGGCCAGATCGGCGGGTTCCGGCGACGGATGCGCCATGACCTCCCCCGAGATCGGGCCGAAACCCAGCCACGTGAGCTCGCGGCGCAACGCCTCCCGGCGCTCGGACGAGACGCCGGCGAGCAGCACGAGGCACCACTCGCCGGACCAGGCGTGGCGCGGCTCGCCGTAAATGCGGTGCGTGGCTTCGCGGAAGCGCAGCGCTCCGTTCTCGGTGAGGCGGTAGAAGCTGCGGCGCCCCACCGGCTCCGACTCGAGCCAGCCGTCTTTCGCGAGCCGGAACACCGAGGTCCGGACGAGGCGCTCGCTGATCCCGAAGTCCGCCAGCACCCGGATGAGGCTGCCGATCCAGGCGGTGCCGCCGCGCGGTGCGATCGCGTCACCGTACAAAGTGATGATCAGCGAGCCTGCCCGCGGCAGCGGCCGCGCGCGGAATTCTTTCACGAGGGCGCGGGCGGCGCCGGTCAGCGACATGCGGAGCAACGGATCGCGACCGGGCCGGCGCGCCCCGGCGCGAACGGAATCACCCGGTGGTTGGCGGGACAGGACACTGAGGGCGGCAGACCGTTACAATGTGATACGTAATTTCCCGGATTATTCCATTTTCCGTATCCCGGAGGAAATCGCCCATGGCCAGTCTCCCCCCGCCCGCGAAGCTCGCTAGCTTCGTGCAGAACGCCTGGGTCGAGGGCTCCGGCGACGGCGTGCCGCTCGCGAGCGCGGTCGACGGCAGCGTGGTCGCGCTGCTCTCGAGCGAAGGCCTCGATTTCGGCGCAATACTGGATTACGCGCGCCGGGTCGGCGGTCCGAATCTGCGCCGCTACACGTTTCACGAGCGCGCGCTCATGCTCAAGGCGCTGGCCCTGCGTTTGAGCGAGCACAAGACCGAGCTGTACGCGCTGTCGACGCGCACGGGCGCAACGAAGAAGGACAGCTGGATCGACATCGACGGCGGCATCGGCACGCTGTTCGTGTTCTCGAGCAAGGGACGGCGCGAAATGCCGAACGCGCACGTCTATCTCGACGGCAAGCCGGAGGTGCTGTCGAAGCAGGGTACGTTCGTCGGCCAGCACATCTACACGCCCCGCCTCGGCGCGGCGGTGCACATCAACGCGTTCAACTTTCCCTGCTGGGGCATGCTCGAGAAGCTCGCGCCGGCCATCCTGGCAGGCGTGCCGGCCATCGTGAAGCCGGCCTCCACGACGGCTTATCTCACGGAGCTCATGGTCCGGCGCATCGTCGCTTCCGGCATCCTGCCCGAGGGCGCGATCCAGCTGGTGTGCGGCGGCGTCGGCGACCTGTTCGAGCATCTCACCGACCAGGATACGATCGCATTCACCGGCTCGAAGAGCACCGCGGTCAAGCTCCAGCAGCATCCGCGCGTGGTCGCCGAATCCGTGCGCTTCACCGCCGAGACGGACTCGATCAACGCCGCTGTTCTCGGCCCGGACGCCGTGCCCGGCACGCCGGAGTTCGACCTCTTCGTCAAAGAAGTGAAACGCGAGATGATCGCCAAGGCCGGGCAGAAGTGCACGGCCATACGCCGCATCATCGCCCCGGCGGCGATCGCCGCGGACCTCGTCCGCAAGCTCTCGGGCGAGCTCGGCAGGGTGCGCATCGGCAATCCGGCGAGCGATCAGGTCGACATGGGTGCCCTCGCGAGCCTGCACCAGCGTACGGAGGTGCGCGATCGGGTAGCGGATCTCGCGTCCGAGGCGGAAGTGGTCTATGGCAACCGCGACGTCTTCGAGGTGGTGGACGCGAACGTACGCAAGGGTGCGTTCTTCATGCCGACGCTGCTCCTGTGCGAGCGCCCGATCACGGCTCGCGCGGTGCACACCGTCGAAGCGTTCGGCCCGGTGAGCACCGTGCTGCCGTACGAGAACCTCGACGAAGCCATCGAGCTGTCGCGGCTCGGCGCGGGGAGCCTCGTGGAATCCATCGTCACCCACTCCGACGAGATCGCGCGCGAGCTCGTTCTCGGCACCGCCGCGCATCACGGCCGCATCCTCGTCATCAACCGTCACTGTGCCGCGGAAAGCACCGGCCACGGCTCGCCGCTGCCGCACCTCGTGCACGGCGGCCCGGGACGCGCCGGCGGCGGCGAGGAGCTCGGGGGCGTGCGCGGCGTGCTGCACTACATGCAGAGGACGGCCGTGCAGGGCGCGCCGGAGACCCTGACGCGCGCGACCGGGCGCTGGATCCGCGGCGCGGAGGAAAACGACGCCGGCGTACATCCGTTCCGCAAGACATTCGAGCAGCTCGCGCTCGGCGACACGCTGCATTCGGAGCCGCGCATGATCACGCTCGACGACATCGAGCATTTCGCGAATTTCACCGGCGACCGCTTCTATGCGCACATGGACGAGGCGGCGGCCCGCAAGAACCCGTTCTTCGACGGCCGGGTCGCCCACGGCTACCTGATCGTCTCGTTCGCCGCGGGACTTTTCGTCGAACCCGAGCCCGGCCCCGTGCTCGCCAACTACGGCATCGACGACCTGCGCTTCGCGAAACCCGTGAACCCCGGCGACGCGCTGCGGGTGCGGCTCACCTGCAAGCAGAAGACGCTGCGCGAGGGCCAGGGCTATGGCGAGGTGCGCTGGGATACCGAGGTCACGAACCAGGACGGCGAGCTGGTGGCGGCTTACGACGTGCTCACGATGGTCGCCACCGACGCCGAGTGGGCGCGCATGCAGGGCGCCTGAGGAAAGCGTCTGGCCGAAAAGGCCGCCGCGCTCGGGCTCTATGCTGGATGAGATCGACGCGCGGCGGCCCGTCTCGGTGTACGAGCGGCCTGCCGCATGCATCACGCGTCGCGGAACGGGAGCGCCGTGTCGAGCTTGATTTCCTTCAGCACGATGTTGGAACGGACCTGCGAGACACCGGGCAGCTTGAAGATGAAATCGTCGAGGAAGCGGTTGTAGGCGTCCATGTCCTCGACGACCACCCGCAGGTGGAAATCCGCCTCGCCGCTGGTGGCGAAGCACTCCAGCACCTCCGGGTGACGCGCCACCTCGCGGATGAAATGCTCGACGTTCTGCTCCTCGTGGCGCGCGAGCGAGACCAGCGTCATGGACGAGAGCGAGAAGCCCGCCTTTTGCGCGTTCACCAGCGCCGCATAACGCTCGATCACACCCGCCTCCTCGAGGGCCTTGACGCGCCGCCAGCAGGCCGAGGACGACATGCCCGTGACGGCGGCGAGCTCCTGCATCGTGACCCGGCTGTCGCGCTGCAGAGCCTTCAGCACCGCGCGGTCTTTGCGGTCCAGCAGCATATTCCATTTCCGGCTTGGATATCGCGATACTGTGCCATAGTCAGGATTTTATCGGTACAGTCTTGCGACAGAGTGCTGAAATTCGGGCCATTTCGGCATCCCATTTCCGCCGGAATCTGCCAGTATGAGCGTCCCAGGGGACTCCGTGGGACGGAGCCGCATGGCCACCGCACAGCCGCTCGCGCCCGGCGCGAGGCCGCTCGACGATTACGCGCTCGCCGACCGTTACCGGCGGGCGGCGGGGCGCGTCTTCCTGACCGGCACGCAGGCGCTGGTGCGCATCCCCCTCATGCAGCGCGCGCTGGACCGCGCCGCCGGCCTGAAGACGGCGGGGTTCGTCAGCGGTTATCGCGGCTCGCCGCTGGCCGCCTACGATCTCGAGCTCTGGCGTGCCCGCGAGCTGCTCGAAGCCAACGACGTTCGCTTCCTGCCGGCGGTCAACGAGGATCTCGCGGCGACCGCCGTGCTCGGCTCGCAGCAGGTCGAGGCCGATCCGACGCGGACCGTGGACGGCGTGTTCGGCATCTGGTACGGCAAGGGGCCGGGCGTCGACCGCGCGGGTGACGCGCTGAAGCACGGCAACGCCTACGGCTCCTCGCCGCACGGCGGCGTGCTGGTCGTCGCCGGCGACGACCACGGCTGCGTGTCCTCGTCCATGCCGCACCAGTCGGACGCGGCGTTCATCGCGTGGTTCATGCCCATCCTCAACCCCGCGAACGTCGCCGAGTACCTGGAGTACGGGCTCTACGGCATCGCCCTCTCGCGCTTCTCCGGCATGTGGGTCGGCTTCAAGGCGATCTCCGAGACCGTCGAATCGGCGATGTCGGTCGAGCTGCCGCCGCCGCCCGCGTTCCGCGTGCCGCCCGGCTTCGTGCCGCCGCCGGACGGATTGCACATCCGCTGGCCGGATTATCCCGGCCCGCAGATCGAAGAACGCATGGAAGCGAAGAAGGCGGCGACCATTGCCTTCGCGGAGACGAACCCGATCGACCGCCGCATCTTCGGCACGCCGGACGCGCGCTACGGCATCGTGACCACCGGCAAGGGCCATCTCGACCTGATGGAAGCGCTGCGCCTGCTCGGGATCGACGGGCGCGAGGCACGCCGCATCGGGCTCGACGTGTACAAGGTCGGCATGGTGTGGCCGCTCGCGCACGATACCGCGCTCGAGTTCGTGCGCGACAAGCGCGAGGTGCTGGTCGTCGAGGAAAAGCGCGGCATCATCGAAAGCCAGTTCAAGGAATACTTCTATGATTACCCGGGCCGCAAGCCCGAGCGCATGATCGGCAAGGAGGACGAGAGCGGAAACCGGCTGATCCCGTGGATCGGCGAGCTCTCGCCGATGCAGCTCGCGCGCATCGTTGCCGAGCGCCTCGACCGCGCGCTCCCCGGGCTCGAGCTCACCGCACGCGCGGCGCGGCTGGCCGCGGAGGCCGGCCCGCCGATCGAGATCACGGGCGCCGCGCGCACGCCCTACTTCTGCTCGGGCTGCCCGCACAACACCTCGACGAAGGTGCCGGAGGGCTCGATCGCGCTCGCGGGCATCGGCTGCCATTTCATGGCGAACTGGATGGACCGCGACACCGAGGGCCTGATCCAGATGGGCGGGGAGGGGATCAACTGGATCACGCGCTCGCTGTTCAACGGGGGCCGGCACGCGTTCCAGAATCTCGGCGACGGCACGTTCTACCACTCGGGCTCGGTGGCGATCCGCCAGGCGGTCGCCGCGGGCGCCAACATCACGTACAAGATCCTCGTGAACGACGCGGTCGCGATGACCGGCGGCCAGCCGGTGGACGGTCCGATCACGGTCGAGGGCGTCGCGCACAT